>NZ_CP054027.1:0-447500 GCF_005862185.2 Rhizobium hidalgonense
GTCATTACCTGCGACGAAGGTCTGTGGCGGCAAGCCGGTGCCTTTGAAGGACAATACCGATACCGCAATCGACATTGCCGCACGCCAGCACGTGATGGTGAATAAGGTGCTGGTGGTGCGCCGCACCGGCGGCAAGACCGGCTGGGCGGCCGCGATCTCTGGCACCACCAGGAGATCGCCACGGTGAAGGCGGAATGCCCGCCGGTGAAGATGAAGGCGGAAGATCCGCTTTTCATTCTTTATACGTCAGGCTCGACCGGCAAGCCGAAGGGCGTGCTGCACACGACCGGCGGTTACCTCGTCTATGCGGCGATGACACATGAATATGTCTTCGACTACCATCACGGCGACGTCTATTGGTGCACCGCCGATGTCGGCTGGGTCACCGGCCATTCCTATATCGTCTATGGGCCGCTCGCCAACTGCGCGACGACGCTGATGTTCGAGGGCGTGCCGAATTTCCCGATCAGGGCCGCTTCTGGGAAGTCATCGACAAGCACAAGGTCAATATCTTCTATACCGCGCCGACGGCGATCCGCTCGCTGATGGGGGCCGGCGACGACTTCGTCACCCGCTCCTCGCGCTCGTCGCTGCGCCTGCTCGGCACCGTCGGCGAGCCGATCAACCCGGAAGCCTGGGAATGGTATTACAATGTCGTCGGCGACAAACGCTGCCCGGTTATCGATACCTGGTGGCAGACGGAAACCGGCGGCCACATGATCACGCCGCTGCCCGGCGCCATCGATCTGAAACCCGGTTCGGCGACGGTGCCGTTCTTCGGCATCAAACCGCAGCTGGTCGACAATGAGGGCAAGGTGCTGGAAGGGGCGGCCGACGGCAATCTCTGCATCACCGACAGCTGGCCCGGCCAGATGCGCACCGTCTACGGCGATCATCAGCGCTTCATCCAGACCTATTTCTCCACCTACAAGGGGAAATATTTCACCGGTGACGGCTGCCGGCGCGATGCGGACGGCTATTACTGGATCACCGGACGCGTCGACGATGTGCTCAACGTCTCCGGCCACCGGCTGGGCACCGCGGAGGTGGAATCCGCACTTGTCTCGCACCATCTGGTTTCGGAAGCCGCGGTTGTCGGTTATCCGCACCCGATCAAGGGCCAGGGCATTTATTGTTACGTGACGCTGATGGCCGGTCACGAAGGGACGGACACGCTTCGCCAGGAACTGGTGAAACATGTGCGTGCCGAAATCGGCCCGATCGCCGCACCCGACAAGATCCAGTTCGCGCCCGGCCTGCCGAAGACCCGTTCCGGCAAGATCATGCGCCGCATCCTGCGCAAGATCGCCGAAGACGATTTCGGTGCGCTTGGGGATACCTCCACGCTCGCCGATCCGGCTGTTGTCGACGACCTGATCGGCAACCGGCAAAATAAGGCAGGTAGCGGCGCGTGACACGGACCAAGCATCGGAACTGAAAATAGCCATTGGATTTGATATCGTTCCCCCCGGGCACCCAAATCCAACGGCATCTCCCATCTCTGCGGCTGTTATAGCGAAGAGAAGCAGCCGCAGATCCGCCCAATGATCCGTCAGGATGACGCCCTTGTGGCCAAGTCAAGGCGCTTCTGCGGGCGGGCATGTGCTTGATTTCAAGAATTCAGTCCCCATGTTTCAGTTATCATGAATATAACGGTGACATGGCGGGAGCCTCAACGCCTCAAAGCAGGCCTCTAACCCGGACGCGAACTCTCCTGGCGTCGCGTCCGGGCAGCCATTCTCTCAACTAAAATGCGAGACGCAGACGGAGTGCCGAAATGCACTGCGATCGTAGTCGCGCGTAATCGGCTCAGAGGCGACCATGATGACCTTCAGAAACCTGCCGCCAGAAAATATTACCCTTGACCTCGCGACAAAGGGGAAGCACTCGGCGCTCGCCAAGATCGCTACAAGAATTGCACGGAGAACCGCGCTCGATCATCGGATGGTTCTTCGCAGCATTTGGCGGCGTGAGAGACACGGCTCGACCGGCATCGGCCATGGTATTGCCGTCCCACACGCCTTACTGCACCCGATTTCGTCGCCGGTGACTTGGTTTACGCGATTGGCGCCTCCGATAGATTTCAAAAGTTCCGACCTCAACCCCGTCGATCTGGTCTTCACGATCCTTTGGCCGCGCTCGCAGGCTCACACATTCCTGCCCGCGCTTTCGCAACTGTTTCGTTTCGTGCGGGCGCCGCTCTTCCGAGAGGAGCTTCGGCTGGCCCGATCCGCCGATGAGGTGATGGCGATCCTGCAGAGCGAGGCGTGGGCAAAAAACCAGAGACCGCGGGCCATGGCCGCTCGAAGGGTGGCGGTAAGTTGAACTAGGAGACCGAAAAAATGAAAACTCACAGCCAGACCCCACGAAAGCCCCCAATCGTAATCGGCGACACGGATTATCGGCGATTGAACAAACTTGCGCTTGCCGCGGCAGACCGCCTTCCCGAGATTTCCGATGCCCTTCTGCTTGAGCTCGAACGCGCACGCGTGGCTTCGGACAGCTCAGTGCCTGAGAAGGTCGTTCGGATGGGATCGGCAGTCGAATATAAAACTGACGCCGGGGCTCAACGCATAGTCACGCTCGTATTCCCGGAAGATGCCGACATTTCCGAGGGAAAAATATCCATCCTGACCCCATCGGCACTGCCCTTCTCGGCCTGTCCACGGGTCAAACAATGGGCTGGACCGCGCGAGACAACAGCCAGCACAAGCTCACGGTGTTGGCAGTGAACGAAGATCGGGCGGAAGCGAAGGCGTCCGTTCGTCCGGGACGCTAGGCGTTCCTGCACGACGTAGAGAACGGTCATCGCCGACGTTCGGACCTCGGCACACCTGCCGCTGACGCGTCGGCTCTGCATGGATAGGCCGCCGCGCCCCAGATGATAGGAGCGAAAGATGCTGAATTCTTCACCGGTAGTGGCGAGCGAGCGCATCGTTCACAGACTTCCGAGTCATATCGTGCTTGCAACTGACTTCACTGCGCGGTGTGATCGCGCGCAAGATCGCGCAGTACAACTTGCCATGGAATGGAATGCCAGTCTCACGGCCGTTCATGCGATCGACGATGGCAGCTTGAGTGCCGAGCCCTTGGCCCGCCTCGCCTCCCAGGCTGCTGCGCGCCGAAACGCACGGCGGCTGCGCGAGGAGCTGGCAACGATGAATCTTCGCTCGTCCGTTCAAGTCGATATCGGAACACCAGCAACAGTCGTCCAGACAGTGGCGGCGAGAGAGCGGGCCGACCTGATCGTTACCGGTCTTACCACAAGCATGCTATTGAGTGATCTGCCGTTTGGAAGCACCCTCACTGCTTTGACGCGGTCGTCTGCTGTTCCAGTGCTTGTGGTAAAGAAGAAGGTCATGGACGGCGGCGCACGAACGCTCCTGGCCACTGACCTGAGCGCCTCGTCCAGGCCCGCAATGCAGGTTGCGCTGCGCTGGTTCCCCCATGCCCAACTCGGACTATTCCACGCGTTCGATCCGCCGTACCGAATGTGGGCGGAGGACAAGGCGAGTTATGCACGCCATTTCGAACAGTCCGCGCTCGACGAATGCACCAGGTTCGTCACGGAAGCCGCTGGTGAGGCTTTGCAGAACAGGTTCGATGTCAGCGTCAGATGTGGCGACGTGGTACATGCTCTCCGCCTGCTGGTGGATGAGGGTGACGTAGACCTCGTCATTACCGGGACCCATGGCCGCGCCGGCGTCGCCAATCTTCTTTTGGGCAGCGTAGCATCTCGTATTGTTAACGAGATCCAAAGCGACGTGCTTGTGGTCCCGAATAGCCTTGATTGATCTTCTGCGTGGATGGCAGCTGGAGGAGGTTTATCCCAACTCTGAAATCGTTGGAACTTTTCCGTTTTCTTCGACCGGCAAAACAAGGCGACCGCCTGATAGATGAAGCCGCCCCGGTTTTGTTCGCGGAGCGTCTCCCTGTCGCACATTGTAGCTTGCGGATTTCGTCCTACTGGATGAAGGCTGGCGGCCAGTTTTTTCGATCCGTTCAAAAATCGATTGCCCGGCCGTTGATCTCGTAATCGCCGAAGCGGGCCGGCTCGGCGCCGCCGCGGCCGCCGGTTTCTGGCGGCAGCTCAAGCGGCTTCTGGTTCCTGCGCCGCTCCTCGGCTTCGGCAAGGGCGCGCCTGGCAGCCGGGGACAGCACCTTGCGCGGCGGCTCCGATCCTTCCGCCGTCGGCAGTTCGCTATTGTCGTTGTCGGCTTCCTGCATGGGCTTCTCCTGCCGGAAATATTGAAAATGGCTGGTGAATAACCAAATCATAATGCGCCGATGCCGCGATTGAAAGCTTGTGACGGCGAAATCGGAGATGGAGATTCGCAATGAACCTTGTTCGCACTGCCATGTTGCTTGCCTTCATGACGGCGCTTTTCATGTTTGTCGGTTTTCTGATCGGCGGTCGGTCCGGCATGATGATCGCCTTCGTCATCGCCGCCGGCATGAATTTCTTCTCCTATTGGAACTCCGACCGCATGGTGCTTTCGGCTTATCGCGCCCAGCAAGTCGACGAGCGCAACGCGCCGGAATTCTTTGCGATCATACGCGATCTCGCCCGCAATGCCGGCCTGCCGATGCCGAAGGTCTACCTCTACGACAGCCCGCAGCCGAATGCGTTTGCCACCGGCCGTAACCCTGAAAATGCAGCCGTCGCCGCGTCGACGGGCTTGCTCCAGGCATTATCTCCAGAGGAAGTCGCCGGCGTGATGGCGCATGAGCTCGCTCACATCCAGAACCGCGACACGCTGACGATGACGATCACGGCCACGCTTGCCGGCGCGATCTCGATGCTCGGCAACTTCGCCTTCTTCTTCGGCGGCACTCGCGAAAACAACAACCATCCCCTCGGTTTCGTCGGCGTTCTCGTCGCGATGATCGTGGCGCCGCTTGCCGCCATGCTGGTGCAGATGGCGATCAGCCGCACACGCGAATATTCGGCCGACCGCCGCGGCGCCGAAATCTGCGGCAATCCGCTCTGGCTGGCTTCGGCACTCGGCAAGATCGCCCGCGGCGCTGCGCACGTGCCGAACGAGGATGCCGAGCGCAACCCGGCGACGGCGCATATGTTCATTATCAATCCGCTCTCCGGCGAGCGCATGGACAATCTGTTTTCGACGCATCCGAACACGGAAAACCGTATCGCTGCGCTCCACGACATGGCGCAGGGCGGCATGAACGTCTCGACGCCGCCGGTTCGGGCTGCTAATCCGTCGCGCAAATCGCGCTCTGTTCCGGATACGGGTCTTGGTCGCGGTGGTTCACAACCGCCAAAAGGTCCATGGTCTTGAATTCAGACGGCACTAAGAAACCATTCCGCAAGCATAAGACCGCCGCCGAGCGATCCACGCCGGCAAAACCGGGCCTGCAGGCCCGGGCTGCGGCGGCAAAAATTCTCGCCGCCGTCGTCGACCGCAAACTGCCGCTCGACGGTGCTCTCGACCATGAACACGGCAATCCGGCCTACAAGGCGCTCGGCGAAAACGATCGGGCGCTGGTCCGCGCCATTCTGAATACGACACTGCGCCATCTGCCGCGCATCGATGCCGCGATTGCAGCACTGCTGGAATCCCCGCTCCCGGAAGGCGCGCGGGCACTGCACCATGTGCTCGCCATCGGGGCGGCGCAGATCCTCTATCTCGACGTACCGGATCATTCGGCCGTCGATCTTGCCGTCGAGCAGGCCAATCAGGATCCGCGCAACCGGCGTTTCGCCAAACTGGTCAATGCCATTCTTCGCCGGCTCGGCCGCGAGAAGGCTGAGGTGCTAGAAGAGATCGGCAAGGTCTCGCCGATGCCGACCTGGTTCATCGCCAGGCTGGAAAAGGCCTATGGCCGGGACACGGCGCTGGCGATTTCGGAATCCCAGCTCGAGCCGGCGGCGATCGATCTGACCGTCAAGTCCGACCCCGAAGGCTGGGCAAAGCGGCTGAACGGCGTTGCCCTGCCAACCGGCGGCGTGCGGCTTGCCGCCTTCGATGGCGGCATCCCTTCGCTCGAAGGCTTCGACGAGGGCGCGTGGTGGGTGCAGGATGCGGCAGCAAGCATCCCGGCCAAGCTTTTCGGCGATCTCTCGGGCAAACGCACCGCCGATCTCTGCGCCGCGCCCGGCGGCAAGACGGCGCAGCTCATCCTTGCCGGCGGAACGGTCACCGCCCTCGACCAGTCGGAAAGCCGGCTCAGACGGCTGCGGTCGAATCTCGACCGGCTTGGCCTTCAGGCTGAAACCATCGTGGCGGATCTGACGACATTCGAGCCGGCGGAGCGTTTCGACGCGATCCTGC
The DNA here is from genome assembly GCF_005862185.2 of Rhizobium hidalgonense. Lineage (NCBI taxonomy): Bacteria > Pseudomonadati > Pseudomonadota > Alphaproteobacteria > Hyphomicrobiales > Rhizobiaceae > Rhizobium > Rhizobium hidalgonense. The sequence continues at coordinate 6,294 of NZ_CP054027.1, forward strand.
TCGATGCCCCCCTGCTCGTCCACCGGCACGACACGCCGGCACCCCGACGTGCTGTGGACCAAGGGAGCTGAGGATATCGCCAGGCTGGCGGCACTGCAGGAACGGTTGTTGCGGCACGCGCTGACATTGCTGACGCCTGATGGAACGCTGGTTTTTTCGAATTGCTCGCTCGATCCCGCCGAAGGCGAAGAGGTGGTCGCCCGTGTCCTTGCCGATACGCGTGGGATCGAGCGCGTTCGGATCGATGCCGGTGGTTGGCCCGGCCTCGAAGCGGCGATCACGCCGCTCGGCGAATTCCGCACGCTTCCCACCATGCTGAAAATGCCGGATGGCATCGCCTCGGGCCTCGACGGTTTCTACGCCGCCGTGCTGCGGCGGATGACCTGATTGCAAGCCCACGCGCGTCGCGGCAAATTTCCCTATGGAAGACGTGTCCCATCCGCGCATGGCGTCGGATGAAAGACGTTAATGTGCGTATATTCGAACATTGTTACGAATTAATTCATTGTGGGCGATGAAATCGGCCGCTTTTCACCTATTCTTAACCACGAGGGTCAATAGACAATAGAATATGCAGTCCGGTCGGCGTTTTGCGAGCATGTATGTTCGGGAGGCTTGGCGGCGCGCCTTGCGCCGCGTCGCGTTGCTGCGCCTAAAACTCTTCCGCCATTCGATCAAGGTGCCCGAGCGTCTGATCGTCGCCCCGACCGATCTGCGCAGCATCGATTCGCATGTGGCCGACGAGATCCTCAACGGACGGTTTCTAATGGCCGGGCGGATGCTGGAAACGGGTGGAAAGTCACCCTTCACTTTCACTCTGCCCTCGCGCCCCTTCGCGATCCGCCTTCACAGCTTCGGCTGGCTGCGGCACATGCGGGCAAACAAGTCAGAGCGCAGTTCGACCGCCGCCCGGGCGATCGTCGACAGCTGGCTTTCCATTCATGCCGGCCGCATGGAGGGCATTGCCTGGGAGGTCGACGTCACCGCCCAGCGCGTCATCGCCTGGCTGTCGCATTCGCCGGTGGTGCTGCAGAATGCCGACCGCGGCTTCTATCGCCGCTTCATGAAGTCGCTGGCGTTCCAGGTAAGGTTCCTGCACCGCATGGCACCCTATACGCTGGGCGGCCTAGAGCTATTTCGGCTGCGAATCGCGCTCGCCATGGCCTCCGTCGCCATGCCAGCTCGCGCATCCACCCTCAGAAGGGCGGCGCAGGCGCTCGACCGCGAATTCGATAGCCAGATTCTGCCGGATGGCGGCCATATCTCGCGCAATCCGCGCGTCGGGCTGGAACTGCTGCTCGATCTGCTGCCGCTCAGGCAAACCTATGTCAATCTCGGCCATGACCTGCCGCAAAAGTTGATCTCCGGCATCGACCGCATCTATCCGGCATTGCGGTTCTTTCGCCATCAGGACGGGGATCTGGCGCTGTTCAACGGGGCCACCTCGACGCTGGCAAACGAGTTGATCTCGGTGCTGCGCTATGACGAGACCGCCGGCCAGCCGTTCAAGGCTTTGCCACAGTCGCGCTATCAGCGGCTTTCCGGCGGAAAAACAATCATCATTGCTGATGCCGGCACGCCGCCTTCGGGCGGCGCGCTGCGGACCGTGCATGCCGGCAGCCTGTCCTTCGAAATGTCGTCCGGCCGCCACCGCTTCATCGTCAATTCCGGCTCGCCGAAATTTGCGGGACACCGCTATGTCCAGATGGCGCGCACGACGGCGGCGCATTCGACCGTCATTCTCAACGACACCTCGTCCAGCCGTTTTTCGCCCTCGCCCTTCCTCAATCACGCGATTACCGAACCGGTTAAGACCGTCACCGTCGAACGTGCCGAAACCGAGGATGGACGCGACGGCATCAAGCTCAGCCATGACGGTTATGTCAGGGCGTTCGGGGTGCTGCATGAGCGGGAACTGACACTCAATGCGGCAGGCTCGATCGTGACCGGTCGCGACCGGCTCGTCGTTCGAGAGGGCTATGAGCATGACGAGCCGCTGAAGGCTGTCGCCCGTTTTCATATCCATCCCTCGATCGTCCTGCATCAGAGCGATAGCGAGTCCGTGCTGCTGACGGCGCCGGACGGCGAGCTGGCTGTTCTCGGCACCCGGCAATGAGGTGCTGATCGCCGAGGACATCTTCTTTGCCGACAGCTCCGGCATTTGCGGCTCGGACCAGATCGAGATCGACTTCGACCTTGCCGAGAAGACGGAAATCCGCTGGTTTTTGTCCCGCAAGGGATAGCACCTGTTTGCGCGGCGGCGAAGCTGTGCTAACGCGGCCTCAGAATGCGAACGTCCCTCGCGGATGTCTCCCGAAGCCCGAACGGAGTTGGTTTCATGGCCGTCATTTCCAAGAAGATCCCCGCCCCCGACAAGGTCGAAATCAAGACCGCGCTTCTCTCCGTCTTCGACAAGACCGGGATTGTCGAACTCGCCCAAGCTTTGTCTCAGAAAGGTGTGCGGCTACTGTCCACCGGCGGCACATACAAGGCGATCGCCGCTGCCGGCCTTGCCGTTACCGATATCTCCGAAATCACCGGCTTTCCCGAGATCATGGACGGGCGCGTCAAGACGCTGCATCCGACGGTGCATGGTGGCCTGCTGGCAATCCGCGACGATAGCGACCATCAGGAAGCGATGAAAACGCATGGCATCGAGGCCATCGACCTTGCCGTTATCAACCTCTACCCCTTCGAAGAGGTGCGCGCGGCCGGCGGCGACTACCCGACGACCGTCGAGAATATCGATATCGGCGGCCCGGCGATGATCCGTGCATCGGCCAAGAACCATGCCTATGTGACGATCCTGACCGATCCCAATGACTACGCCGAGTTCTCGGAGCAGTTTTCTGCGGATGACGGCAAGACCGCCTATGCCTTCCGCCAGCGCATGGCCGCCAAGGCCTATGCCCGCACCGCCGCCTATGACGCGATGATTTCCAACTGGTTTGCAGAGGCGCTGTCGATCGATACGCCGCGCCACCGGGTTATCGGCGGGGCGCTGAAGGAAGAGATGCGCTACGGCGAAAACCCGCACCAGAAGGCGGCCTTCTATGTTACCGGTGAAAGGCGCCCGGGGTTTCGACGGCTGCCCTTCTGCAGGGCAAGCAGCTCTCCTACAACAACATCAACGATACCGATGCCGCCTACGAACTGGTCGCCGAATTCCTGCCGGAGAAGGCGCCGGCCTGCGCCATCATCAAACATGCCAATCCCTGCGGCGTCGCCACCGGATCGAGCCTGGTCGAGGCCTATCGGCGGGCGCTTGCCTGCGACAGCGTTTCCGCCTTCGGCGGCATCATCGCGCTCAACCGGATACTGGATGCCGAAACCGCCGAGGAGATCGTCAAGCTCTTCACCGAAGTCATCATCGCGCCTGATGTTACCGAGGAAGCGAAGGCGATCGTCGCCCGCAAGCCGAACCTGCGGCTGCTGTCAGCCGGCGGCCTGCCCGATCCGCGTGCTGCGGGCCTGACGGCGAAGACGGTTTCCGGCGGCCTGCTGGTCCAGAGCCGCGACAACGGCATGGTCGAGGATCTGGAACTCAAGGTCGTCACCAAACGGGCGCCGACCGCGCAGGAGCTTGAGGACATGAAGTTCGCCTTCAAGGTCGGCAAACATGTGAAATCGAATGCCGTCGTCTACGCCAAGGACGGCCAGACGGCCGGTATCGGCGCCGGCCAGATGAGCCGCGTCGATTCCGCCCGTATCGCGGCGCTGAAGGCCGAAGAGGCGGCCAAGACGCTCGGCCTTCCCACGCCGATGACGCATGGCTCGGCAGTCGCCTCCGAAGCTTTCCTGCCTTTCGCCGACGGCCTTCTGTCGATGATTGCCGCAGGGGCGACGGCGGTCATCCAGCCGGGCGGCTCGATGCGCGACCAGGAAGTCATCGATGCCGCCAACGAACACGGCGTTGCCATGGTCTTCACCGGCATGCGCCATTTCCGTCATTGAGTGCGGGCGCCCGGCCCGACGGGGCCGGTTGTCATGCCCGATCGGCCGGATAGGGTGTGCGGATGAGCAGCACCAGCCCGCCGGCGAGGAACAGAATCAGCGTTGCCATGCCAAGCCGGGGTGATCCGCTCAGATAGGTCACCAGTGAGAAAAGCAGCGTCGCCATGAAACTCGTGGCGCGCCCTGAAAGCGCGTAGATGCCGAAGTAGCGGCCGGCTTCCTCCAGGCTGACGCTGCGGGCGAGATAAGAGCGCGACGAGGCCTGCACCGGCCCGAAGGCGAGCCCGATCAGCAGGCCGTAGAGGATATAGGCCTTCTCCGCCGCAGTGCCGAAGAGGCCGCCGGAATCCGCCGTCGGCAGCGCCACCAGCCCGAACAGCGTGTAACCCGGCCCAGTCGAGATGATGCCGATGGTGGCGAGAAGCAGCATAGTGAGGCTGATGACCACGGTCACCTTCGAACCGACACCCTTGTCGATGCGGCCGGCGATCAGGCAACCGAAAATGGCGACGACATTCAGGATGATGCCGTAGATGCCGATCTCGATCGTCGCCCAGCCGAACATGCCGGCCGCGAAGATACCGCCGAGGATCAGCAGGCCGTTGACGCCGTCCTGGTAGATCATGCGAGCGACGAGGAATGTCAGGATGCCACGGCGCTCCCTGAGTTCGCCAAGCGTGTTTTTCAGATCCCGCAGGCCGGCGCGGACGGCGGTGCCGAAGGGAAGACCCCTGCCGACATCCGGCGTGAAGAGGAACATCGGCAGGATGAAGATCAGATACCAGACGGCCGAGATCGGCCCGGTGATGCGGGCATCCTCGCCGGTCTTCGGATCGAGGCCGAAAAGCGGGTCGAGGCCGAGGATGGTCTTACCGCTCTCGGGGCTCGCCGCTAGCAGCGTCACGACCGCGATCAGCACGATCATGCCGCCGAGATAACCGAGCCCCCAGGCGGTGTTGGAGAGCTTGCCGACCTCGTGCTTTGCGACCAAGCGCGGCATCATCGAATCGTTGAAGACGATCGAAAACTCGGCCGAGATCGAGGCAAGGATCATGAAAATGACCGGATAAAGCACCGGCGAACCGGGGGCGGCGAACCATAGGCCAAAAAGGCTCGCGATCTTGATGATCGCGAAGAAGCCGATCCAGGGTTTGCGCGCGCCCGACTGGTCGGCGATCGAGCCGAGAATGGGTGACAGCAGGGCGATGATCACCGAGGAGATCGTCGCCATGTTGCTCCACGTCGTCTGCGCCGAAACCGGGTCATCGGTCAGCCGAGAAACGAAATAAGGCCCGAAGATAAAGGTGGTGACCACGGTAAAGAAGGGCTGAGCGGCCCAATCGAAGAACATCCAACCCCAGATGCCCTTCTCCGTGGCTTTCGGCGGCTGCGTCCCTGTCCAGTCAATGCGATTCAACATCCGCTCCCTTTTGCAGCGGACTGTCTCACCTCCCCCGGTCGCGCGCAAGATCGGTCAGGATACCTGCAGCAACGGTAATACGCGCAAGATTGGGATCGCCGCTGTCGCTGAGGCTCGAAAGCTCTTCGACGATGCGGTTGATGCGAATGCGGTCCTGTGCATGCCAGGCCTGAACCGGAAGCTTCTCTTTGCCATGGTCGGACAGGGCGGAGATGACGATATCGCGTCTGGCGCTGGCGATCTGGTCGATGCTGCGGGCAAGCGCTAGGTTCTCGTAATGGTCGGAGGTGAGAATCCGTCCGCCGGCTGCCAGCAGCCGGGCAATACGGAAGGTCTGTGACACCGCGAAGTAGTTCTCGGCGGCACGCACCAGGGGCTCGCCGGTGCGTTCGGCAATCTGCATGATTTCAGGCACCAGCGCGAAACTCTGAAGGTTGGCAATCTCGGCTGCGAGCTTTTCGGGCACGCCCGCTAGGACGTATTCCGCCTGGCGTGCGTCGGCATCGCCGGCCGACTGTTCGGCCAAGGCAGGTTTCAGTTTCTTCAAGGCGGCCTGCAGCCGGCTAATCACTTCGGCCATATCCGCTTTGGTCATGCCGGTCTTCAAGAGTAGGCGCGTCAGTACGATGAAGCTATGGCTGATTTCTTCATAGATGCGGTTCTGTATCTCGCCGGAAACCCTGCCGTCCAGCGTATCCGTTTCGGTCCAGAGCCGGTTCAGATCGAAACCGTCGCGGGCGACAATCGCGGCGCGCACAACTTCCGGTGCCGACGCCGCCGTTGCGTCCATCATGGCGACTGTGAAGCTCGGCCCGCCGCGGTTGATCGCCTCGTTGGCAAGCACCGTCGCGATGATTTCGCGCTTCAGCCGGTGGCCTGATATATCGCCGGCATTCGACTTCTGCATCTTCACGGGGAAATAATTGGAAAGCGTCGCGGTGAAATAAGGATCGTCGGGCAGGTCGCTGGCTGCAAGCGCATCGAAGAGCACGATCTTGGCATAGGACACCAGCACGCCGATTTCCGGCCGGGTCAGGGGCTTGCCGGCGGCATAACGTTCGGCCAGCGTCTGCTCGTCCGGCAAAGTCTCGACCTTGCGGTTCAGCTGGCCGGCGCTCTCGAGCACGCTCATGAAACGGCCAAGCTCCAGCCCGTTGGCCGTGCCCTTGCGTTCCGTCAGCGAGATCGCCAGCGACTGCAGGTAGTTGTTGCGCAGCACCAGCGTCGCCACCTCGCTGGTCATCGAGGAAAGCAGCTGGTCGCGTTTTGCGCGGGTCAGGCGTCCGTCATGCATGGCGGCTGCCAGCGCGATCTTGATGTTGACTTCGACGTCCGAGGTGTTGACGCCGGCGGAGTTGTCGATGGCGTCGGAATTGCAGCGCCCGCCCTTGAGACCATAGGCGATGCGGCCCTTCTGGGTGACGCCGAGGTTTGCGCCCTCGCCGATCACCTTGGCGCGCACCTCGACCGCGGTGACGCGGATCGGGTCGTTGGCGCGGTCGCCGACTTCGGTGTCGGTTTCGGACGTCGCTTTCACATAGGTGCCGATGCCGCCGAACCAGAGCAGGTCGACCGGGCTCTTCAGGATCGCCGTCATGATCTCGAAGGGCGTGGCGACAGTCTTGTCGATGCCGATCGCGGCGACCGCTTCCGGTGTCAGCGTGACCGATTTCATCGCGCGGGAAATGATCATCGCACCCTTGGAGAGCACACTTTGTCGAAATCCTGCCAGCTTGAGCGCGGCAGCTCGAAGAGCCGCTGGCGCTCGGCGAGCGTCTTTTCCATGTCGGGATCGGGATCGATGACGATATCGCGGTGATCGAAGGCTGCTATCAACCGGATCTTCGGAGAGAGCAGCATGCCGTTGCCGAAAACGTCGCCGGACATGTCGCCGACGCCGGCGACTGTGAAGGGCGTCGTCTGGATGTCGATGTCCATTTCGCGGAAATGGCGTTTAACGGTTTCCCAGGCGCCGCGGGCAGTGATGCCCATCTTCTTGTGGTCGTAACCGGCCGAGCCGCCGGAGGCAAAGGCATCATCCAGCCAGAAGCCGGCTTCCTGCGCCAGCGCATTGGCGGTGTCGGAGAAGGTCGCGGTGCCCTTGTCGGCGGCGACCACGAAATAGGTGTCGCCGTCGTCGCTCCTGACATCCTTCGGCGGCGATTTGGGAGCCCGATATATTATCGGTGATCGACAACAGCGTGCGATATAGGTCGCCGTAGCCTCGCGGCCGGCATTGATCTCGTCGGCTGCCGCCGACGGGAGTTTTTCGGGTAGAAGCCGCTTGCCGCGTCGACCGGCGATGACCGCGTTCTTATTCACCTGCTGGGCGCCAGCGAGGCCGAGCGCTGGTTTCGGTAATCCTCGGCGATTTGATGCGTGGGACATCGATGTCGAGTGCGATATAGTCCTGCGAGTAGGCGATGCCGGCCTGGCGGAGATAACGTGCATAGGCGCGCAGCACATTCGTCTCGCGTGCCGAGAGCCCGGCCGAGAGGATCAGCCGGTTAAAACTGTCATTGTCGATCGTGCCGGCGAAGGCGGCGACGAAGGCTTCCTCGAGGGCGGCGCCATAACGCTGCAGATCGATGTCACGGCCATTGCGGGCCTCAAGCTCCATATCATGCAGCACGACGAGTTTCGTTTCGCCATCGGCGACCGGCACCGCGATGTCGAAGGTGCGTTCGCTGACGACATTGAAACCGAGATTCTCAAGAAGCGGCACGCGGCGCGACAGCGCCAACTGGCCGCCGGCATGGAAGATCTTCAGCGAGAGCGTTCGGCCCTGCTCTTCCTGACGATGATAGAACTGGATGCGAAGCGGCTCACCAGAGGCGCAGGCGCCGATATCGGCGAGGTCGGCTACGGTTTCTTCAGGCGTGAAGGAATCCTGGAAGGCCTGGTCGACCGATATCTTCGGCGCCTTTGGTCCGGCCAGCGCCTCGAAACGGTCGTCCCAGCGGGCGGTGATCTCCCGGATCACCTGCTCCAGCTTTGCCTGCGGAATGCGCGGCGTTTTGCCGCCGGAGCGGCCGATGATGAAATGCACGCGCGCCACGCCGCCTTCCGGAAAAGCCGGGTAATAGGCAGAGACACGACCGTCAAAGACGGTCTTCAGATAGGTACCGATCCGTTCGCGGACGATCGAATCATATTCCTCGCGCGGCACGTAGACGATCACCGAGACGAAGCGGTCGAAATGGTCGATGCGCGGCAGGACGCGCACACGCGGCCGGTCGGCCAGATCGTTGATCTGTTCGGCAAAACTGGCAAGCAGCGTGGTGTCGATCTGGAAAAGGTCATCGCGCGGATAGGATTCCAGCGTGTTGTCGAGCATGCGGCCGGAATGGCTCATCGGGTCGAAGCCGAAATGTTCCTTCACCTTCTCGATCTTGGAACGCAGCAGCGGGATTTCCGAGGCGAGCGACGTATAGGCCGTCGAAGTGAAAAGCCCGACGATGCGCAGCTCGCCGGTGACGTTGCCGTCGGCGTCGAAGCGTTTGACGCCGACATAATCCATATAGGCTCGGCGATGGACGATGGATTTCACATTCGCCTTTGTGACGATCAGGAAGTCGGGGCCGTCGAGGAAGGCCAGGATCTCAGGCGTCGTCGTCACAGCATCCTTGCCGGTGCGCAGCACCAGCACATCGGGATTGGAGAGGATGCCGAGGCCGGTACCCTTGTCGCGCTCGACCCTGGCATCGGAACCTTTGCCGGAATAGACATATTCACGCATTCCGAGGAAGGTGAAATTCTCGTCGCGCAGCCATGTCAGGAAGGCGACGGCTTCATCGCGATCGACTTTCTTCCGGCTGGCGCCATTGGCTGAGAGTTCGGCGATCACCCCGTCGATCTTGGAAAGCATCGGCTTCCAGTCGGACACCGACAGGCGGACCTGTTCGAGCACGGTTTCGACGCGTTTGACGAGGTCGGCGGCCTGGGCGGAGTTGAGCGGGGCGATATGGAGCTGAATATGGCTGACGCGATTGGCCGGGTCGCTCGGGTGATCGGCGGAATAGAGCCCAGGCGCCTTGCCCTTCTCCACGACCAGGATCGGATGCACGGCCATGAACAGGTCGCGATAGGTGCTCGTCACTTCACCCATGACCGATTCGAACAGGAAAGGCATGTTCCGGTCGGTGACCGACAGCACCGAAACGGCAATGCCATCGGGCGTCACATCGGCGATGGTGTCGATGCTGACGCGGGGCGCCTTGCCGTTCCAGGCGGCGAGTTCCTTTGCTGAATGCGCGGCGGAGAGCGCCAGCATCTCAGGCGTATAGAGTTCGAGATCGTCATTGCTGGCCCGTCCGAAGAGAATTTCCGGATCGAGATGCGCTTCGCCCGTCGCCTTGGCGATCTTGCGCGCGCTTTCGATCTGCTTTTCTCGTTTCGGATTGTTTCTGGCAGCCATGAATCGCCTCCCGCAATGGACTGGTTTTCTGCAAGCTAGCAGAAGATTTCGCGAAAAAATCTCTAAAATGCGGCCGTGATGGATCGCTTTGACGCTTTTTTGGCCCTGGAAATGGGGAATTGTCAGAGATTTTTCCGATTTCGTGGCCAAAACGAACGGGAGGATCCCCTTTTTGTTTTTCGTTTCGCCGCACATTTCCACGCTCACGTGAAGAATGGTTGACAGCGTGACATCAAAAAGATCATCAAACGCGGTCATCATTCGGATCTTGTAGCATGTCGGAAAATGCAGCGGGCGCAGTCATCGTCATCTCCAGTCATGTGGTGCGCGGCTCGGTCGGAAACCGGGCGGCCGTTTTTGCGCTGGAGACGCTCGGTCATCCGGTCTGGGCGCTGCCGACCATCGTGCTGCCCTGGCATCCCGGCCACGGCCGCTCGACGCGGCTGACCTTTGCGGAAGCGGATTTCGACGCGGCGATCGACGATCTGATCCGGGCGCCCTGGATCGGCGAGGTTAGGGCGGTGCTTTCGGGATATTTCGGCAATGCCGCGCAGGCGCGCTCCGTCGCCCGGCTGATCGCTGCGCTCAGGCAAGATAATCCCGATCTGCTGTATGTCTGCGATCCGGTCATGGGCGATCTCGGCGGTCTTTACGTGCCGGAGGCGACCGCGGAGGCCATTCGCGACCATCTCATCCCGCTCGCTTCGCTTGCGACGCCGAACCGCTACGAGCTCGCCTGGCTGTCCGGGGCAGCGCTCGAAGACAACAGCGCGATCATGGAGGCGGCGCTGGCGCTCGGGCCGTCGCGCATGCTCGTCACCTCGGCCGTGCCGATGATGGCAGGGGGAACCGGCAATCTCTATCTTTCCGGCCGCCACGCGCTTCTTGCCGAGCACCGTGTCGTCGAAAACCCGCCGAACGGCCTCGGCGACCTGCTTGCCGCCGTCTTCCTGTCGCGCCTGCTTTCCGGGCTCGAGGACGAAAAGGCGCTGCAGCTTGCCACGGCCAGCGTCTTCGAGGTGCTGGCGCGCGCCGTCAAGCGCGGCAGCAACGAGTTGATGCTGGCGAGCGATGCTTCCAGCCTTTCGACACCGATGGCCATGGTGCAGATGCGCCGGCTCGTACATCCGGCGCAGCGGCGGAAAAAATGACGCATCCGCTCATCCGTTCATTTTGCAGTGCAGCAGTTGATCTTGTCTGCCGCGCGCGCTAATCCAGTAGCATGCAGCGTTTTCCAAATTCCCTTCTGGACGGTTACCGCAACTTCATGAACGGGCGTTATGCCGACGCCCGTGACAGGTATCGACTGCTTGCCGAAAACGGTCAGAGTCCGAGCACACTGGTCATTGCCTGTTCGGATTCACGTGCGGCACCGGAGCTGATCTTCGATGCCGGCCCGGGTGAGCTCTTCGTCATCCGCAACGTCGCCAACATGGTGCCGCCCTACGAGCCGGACGGTCATTTCCATTCGACGTCGGCAGCGCTCGAATTTGCGGTGCAGGCGCTGAAGGTCTCGGATATCGTCGTGATGGGCCACGGCCGCTGCGGCGGCATCCGCGCCGCACTCGATCCGAATGCCGAGCCGCTGTCGCCCGGCGATTTCATCGGCCGCTGGATGTCGCTGGTCAAGCCCGCCGCGGAGCAGATCCAGAGCAATGACGTGATGACGGCCGCCGAGCGGCAGACGGCGCTGGAGCGAGTCTCGATCCGCAATTCGATCGACAATCTCAGAAGCTTTCCCGACATCAAGGCGCTAGAGGAAGCGGGGCAAATGCATCTTCACGGAGCTTGGTTCGATATTTCGACCGGTGAACTCTGGGTGATGGACGCCGAGACACGCGACTTTATTCGTCCCGAAATCTAGGGATCTGCCGCTTTATCAGTTTATTAAGAATTGCTGCTAAGATTGCCGGGCGCACGACCGACGTTTTGATCACCCTGGCGATTGGCGATGAAGTTCGAGACCATAAAAAGGGTTATCCTGGCGGCCATCATGCTGCCCTTCGTCTTCATGCTCATTGAAGGCGTCATCGTCATACGGGCTTCGGTCAAACAATACGGGGATCTCGAGAAAGACCGGCAGTTCGCCGACGTGCTCGCCCGCGGCGGCTCCATCGCCGCCACGGAGATCCTCAGTGAAATCGGCGCCACGCGCCTTTATCTCGCGCATCCCAGCAGCAAGACTGCCGCCGATATGCAGCAAAGCCGCTCGACCCTCGATCGCGAGCGCCTTGCCTTCTATGCCAGCCTGCCCTCCCGCGATACTCTCGAGGACGGGCTTGTGGAAGAATTGTCGATTCTCAGCCTTGCCTACAGCCGCATCGTCGCTGCGCGCAGCGGCGTCGACCAGGGCCGTTATTTCGGCAGCGATCCCGGGTCGATCTATTGGTATGCAGCTCTGAAGCAGCTTGCCGTCGTCGATGCGCTTTCACCCCTGATCAGCGATCCGGTCCTGCTCGAGAAATCCAATCAGCTGATGGGCATCATGCTGACCTATTACGGCGAAAGGCTGATTACCGGCGTCGGCACCCGATACCTCGATCATGGCGTTTCCGCCAGATTTCCGGTGGAGCTGTTCATACAGGGCAAGGTCATGCTCGGTGAGGGCATGGACCATATGGTCTTTCATTCGGCGGCACCGATCGTGCGCGACATCGTCACCTATCTCGGTCGCCGCGACCAGGTAAAGGCGAATGCGATCACAGATGCCATCCTCGCCGGATCGCGGCCGACGCGCGCCGTGCGCGACGTCTGGGCCACTGCACAGAGCGAACGCATGAGTTTTCTGCAGCAGAAGATGATCGAGGCGGCGAGAGATATTCACGAGACCGGCGAAAACTTTTCGACGCGCTCGCATTTACACCTGACGCGGATCCTGGCGCTGTGCGCCGGCCTGCTCATTCTCGCGACATTGGTGATGGTGCTCGCGGCAAGGGGTCTGCGCCTGATCGACCGGCTGACGCGGGACCGGGAGACGCTGGTCGGCGAGTTGCGCAATGCCGCCCAGACCGATCTCCTGACCGGTCTTTACAACCGGCGCGGCTTCGAATTCGCCGCATCGGCCCTTCTGACGCAGGCCGAGCACGGATCACGCTGGATTTCCGTCGTGCTCTTCGACCTCGATCATTTCAAGAAGATCAATGATATCAACGGCCATGATGCCGGCGATGTTGTGCTCCGGCATGTCGCAGGCATCGCGCGGGCGAATTTCCGTTCCTTCGATCTCTTGGTGCGCCATGGCGGCGAGGAGTTCCTGGCACTCCTGCCGGATTCGACGCCCGACGATGCGGCCATCGTTGCCGAGCGGGTGCGGCTGGCGATCGAGGCGGCGGAAATCCCCTTGGAGAACGGGGATGTTCTCAAGGTAACGGCAAGTTTCGGATGTGCCGGCCGGGCCAATGAAGCCACCAACCGAAACTTCGAAGATCTGGTCAAACGCGCCGATTTGGCGCTCTACGCCGCCAAGGCCTCTGGCCGTAACTGCGTCGTTTCGGGGCCGATCGTGCCGCAGGAGGAGCGCCGCAAGACGGCGTCCGGCGGCGGCTTTGATTCCCGCATATGAAAAACGCCGCATGTCGCAGCGGCGTTTTTGCGTATGATTGCCGATGACGGCGGACATTATCCCGGAACCGCGGCGCCGGGTGACATGCATTATCTGCCGGCGTCGATCTGCTGGCCGATATAGGCGATCGCCTGCTGGTAGACGCTGGCGGCGTTCCAGCCCTGGATGGCGACGAAGTTCGGCTCTCCCGGCTGATAACCGGCGCCGGCGCGCCAGCCATGGCCCTTGAGGAAATTCGCCGTCGAGGCCAGCGCATCGGCGCGGGAACCGACCATGTCGACGCGGCCGTCGCCATCGCCGTCGGCGCCGAAGCGCACAACATTGCGCGGCAGGAACTGCGTCTGGCCGATTTCACCATGGGCTGCACCCTTGGCCTGCGGGCTCAGATAACCCTCGGAGACGAGCTGGAGCGCGGCATAGAGCTGGTCGGTGAAATAGTCCGAACGGCGGCAGTCATAGGCGAGCGTCGAAACGGCCGACAGCGTATGCTGGTTGCCCATGTAGCTGCCAAAACCGGTCTCCATGCCCCAGATCGCGATCAGCGGGCCGGCAGGAACGCCGAAGCGGCGTTCGATTGAGGCAAAAAGCGCCTGGTTGGCTGCCTTCATGCCGCGGCCGCGGGAGATGACGGTGGCGCCGCCGCGCTTCTGCATGAACGCGTCGAAGGAGAGCTTGAAGCTTTTCTGGCCGCGGTCCGCGGCGATTGTCGGCTTGTTGTAGTTGACGTTGGCGAAGGCGCGGCTAAGCACCGATTGGCTGATGCCATTGGCCGCTGCCGTCTGTTTGAAATCGGCGACCCAGGCGTCGAAACCGGCGCTGGTATTGCCACATTGCGGTCCCTGCGCGAACGCCGGCACTGCATGGAGGACGCCGATTGCCGCAACGGCCGCCAGAAACAATTTTGTCATGCGCATTGAGAAAACCCCGCTCTCGATCTGCATAGATTTTAGGCGGGCAAGAGAATGCCAGCCGCTCGCGATTTTGTCACGATCACCTTTTGGCGAGCGCTTATGCAGTTGGATTTGCCCCGAAAAAGCCCCGCTCACCGAGCAGGGCTTTAACAGCTTATGGTTTACAAATGGTATCAGGCAGCCTGCTTGCGCGGCTTGACAAGTCCGCGATTGACGAGCAGCTCGGCGATCTGGATGGCGTTCAATGCCGCGCCCTTGCGCAGATTGTCGGAGACCACCCAGATGTTGAGGCCGTTTTCGACCGTTGCATCTTCTCGGATGCGCGAGATGTAGGTCGCGTCTTCGCCGGCGGATTCATAAGGCGTGATATAGCCGCCGTTCTCGCGCTTGTCGATGACGAGGCAGCCGGGTGCATCGCGCAGGATGTCACGGGCCTGATCGGCGGTGATCTCGTTTTCGAACTCGATGTTGACCGATTCCGAATGGCCGATGAAGACGGGCACGCGCACGGCCGTGCAGGTCACCTTGATCTTCGGGTCGAGCATCTTCTTCGTCTCGGCCAGCACCTTCCACTCTTCCTTCGTGTAGCCGTCTTCCATGAAGACGTCGATGTGCGGGATGACGTTGAAGGCGATACGCTTGGTGAACTTCTTGTTCTCGATCGGATCGGCGACGAAGACGGCGCGCGTCTGATTGAACAGCTCGTCCATGCCGTCCTTGCCGGCGCCGGAGACCGACTGGTAGGTCGAGATGACGACACGCTTGATCTTGGCGAAGTCGTGCAGCGGCTTCAGCGCCACCACCAGCTGGGCGGTCGAGCAATTCGGGTTGGCGATGATATTGCGCTTGGTGAATTGGCTGATGGCGTCCGGGTTCACTTCCGGCACGATCAGCGGCACGTCGGCGTCGTAACGCCAAGCCGACGAGTTGTCGATGACGATGCAGCCCTGCTGGCCGATCTTCGGCGAGTACTTCTTGGAAACCTCGCCGCCGGCCGACATCAGGCAGATATCGGTATCGGAGAAATCGTAATTCTCCAGATTGGAGACCTTCAGCGTCCGGTCACCATAGGAAACCTCGGTGCCCTGCGAACGCGAGGAGGCAAGTGCCACGACCTCATCGGCGGGGAAGCCGCGTTCGGAGAGGATGTTGAGCATCTCCCGGCCGACATTTCCGGTGGCTCCCGCAATTGCTACTTTGAAACCCATTTCTCAAGCTCTCTTTCTCTTCTCTCCTCTTGTCCGGTGAGGGGAAAGGCGCGACAGATCGCGTCTTCCTGTCCCCAGCCGAGCCGGGGAGAGAGCGGCAGGCCAGAGACGTCAGACGGTTTTCGTCGTCGTTTTGGCCTTGGTTTTGGCAGAAACCGGAACGGCAATATCCACCCCGGCAACCCGTGCCCGGTCATCGCACTCAGCAATGGCGTGTTCGTCGCGAACCATGGAGATTCCTTTTCCGCTGTTGCTCTTAGAAGGTTTTCCACAGGAGTCAAGGTTTTTGCGCTGAAAGACTACGGCCGGAGAGAGTGGTCCGACACTGCGACCTTTTGTCATGCCATTGTCATCCCCGGCAGATATCCCGGCCCGGTTCTCTTCTACTCTGCAACGAAAACGGGGGTTTTCCATGCGTACGCTTCTTGCCGCCTTTGCGGCCACCACCATGCTTGCGGGCGCCGCTCAGGCGACGACGGTCTATCCACTCGATCGCGCGACGATTCTTGTCGGCTCGCCGTTCGATTTCAAGGTCGAGCTCAATAAGCAGGTCAAGCCTGAAGACGTGAAGATCACCGTCAACGGTCAGGATTACAAGACAATCCTCGGTGGCGAGGCGCAGTTTATCGAGCTGGAAAAAGGCAAGGATGACAAGGCTCTCGGCTCCGCTCTGCTGCTGCGCGGCCTGAAGATCTCAGCTCCTGGCGACTACAAGGTCGAGGTCGCCGCCGGCGACGAAACCAAGTCCGTTACCTGGAACGTCTACGAAACCGCGGCTCAGCCGAAGGCGAAGAACATCATCTTCCTGCTCGGCGACGGTCTTTCCGTTGCACATCGCACCGCCGCCCGCATCATGTCCAAGGGCATGACCGAAGGTAAGGCGAACGGCCGTCTGAACATGGACGATCTCGATCGCATGGCTTTCATCGGCACCTCGGCGACGAATGCCGTTGCCACGGACTCGGCCAATACCATGTCGGCCTTCATGACCGGCCATAAGACCGCCGTCAACGCGATCGGCGTCTACGCCGACCGTACGCCTTCCTCGCTCGACGATCCGCGCGTCGAAACGTTCGGCGAAGCCGTCCGCCGTACGACGAAGAAGTCGATCGGCATCGTTGCAACGTCTGAAGTCGAAGACGCGACCCCGGCTGCTGTCGTTGCCCATACCCGCAACCGCGGCGACAAGGCCGACGTCGTCGGCATGCTGCTCGAGGTCAAGCCGGAAGTTCTGCTTGGCGGCGGCTCGGCCTATTTCCTCGGCAAGGAAGTCGCCGGTTCCAAGCGCAAGGACAATCAGGATTACATCAAGCTGTTCCAGGATGCCGGTTACAAGCTTGCGACCGACAAGAACGAGCTCGCAGCCAATGCATCGGCTGAAGGCAATCTCCTTGGCCTGTTCCACACCGGCAATATGGACGTCACGCTCGACCGCGAATTCCTGAAGAAGGGCACTGTCGACAAGTTCCCGAACCAGCCGGGTCTCGTCGACATGACCAAGGCCGCACTCGACCGACTCTCCAAGAATCCTGATGGTTTCTTCCTGATGGTCGAAGGCTCCTCGATCGACAAGATGTCTCATCCGCTCGATTGGGATCGCGCCGTTGTCGATACCATCGAATTCGACAAGGCGATCGGCGTTGCCCGCGAATTCCAGAAGGCGCATCCGGACACGCTGATCGTCGTCACCGGCGACCATACGCATGGCGTATCGATCATCGGCACCGTCGACGATGAGAAGCCCGGCACGGAAATGCGCGAAAAGGTCGGCACCTATGCCGAGGCTGGTTTCCCGAACTACAAGGACGAAAACGGCGACGGTTATCCCGATAGGATCGACGTCAGCCGCCGTCTGTTCCTGAGCGCCAATAACGGCCCCGATCACTACGAGACCTTCCGTCCGAAGCTCGACGGCCCCTTCGTTCCGGCTGTCCAGAACGAAAAGAAGGAATATGTCGCCAACGAACAGTATAAGGACGTTCCCGGCGCGGTCTTCGTTCAGGGCAATCTTCCGAAGAGCAGCGAGAGCGGCGTCCATGCGGTCGACGACGTGGTCCTGCAGTCGGCTGGTCCGGGTGCTGAAGGTTTCCATGGCTACCTGGAGCAGAGCGACGTCTATCGCGTGCTCGCCGACACCTTCGCTCTCGGCGCCAAGCAGACGAACTGATCTGAAGCCAATGCGGCAAGATCGCTTGCGCGGCATTGCCTGTTTCATCGATCATGGTCCCGGCCCTCCAGCGGTCGGGATTGATGCTTTTTGGAGAATGACATGGAAACACTCGCTTCATTGCATCTCAGCCGCCGCCGGCTGCTCGGCGCTGCCGTTGCGCTTCCCTTTACCGTTTCTACCGTGCGCGCGGCCGATCCTTCGCTCTCTTTCGACGAGCTTTACGGCAAGATCGGTGTGCTCGGCCTGGAATTCTCCGGCAAGGTGAAGCGCCTCGCCGGCCAGGACATCGGCATGAAGGGCTTCATGGCGCCGCCGCTGAAGGCCGAGGCGCAGTTCTTCGTGCTCACCGAAATACCGATGTCGCTCTGCCCTTTCTGCTCCTCGGATGCGGACTGGCCGGATAATATCGTCGTCGTCTATCTCGGGGAGAAGCAGACCTTCGTGCAGCCGCGCCAGACGATCGAAGTGCGCGGCACGCTGGAATACGGCTCGTGGACGGATCCGGAAACCGGCTTCGTCAGCCTGTTGCGCATTCGCCAGGCCGAATATTCCGCCGTCTGAACCGCTATGCTCGCTCTTACTATCGAAAACCTCTCCGTCACCTTCCCGGGCTTGTCCTCGCCAGCGCTGGCGATCGGCCACCTGTCGATCGATGCCGGCAGCAGGGTCGCCATCACTGGCGCGTCCGGTTCCGGCAAGAGCACCTTCGTCAATATCATTGCCGGGCTGGAGCGGACACGTCACGGATGCGTCCGCTGGAACAACGAGAATATCGTCGGTTTTCCCGAAAGCCGGCGCGACCGGTTCCGTGCCGCCAATATCGGCCTGGTCATGCAGGAATTTCATCTCTTCCCCGGTCTGTCGGCATTGGAAAATGTGTTGTTGCCGGCGCGGCTCGCCGGCGCCGCTTCGGCTGACGTCATCGAGCGGGCGCATGCGCTTTTAAGCACCGTCGGTCTTTCCCGCCCCGGCCAGAAGATCGAAACCATGTCGCGCGGCGAGATGCAGCGCGTGGCGATCGGCCGGGCGCTGCTGCGCAAGCCCGGCGTCATCATCGCCGACGAACCGACGGCGAGCCTCGATGCCGAAAGCGGTGAAGCTGTCGGCGATCTGATCCTCGATCTTGCGGTGGCCGAAGGCAGCACACTGATCGTCGTTTCACACGATCAGCGCCTGGCCGGCCGCCTCGACCGGCGCATCACCTTAGGTTCCGGCCGGATCAGCGACGATTCCGCGGCAATGGCGGGAGCGGCTGCATGATCCGTTTCATCCTTTCCGATCTTCGCCGCCTCTGGGCGGGGTCGCTGGTGGTCGTGCTGCTGGTCGCGCTTGCGACCGCACTTGGCGTTTCCGTCGTGCTGCAGGAGCGGGCCCTTCGTCTCGGCAGTGCACGCGCCGCCGATAAGTTCGATCTCGTCATCGGCGCCGGCGGCAGCGAGACGCAGCTTGTGCTGTCCTCGGTCTTCCTGCAGCCCTCGCCTTTGCCGCTAATGTCGGGCGAGGTGCTGGCCAGGCTTGCCGACGATCCCCGCGTCGATTGGGCCGCTCCGATCGGCTTCGGCGATTCCTTCTCCGGCTATCCGATCGTCGGCACGACCGTTGTACTGGCGGAGAACCTGTCCGGCGGCCTTGTCGAAGGCAAGGTTTTCGCACGCGAGGGCGAGGCGGTGATCGGTTCCGCCGTCCAGCTTTCGCTCGGCGGCGAGATCAAGCCGATGCACGGTTTGGCGGAAGAAGGCGGCGAGACACATACCGAACTCGTCTACCATATCGCCGGCCGCATGCGGCCGACAGGCACCGCCTGGGATCGGGCCATTCTGGTGCCGATCCAGGCCGTCTGGCATATCCATGGCATGGAGGCGGAGGAGGGTGCAGATCACGATCATCAGCAGGCTGGCGCCGGTCACGATGCGCATGAGCATCACGGCGGAGCCAACCCGGATGCTCCACTTGAGGAGAGCTGGACTGATGATGCTCCCGGCCTTCCCGCCATCCTCGTCAAGCCGAAGACAATTGCCGACGCCTACAAGCTGCGGCAGCAGTATCGCAGCGGCAATACCGTCGCGGTCTTTCCCGGTGATGTACTGACCAATCTCTACGCCACGCTCGGCGACGCCAAGCAGATCCTCGTCGCGGTCGCTTCCGGGGCGCAAGCCCTCGTTGCAGCCTCGCTCGTCCTGGTCACGGTCATTCATATCGGCCAGCGCCGCCGACAGATCGGCGCGCTGAGGGCCTTCGGCGCGCCACGCGGCGCGATCTTCGGCATCGTCTGGCTGGAATTCTTCTTCCTGGTGGCCGTCGGCATCGGCCTCGGATTCACTTTCGGCTATGCTGCGGCGCTGATCTTATCCGGCATGTTCTCTGAGACGAGTGGGATCGCCATGCCGGTCGGCTTCGCTCGTGAAGACGCCGGGCTTGCGGCGTTGCTGCTCGCCTTCGCCACAATTCTGGCCGCACTCCCGGCGGTTCTCGCCTACCGGCAATCGCCGGCGCAGGCGCTGAGAGCCTAGGGCCGGCTCACGACTCCGCTGCATGCCAAGGCGCGCGCTGCCATTAGACTAAAGTCATAATCCCAAAGCCTCTCTCTTTTTGATCTGCCCTTTCTGGCACACTCTCGACAGGCGTGTCGCGGCCAGGGGTCTGCTTTGAGGAGAGTAGGTCGCGCGCGTTGCTCATCACTCTGTGGAGGACAGACAATGGCAAATGTCGCAAGCATCGACGGCGCGAAGGCCGGGCCGATGACCGGCGAAGAGAAGAAGGTGATCTTCGCCTCTTCGCTCGGAACCGTTTTCGAATGGTATGATTTCTATCTCTACGGTTCGCTCGCCACCTATATCGGCGCGACCTATTTCACCCAATATCCCGAGGCGACGCGCAACATCTTCACGCTGCTTGCCTTCGCCGCAGGCTTCCTGGTGCGCCCCTTCGGTGCGCTGGTGTTCGGCCGTCTCGGTGATCTGGTCGGCCGGAAATACACCTTCCTGGTGACGATCATGATCATGGGTCTGTCGACCTTCCTCGTCGGCATCCTGCCGGGTGCCGCCACCATCGGCATCGCTGCCCCGATCATTTTGATCGGCCTTCGCCTGCTGCAGGGCCTGGCGCTCGGTGGTGAATATGGCGGTGCGGCAACCTATGTCGCCGAACATGCGCCGAACGGGCGTCGCGGCTACTTCACCTCGTGGATCCAGACGACGGCGACACTCGGTCTGTTCCTGTCGCTGATCGTCATCGTCCTGGTTCAATATCTGATGGGTGCGGTTCAGTTCGCCGCTTGGGGCTGGCGCATTCCGTTCCTGGTTTCGGTCGTCCTGCTCGGGATTTCCGTCTGGATCCGGTTGAAGATGAACGAATCGCCGGCGTTCCAACGCATGAAGGCGGAGGGCAAGGGCTCCAAGGCGCCGCTGACCGAAGCCTTCGGAACATGGAGAAATGCCAAGATTGCGATCATCGCGCTTCTCGGCGCCACCATGGGCCAGGCGGTCGTCTGGTACGGCGGCCAGTTCTATGCGCTGTTCTTCCTTCAGAACGTGCTGAAGGTAGATCTGCAATCGGCCAACATCATGGTCGCCATCGCGCTCTTCCTCGCCACGCCGTTCTTCGTCATTTTCGGCGGCCTCTCCGACAAGATCGGTCGCAAGCCGATCATCATGGCGGGTCTTCTCATCGCGGCGGTCACTTATAATCCGCTGTTCAAAGCGATGACCTGGACGGCGAACCCGGCGCTTGCCGAAGCGCAGGCCTCGATCCGCGCGACGGTGACGGCCGATCCGGCGGATTGCAAGTTCCAGTTCAACCCGACGGGCACGTCGAAATTCACCAGCTCCTGCGACGTGGCGACGGCGTTCCTGACGAAGAACTCGGTGCCTTATGACGTCGTGCCCGGTACTGCCGGACAGCCGGCAACCGTGAAGGTCGGCAACGCGACGATTGCCAGCTTCGACGTCGTTGCTGCCGGCGACAAGGCCAAGGGCATGACTGCCGCCTTCGAAAAGGGCGTCAATATTGCCCTCCACGACGCCGGCTATCCGCTGAAGCGCGGTGCCGCCAAAGTGCCGGATGCCAAGCTCGATGCCTTCATCGCCGCCAATCCGGAACTTGCGCTCAATGCCGAAACCGTCCGCGCCGGTGAAAAGGAAACCGTGCCGGCGGCCAAGCTTGTTGAAACCAAGCTGCTGACGGCAGATGAGGCCACTGGCGTCACCGACATGGCGGTCTACAACGTCGCCAATGGCGGCGCGTTCGCCATGACTGCCGATCCCACCCGCGTCAATTGGATAGGCACCATCGCAATCCTGTTCGTCCTCGTCCTCTATGTGACGATGGTCTACGGCCCGATCGCCGCTCTGCTGGTCGAGCTCTTCCCGACCCGCATTCGCTATACCGGCATGTCGCTGCCTTATCACATCGGCAACGGCTGGTTCGGCGGCCTGCTGCCGGCGACAGCCTTCGCGATGAGCGCTGCCGCAGGCGATATCTACTATGGTCTCTGGTATCCGATCGTGTTTGCGTCGATCACGCTGGTGATCGGCCTGATCTTCCTACCGGAAACGAAGAACAGGGATATCCACGCAATGGATTGATGACGCGCGCGCGTCTGAGAAGCTTGAGAAAACGGCCCGGCGCTCACAAGGCGCCGGGTTTTTTCGTGTCAGAGAACAGGCGCTTGGCGATCGGCCAGCCATCCGGCGCCAGCTTGAAGAGCAGGCCGCAGCGGGCAAAGATGATCGCCGTCAGCAGCGAGAACCAGCCGCCGAAGGCAAGGCCGGCGATCACGTCACTTGGATAATGGGCGCCGACCATGACGCGGGTCATGCCGAGCCAGATGGCACAGGCGATGAAGACAACCCGGTAGCGCGGATACAGCAGAGCAAAGGCGGCGAAGAAGGCACCAACTGTCGTGGAATGGCCCGACGGAAAGCTTTCGAAAGCGGCATGGCCTGAAAAGGGCGCGAAGGAAAACATGCCGTAGTCGTGAAAATGATCGGGACGCGCCCTGCCGATCGCCCGCTTCAACAGATTGGCGAGAAGCCCGGAGAAGACCACGGTGGCAAAGAGATAGGCGCCGATCCAGCTGACATAGAGGGCCTGCGCCTTGGAGCGCGCCGTCTTCACGAGCTTGTAGCCTGCCCGGCCCTGAAAGAACAGCAGGATGCTGGTATAGATCAGCCAGGCGGAATCGCCGAAACCGGTCATCATCTCGCCGAGGTGTTTCACCAGCGCAGGAGGTTCGCTGGCGCCGATCGGCGCATCGAAGAGCAGCATGGAAAGGATGACGGCATTGAGCGAGATGAAAAGACAGGCCTGCCAACGCAAAGGCGGCATGGCAGCGCCGCTCCGGCGCCAGCGCCTGTCCAGGGAAGCCCAAAATGCCCGCATTCCGTCGTCCGTTCGAATTTACCGGGTTGAAATTCGGCGCAAAAATACACGAGATTGTGGCTGAGAATAGTCCGTTTCGGATAATTCGACCGCCCCGTTCAGGCTTCTCGGCTTTACGAAAAAGCCCTCCGCATGCGTGATGCGAAGGGCTGAACTGTTTCACGTGAAATATATCAGGCGGAAAGCGCCTTAAACTCGGCGAGGATCGCATCGCCCATCTCGACGGTGCCGACCTGCCTTGCGCCATCGGCCATGATGTCGCCGGTGCGGATGCCCTTGTCGAGCACGTTGGCGATTGCCTTTTCCAGGTCGTCGGCTTCCTTCACCAGGTTGAAGGAGTAACGCAGGCACATGGCGAACGAGGCGATCATGGCGATCGGATTGGCGATGCCCTTGCCGGCGATGTCGGGGGCCGAGCCATGCACCGGCTCGTAGAGCGCCTTGCGCTTGCCGGTCTTGCCGTCAGGCGCGCCGAGCGAGGCCGAGGGCAGCATGCCGAGCGAACCGGTCAGCATGGCGGCGACGTCGGAGAGCATATCGCCGAAGAGGTTGTCGGTGACGATGACGTCGAACTGCTTGGGCTGGCGCACCAGCTGCATGCCGCCGGCATCGGCGAGCATATGTTCGAGCTGGACGTCGGAATATTTCGCCTTGTGCGTCTCGGTTACCACCTGGTTCCAGAGCACGCCCGACTTCATGACGTTGCGCTTTTCCATGGAGCAGACGCGGTTCTGCCGGGTGCGAGCCATTTCGAAGGCGACGCCGGCGATGCGTTCGATCTCGTAGGTGTCGTAGACCTGCGTGTCGATGCCGCGCTTCTGGCCGTTGCCGAGATCGATGATCTCCTTCGGCTCGCCGAAATAGACGCCGCCGGTCAGCTCGCGGATGATCAGGATATCGAGGCCTTCGACCAGTTCCGGCTTCAACGACGAGGCCGCGGCAAGGGCCGGATAGCAGATGGCGGGGCGCAGGTTTGCAAACAGCTGGAGATCCTTGCGCAGGCGGAGCAGGCCGGCTTCCGGGCGCACTTCGTAAGGCACGCTATCCCATTTCGGGCCGCCGACGGCGCCGAAGAGAACGGCATCGGCGGCAAGCGCCTTCTGCATGTCGGCTTCCGAGATCGCCGCGCCATGCGCATCATAGGCAGAGCCGCCCACAAGGCCTTCGTCGGTGACGAAACCGGCATTCATCGCCTCGTTCATATAGGCGATGATCTTGCGGACCTCGCCCATGGCTTCGGGACCGATGCCGTCACCCGGAAGCAGGAAAAGATTGCGCGCTGTCATGAAACCCTCCTGGGAAAAACAAGTTGCGGTTTCTTAGACCCCGGAAATGGGCATTTCAAGCGAGGGAGGGCGTGAATCGGTACGCTTCGCTCTTGGCTGTGATGATTGCTCGCGCATCTGCAAACGGGTTAGAAGGTCGCTTACCTCTTAATGTCCACGGATGTTTCTCATGGTTTCAGCTCCTCTCCACCTCAACACGCCCTTGGCTCTAACGGCACCCGGCTACAGCGCCAGCGGCAAGCCACTCTGGCTGAAGCTCGATGCGTTGCAGCCCTCCGGCAGCTTCAAGCTGCGCGGCGTCGGCCGGCTTTGTCAGCATGAGGTGGAAAATGGCGCGCGCGAGATCTTCTGTGCGTCCGGCGGCAATGCCGGCATTGCCGCCGCCTATGCCGGCCGGGCGCTCGGTGTGCCGGTCACCATCGTCGTGCCGGAGACGACGGCGGCCGATGTACGGCAGACGATCGCCGCAACGGGCGCCAATGTGCTCGTGCATGGCTCGGTGTTCGACGAAGCCAATGCCCATGCGGTCGACCTCGCGAGGAGCCGCAAGGCGAGTTATGTGCACCCCTTCGACCATCCGCTTCTGTGGGACGGTCATGCGACACTGATCGACGAGGTGGTGGCGAAGGGTGCCAAATTCGATTGCGTCGTCACCAGCGTCGGCGGCGGCGGGCTGCTTGCCGGCATTGTCGAGGGGCTGAAGCGAAACGGGCTTACCAATGTGCCGGTTATCGCCGTCGAAACGGAAGGAGCGGCCTCGCTGAACGCCAGCCTCAAGGCGAATGAGCGCATTACCCTGCCCGCCATCACCTCGATTGCCAATTCGCTCGGCGCGCGGCAGGTGGCCGAGCATGTCTTCGACCTGCCGAGACAGCATCCGATCGAAAGCATTGTCGTCAGCGATGCCGATGCGGTTGCCGCCTGCCTGAAATTTGCCGATGCATATCGCATTCTGGTCGAGCCGGCCTGTGGGGCGGCGCTTGCCGTTGCCGATGTGCATGCCGGGCTGCTTCAGCGTTTCGACAATCCGCTGATCGAAGTCTGCGGCGGCATCGGCGTGTCGCTCGAAAAGCTGAAGCTTTGGAAAGAGAAGTTTCTCTGATCTGAAATTAGACCCTTTCCGGGTTAGATTGAATCATTCTGTTGGTTCAAACGGAGTCGGATGGCCGGTCGATCAGCCGGCCCGTTTCAGCCAACCCTCCCGCAGATTTGCCTTGGCAAATCTGCAAGACTCACGAAACGCCGGACGCACTTATCGCTTCGCTATGCGAAGCGGTGCGGCCGGTAGGCCGGGCATCTCTAGCCAGGATCAAAGGCGATCGGCTCGGACGTACCTGGGGGTATGCCCGTCGCCAATCGCCTTTGCCCTGACGAAAACCTGCTCCGGCAGAATGCTTCAATCTAACCCGGAGAGGCTCTAAAAAAAGCCGGGCGAAGGCCCGGCTTGATCGATAGCTCATCCGTCTGCGGCTTAAGCGGCCCAAGGGTGCGAAGCGGCGTTCTTCTTTTCGAAGCTGTCGATCGCCTTCCCCTTTTCCAACGTCAGGCCGATATCGTCGAGGCCGTTCAGCAGGCAGTGGCGCTTGAATTCGTCGAGATTGAACTTGATCGAGCCGCCATCGGGACCGGTGATCTCGAGGTTTTCGAGGTCGACCGTCAGGATGGCGTTGGAGCCGCGCGAGGCGTCGTCCATCAGCTTGTCGAGGTCTTCCTGGCTGACCTTGATCGGCAGGATGCCGTTCTTGAAGCAGTTGTTGTAGAAAATGTCGGCGAAGCTGGTGGAGATCACGCAGCGGATGCCGAAATCGAGCAGCGCCCATGGCGCGTGCTCGCGCGACGAGCCGCAGCCGAAATTATCGCCGGCAACCAGGATCTTGGCATCGCGGTAGGCTGGCTTGTTCAGCACGAAATCCGGATTTTCGGAGCCGTCTTCGTGATAACGGGCTTCGGCGAAAAGGCCGGTGCCGAGGCCGGTGCGCTTGATGGTCTTCAGATAATCCTTAGGAATGATCATGTCGGTGTCGACGTTGACGACCGGCAAGGGCGCTGCAACGCCCGTGAGCTTCACGAATTTATCCATGACCCATGCTCCATTTCAGCAAATCTACTTCCTGAATTTGCATCTAGTCCAGTTTTTCGCCGAAATGAAGGAGAATCTTTGAAAATGACGGCCACGCGACGTTTCGCGCGGCCTGCCCTCTGCGTATGGACCATTACTTCGTCGGTGCGTTGAGGCCCCAGAGGACGCCGAACGGGTCACGCAACTGGCCGTAGCGGTCGCCCCAGAACATCAGTTCGACCGGCATGACGACTTCGGCGCCGGCAGCAACGGCGCGGTCCCACCAGAAATCGATATCGTCGATGACAAGCTGGATGGCGAAGCCTTCATGGCCTTTGAAGGGATGGCCGTATTCGGGATAGGCATCCGACAGCATGAGGGAGCTGCCATTGATGTAGAGATGCACATGCATCGTCCTGCCGCTCTCGTCGACCGGCACGACATAGGCTTCTTCGGCGCCGAAAGCCTTCTTGTAGAATTCGGCGGCTTTGACCGCGCCGCCGACCGTCAGATAGGGCAGCAGGCCATTCTTGACCGGCGGCAATTTGACCGGATTGTTTTCCGTTGTCGCATCCATGCTTGTCCTCCATTTCGTTTTGAAGCGCCGGCGGAATGCTCGGCTGCTTCAAGGACGTATCATGGAAGCATGATCCGACAGTGTCGGTCGATTTTTTTAGAGATCGATGATCGTGCCGCGGCCGTCGTTCCAGATGCGCATTTCGCGCTGGCCATTGTTTGCCTTGGCGCGCACCGGAGCGGGCTTCATCTTCAGCGAAAGCGCGCGACCGACCATGAGCACGGTCAGGATGCCGCCGACGGCGAGTGTCACCGAAAAGGTGAAAAGCAACATGGCCACGAAAACCGTGGCGCCGGCAAGCATGAGGAAGATGGAGCGAATGTTCTGCATGGGTTTGAGACCTTTCTTCGGAAAGGAATGTGGTCCTTCTTTTTCCTCTCTGCAAGGCAAGCATGGCTTTTTGTTGTCTTGCCGGGCTTCGCGAAGCTTGGCACTAATGATCGATGAGCCAAACCATACGCCGTTCCTTAAATCTGCGCCGCTCGGTGCTGAGCGTGCCCGCCATCAATCTCCGGGCGCTCGAAAAAAGCCATTCGCTTGATTGCGATGCGGTTATTTTCGATCTCGAGGATTCCGTTTCGCCCGAGAAGAAGGAACAAGCGCGGGAAAATCTGCGCGCCTTTTTTGCCGGTCCGCTGCTTGAGGGCAAGGAAAGGATCATCCGCATCAATTCTTTGTCATCCGAATTCGGGCCGGCGGACCTGGATCTGGTCAATGCGCTTTTGCCCGACGCCGTTCTCCTTCCCAAGGTGGACGGACCTCTAGATATCACCGATATAGCCGATCTACTCGCCGATGCGGATGCGCCGGAGGAGCTGCGCATCTGGGCGATGATCGAGACGCCGCGCGGCGTGCTGAATGCTGGAGCGATCGCCGAATCCGGCCGCACGCCGGGCTCGCGGCTCGATTGCCTCGTCGCCGGGCTCAATGATCTGCGCAAGGAAACAGGCGTCTTGCCGCAGCCGGGACGAGCCTATCTCGTGCCGTGGCTGATGCAGGTCGTCCTTGCGGTCAGCGCCTACGGGCTCGATGCGATCGACAGCGTCTTCAACGATTTCAGGGACGAGCAGGGTTTCGATGCCGAATGCGGGCAGGGGCGGGCCATGGGTTTTGCCGGCAAGATGCTGATCCACCCGGCGCAGATCGAAGCCGCCAACCGGCATTTCGGCCCGGATCCGGCAGCGATTGCTGAAGCGGAGGCGATCATTGCTGCCTTTGCCGATCCGGCTTCCGATGGGCTAAATGTCATCAATGCCGGCGGGCGGATGGTCGAGCGGCTGCATCTTGTCCAGGCCGAAGCTCTGGTCCATAAAGCTCACCTGATTTCTGCAAGAAAGCCCGACTGATGAAACTCTACCGCTTCCTGACCGGTCCCGACGATGCTTCCTTCTGCCACAAGGTCACCGCCGTCCTCAACAAGGGCTGGTCGCTGGAGGGCTCGCCGACCTATGCCTTCAATGCCGCAACCGGCGCGATGCAGTGCGGCCAGGCCGTCGTCAAGACTGTCGAAGGCAAGGATTACCATCCCGAGATGAAGCTCTCCGAGCAATAGCGCGTCCTACCGGACACGGCGTGTTTCAGCGTTCCGCGGCTTCTTCGGCGCTTGCCTCGATCCGCTCCATGTCATCGTCACTCAACCCGAAATGATGGCCGATCTCATGGATCAGGACATGGGTGATGATATCGCCGAGCGTCTCGTCGTTCTCAGCCCAGTAGTCGAGGATGGGACGCCGGTAGAGGCGGATGCGGTTCGGCATCTCGCCGGTTTCCACGGTGAAACGTTCGGAAATGCCCCTGCCCTCGAAAAGACCGAGGAGATCGAAAGGGGTTTCGAGCGCCATGTCCTCGAAAACGTCGTCATCGGGGAAGTCTTCGATCTCGATCGTCAGGTTGGTCGTCAGCTGGCGGAACTCATCCGGCAGATGGCTGTAGGCCTCCATGGCCAGCGACTCGAAGGCGCTGATCGTCGGCGCATGGCGGTCACGCCAATCATCGCTCTGGTCTATGCGGGCCATGAATATTCCTTCCTTTGCGGGCCCATATAGAACCTTTATCGCCGATTTTCGAGTGCGGAATCAAAGGCAGGAATAAATTCATAAAAAATGGCCGTTGACTCTTCATTAGCTCTCTGGAATCTATAAGAACATAACAGGAACAAGACGGAATTGGAGAACGCCATGGCGCAGCACGCCCTGGCGCGCGAGCGGCTTTTTGCGCTCCGCGAAACCATCGCCAGACTCGAAGGGAAGCCCGCGCCGGCGCTTGCGGCAGCGGAGCGGGGAGCCCTAGCGGAAGGGGGAAAGACACCCCGGAGAGCCAGTCTGCCGCCGCTGGCGTTCGGGGTAGAATATCTTGATGAGGCGCTGGAAGGCGGCCTGCCGCTCGATGCGATCACCGAATTCCGCTCGGCTCTGTCGCGTGATGCGGGTGCGGCAAGCGGGCTGGCGATGGCTGTCGCCGCGCGGCTGCAGAAGCAGGAATCCGATGCCGGCAGGCTGCTGCCGTTGCTCTGGGTCGGTGATGCTGTCGGCACGCTGGAGGCCGGTCGGCCCTATGCTCCAGGGCTTCAGGATTTCGGGCTGAACGCGGAGCGGTTTCTCCATGCGGCGCCGCGCAAGCTGGACGAGGCGCTCTGGCTGGTGGAGACCGCGGTGGAAAGCGCTGCTTTTTCGGCCGTCATCTTCGAAGTGCGCGGCAATCCCACCCATTTCGGCCTGACCGAAAGCCGCAGGCTCAGTCTGCGGGCGCGTGCTGCCCGCCGTCCGCTCTTTATCGTCCGCCAGGCCGGGGCGGAGGAGGCTAGCAGTGCGGCTTTCCGCCTGCATGTCGAACCAGCTCCATCGGCTCTGCGGCCGTTGCCTGGGGAATCGAAGCTTTCCGGCAGCATCGGCAATCCGATTTTCCGTCTCACGCTGGAGAAGGGTCGCAATCCGGCCCCGCTCTGCTTTTTTCTGGAGTGGAACCCCCATGAACGCGAATTTCTCCCTGTCGCCGAGCCAAACCTCGTTCGTCCTCCCGGCGAGCAGTCAGCGCATTCTGGCGCTCAGCTTTCCGCATCTGCCAACGGACCGCATCGCCCGCAGGCGATGGGGGCACTCCTGGCGTTCGAAAGGGCGTCCTGAGACCCCCCCTATCGTCTGTTCCGGCAAGCTCAACAATGCCATGCGGCTGACGGCCCTGGACGAATTGGCCGAGAGGCTGGGCCTGAAGAAGGAACAGGGCGTTGCCGAAGCGCGGGCCATGTACCCAACGCTCGAGGTCGCGGAAGAGGATCCGGCCGCCGACCGCCGGCTGCTGGAGGCCATTGCCGACTGGTGCGACCGTTATACGCCGCTGGTGGCCTTCGACGGCAAGGACGGCCTGTTTCTCGACATTAGCGGCTGCGCCCATCTCTTCGGCGGGGAAAAGGCGCTTCTCAAGGATGTGCTGTCGCGGCTTTTTTATATGGGGATTGATGCGCGCGGCGCCATCTCATCGTCGCCGGGCCTTTCCTGGGCCGCGTCGCGCTTCGGGCAAGACGGGGTGATCGAAGACGAGGAGACGGAGCAGGTGCTGATGTCCCTGCCGGTTGCCGCCTTGCGGCTGGAAGCACAAACCGTCGATGCGCTGAAGAAGCTCGGCCTGAAATATGTCGGCGACGTCATCGATGCCCCGCGCGCGCCGCTGACCCGGCGGTTCGGCCCGGGACTGCTTCTGCGCCTCGACCAGGCGCTGGGACGCGAAGAGGAGCCGGTCTCGCCGCGGCGTCCGGTCGCCAGCCTCTCGGCCGAAAGCCGCCTGATCGAGCCCATCGGCACGGAAGAACAGATCCTTGCCGTCACCCGGCAGGTCGCCCTGTCGCTGCAGCCGTCGCTGGAAACACGGGGGATCGGTGGACGGGTGTTCGAACTGGTGCTGTTCCGCGTCGACGGCAGGGTCTTTCATATCTCCGTCGGCGCTTCGCAGCCGCTTCGCGAACCAAAGTTCATTGCCGGGCTTTTTTCCGAGCGATTGCAGGCGGTTTATGACGATCTCGACGCCGGCTATGGTTTCGAAATCCTGCGGTTGAATGTGCTGCGACATGATCCCTTCAACGCGGCCCAGGCGGATTTCGAGGGCGACCGCCAGGGAGAGATTTCGCTTTCGGCCTTCGTCGATCGGGTCTCGGCCCGGCTGGGTGCGGATTGCCTGCAAAGCTTCCAGCTGCGCGAGAGCCATGTGCCGGAACGCGCCGTCATAACCGTTCCGGTGATGGATCACCTTCCCAGGCGGAAGGCGGCTCAGGATATCCAGCCTCCTTTCCGCCAAGAGCGCCCGCTGCGGCTCTTTGCGACGCCGGAGCCGGTCGAGATCATGCTTGCCGAAGTGCCCGATGGTCCGCCGCAGATTTTCCGCTGGCGGCGCATGCAGCATCAGGTGGCAAGGAGTGAAGGGCCGGAACGGATTGCCATGGAATGGTGGATCGATGGGGATGACGCCGAGGCGCGCGATTATTTCCGCATCGAGGACGAGACCGGACATCGCTTCTGGATCTATCGTCGCGGTTTTTATGGTGGGGAATTCGACCCTCGCTGGTTCATGCACGGGGTATTTGCATGAAGAGCGAACCCGCATTTTTCGAGATCGGCGTGAGAACGAATTTTTCGTTTCTCGAAGGCGCCTCCAGTCCGGAAGAGATGGTGGTGCAGGCCGCGCATCTCAGGCTCGGCGGTCTCGGCATTGCGGATCGGAATTCCGTTGCCGGCGTGGTCAGGGCGCATGCCCAGGCGCTGCAGCTCGAGGAGAGATACAAGAACAGAGACGCGATCTTGGCCCAGGCGGAGAAGGACGGGAAAAGAGAAAAGATTGTCGATCCCATCCGGATTCAGCCGGGCGCCCGTCTGGTCTTTTGCGATGATACGCCTGACATGCTCGCCTACCCACGCAATCGGCGGGGCTGGGCAAATCTTTGCCGCCTGCTCAGCGCCGGCAATCTGAAGGAAGAAGCGGTCAAGGGAACATGCATCCTGACGGAAGCGGAGCTGATGGAATGGGGGGACGAGATGATGCTTGCCCTCGTTCCCGATCGCACTCTGATCGAAAGCCAGGCCGGGCAGTCGGCTCTGGAAGATTACCTCGGTAGGTTTCGCAGGCGGTTCCGCAAGGATTTTTTTATGGCGCTGGCGCCAGCCTATGACGGCCGCGACAGGCAGGTATTTGCGGTGCTTGCCATGCTTGCGGCACGCAATCGCGTGCCGCTGACTGCGACCAACCAGCCGCTTTACCATCATCCCGAGCGCCGGCCGCTTTCGGATGTGGTGATCGCGATCCGGGAGCATGTGGAGATAGCGCAAGCCGGATTCCTGCTGGCGCCGAATGCCGAACGTTATCTCAAGGATTCACGTGAAATGGCCCGGATCTTCCGAGACTATCCCGGTGCGATCGAAAATAGCCGGGCCTTCTTCGGCAAGCTCAGCTTTTCGCTGACGGAGCTGGAGCATAATTATCCGCCTGAGAACGATCCCGGCGAAACGCCGCAGCAGACGTTGGAAAGGCTGACGAGAACGGGAGCGGCAAAGCGCTATCCCGAGGGTATTCCGGCCAAGGTGGCAAAGCAGATCGATTATGAGCTGAAACTCATCGGCGAGAAGAAGTATGCCTCCTACTTCCTGACGGTTCACAGGATCATCCAGCACGCCCGTTATGAGCTCAAGGTCTTGTGCCAGGGGCGCGGATCGGCAGCAAATTCGGTTATCTGCTATTGCCTCGAAATAACGGAAGTCGATCCGCAAAAGAGCACGCTGCTCTTCGACCGCTTCATTTCGATGGATCGCGACGAGCCGCCTGACATTGATGTCGATTTCGAACATGACCGGCGTGAAGAGGTCATCCAGTACATTTATAAAACCTACACAAGGGAACATGCCGGGCTGACGGCGGGTGTGACCACCTACCGGACCCGTTCGGCCGGCCGCGAAGTCGCCAAGGCCTTCGGGCTGTCGGAAGATGTCCAGTCGGCGATCAGCAGCCTTGTCTGGGGCTGGTCGGAGGACAATCTCTCGGAACGGGATGCCAAGGCGGCCGGCCTCGATATCAAGGATCCGGTCACCAGGAACGTGCTGAAATATGCCTCCGAGCTTCTCGGCTTTCCCCGCCACCTCACCCAGCATGTCGGCGGCTTCGTCATCACGCGGGACCGACTCGATGAGGTGGTGCCGATCATGAAGACGGCGATGCCGGATCGCTACATGATCGAATGGGACAAGGACGATCTCGACAACGTCAAGATCCTCAAGGTGGATGTGCTGGCGCTCGGCATGCTGACCTGCCTGCGGAAGGGTTTCTCGCTGCTTGAACTGCATTACGGGGTGAAGAAGACGCTCGCCGATCTCGGCAACAGGGAGCATGGGGAGGAAGGCAAGCCGGTTTACGAGATGATGGGCCGGGCCGATACGCTCGGCGTCTTCCAGATCGAGAGCCGGGCGCAGATGAGCATGCTGCCGCGCCTCAAGCCGAAGCTGTTCTACGACCTCGTCATCGAGGTGGCGATCGTCCGGCCGGGACCGATCCAGGGCGATATGGTGCATCCCTATCTCAAGCGCCGGGAGCAGCGCGCCAAGAATATCCCGATCGAATATCCGAGCAAGGAGCTGGAAGCGGTTCTGGAAAGAACCCTCGGCGTCCCGCTGTTTCAGGAACAGGCGATGCAGATCGCCATCACTGCTGCGGGCTTCAAACCGGCGGAAGCCGACAAGCTTCGCAGAGCGATGGCGACATTCAAGAGAACCGGCACGATCGGCAATTTCGAGACGCGTTTCATAGAGGGAATGGTTTCAAAGGGTTATGCTCCGGAATTTGCGCAGCAATGTTTCAACCAGATCAAAGGTTTCGGTGAATATGGTTTCCCTGAAAGCCATGCCGCCTCCTTTGCGCTGCTCGTCTATGCCTCCTCATGGCTCAAAGCCTATTATCCCGACGTCTTCTGCGCGGCGATGCTGAATTCCCAACCGATGGGGTTTTATGCGCCGGCCCAGCTGGTGCGGGATGCACGCGAGCACGGGGTCAAAATCCTGCCGGTCGACATCAATGAATCCGATTGGGATTGCAGTCTGGAAGAGGCCGCTTTCGATCCGAATGCCGTCGATTTCCGTCACCGTGAGATGCGCGGGATCATCAAGGCCCGGCACGCGGTGCGGCTCGGCTTTCGGCAGATCAAGGGCCTCTCGACAGACGAGATGGAACGGCTCGTCAGCAACCGCGGCGAAGGCTACAGCTCGGTGCGCGATCTCTGGCTGCGGTCCGGCCTGCAGAAATCCGTCATCGAGCGACTGGCGGATGCGGATGCGTTCCAATCGCTCAGATTATCACGGCGCGATGCGCTCTGGGCGGTGCGGGCGCTGGATGTGAAGAGCGCGGCCGAGGAGCTGCCGCTTTTCGAGCAGGCCCGTTATGTCGATCTCCAGGCCGAGCCGGCAACCAAGCTGCCGGAAATGCTGCCGGGAGAGCAGGTCATCGAGGACTATCGGTATCTCTCGCTGTCGCTGAAGGCCCATCCCGTCTCGTTCCTGCGCGAGGAGCTTCAAGGGATGGGTATCACGCGCAATGTCGATCTGTTGAAGGTCGCGAACGGGAAGAGGGTGACGATTGCCGGCCTCGTGCTGGTGCGCCAGCGGCCGGGTTCGGCCAAAGGGGTGATCTTCATGACGCTGGAGGACGAGACCGGCGTTGCCAATGCGATCGTCTGGAACAAGATATTCGACACATACCGTTCGGTTGTGATGGGCGCCCGGCTGGTGAAAATCCGCGGCCGGCTGCAAAGCCAGCACGGGGTGATCCATACCGTCGTCGAGCATATCGAGGACATGACGCCGGCGCTCGGGATCCTGCAACGCGAGGCCCGGCGCTTCGGGGTCTGCGAGCGGGCAGACGAAGTGCTGAGACCCGGTGGTGATCCGAGGCAGATAAAACTTGCGCAGGCGCAGGAGAGGGCGGAGCTGCCAAAACGGATGATTGCGACAGGCAGCAATTCCGGCGCGGCGGAAACGGCTGAGGTGATGCCGCGCGGACGCAACTTCCATTAAAATGCGTCGCACCGATCGGGATCCGGCGGCGCGCCTTCATTTGCCTTATGGCGTCATCACCCTGGAAGCACTGCATAATCTCGGAGGATAGGCATTGGATTGTCATTCGGACATCGCGTCCGATGATACGGGGCTCGAATTTTTTCTTGACAGCCACCATCTTCTTTAGCAGAAAACACGATAGTCAGTGTCATGTTTGGAATGAAGACGTGCTTGTCTGCAGCTGCAATTATATAACCGACAAGGAAATCCGGGAGGTTATCACCAACCTTCTCGATGAGGACTGTTGGCAGCTTATCGTGCCGGCGAAGGTCTACCACGCCATGGAAAAGCGCGGCCGTTGCTGTGGCTGTTTCCCCAACGTCGTCGACATCATTATCCAGACGACCGAGGAATATCACGCCCGTCGCCACTCGACGGAGACGGAAATATTTGATTTCATGTCCCGCTTGAAACAATTCCATGAGGAAAACAGGAGAGCGGACATTGAAAGGCGACAAAAAAGTCATCGAGCGGCTTAACGAGGCGCTGTTCCTCGAGCTCGGGGCGGTCAATCAATATTGGGTTCATTATCGGCTTCTTGAAGACTGGGGCTACACCAAGCTCGCCAAGAAGGAGCGCGCCGAATCGATCGAAGAGATGCACCATGCCGACCGGCTGGTTGCGCGCATCATTTTCCTTGAAGGCCATCCCAATCTGCAGACCCTTGCACCTCTGCGCATCGGCCAGAACGTCAAGGAAGTGCTGGAAGCCGATCTTGCCGGCGAATATGACGCCCGCGCGGCCTACAAGAAGTCGCGCGATATTTGTCACGAAGCCGGCGATTACGTTTCCATGAAGCTTTTCGAAGAGCTGCTGATGGATGAGGAAGGCCATATCGACTTCCTCGAAACGCAGCTCGAGCTGCTTGGCAAAATCGGCGAAAGCAAATACGGCCAGCTCAACGCCGATTCCGCCAACGAAGCCGAATAATATTCGAACGAGAAACCGGCCGTCCTGAGCGGCCGGTAGTCCCGCCGCTTGCTGCCGAGCGCAAGCGAGGCATTATCCCGGGATTTCAGTCTTCCGATTGCAGTGCTGCCAGATGCTCGAATTCGGCAACCACCTGGTCGTAGACGGCGCGCTTGAAGGGAACGATCAGGCCCGGCAGTTCCTGCATCGGCTTCCATTCCCAGGCATCGAATTCCGGCTCGTGGCCGCCGGGCGGCGGGTTGATGGCGATCTCGCTGTCGTCGCCCTCGAAGCGGAAGGCGAACCAGCGCTGCGTCTGGCCGCGGAATTTTCCTCTCAGCCCGATGCCGATCAGCGCCGGCGGCAGATCATAATTGATCCAGTCTCTCGCTTCGGCAAGCAGGGTCACCGTCTTGATGCCGGTCTCCTCGTAGAGTTCGCGGTAAGCGGCATCCAACGGATCCTCGCCCTTATCGATGCCGCCCTGCGGCATCTGCCACTGGTGCGGCGAGCCGTCATATTCCGAATTGCCGTCGGGGATGCGCCGCCCGGCCCAGACCAGGCCATCGCGGTTCAGGATCATCACCCCGACGCAGGGGCGGTAGGGCAGATCCTCGGCTTTTACGGTCGCCTGGCTCATCGTCTTCTCCGTTCAGCAATCTTTTCCCGAATTGCTCTCAAGGGTTCCGGGGGTCGTTGGAAAGGGCGGCGACGCCGACGATCTCGATGCCGCGCATCGCCGCCTCCTCGCTCCATTTGGCGATGGCGTCGACACTTTCATCGAAAGCCGAGGCGACGCCGATCGCCTGGCCGTTCTTGCGGGCGATGCGCTCGAGCTCATCAAGCTTCTTCAGGACGGCGTTGATATCGAGCTGGCCGTCGAGCTGCAGGTCGGCGAAGGCGTAGGGCATTTCGGTTCCCTTGGCGACAACAGCCGTCTTCGACTGCGCCGACGTGCCGTCGTCGAGGAAGAGCAGGCCGCGCTTGCCGATATCGCGCATGACAGGCTCCATCGCGTTGGAGTCCGAGAGGAAACGGCCGCCGAGATAATTCATGATGCCGGTATAATTGGTGATTTCGCCCATCGCCTTGTGAAGGTTCTCGATATTGCGGGCCACCGGCTTGGTGGTCAGCAACGTCTCAGGGCCGGGATCATTTGCCGGGTAATCAAATGGCTCGAGCGGCACCTGCAGCAGAATCTCGTGGCCGCCGCGGCGGGCCTCCTGCATCCAGCGCTGCAGGCTGTTGCCGCTTGCGGCAAAGGCGAGGGTAATTTCCTCCGGCAATTCAGCGATGGCGCGCTGCGTTCCGGTCTGGCTGAGCCCGAGGCCGCTGACGACGATGGCGATGCGCACGCCGCGCGCGCCGGACGAGGGGCGGGCATATTGATCCATTGGCCGCCGGCCATCCGGACCGACGATCGGCAGCCTGCCGAAAGGCGTATCTTCGAGCAGCGTTTCATTCGGCTGTGCCGCCATGCGCGGATCCTGGCCGACCTGCATGGCATCGACCAGGACCGGTCCGCTGCCGTCGCGTGGGCGCGGACTGAATTTGGTGACGACCGAGCCATCGCCGGTGACCATCTGTTCGACATTGGCGCCCGAGCGCGGTTCGGCGCGTGGCATGCCGTCCGGCGCCCGATTGGCAGTTGTCGTCGATGGCTGAGTTGTATCGGAGGGCTTTGCGGCCTGCTCGGCCGCCGGCGGTTTGGTGCGTTCGAGCCCATCGCCGCGAAACGCCGTATAGAGCGAAAAGCCGCCTATCGCGAAAAGACAAAGACTGGCGGCGATGCGGCCAAGGCGCAAAAAACCTGGACGCTTGCGGCCGGTTTTGCGGTTGCGGCCCAGAGGCGTATGCAGGTC
The DNA here is from genome assembly GCF_005862185.2 of Rhizobium hidalgonense. NCBI lineage: Bacteria > Pseudomonadati > Pseudomonadota > Alphaproteobacteria > Hyphomicrobiales > Rhizobiaceae > Rhizobium > Rhizobium hidalgonense. The sequence goes on from NZ_CP054027.1 coordinate 44,089, forward strand.
CGTTCCCAATTTTTCGCCCGCTCCAAAACCGGGAAACCGCAGAAAGGGTCAAGGCCGGGCGATATGCCCGGCCTTGAGGTGATGCATTACTTGGCGACGACGGCCTTATCCGGGTTCGGCGGGAAGGCCGGATCGGTCTTCTTGCCGCGCAGCAGATCGAGCGCGTAGTTGAGCTGAACGTCGTCCTTCGGGTCCGGCGGCACATAGGCAACGGAGCCGGAACCTTCGTCGGTCTCGCTCTGGCCCTTGATATGGCCGCGCAGGCTGGATTCGCCTTCGGTCACCATCTTGCCCTGCAGTTCCTCCGGCAGCGGCTCCTCGACCTTGATGTCGGGGGTGATGCCGGTGCCCTGGATCGAGCGACCGGACGGCGTGTAGTAGAGCGCCGTGGTCAGGCGCAGCGCGCCGTTTTCGCCGAGCGGGATGATCGTCTGGACCGAACCCTTGCCGAAGGAGCGCGTGCCGAGAACGGTGGCGCGGCGCAGATCCTGAAGAGCGCCGGCGACGATTTCCGATGCGGAAGCCGAACCGCCATTGATCAGCACGATAACCGGCTTGCCATCCGTCAGGTCGCCCGGGCCGGCATTGAAGCGGCGGGTTTCATCGGGATTGCGGCCGCGGGTCGAAACCACTTCGCCGCGCTGCAGCAGCGCATCGGAGACGTTAATCGCCTGGTCGAGCAGACCGCCGGGGTTGAGGCGCAGGTCGAGGACATAACCCTTCAGCTTGTCGGCCGGAACGGTGTCCTTGATCTTCTTGATCGCCTTTTCCATGTCGGGATAGGTCTTCTCGGTGAAGGAAATGATGCGGAGATAACCGACATCGTCCTCGACACGCGACTTGACGGCCTGGACGGCGACGACGTCGCGGACGATCGTCAGCTCGATCGGCTTGTCGGCACCCTTGCGGATCAGCGTCAGCTTGATCGGCGTGTTGACGGCGCCGCGCATCTTCTCGACGGCGTCTTCCAGCTTCAGGCCACGCACGGACTGGCCGTCGATCTCGGAGATATAGTCGCCGGCAAGAACGCCGGCCTTGGCGGCGGGCGTATCGTCGATCGGGGTGATGACCTTGACGAGCTCGTCTTCCATCGTGACTTCGATGCCGAGACCGCCGAACTCACCCTTGGTCTGGGTGCGCATGTCTTCGGCGTCTTTCGCATTCATGTAGCTCGAATGCGGGTCGAGCGAGGAGAGCATGCCGTTGATGGCATTCTCGATCAGCTTGTCTTCGGCAGGCGGCGTCACATACTGGGCGCGCACACGCTCGAAGACATCGCCGAACACCGAGAGTTCCTTGTATGTCGAGGATCCGGCCGCTTCCGCCGGCACACCCGCCGAGTAAATGACGCTCATGGCGGTCGCACCCATCAATGCGCCGACCAGAACAAGAGAAGCCCTACGAATCATTGCGTGCCTTTCCAGTGTCTTTGGCGGTCCACCATGGTCGGGAATCGACCGGTTTACCGTCCTTTCGAAATTCAATGTAAAGCGTTGGCCGGTCCGTTTCCAGCGCCAATGCAGTTGCGCTTGCCACTCTTTTCGCGCCCATCACGGCGAGCGGCTCGCCGGAGAAAACGAATTTTCCCTGACGGGTATTGATCGTATCCATTCCCGAGAGAACCAGGTGGTAGCCGTCGCCGGTGTCGAGGATGATCATCTGGCCGTAACTGCGGAAAGCGCCGGCGAAAACCACCAGGCCATCGGCCGGCGCCGTCACCACGGTTTCCGGATTGGTGGCGACCGTCATGCCCATGGCTTCGTGCCCGGTACCGTCGGCATCGCCGAACTGGCGCAGGATATCGCCCGCAACGGGCACCTCCAATTTCGCCTTCAATTCTCCGAACGGATATGCGGGGGCAATGCGGTTTTTATCGGGCACACCGCTGTCGGCCAGGGCCTTGGCCTGGGCGCGCTGCTCGTCGGTCATCAGCTTGCGGTTTTCCTCCGCCTGGCGGGCGGCTGCGGCGGCATCCCGCACCGAAGCGATCTCGGATTCCATCGAGGCAACGAGGCCCTCAAGGCTGGTCGCCTTGCCGGCCAGTTCCTCGGAGCGCTTTTTCTCGGCCGTGAGATCAGCGGCATTGCTGCGGCTGAGCTTGTCGTTTTCGGCAAGCAGCAGATCCATGCGCCGCTCTTCCTCGATCCCGTTCGTCATCGTCGCTGTCAGGTCGGCCTTCGCGGCAGCGCTGGCGGTCTGCAATGCGGCGAGGCTTGCAAGGTCGGCGGCAAGCTTGTCGGTCTCCTTGCGGATGCCCGGCACGACGGCGCCGAGCAGGATGGCGCTGCGCACCGAGGCGAGCGCATCATCGGGGGTGACCAGCAAAGCGGGCGGCGGGTTGCGACCCATGCGCTGGAGGGCTGCCAGCACCTCGGCCAAAAGGCCACGGCGTTCGTGCAGCGAACGGCGGATGCCATCCTGCTTGACGCCGAGATCGGCAAGCTTCTTCTCGCTTTCGAGGATCTGCTTCTCGAGCCCCTTGCGGCGGGCGGCGGAATCGATCAGCGCCTGGCGGATGCTTTGCGTGCTCTTTTCCAGATCGGCGATGCTTTGCTGGAGTTCGCTCACCTTGTCGGAGGAAAGACTTATGGTTTTCGACAGGGTTTCGAGTTCGGCGCGGGTCTGGTCGCGTTTGGCGGCGAGTTCGGCGGCCGGATCGGGCGGCGGCCCGGCTGCCGGCTGGGGCGCGGATTGCGCCGACGCTTCCGGGGCTGCATCCTGCGCCCGGACGATGAAGGGATTTGCCGCCACGACGATGACCGCGACACCAAAACCGGCCGCAATAGCCGGCAGGATCATGCGGTGTCGCTTGGTTGCTGTTGTCGTCATGCGGGTCTGGGCACTCTTTCAAATCTCGCGGAGCCTAAGCTGATTTGGCACGCTTTGCCAGAAAGTTCGAAGCAGAATGGTCCGGCGGCTCAACACGGCTGCGTGACAATGCGACGCATCAGACGCGGTGATAGGGGTGGCCGGACAGGATGGTGACGGCGCGATAAAGTTGTTCGGCGATCAGCGTGCGGACGAGCTGATGCGGCCAGGTCATTTTGCCCAGGCACAGCGTGGCGTCGGCACGGTCGTAGAGGGAAGGATCGAGGCCGTCGGCGCCGCCGATGGCGATGGTCAGGTCGCGTTTACCCTGGTCGCGATAGGAGCCCAGCAGGTTGGCGAAGGCTTCGCTGTCGAGCCCCTTGCCGCGTTCATCGAGAAGAATGAGGATGCTGCCATCGGCAAGCGATTTCAACAGCAGTGCCGCCTCCTCGCGTTTGCGGGTTTCCGCGTTGGAGGCGCGGCTTTCGGCGACTTCGGCAACACGGGTAAATTCGAGGCCGACGGCAGGACCGGCCTTGGCGAAACGGTCGAAATAACGGGCCGCAAGATCCTTTTCGGGGCCGGACTTCAGCCGTCCCACCGCAAAAAGACCAACTCGCATGCATCCGCTCCTTGCTGATGCGGCACATCGGGCGCACGAGGCGCCGCCGGCCGGTTTCTCATGTTTCCGGCCAGCCAATGCCACATTTCAAGCGCCGGACAAATGCCGGCCGCCTGTCAGTGCCGTGTTTCTTCATCCATATCCGGAGCCGCCCACATCTTTTCGATGTTGTAGAACTCGCGGATTTCCGGGCGGAACACGTGCACGATAATGTCACCGGTGTCGATCAGGACCCAATCGCCGCCTTCCTGACCTTCAACGCGGGCCGTGCCGAGGCCGTCGTCCTTAAGGTCGGTCAGCAGATGATCCGAGATTGCCATGACATGCCTGTTCGAGCGGCCGGAGACGACGATCATGTAGTCTCCCAGCGCCGATTTTCCGGCAATGTCGATGGTGACGATATCTTCAGCTTTGGAGTCCTCGAGGCTGGCGAGGACGGTTTCTAGGGCGCGGGCGGCGGCATCGGCGCCACGTTCCGCACTCTTCGGGATAACGGCCAACGTTTTTCCCTTGGCGTGTACTGTTGTCAGTTTATTCCCTTTCCTGGAATGACAAACCATGCACAACACGAGATCCGATCGAGACCGGATCATGGTTAAGATAGGCATCAAACCATTAATGTTTCAAGACGTGCTAAGATACAGATCGAGCAAAAAACCGATCCGGCGTCCGAATTGAAGAATATTGCCACGCGGGCTGCTTGTGCGGGCGGTGTACAGTTTCCATGCCGCAGCGTAAAGTGCGGCAAATTCCACGATCTCCGGATTCGATGACCGACTCAGCCGCAAAAACCCTCGTGCCCGTCCTGCGAATCAGCTTCCCGGACGAGGATCGGCTCGGCCATGGCAAGATGGAACTTCTGGAACATATCCGCGCGACCGGATCGATCTCGGCGGCGGGGCGGGCGATGGACATGTCCTATCGGCGGGCATGGCTGCTGGTCAGCGAGATGAACCGGATGTTCTCGGAGCAGGTGGTGGAATCGCAGCGTGGCGGCCAGAAGGGCGGCGGCGCGGCGCTGACGCCGTTCGGCGAGGAATTGCTCGAGCGTTTCCGCCGGATGGAAAAGACGATGCGCACGAGCCTTTCCGAAGATCTCGCCTGGCTTGAGGCCAAGCGCCACCTGAAGTCCGGCGAGCGCGGCTGATCAGGCCTCGAGGGCAACCGTCTTGATGACGGCGAAGACGGTCTTGCCGGGCCGAAGATCGAGGCGTTCGCAGGACAGCGCGGTGATGCGCGAAAGAATGGCGTCGCCGCCGCAATCGAGCCGGATTTCCACGGTTCCGTCCTCGCTCGGGGACATCTGTTCTATCCTTGCTTCCAGGATATTCAGCGCGCTGAGGCCCTCGGGCCTTGTTGTCGCCAGCATGACGTCGCGGGAGGGAACGCGGATGCGCACCGGTTTGCCCGGCGTTAGGGCCGCGCCGGGGATATGCAGCTGGCAGGATTTCAGTGCGACGGTCGATAGCCGGTGAAGCGCGTCGAAGCTTTCGACCGTGCCCTCGAGCAGTGAGCCCGCCTCTTTCCGGTCGGCCGCCGCTGAGGGGCGGCTCAATATGTCGACGGCCGGGCCTGTCGCTTCCACTTTGCCGTCGCTGAGGACGACCACCTGGTTTGCCAGCCGCGCTACCTCGGTGATCGAATGGCTGACATAGACGATCGGAATGTCCGTCTCGTCCCGCAATCGCTGGAGGTAAGGCAGGATCTCCGCCTTGCGCGCCTCGTCGAGGGCAGCGAGCGGCTCGTCCATCAACAGCAGCCGGGGTGCTGAGAGAAGGGCGCGGCCGATGGCGACGCGCTGCTTCTCGCCGCCGGACAGTTTTGCGGGGCTGCGCTCCAGCAACGGCTCGATGCCGAGCAGGTCGACGATGCGATCGAAGTTTTCGCCGCGTGCCGCTCTCGCCGCGAACCAGCGGCCATAGGAGAGATTGGCGCGGACGCTGAAATGCGGGAAGAGCCGGGCCTCCTGGAAGACATAACCGAAGCGGCGGCGATGTTTCGGGACGAAGGTGCCGGCTGCGGTTTCGGTCAAGGCTTCGCCGTCCAGAATAACGCGACCCTCGTCCGGGCGGGCGAGGCCAGCGATGATGCGGATCAGCGAGGTCTTGCCCGAGCCGGAGCGGCCGAACAGCGCGGTAACGCCGCGCTCCGAAGTGAAGGCGGCGTTGAGCGAAAAGGCGCCGAGCCGCTGTTTTGCTTCGACGATCAGCGTCATTCCGGATCGATCCTTTGGCCGGCGAGACGGGCGAGGAATTCGGAGGCGAGCAGGGCTGCCATGGAAATGATGATGGCGACGAGCGTCAGGCGTAGCGCGCCGGCATCGCCGCCCGGCACCTGGGTGAAGGTGTAAATCGCGGCCGACAGCGTCTGGGTTTCGCCTGGGATATTGGAGACGAAGGTGATCGTCGCGCCGAATTCCCCCATCGCCTTGGCGAAGGAAAGGATCATGCCGGTGATGATGCCGGGCAAGATCAGCGGCAGGGTAATCGTCAAAAAGACCCAGGCGGGACCGGCGCCGAGCGTTCCGGCCGCCTCTTCCAGCTTGCGGTCGACCGCCTCGATCGACAGGCGGATGCTGCGCACCATCAGCGGGAAGGCCATGACGGCACAGGCAAGCGCCGCGCCCGTCCAGCGGAAGGAAAGGACGATGCCGAGATACTGGTCGAGCAGACTGCCGATCGGACCGCGGCGGCCGAACAGGATGAGGAGAAGGAAACCGGTGACGACGGGAGGCAGGATCAGCGGCAGATGAACGATGCCGTTCAGCACCGACTTGCCCCAGAAGCGGCCGCGGGCCAGCAGCAAAGCGACGAGAATACCGAAGGGCAGGCTCGCCAGCATGGCGACGATCGAGACGCGCAGGCTGAGCAGGATCGCCGTCCATTCCTCGTCGCTCAGGCCGAATATGTTCAAATGCGGTGGTCTCCCTTGAAATCCAAGGCATGTTGAGGCGAGCCGAGACCAGCTCCTCATCCGCCTGCCGGCACCTTCTCCCCGCTCGCGGGGCGAAGGGGTGTGCCGCGGCCTCTCGGTTCCCGGCTCATGTCTGGTATGGCACGTCCCCTCGCCCCGTTTACGGGGAGAGGGTTAGGGTGGGGGCAGCTATCGGCATGAACCAGACGACTATCTGCGGCTCGTCTTAGTGAGCCTTGACGCTAAGCTGTCGCCCCTGATTCCGCAATCATCTCAACGTCTCAATCACTTCAGAATGGTAAACCCCTGTGCCGTGAAATAGGCGGCTGCCTTGTCGGATTTCAGGAAGTTGAGATAGGCTGCGGCATCCGGGTTCTTGCTTTCGGCGAGAATTGCGATGGGATAGATGATCGGCGGATGGGAATCGGCCGGGAAGGTACCGACGATGGCGACACCTTTGTCGGCGGCGGCATCCGTCTGGTAGACGATGCCATAGGGCGCTTCGCCGCGGGAGACGAGAGCCAAGGCGGCGCGGACGCTTTCGGCGCCGGCGACCTTGGTTTCCACCAATTTCCAGACGCCGAGTTTTTCCAGCGCGGCCATGCCGTATTTGCCGGCCGGAACCGATTTCGGTTCACCCATGGCGAGCTTGCCGTCACCCAAAAGCCCGGCAAGATCAAAGCCCTGCTTGATCTCGACCGGCTTGGCCTTGTCCTTTTCGGCAACCAGCACGATCCGGTTTCCAAGCAGGTCCGAACGGGTGTCGGCTTTGATCAGGTTCTTCTTGGCGACGTAATCCATCCAGTCGCGGTCGGCGGAGATGAAAATATCGGCGGGGGCCGCGTTTTCGATCTGCTTGGCCAGCGCGCCACTTGCCGCATAGGAGGCGACGGCTTCCTTGCCGTTTTCCCTAGTCCAGGCGGCATTGGCGGCATCAAGCGCATCCTTGAGGCTCCCCGCCGCAAAGACGGTGAGCTTTTCGGCCGCGGCGGCCGGCGCTGCAAACGCCGCCGCGCCAAGCCACAGGGCCGATATCGCGGCGGTTGCCAGTTTCATCCATCGGTGGCGATTCTGCATGATTCACTTCCCCAAGGATCGAAATATTGCTACGAATATAACGGGTGGTGCGGTTTGGCTAGGGATATATCTGGAAAAATATGACGGTGTGTTTCACGCGACGATTATCTGCTGATAAAAACGCCACTTCCGGCGCCATTCTCCCGGATAGGATTGCAATCCGCGCATTGCTGCAATGCAACAATCAATCTTCACCTTCGTGCGGAATCTGATAAAACAGACTCATCGAAACGGCTTCTCCTCCTCCCATAGCCGTTCGATAGGGTCGACAACACTCCTCCTCCCAGTTGTCGATCGAGTTTATAAGCCCGACGGATCCTCCCCCGTCGGGCTTTCTCGTTTTCCATCTTCGTTAAAATTTATTCAGCTTCGTCCGACGCGCCGTTGCGGATTGCCGTCGAGCTCAGGCCGGAGCGCGGCCCGTGGATGAAGGTCCAGGCCGGCGCCGGTTTCTTCCAGAGAACCCGGGCATCATCCTCGTCGACGCGGGCGAAATCGAAGGTCCTCGTCATTTTCGAGGAGAGGTAGGAGAGCGTCGCGCCCGGCCGGTCGATCACCGCGATCGGGAAGGTACGGGCGATCTCCTGCCATTTCTGCCATTTGTGAAAGGTCTGCAGGCTGTCGGCGCCCATGATCCAGATGAAATGCACATGCGGATTGCGGGCCTTGACGCGGGCAAGCGTATTGGCGGTGTAACTGACGCCGAGCGCCTGTTCGAAGGCGGTGACCTTGATGCGCGGATCAGGGGCAATACGCTCGCTTTCGGCAATGCGCTCGGCAAGTGGTGCCAGCGCGTTGCGGCTCTTCAGCGGATTGCCGGGGGTGACCATCCACCAGAGCTGGTCGAGGCCAAGCCGCTTGAGAGCGATCTCGGCGACCAGCGCGTGGCCTTGATGCGGCGGATTGAACGAACCGCCGAACAGACCGACGACCATGCCGCGCTCGCTATGCGGCATGCGGAGATAATGCCGGTCGACATTTTCGATCGGCATATCGGGCTCGGTCGTCACGTCAGACTTGGGCGTCACATCAGACTTGGGCGTCACGTCAGGGCCGCGTCTGTCCGGCGCCGTGCACCCGATATTTGAAGGAGGTCAGCTGTTCGACGCCGACGGGGCCGCGGGCATGCATCTTGCCGGTGGCAATGCCGATCTCCGCGCCCATGCCGAACTCGCCGCCATCGGCAAATTGCGTCGAGGCATTGTGCAGCAGGATGGCCGAATCGACCTCGGTGAAGAACCGTGCGACGACATCAGGATCCTCGGCGATGACAGCCTCGGTGTGGTTCGAGGAATAGGTCTGGATATGGGCGATGGCGCCCGATATGCCGTCGACCACGGCCACCGAAATGATCGCGTCGAGATATTCGGTCGACCAGTCCTCCTCGGTCGCCGGCTTCAGGCCGGGGACGACCTTCAGCACCGTCGGCGACGCGCGGACCTCGCAGCCGGCTTCGGTGAGAACCTCGAGCAGCGGCGTCAGATGCGTGCCGATTGCGGCGCCATCGACCAGCAGGGTTTCGGCCGCGCCGCAGATGCCGGTGCGGCGCATCTTGGCGTTGACGACGATCTTCTTCGCCATCTCGATATCGGCCGAGCCATCGACATAGATGTGGCACAGGCCTTCGAGATGGGCAAAAACCGGCACGCGCGCCTCGCTCTGCACCCGGGCGACCAGGCTCTTGCCGCCACGCGGCACGATGACGTCGATCGCGCCGTCGAGGCCGCGCAGCATGGCGCCGACGGCGGCACGGTCGGTGACCGGGACGAGCTGGATAGCATGCTCTGGAAGCCCCGCCGCTTTCAGGCCTTCGACCATGCAGGCATGGATAGCCTGCGATGAGCGGCGCGAGTCCGAACCGCAGCGCAGGATCACGGCATTGCCGGCCTTGAGGCAGAGGGCGCCGGCATCGGCGGTGACGTTCGGCCGGCTTTCGAAGATGACGCCGATGACGCCGAGCGGCGTGCGGACGCGCTCGATCTTCAGGCCGTTCGGCCGGTCCCAGGCGGCAATGACTTCGCCGACCGGATCGGCAAGGGCGGCGATGGCGCGGATGCCTTCGGCCATTTCGGCAATGCGCTTGTCGTTCAGCGTCAGCCGGTCGACGAAGGAGGCGAGCATGTCGCTGCCTTCGATATCCTTCAAATCCTTGGCGTTCGCAGCAAGAATCTCAGCCTTGTTCGCCAGGATCGCGTCGGCCATGGCGTTCAGCGCGCCGTTCTTCGCCGCGGTGGATGCAAAGCCCAGCGGTCGCGCTGATGCCTTTGCCTTGCGGCCGATGTCGTTCATCAGCACGTCAATGTCAGGGCCTGGCGCAACGGTATCAAGCATAGCTCGCGTCCTTCTTCTGCCTTTCCGATTTCGAACCGATCGGCGCGGTCATCACCATGTCGTCGCGATGGACCATGGCGGCGCGGCCGGCATAACCGAGGATGGCTTCGATCTCCGCCGATTTGCGGCCGGCAATCCGGCGGGCGTCGTCGGCGTCGTAGCTGACGAGCCCGCGGGCGATCTCGCGACCGGCCGGGCCGATGATCGCCACCGTATCGCCGCGGCTGAAGAGGCCGGAAACATTGCGCACGCCGGCGGGAAGCAGGCTCTTGCCGGCCCCGAGGGCTGTGACGGCGCCGTCATCGACATGCAGCTCCCCGGCCGGCTGCAGTTGGCCTGCGATCCAGGTCTTGCGAGCCGTGACGGGCGTTCCCGAAGGCGCAAACCAGGAAGAACGGGCGCCGTTTTCGATCGCCGACAGCGGGCTGTCGGTCTTGCCGGAGGCGATGATCATGGCGCAGCCCGATGTCGTCGCGATCTTGCCGGCATCGATCTTGGTGCGCATGCCGCCGCGCGAAAGCTCGGAAGCAGCACCCCCGGCCATCGCCTCGATCTCTGGGGTGATTGCGGAAATCGTCTCCAGGAAGCTCGCGTTCGGATCGAGATGCGGCGGCGCGGTATAGAGGCCGTCAATGTCGGAGAGAAGGATCAGCAGGTCGGCGCCGGTCATCGTCGCGACGCGGGCGGCCAGCCGGTCGTTGTCGCCATAGCGGATTTCGCTGGTGGCGACCGTGTCGTTCTCGTTGATAATAGGCACGGCGCCGATCTTCAAAAGCTGATTGATGGTGGCGCGCGCATTGAGATAACGGCGGCGCTCCTCGGTATCGCCGAGCGTCAGCAGGATCTGGCCTGCGACGATCTCGTCGCGCGACAGGCTTTCCGACCAGGCGCGCGCCAGCGCGATCTGGCCGACGGCTGCTGCTGCCTGGCTTTCTTCCAGCTTCAGTGCGCCGGAGGACAGGTCGAGCACCGAACGGCCGAGCGCGATTGCGCCGGAGGAAACGACGAGCACGTCGATGCCTTTGGCCTTCAGGCCTGCGATATCGGCACACATGGCGTCGAGCCAGGCCTTTTTCAGCCCGGCCTTGCGGTCGACCAGCAGCGCGGAGCCGATCTTGATGACGACGCGCCGGTAGCGGCCAAGCGGCTTACGGCTGGTCATCGGCCTCGTCCTCGCCCTGACCCTCGCCCTCATCGCTGACGACCATGTCGCGATGCCTGAGCTTCGGCACCTTGGCGGGCTTCTCCTCGGCATTTTCTTCGACGATGATGTCGCGTAGCGCCCGCAGGACCTCGGTCATACCCTTGCCGGTGACGGCCGAAATCAGGAACGGCGTCTTGCCGCAGGCCTTGGCCAATTCCCTGGCCTTCTTCTTCAATTCGGCATCGTCGAGCACGTCGATCTGCGACAGCGCCACGATTTCAGGCTTATCCGTCAGATCGTTGCCATAGGCTTCGAGCTCGTGCTTGACCGTCTTATAGGCCTTGCCGACCTTTTCCTCCTGGGCGGAGACGAGGTGGAGCAGCACCCGGGTGCGCTCGACATGGCCGAGGAAACGGTCACCGATGCCGACACCCTCATGGGCGCCTTCGATCAGGCCCGGAATGTCGGCAAGGATGAATTCCCGCTCGTCGATCGTGGCGACGCCGAGATTGGGATGCAGCGTGGTGAAGGGGTAGTTGGCGATCTTCGGCCGTGCACGGGTGACCGATGCCAGGAAGGTCGATTTACCGGCATTGGGCAGGCCGACGAGGCCGGCATCGGCGATCAGTTTCAGCCGCAGCCAGAGGGTCTTTTCCTCGCCGGGCAGGCCGGGATTGGCCCAATCCGGCGCTTGATTGGTCGAGGTCTTGAAATGGGCGTTGCCGAAGCCGCCATTGCCCCCATGGGCGAGGCAGTAACGCTGGCCTTCGACGGTGAGATCGCAGATCAGCGTTTCCCGGTCTTCCTCGAAGATCTGGGTGCCGACAGGGACCTTCAGCGTCACGTCGCTGCCATTGGCGCCGGTGCGGTTCCGGCCCATGCCGTGGGTGCCGGTCGTCGCCTTGAAGTGCTGCTGATAGCGGAAATCGATCAGCGTGTTGAGGCCGTTGACGGTCTCCACCCAGACGTCGCCGCCGCGTCCGCCATCACCGCCGTCGGGGCCGCCGAACTCGATGAATTTCTCGCGCCGGAAGGAGACGCTGCCGCCGCCGCCGTCTCCGGATCGGATATAGACCTTTGCTTCGTCGAGAAATTTCATTTTACTTCCAGTATCCGGTGGCGGTTGGACGGCCCGTCTTGGCCCATTCGATATAGGCGGTTCCGACGGAGGTCAAAGATTATCGTGAATTTTGCGAGCTATAACATACAGTACGGCTTCGGTCTTGACGGCAGATACGATCTCGAGCGCATTGCCCGCAGCCTCGAGGGCGCCGATGTCATCGCGCTGCAGGAGGTGACCCGCGGCTTCTCGCGCAACGGTTTTGCCGACATGGTGGCCGGTATTGCCGCCCTCTTTTCCGACTATTTCTGGGTGTATGGGCCGGCCTGCGACATGCATGCCGAAGCGGCTCCGAGCGGGCCGGCGCCGGTGCGCGGCACCCGTTTCCAGTTCGGCAACATGGTGCTGTCGCGCTGGCCAATTGTCTCGATTAGGACGCTGCTTCTGCCGCGCAGCCGCACGATCGGCAAGATCAATCTGCAGCGCGGCGCCACCGAGGCGGTGATCGCAGCGCCGGGCGGAGCGCTCCGCCTCTACTCCGTCCACCTCGACCACGTTTCCGCAGACGAACGAATTCGCCAGCTGCAGTTCCTGAACGCCCATATCAATGCCTTCGTTCACGAGGGCGGGTCGCTGACGGGAGGTGGTGAATTCGATCTGCCGGAGCCGCCGCTGCCGGAGGACTACGTCATCATGGGCGATTTCAACATGGAGCCGGAATCGCCGGAATATTGCGCGCTTGCCGGGGCCGGCGGCGGATATTACGGCCGGATCGCCCGGATCGGCACACCGGTCGACGCCTTTGCGGCGCTTCAGGCCCATCGGCCGGAGAGCTATAGCTGGATGGATCCCGAAGATCACGGCAAACGCATGCATCTCGACTATTGCTTCGTCAGTTGCGGCCTTGTCAGCCGGTTGAAATCCGCCCGGATCGACACGCAATCCGTCGGGTCCGATCATTTCCCGCTCTGGGTCGCGATCGGCGATTGACGGAGACGCCGTCGTTTGACGGCGTCTCCTTTTACTTGAGCATGATGTTGTCCAAAAACCGCTCACACTTTTCGGCATCATGCTGTGTCAGGCAACCTTCCGCGGCTGCAGCATGCCCGGCTGCAGCACAGTTTCGATGTGCGAAACCATGGTATTGCGGGCGAAACAATAGATTTCGCCGCAACCCACCATGCGGAAACCCAGCTTCTCCTGCAGCCGCAGCGACGCCGGATTGTCGGCGAAGACGCCGGAATGAACGGGCGTCTCCGGCATGCGGCGCGAGAAGCGCTCGATGATCGCCCCCACCGCCTCGCTCATATAGCCGCGCCGCCAGTAGTAGCGGTTCAGCCAGTAGCCGAGGTGCCAGCGGCCGTGGCGCAGCTCGATCGAGACGTTGCCGATATGGACATCGTCCCCGCCGGTGATGGCCAGCGGCCAGTCTGGCAGGGTGCCCGAGGTGACCGGGATCAGCCAGTCCAGCGCATCCTGCCGGTCGAACGGCGCGGGGACGCGGGACAGCATGCGCGTGACCGCGAAATCGGAGAGCGATTCCGCGATCGCAGGCGCATCGCTCAGCCTGTGAGGGCGGAGCGTCAGCCGGGCAGTCGAGATGACAGGCGCGGGGCCGGGCATCATCGGCCTGACCTCCGGCCTTTGCAGTGCCGTCGTGCTCATGCGATGTTCCCCCAGCTTCGGAGCGACATCCAGGTCTTGCGGTCGAGCCTGTACCATTCAACAGGCACGTTGCTGCCGAGCGCGAGCGAAGCGGCAAGCCCCGATCCCTGGAACTGGAAGCCGCACTTCTGGATGACGCGGCGCGAGGCGACGTTCATCACCCGGCAGCGGGCGTCGATCTGATCGACGTTTTCGCGGGTTCTGAACACCATATCGACGAGGGCATGGCAGGCCTCGGTCGTATAGCCCTTGTTCCAATGGGGTTCGCCCAGCCAGTAACCGATTTCGACGGTCCTGCCGTCGGCCTGCGGCTCGACACCGCAGCAGCCGATAAAGGCGCCGTTTTCGGCCTTGGTGATCGCATAGACGCATTTGCCAATCTCGCCATTTCGCGTACGCCAAACAAAGTCGGCGGCATCATCGGCGGTATAGGGATGCGGCATACGCGATACCATGGTGGCGACTTTGGCGTTGTTGGCGAGATGGGCAAGGGCGTCGATGTCTTCTTCGTGGGGCGCGCGCATGACGAGCCTTTCCGATAGTAAGACAGGGCAATCGGTCCTTAACCGCTCCGGCCTCAGCCGTTCCATGGGAGACCGCTGGTCTTCCCGGGGAGACCTTGATTGGTCTGCCCTTAACAATTCGCCTTGCATGTTCAGTCCTCCTGTTTGGACAAAGAAAAAGGGGAGATGGCGCCCCATCTCCCCTGATTTCTAGACTGAACCTGATACGGCCAGCCGGGTCGATGAGACGCCGGCTGTTTTAAAGCGCTACCGGCTTATTCCGCTGCTTCCGCTTTCGGCATGACAGACACGTAGACGCGACCGTTGGCCTTCGTTCGGAAGTTCACATTGCCGGCGGTAAGCGCAAAAATCGTGTGATCCTTGCCGAGGCCGACGTTGGAACCCGGATGCCACTGCGTCCCGCGCTGACGCACGAGGATGTTGCCTGCGATGACGGCTTCGCCGCCGAACTTCTTCACGCCAAGGCGCTTGGATTCGGAATCGCGACCGTTGCGCGAGGAACCGCCAGCTTTTTTGTGTGCCATTGGAGTTCTCCTTTAAACCTGAAACCCGTTGATCTTACTTGGCAGCCACGATGTCCGTGATACGGACGACCGTGTGATGCTGACGATGGCCGCGCGAACGCTTCGAATTCTGACGGCGGCGCTTCTTGAAGGCGATGACCTTCTTGCCGCGGTTCTGTTCGACGACTTCTGCCTTGACAGAGGCGCCGGTAACGAAGGGCGCACCGATCGCAGCGTCGGCGCCTTCGCCGATCACGAGCACTTCGGTAAATTCAATGGAATCGCCAGCGGTGGCTTCCAGCTTTTCGATGGTCAGCACGTCGTTGGCTGCCACACGGTACTGTTTACCGCCGGTCTTGATGACTGCGAACATTTTTTATCCTTTCATGTTCGTTCCAGCTCTCCTCGCTGCTTGAGCAAGGCGGCCGTCTTTTTATCAGTCGATGTTAAGCAGGGATTTCAGAGGGCTGGCCTCGAACTCTTTCTGCCGGTGAAATGCCCCACGCGAGCGCGGGACGGGCAAGGCACGGATTACTCCAAACCTATCGCGCAGCCGAGATACGCGAGTGACAAAAAGGTGTCAAGGCAAAAGGATGGAATGCTTCGACTTTTCGGCTTGCCAACCCGTCATATGCTCGTTATGAGAACGCCCGCGCCGAACAAGCGCCGACCAGACCGCGGAGAGGTGGCAGAGTGGTCGAATGCACCGCACTCGAAATGCGGCATACCTGCAAGGGTATCGTGGGTTCAAATCCCACCCTCTCCGCCACTTGGAACTTGGACTCTAAGGTTTCCCCCGCGATCTTCCGATTCGTCTCAGTTAGGTGCCGCTTGCGAGCTGCAAAGCAACGTTCACGAGCGTCAGGCCAATTGATGGGCGCTCGTGAGTCAAGCAAGCGCGTTCTATTTCAGCCGTTCCTATTTCGTGGGTGCCGGCAGGTAAGAGACTGCCGCCCAGTGAGCACTTGCAGGCCAGGCAGGGCGTCAGCCGCCCAGCACTTTCTCGACCCAGGCTCCAACCTCATCGCCGCTGCTCATGTCCGCCTGCACCAGCCCGTCGATCATGAAAGTCGGCGAGACGTGGATGCCGTTCTGCCGGGCGTATTTGCAGTGCCATTTGATCTCCCGGTCGAGATCCGGGATCGCGAAGGCTTCCTTCAGTTTGATGCCGCTGTAACCTTCCAGGCGCTCGATGATTTGGTTCGGCGTGACGTCCATGTTCGGGCCGCCGGCGTGACGCTCAAACTCGAATTCCTCGCGATGCGCGGCGATGGCTCCCATGACCTTTTTTGCCGTCTCCTTGCCGCCTTCCAGCGTCGAGGCGGCGATGATGCAGCGGACGAGCACGCCGGAATACATGTGCCAGGGTTGCGACTGCAGACGGAGCTTGACGGTGATCCTGTCTCTGCCGGCTTGCTCAAGAAGGGCGTCGAGCTTGTAGAAAGCCCTGACCGAGTAAGGGCAGGTCGGTTCGAGGAAGGCCTCGAAAATACGCGGGCCATTGCCCCAGTTCAGCGGATCGGCGTGCCATGCGGTTCCGGTCATGGTGATGTCCTTTTCGTGGGTGGGATCCGGTATTGTCGGCCTAACGCAGGAGGCTCCAGAAGCCATGCTTGTTTCCGTGTTTGCGCTTGAGTTCGACAACATAGGCGTCGTGAGGCCGGGCGCTGCCGAAATCGTCGATATGCGGCGCCATCGACGCGCATTCCGCCAGATGGCGGGCGGCATGCCTGTAACGGCTGGATCGGCCGTAATCGAGGGCGAAGCCGATCATCGCCCGCAGCAGCATGGTGGCTGCGAGCGGGTGTTTCTCCTGCAGCGCCTCGGCTGCCGGCGTCATCAGTTCGTACAAGTTACCGTCCAGTTCCGCGTGACGGTTGGATATGAGTTTCGCCGCTTCAGCCAGTGCCGGCCAGGTAAGGAAAAAGGCAAGGGCCGGGTGAACATCCGGAAAGCCGTGGACGAAGGCGAATGCCTTCTCCTCGGCCTCGATATCGTCGAAGTCGGGGAGCCTTCGCAGGAAAGCGCGAAGGTGCTCGCCATTCAGCGACTGCTCGAAGCATTGCCATTGATAGGCCTGCGCTTCCTCTCCTCGTCCGAGCGCGGCGAGTGCCTCGACGCGGGCGCGCTGCCATTCAAAGGGCAGTTCGAACCGCCCCCTGTGATCGGCGCCGTCCAAAATCGTCAATGCATCCTCGGCGCGTCCAGCCAGGAGCAAACGGTCAGCAATCTCGGCTGCGATCATCGGCGCCCTTAACGTCTGTTCCGGCAGCTGGGCGATGAAGGCATCGACATCATTCTGGGCATCGGCAATTTCCTGCAGAGCGATGCGCGCCGTCATTTGCCGATGGTTGGCGTCGATCTCATCCCTGTAGATCGGCCCATTGCCGAAAACCTCGCGGTCGGCGTCGTCAGGCTTCTCCTCCGCTTCGTTCGACCATTGCACCAGGCGGCTCTTCAAGTGTTCCAGGCCGTCGTCGCCCAGCGCCGGAAGCATCTCGGCGATCAGCGGATCATATTGGCCGTGGTCGTTATCCTGCAGCGCAGTGAAGATCTTGTCGGCAAGGACATCGATACCGATGCCCGCGGCGCTGGCGATGACGCCGGCATCGGCGCATGCCTGATGGAAGGTTTCGATAAAAACGCTGTCGCCGCTGTTGGATCGCTCGAATATGGAATCGGCGACGGCAAGAAATTGCCAGATGAGATCGAACGCCTCCTTCGGATCGTCGGCGGCGACGACGGTGACGATCGTCGATCGCTGCGTTTCCAAGTCCGCGTTAACAGTTTTCACCTTATGCCATTCGATGAAGCTGCGGGCTCGCGCGATGCTGGCCAGGCGCTTGCGCACTTCGCGTGCCACTTCGGCACTGCCTTGATTGCCGGCAAGCTCCATTCGAAGCCGTCGTTTGTGG
Organism: Rhizobium hidalgonense; assembly: GCF_005862185.2. Taxonomy (NCBI): domain Bacteria; kingdom Pseudomonadati; phylum Pseudomonadota; class Alphaproteobacteria; order Hyphomicrobiales; family Rhizobiaceae; genus Rhizobium; species Rhizobium hidalgonense. The sequence continues at coordinate 61,651 of NZ_CP054027.1, forward strand.
GCGGCGCTGCCCATGCTGATCTCGATCAGCAGTTCGGCGAGACGTTGGGCGCCGAGGGCTTCCAGGTTTTTCGCGTTGAGAGTTGTCTTTGCTGCCATCGGTCATCGCTGTCGTTTCTGCTGGGACCCTAACCCGGAGACGGTAGGAGGCCAAGCTGTTGTATTAGCTAAAAACTAACGCTGCCTCGTAACGACTCCTAAAGCCGGTTTTGGCACCTTGTTGCCTATCGAATATTGTTTCCAAATTTCTCGCTGGGGTTGATGATGAGTCATAATAAAGACGCCTGGGTAAGCCAGCGCGCTTATTCACTGTGGGAATCGGAAGGCAGGCCGGATGGGCGCGGGGAAAGCCATTGGGCGCAGGCGCTGCGGGAGTTCGAGCAGTTGGAGCTGACCAAGGCCTCGGCCGATGGAAACGATCTTATCGCGAAGCTGAAGGCGGCCGGGCGGCTGATGCGGGTCTATGACGAGGCGGCGCCTGCCGTCGAGGACGATCGGCAGCTGAAGGCGGCCCGTTAGCGTATAAACAAAAGGTTAGAGCGGTTCTGCGCCCCCGTGGAAAACCGGAACCGCTCTAAGCACTGTAGCCAACGTCCGAATAGTCAGCTGCATTGCAGGCGCACGATCGGTCTTGCCGGCAGACGCCTTGCCACTTCAACGAAACCTTCATCACGGAACATCGCAAGCGTTCCCGGATAGAGCTCGCCTCCGTTCGAGGCGCGGGCCACTTGGTCGACAGGGTATGCCTCGAGACAATCGGCCCCGTTTGCGCTGGCAAATTCGACGGCATCTTTTCAAAAGCAGCCGCGACAGGCCCTGCCGCCGGAACGGCTTGCGGACGATGAAGCAATTGATCGACCAGACCGGCGTGTCATCGACCGGGGCAAAGGGTTTTGAGCGGCGCAGCCGGTCGAACACGACGCGTGGCGCCACGCCGCACCATCCGGCCGGCTCGTTCTCATGATAGGCGAGAATGCCCGGTGGACGCGGCTCTGCGACAAGGCTTCGAAACCAGCTGCGATTTCCCTCACCCCATCCGGCATTGTAATCGGCATTCGGAAGATACCAGTAGGCGCAGCGGCAGTTGCGGGCGTCGGCGCAATCGTCGAAGACCGCTTCTATTTCGGCCAGGCGGTCTGTTGTGGCGGGGAAGAAAGAGAAGCGATCCGGCATGCGGGCAAATTATGGCGGGGGCAGGCGGTCGGCAAGGATTGCCCGTCCCAGACTATCGACGGGCGGCCCAGCTCAGGCCGCGGCGCAGGATGAGGGGCATGTAGGGATGGTCGAATTCGGCCGCGACATGGCCGAGAGCGGAATAGAAGATGCGGCCGGCGCCGAAATGGCGCTTGAAAACAACAGGCATCACGACATTGCGCGCGGCCGGATCGTAAGCGCCGGTGAAGGTGGTGGTCGCCAGGATTTCGACGGTGGGATCGTAGTGGAGGTAATATTGCTCCGAACGGTAATCGAAATCGGGAATGCCCTCCATGACTGGATCGTCCTGGCGGGTGACGGCGACACGGAAGTCGATGATATTGCCGGGATGGGCAACCCAGGTGACGCCGGAGACATAGCGGAACGGCGCGCTTTCCTTGAAGGAGGTAGCGAGCGCGCCGTGATGGCCAGCAAGCCCGAGCCCGCTGCGCACCGCTTCGACCAGGGCCAAGGCATGGGGTTTTTCGAGCGTTTCGCCGGTGATGATCGGCACCAGCAGATCGGCTTTCACAAGCGTCGGAGATCCGAATATGCCGAGATCGCCGGTGACCTCGACCGCAAAACCGTCCTCGCGCAGGAGATCGGTGACGATCTCAGCGCATTGCTCCGGCTCATGGCCTTGCCAGCCGCCCCAAACGACCAATGCCTTTCTCATTCGCGCGCTCCCTGGCTGATGGCTGCGGACCGTTGCATCATATGATCGTAAAGCCCCTTAAAACGGGTGTTTATGCAAATCACGCGAATAATTCGCCGGTCGCCGATCCGGCATAGAACGCGCAGGGCCGGGCGGTTCGGCATTTGACCTGTTGCCCGTTCGCGCCTAGGGCGGTTCAGCATTCAAGCGCGGACTCTACCTTTTTGTTTTAACGCAATTCCTTCTTTTTATTGACGTGTATCTCGTCTAGGTTTCTTTTATCTCTCGCTAATAATAAGGGTGGTGCATGGCAGGTGAAACGGTTCTTGTGGTCGGCGGCGCCGGTTATATCGGCTCGCATACGTGTCTTGACCTGGCGAACAAGGGCTACAAGCCTGTCGTCTTCGATAATTTTTCGAACGGCCATCGCGAGTTCGTCAAATGGGGCCCGGCCGAGGAAGGCGATATTCGTGATCGCGCCCGGCTGGATGAGGTGCTGGCCGAGCACAAGCCGGCGGCGATCCTGCATTTTGCGGCGCTGATCGAGGTCGGCGAATCGGTCAAGGATCCGGTCTCCTTTTATGAGAACAATGTCATCGGCACCTTGACGCTGCTTTCGGCGGCGCAGGCAGCCGGCATCAACGCCTTCGTCTTCTCCTCTACCTGCGCCACTTACGGTCTGCCGCAGAGCGTGCCGCTCGACGAGTCGCACCGGCAGGTGCCGATCAATCCCTACGGGCGGACGAAATATATCGTCGAGCAGGCGCTCGCCGATTACGACCAGTACCGGAGCCTGCGCTCGGTGGTGCTGCGTTATTTCAATGCGGCCGGCGCCGATTTCGAAGGCCGGATCGGCGAATGGCACCAGCCGGAGACGCATGCGATACCGCTGGCGATCGATGCGGCCCTCGGCCGCCGCCAGGGCTTCAAAGTGTTCGGCAGCGATTACGAGACCCGCGACGGCACCTGCGTGCGCGACTATATCCATGTGCTCGATCTTGCCGATGCGCATGTGCGCGCCGTCGAATATCTCTTGAAGGGCGGCGATTCCGTCGCGCTCAACCTCGGCACCGGCACCGGCACGACGGTGAAGGAATTGCTCGGCGCCATCGAGGACGTGTCGAACAGGCCTTTCCCGGTCGAATATATCGGCCGGCGCGAAGGCGATTCGCATACGCTCGTCGCCAATAACGACAAGGCGCGCGACGTGCTCGGCTGGGTGCCGCAGTATGATCTGTCCGAGATCATCCGCTCCGCCTGGAACTGGCATGCCAAAACCAACCAGCATTAAAACACCGGATCGCCGGCCGAACATTCTGCTGATCACGGCGGACCAGTGGCGCGGCGATTGCCTGTCGGCCGCGGCGCATCCCTGCGTGAAGACGCCAAATGTCGATGCGCTGGCGCGCGAAGGCACACTCTTCAGGCGGCACTATGCCGGGGCCGCACCCTGCTCGCCGGCCCGGGCCACACTCTATACCGGCCTCTACCAGATGAACCACCGCGTCTGCCGCAACGGCTCGCCGCTCGACGCCCGTTTCGACAATCTGGCGCTGGCGGCGCGGCGGGCGGGATACGATCCGACGCTGTTCGGTTACACCGATACGGCGCCCGATCCGCGGGCAATGGATGCCGGCGATCCGCATCTGACCACCTATGAAGGCGTGCTGCCGGGTTTTACCTCGCGCCAGCTTCTGCCCGAGCATGAGAGGCAATGGCTCTCCTGGCTCCGGTCCCGCGGCCATGCCAATGCCGTCAGCCGCGACATCCATATTCCCGTCGGCGCGGAGCCTGGAGAAATTTCCGATGCGGCGCCGGCCTATTCCAGCGATGAGACCCAGACGGCGTTCCTGGCCGGTGAATTCATCCGTTGGCTGGGTGAACAGGACAGGCCGTGGTATGCGCATGTCTCTTTCCTGCGTCCGCACCCGCCCTTTTCCGTGCCGGAACCATTCAATCGGATGTTCAAGCCAAGCGAGGGGCCGTTTTTTTCGCGCGCGGCCGATCGCGACGTGGAAGAGACAAGTCATCCCTATCTCGCCTATGCCATGCCGCGCACCGACAAGGGCAATTTCATCCACGGCGCAACGGGGCCGCTAGTCGACTGGAACGGTGAGGACTTCGCCGCGATAAGGGCGATCTATTACGGCATGATATCGGAGGTCGATGCACAGCTCGGCCGGATCTGGCAGGCCCTGAAGGATGCGGGCGCCTGGGACGATACGCTTATTGTCTTTACCTCCGATCACGCCGAGATGGCGGGCGATCACTGGACGCTCGGGAAGGGCGGCTTCTTCGACGGCAGCTATCATATTCCGCTGGTCATTCGCGATCCTTCAAGCGGTGCTGCCGGCGGGATCGTCGACGATTTTACCAGCGCCGCGGATGTTTTTCCGACCCTTTGCGAAAGGCTCGGCGTCGAGGCGAAGAACGGGCTCGACGGCCGGTCGCTAATGCCGTTCGTCAATGGCGGGAGCAGCAGCAGGCCGGACTGGCGGGACGCGGCATTCTGGGAATTCGATTTCCGCGATATCGCCGAGGGCCAGGCGGAGCGGTATTTCGGGCTCAAGCCGAACGAATGCAATCTCGCGGTGATCCGCGATGGGCGGTTCAAATATGTGCATTTTACCGCATTGCCGCCGCTGCTTTTCAATCTGAGCGACGATCCGATGGAGCTCGACAATATCGCGGCCGATCCGGCCTATGCGGCGATCAGGCTTGAATACGCCGAAAGGCTGCTGTCGCTCCGGGCGCGGCATCTCGATCAGACCCTCGCCTATACCGAGCTGACGGAAAAAGGGCCGGTGACGCGCCGGCCCTGATGTTAGAGCGCTTTAAACTGGCACATAATACTTTCCGAAAATCGATTCCGAGTTTCGGGTTATGTGCTTCACCCCAGATAATCGCGCTTGCCGATCGGCGCACCTTGGTTGCGCAGGATGGCGTGGGCGGTGGTGACGTGGAAATAGAAGTTCGGCAGGGCGAAGACGGTGACATATTCGTCACCGGGGAGCACGATACCGCTCTTTCCAGGCAGGGTGATCTGACGGCTTTCGACGCCCTCCAGCGCCTCCTGTGAGAAGCTGGCGAGATAGGCTTCGGTCTTTGCCAGGCGCTCGCGCAGCTCGTCGAAGGTCTTCTCATTGTCCTCGAATTTCGGGGCATCGGTGGCGGTCAGGCGAGCGAGGGTGAATTTGGCGCTGTCGCTGGCGCGCTGATACTGGCCGGAGAGCGGCAGCATGTCGGGCGCCAGGCGCGCGGCGACCAATATGGCGGGATCGATATTCTTTTCCTTGGCATAGGCCTCGGCCTTGTCGAGGTAGGTCTTCAGGCTGGCGAGGCCGCGCTGGAACATCGGAACGGTGAGGCGATAGATCGAAATGGACATTTGTCCTGTCTCCAAAATCTTTAAATGACCGGCCGCGTCTCGATGTCGAAGACGCCTGCGGCCCCGGCGCTGTCTTTGACTTCCCATAGATGGATGCGCCGCTGATCTTTCACAACAGAGGGAAATCAGGCGCCGATGGTTAAGCCCGCCGCATTGCCTCCTTATCCGTACCTCGTCGCTTCTAAAGAGGCTTGACGTCGTTCCCAGAAAATGGAATGAATATTCCGAAGAACAAATTTTACGGTTTGTTTGTTCCGTTTTGCGCCGCGGGAGAGGTGGCGCGGGAATTGCGCTCCAAGGCAAGTGCCTGGAGCTCCGGCGTGAGGAGGGTGCAGCCGGGCACCGCTTGTGGAGGAAGTGAAAATGAAAAAGTTTATCCTGGGCACTGCGCTGGCGCTCGTCATGTCGACGGCCGCGCACGCAGAAACCGTCGGCGTCTCGATGGCGAAGTTCGACGACAACTTCTTGACCGTTCTGCGCAACGGCATGACCGATTATGCAAAGACGCTTTCCGGCGTGACGCTGCAGGTCGAAGACGCACAGAACGACGTTTCCAAGCAGCAGAGCCAGATCCAGAATTTCATCGCCTCCAAGGTTGATGCAATCATCGTCAACCCTGTCGATACCGACGCAACCACGGCAATGTCCAAGCTCGCCGCCGATGCCGGCATTCCGCTTGTCTACGTCAACCGCCAGCCGGTCAATGTCGACACGCTGCCGGACAAGCAGGCCTTCGTCGCCTCCAACGAGCAGGAATCCGGCACGCTGGAAACCAAGGAAATCTGCCGCATTCTCGGCGGCAAGGGCAAGGCCGTCGTCATCATGGGCGAGCTTTCCAACCAGGCTGCGCGTATGCGCACCCAGGACGTCCATGACGTCGTCAAGACCGATGAATGCAAGGGCCTTGAGATCGTCGAAGAGCAGACGGCCAACTGGGACCGCACCCAGGGCGCCGACTTGATGACCAACTGGCTCTCCAGCGGCATCGAATTCGACGCCGTGATCTCCAACAACGACGAAATGGCGATCGGCGCCATCCAGGCGCTGAAGGCAGCCGGCAAGGACATGACCAAGGTCGTCGTCGGCGGCGTCGACGCCACGCAGGACGCGCTCGCCGCCATGCAGGCCGGCGATCTCGACGTCACGGTGTTCCAGGACGCTGCCGGCCAGGGCAAGGGCTCGCTCGACGCTGCGCTCAAGCTCGCCAAGGGCGAAAAGATCGAGAAGAAGGTCTACATTCCCTTCCAGCTCGTCACGCCTGAAAACGTCAAGGACTTCGTCACCAAGAACTGAGACGAGTGCCAACAGGATGCGGGCTTTGCCCGCATCCTTTCGCCTGTCCGTATTTGGAGGAGATGATATGGCCGTCAGCCCGACAACCATGGCCGCCGTGCGTGCGAGCGGTGCAGTTCCGAATGCGGAATATCTGTTGAGCGCCGAGGGCGTTCGCAAGGAATTTCCGGGCGTCGTCGCCCTCGACGATGTGCAGTTCCGGCTGAAGCGCGCCTCCGTGCATGCGCTGATGGGCGAAAACGGCGCCGGCAAATCGACATTGATGAAGATCCTTGCCGGCATCTACATACCCGACAAGGGCGATATCCGCCTGAAAGGCGTCGAGATCCGGCTGAAATCTCCGCTCGACGCGCTGGAAAACGGCATGGCCATGATCCATCAGGAACTGAACCTGATGCCGTTCATGACGGTCGCGGAAAATATCTGGATCCGCCGCGAACCGAAGAACCGCCTCGGCTTCGTCGATCACGGCGTCATGCATCGGATGACCGAAGAACTGTTTACCCGGCTCAATATTGATATCGATCCCGATATCGAAGTCCGATACCTGTCGGTCGCCAATCGGCAGATGGTCGAGATCGCCAAGGCGGTTTCCTATAATTCCGACGTACTGATCATGGACGAGCCGACCTCGGCGCTGACCGAGCGCGAAGTCGAACATCTCTTCCGCATCATCCGCGACCTCAGGGCTCAGGGCATCGGCATCGTCTACATCACCCACAAGATGAACGAGCTGTTCGAGATCGCCGACGAGTTCTCCGTCTTCCGTGACGGCCGATATATCGGCACGCATGCTTCGACCGACGTTACCCGCGACGACATCATCCGCATGATGGTCGGGCGCGAAATCACCCAGATGTTTCCGAAAGAAGAAGTGCCGATCGGCGAGGTCATGCTCTCCGTTAGGGATCTTTGCCTCAACGGCGTCTTCAAGGACGTCTCCTTCGAGGTGAGGGCGGGCGAGATCCTCGGCGTGGCCGGCCTTGTCGGTTCCGGGCGATCGAACGTCGCCGAAACGCTGTTTGGTGTGACGCCGGCAAGCTCCGGCTCGATCGAGCTCTACGGCAAGCCGGTGACGATTTCTTCGCCGACGGAGGCGATCCGCCACCAGATGGCGTTCCTGACCGAGGACCGCAAAGATACCGGCTGTCTGCTGATCCTCGATATTCTCGAAAACATGCAGATCGCCGTTCTGCAGGACAGGTATGTCAAGGGCGGTTTCGTCCAGCAGGGGGCGATCGAGGCAACCTGCGAAGACATGGCAAAAAAGCTGCGGGTAAAAACGCCCAATCTTTACGAGCGGGTGGAAAATCTTTCCGGCGGCAATCAGCAGAAAGTGCTGATTGGTCGCTGGTTGCTCACCAATCCGCGGATCCTGATCCTCGACGAGCCGACCCGCGGCATCGATGTCGGCGCCAAGGCGGAAATCCACCGGCTGGTGACGGAGATGGCGCGAAACGGCGTGGCCGTCGTCATGATTTCGTCCGAGATGCCCGAGGTTCTCGGGATGAGCGACCGCATCATGGTCATGCATGAGGGGCGCGTGACCGGTTTCCTCAATCGCGATGAAGCAACGCAGATCAAGGTGATGGAGCTGGCTGCGCAGTGATGCGCCGTCTGCGATCGTCCAAGGGAGGTTCGACATGAGTACAAAGGCAGCAGAGGGCGCGGCTCCGCTCGCAACCCGGCAAAGGCGTCGGCGCATGCCGACCGAGCTCAGCATTTTCCTCGTGCTCGTCGGCATTGCGCTGATCTACGAAGTGCTCGGCTGGATGTTCATCGGCCAAAGCTTTCTGATGAATTCGCAGCGCCTGACGATCATGATCCTGCAGGTCTCCGTCATCGGCATCATCGCCGTCGGCGTCACGCAGGTCATCATAACAGGCGGCATCGATCTTTCCTCGGGCTCGGTCGTCGGCATGACGGCGATGATCGCAACGAGTTTCGCCCAGTCGTCGACCTGGGGACGGGCGGTCTTTCCCTCACTGACCGACCTGCCGGCTTTCGTGCCGATCATGGTCGGCCTGCTGATCGGCGCGGCGGCGGGTCTCGCCAACGGCGCGCTCATCGCCTACACGAAAATCCCGCCGTTCATTGCAACGCTCGGCATGTTCGTTTCGGCCCGCGGTGTGGCGAAGTGGTATACGAAGGGACAGCCGGTGTCCGGGATTACCGAGCAGTTTCACTTCATCGGAACCAAAGCCTGGCCGGTCGTCGTCTTCCTGGTGGTTGCGCTGATCTTTCACATTGCGCTGCGTTACACCCGTTATGGAAAGTTCACCTATGCCATCGGCGCCAACCCGCAGGCCGCGCGCGTTTCCGGCATCAACATCGAGGCGCATCTTGTTAAGGTCTACGTGATCGCCGGATTGCTGGCAGGTCTCGCCGGGATCGTTACGGCGGCCCGCGCTGAAACCGCACAGGCCAGCATGGGTGTCGGTTATGAACTCGACGCGATCGCTGCGACCGTCATCGGCGGCACCTCGCTCACCGGCGGCGTCGGGCGCATCACCGGCACCGTCATCGGCACCATCATCCTCGGCGTCATGACCTCGGGCTTTACCTTCCTCAGGATCGATGCCTATTACCAGGAGATCGTCAAAGGTCTCATCATCGTCGCGGCTGTCGTCATCGACGTCTACCGACAGAAGAAGCGCCGCAAGCACTGATCTCAAATGGCGCGATCCGATGATTTTAACGGGGGCTTCGGCCCCCGTTTCGTTTTAGCACCGACCACGGATTTTTAAAAAAAGAGGTGGCGAATTCCGTCAGCTTTTCTATTCTGCCATTTCATTCGCCCTCTACAGCGCCACGCTTCTGAAAAGACGCGCAAAGGACGCTGCAGCACTTTGAATGCTGCATAATTTTATTCTTAAATCGATTCCGATTTGAGGAATTAAGCAGTAGGGCAGCCAGGAAGACAGATGCAATTCGTATTTGACGGTCACAACGACGTTCTCCTTCGACTCTGGACACATTCAAAAGACGGCAGCGACCCGATCGCGGAATTCGCAGACGGCACGACGCTCGGCCATATCGATGCACGGAGGGCCAGAGAGGGCGGCCTTTCGGGCGGTCTCTGCGCGATCTATATTCCCTCCGGCGATCTGGTCTTTGCCGATCCGGATGCCGACGGCCGTTATATCACGCCGATGGCGGCGCCTCTCGATCCGCTGCCTTCCCTTGCCATTGCCACCGAAATGGCGGCGATCGCGCTGCGGCTCGACCAGGCCGGCGCCTGGCGGCTCTGCCGGACGGTGAAGGATATCCGCGGCGCCATGGCGGACAATATTTTTGCCGCCGTCATGCATATGGAAGGCTGCGAGGCGATCGGCGCCGATCTTGCGGCGCTCGAGCTATTTTATGCAGCCGGGCTGCGGTCGCTGGGTCCGGTCTGGAGCCGGCACAATGTCTTCGGTTACGGCGTGCCCTTCGCCTTCCCGATGTCGCCGGATACGGCGCCCGGCCTCACCGATGCCGGCTTCGAGCTGGTCAGGGAATGCAATCGCCTCGGTATCGTGGTCGACCTTGCCCATATCACCGAAAAAGGTTTCTGGGACGTGGCGAAGACGACGGACCAGCCGCTGGTCTCCAGCCATTCCAATGCCCACGCATTGACGCCGGTCGCCCGCAATCTGACGGACAGGCAACTCGATGCAATCCGTGAAAGCCGCGGCCTCGTCGGCATCAATTATGCCACCGCCATGCTGCGTCCCGACGGCCGCTCGGACAGCGACACACCCCTTGCCGATATGATCCGTCACATCGACTATCTGGTGAACCGCATCGGCATCGATTGCGTGGGGCTCGGATCGGACTTCGATGGTGCAACCATTCCGGAAGAAATCGGCGATGCGGCCGGCAATCAGAAGCTGATTGCCGCTCTCCGGGAGGTTGGATATGGTGAAGCCGATCTGACGAAACTTGCCCGTGAAAATTGGCTTCGCATCCTGGCACAAGCTTGGCGGGAGGACCACGCTTAAAGCGCTGGGCGCCTCTGGACGCGCCAGGAATGGACAGTAGTTTAATGTGAGATGACCGACAAAACGCTTCGTAATCAAGCAAGAACAGGGGAACAGACCATGATGATCACCAAGCTCAGCCGCAATTTCCGACTGCTTTCCGCAGGCGCCGCTCTTTCGCTGCTGATGATGACCGCACCCTCGGCCTTTGCCGAGACACCCAAGGATACGCTGGTCGAGGGTTTTGCCATCGACGACATCATCACGATGGATCCGGGCGAGGCGTTCGAGCTGTCGACGGCCGAAATTACCAGCAACAGCTACAGCCTGCTCGTCCGTCTGGATATGGACGACACGTCCAAGGTCAAGGGCGATCTGGCCGACAGCTGGAGCGTTTCCGATGACGGTCTGACCTATACGTTCAAGCTGAAGTCAGGCCTGAAATTCGCCTCCGGCAATCCGATCACCGCCGAAGACGTCGCCTGGTCGTTCGAGCGCGCCGTCAAGCTCGACAAGAGCCCGGCCTTCATCCTCACCCAGTTCGGCCTAACCGGCGACAATGTCACCGAAAAGGCCAAGGCGGCCGATGCCAATACCTTCGTCTTCACCGTCGACAAGGCCTATGCGCCGAGCTTCGTGCTGAACTGCCTGACGGCGACCGTTGCTTCCGTCGTCGACAAGAAGCTGGTGATGGAGCATGTGAAGGCAGTGACGCCGGATGCCGAGCACAAATACGACAATGATTTCGGCAATGAATGGTTGAAGACCGGCTATGCTGGTTCCGGCGCCTTCAAGCTGCGCGAATGGCGGGCCAATGAAGTCGTCGTGCTGGAGCGTAACGACAATTATTACGGCGACAAGGCGAAGCTCAATCGCGTCATTTATCGCTTTATGAAGGAAAGCTCGGCCCAGCGGCTGGCGCTCGAAGCCGGCGATATCGATATCGCCCGCAACCTCGAGCCGGGTGATATCGACGCCGTTTCGAAGAATGCCGATCTGGCGACGACGAGCGCGCCGAAGGGCACGATCTATTATGTCAGCCTGAACAACAAGAACGAGAACCTGAAGAAGCCTGAGGTCCAAGAAGCCTTCAAATATCTGGTCGACTACGATGCGATCGGCGCGACCCTGATCAAGGGTATCGGCGAAATCCATCAGACCTTCCTGCCGAAGGGCCAGCTCGGCGCGCTCGATGAGAACCCTTACAAGCTCGACGTCGCCAAGGCCAAGGAACTGCTCGCGAAGGCCGGCGTGCCCGATGGTTTCTCGATCACCATGGACGTGCGCAACACGCAGCCGGTGACCGGCATCGCTGAATCCATGCAGCAAACGCTGGCGCAGGCCGGCGTGAAGATGGAAATCATCCCGGGTGACGGCAAGCAGACGCTGACCAAATACCGCGCCCGCACCCACGACATGTATATCGGCCAGTGGGGGTCTGATTATTTCGACCCGAATTCCAATGCCGATACCTTCACCGGCAATCCCGACAATTCCGATGCCGGCACGGTAAAGACGCTCGCATGGCGCAATACCTGGGAAGCGCCGGAACTCGACAAGCAAGCCAAGGCTGCACTTCTGGAACGCGACGCCGGCAAGCGCGCCGCCATCTATCAGGATATCCAGAAGAAATACCTGGCCAACAGCCCCTTCGTCTTCATCTTCCAGCAGACCGAGGTGGCCGGCTACCGCAAAAGCGTGAAGGACTTCAAACTGGGTCCGAGCTTCGACACCAATTTCGTCGGTCCGATCGCCAAGGAATAGTCCGGCAGGATTGGTCGCTTGAGCACCGTCGCAACAACACAGGAGGCGCGGCCCCGAAAGCGCCGTGCCGGTACCTTCGCAAAGGCGGCAGGCCGGTTCCTGTTTGCCGCCGTCACCACCTATTTCGGCCTTCTCGCCGTCACCTTCTTCATCGGCCGCGTCGTGCCGATCGATCCCGTGCTCGCCATCCTCGGCGACCGCGCCCCCCACCATGTCGTCGAGCGCGTGCGGCGGGAGATGGGCTTCGACCTGCCGCTCTATCAGCAGTTCTACATTTATGTGAAAGGCGTCCTGTCCGGCGATTTCGGCAATTCGGTGCTGACGACCAATCCTGTCATGGTCGATATTCGCCGGGCATTCCCGGCGACGGTCGAGCTGGCGACATTGGGAACACTGATCGGCGCTTTCGTCGGTGTGCCGCTCGGCGTGCTCGCCGCGGTGCGCCGCGGCAGCATCGCCGACCAGTTGGTGCGCGTCATCGGCCTGATCGGCTATTCGGTGCCGATTTTCTGGCTGGCGCTGATCTCGCTCGTCATCTTCTATGCGCAGCTGCGCTGGGTGACCTTTCCCGGCCGCATCGATATCGTCTACGAATATACCTTCACGCCGATCACCGGCTTCTACCTTCTGGACAGCGCCTGGCAGGGGCAGTGGGACGTCTTCTATGACGTCTTCCGCCACATCATCCTGCCGGCTTCGCTGCTCGGCTATTTCTCGCTTGCCTATATCAGCCGGATGACGCGCAGCTTCATGCTGAACGAGCTTTCGCAGGAATATATCGTTGCCGCGCGCGCCAAGGGGCTTTCGGAAACGCGGGTGATCTGGGGCCACGCGCTGCGCAATGCCGCCGTGCCGCTCGTCACCGTCATCGCGCTTTCCTATGCCGGCCTGCTCGAAGGATCGGTGCTGACCGAGACCGTCTTTTCCTGGCCGGGCATTGGGCTGTACATCACCAATTCGCTGCAGAATGCCGATATGAATGCCGTGCTTGGCGGCACCATTGTCATCGGCACGGTTTTCATCGGCATCAACCTTCTGTCCGATCTTCTCTACCGAACGCTCGACCCAAGGACGAAAAACCGATGACGGCTCCCGCCAGCCCCTCTCCAACGATGAGCCGCCGCCAATGGCTGCTGTCCGACCGGCCGCAATCGCGCATGCAGGCCCGTCTCGGCCGCGCCTACGTCACCTGGCGGCAATTCACGGCCAACCGGCTTGCCGTGGTCGGCCTGCTGATCATCGTCGCGCTGCTTTTCATCGCCGCTTTCGCCGACGTGCTTGCCACGCACAATCCTGTCGTCGGCGATCTGCGCAATGCCCGGCTGCTGCCGCCGGGAACGAGCGGCTTCCTGCTCGGTTCGGATGACCAGGGCCGCGATATCTATTCGCGGCTGATCTACGGATCGCGATTGACTCTGCTTGTCGTCGTGCTCGTCGCTGTGATCTCGGCGCCGGTCGGGCTGATCGTCGGCACGGTATCGGGTTATGCCGGAGGCTGGGTCGACGCGACGCTGATGCGCGTCACCGATATCTTTCTCGCCTTTCCGAAGCTGGTGCTGGCGCTCGCCTTCGTCGCCGCGCTTGGTCCAGGTATCCAGAACGCGATCATCGCCATCGCCATCACATCCTGGCCGCCCTATGCCCGCATCGCGCGCGCCGAGACGCTGACGGTGCGGCGTTCCGATTATATTTCGGCGGTAAGGCTGATGGGCGCCTCGCCGATCCGCATCATCGTGCGCCATGTCGTGCCGCTCTGCATTTCCTCGCTGATCGTGCGCGTGACGCTCGATATGGCCGGCATCATCCTGACGGCGGCCGGTCTCGGTTTCCTCGGCCTGGGCGCACAGCCGCCGCTGCCGGAATGGGGTGCGATGATCGCTTCGGGTCGGCGCTTCATTCTCGATCAATGGTGGGTGGCGGCGATGCCCGGCATCGCCATCCTGATCGTCAGCCTCGGCTTCAATCTCTTAGGCGACGGCCTGCGCGACGCGCTCGATCCGAAGGAGAGCGGCCAATGACCACACTTCTGACGGTCGACAAGCTCAAGGTCAGCTACCCCACCCGCACCGGGGTGATCGAGGCGGTGCGCGGCGTCTCTTTCACGCTCGGCAAGGAAAGGCTCGGCATCGTCGGCGAATCCGGTTCCGGCAAGTCGCAGACCGGCCGGGCGATCATGGGGCTGACGCCGAAACACGGCATCGTCACGGCCGACAAGCTCGATTTCAACGGCATTGATCTCATCAATGCCTCGGCCGGCGAAAGGCGCAGGCTGCGCGGCAAGCGCATCGCCATGATCCTGCAGGATCCGAAATATTCGCTCGATCCGGTAATGACCATCGGGCGGCAGATCTGCGAAACGCTGCGCACGCATGAAAAGGTCGGCAAGGCGGAGGCGCGCGAACGGGCGCTCGCCATGCTGGAAGCAGTGCAGATCCGCGACCCGCAACGGGTCTTTGACTTGCATCCGCATGAGGTTTCGGGCGGCATGGGCCAGCGCGCGATGATCGCCATGATGCTGATCGCCGGCCCTGAACTGCTGATCGCCGACGAGCCGACCTCGGCGCTCGACGTAACGGTGCAGCTCGATGTGCTCAAAATCATGGACAGGCTGGTGGCCGAGCGCGGCATGGGGCTGATCTTCGTCTCCCATGATCTCCGGCTGGTTTCCTCATTCTGCGACCGGGTCATCGTCATGTATGCCGGAAAAATCGTCGAGGAACTGGCCGCTGCCGATCTCAAACATGCGCAGCATCCCTATACGCAAGGGCTGCTGAACTGCATGCCCGAGATCGGCCAGAACCGTCATCCGCTGCCGGTGCTCGACCGCAGGCCGGAGTGGGCGGCATGAGCGCGGCTCTCGAGATCGACAATCTCAGTGTGGTCTACGATGATTTTCATGCGCTGAAGGATGTCAGCATTGCCGTCCAAGGCGGGGAATCCTTCGGGCTCGTCGGAGAATCCGGCTCGGGTAAATCGACCCTGCTGCGGGCCGTGGCCGGGCTTGCGCCGATCAGTGGGGGCGCGATCAACATCGATGGCGAAGCGCTGAGAGGCTTGAAACGCAGCAAATCTTTCTATCGGCGCGTGCAGATGGTCTTTCAGGATCCTTATGGTTCGCTGCACCCGCGCCAGACCATCGACCGGCTGCTGCTCGAGCCGCTGGCGATCCACGGTATTTCCGACAGCGAGACGCGTATCGCCCGCGCGCTCGACGAGGTCGGTCTGGGCAACGGGTTCCGTTTCCGCTACCCGCACCAGCTCTCCGGCGGCCAGCGGCAGCGTGTGGCGATTGCCCGGGCGCTGATCGTCGAGCCGTCGATCCTGCTGCTCGACGAGCCGACATCGGCGCTCGACGCCTCGGTGCAGGCCGAGGTGTTGAACCTGCTGGAGCAGATCCGGCGCGACCGCAAGCTCACCTTCGTGATGGTCAGCCATGATCTCGGCGTCGTCACCCATATGTGTGAAAGGCTGGCGGTGATGCGCAACGGCGCCGTCGTCGAGCGGCTCACCTCTCGGGCGTTGGCGGAGGGCGCGGTTCATGAGGACTACACGAGAAATTTGATGATCGCCAGCAAGGGTTTCGTCAAAGCCTGAAAGGCAATCTTTTCAACCCGTTGAAAAGAAAAGACCGGCGGCGGCGTTAAGGATAAGATTTCCCTAAAAGACGACCATTCAACTAGACTATTGACAGCCGCCCCGCTTCTGTCATGATCCTGTTAACGATTGTTAGCTTTCGTGATCGATGGAGGTTGAGGCATGTTCTTTCTCGGTGGGATGACCATGGGCTACCTCGATCCACCGGTTAAAGCCGATCGTCGGGAACAGGTTTCGGTCTCCCTAACTGCGGAAAAGGATCGTCGGCTGCTCGAGATCCCCGCCAACCTCGGTCAGGCCGAGGACGCCGTCGAGCGCTCGTGGATCTGGGCATGGCGCACACTCTGCTGAAAAAGACGGGCTGCTGAAAAGTGGGCGGCTGAAAAGGCGAGCTGCTAAAAGGGCTGGTTGAATTTTCTCTTTCGTTCGCTCTGGACGGAAATTTATCTCTACCTAGTTGATAGAGAATGTAAGAAAACAAACGCGAGCCGCACAACCGGCCGCACGAGAACAACGGAGGCGACATATGGCAGATCTGGGTATTTCGCATGCTCACGTGAACCAGTACGGTTCCGTAGAGACCAAGAAGCCGCTGACCACGCGCCACAGGCTTCAAACGGTGCTCCATGGAGCAATCTTCACGGCAGCATTCCTGTTCGTCGTCGCCATGGTTTGCGGCGTCGTCGGCTGATCGGCTATGATAGACGCCGGCAAATGCCGGCGTTGCGGCGGTTTTCGCCTTTCTGGGTGATCGGCATCCGATCCCTTTTTCGTTCTTCCGGACTTCTTCATTCATCACGCGCGGCCGCATCGAAATTCTTCGTGCGACGCATTTCCGTCGTGTGTTTGAATATCGTCGTTTTCGAACCGATGATGCCACCCGGGATCGCGTGTCTTTCCTAAAATCGAAGAACTCTTGCATTTGCCGGAACCAGGGGCCGGCATAGTGCCGTTCACGCACTTTCCAAGCTCACGGGCGCGCTGCTCATGCCTCTTGACTTGAATAATCTCGATAGTGTCCAATTTTCGACATGGCTTTCGCGGAGAGGGTATCGAGCGCCTTGATCACCCGTCGGGCCGCGCCCTGGATCAGGGCTTAACCCGTTCGCATCGCCTGGCCCAAGCGTCATTTATCCCGGCTTCATCGATCTTCGAAGAAACGGGCTCCGTTCATGTAGCAGTCATGATAAGCAGTGCAAAAGGCTGAGCAAAACAGCCATAACTTTGTTTGGATCCAGAACCGAACCCATGTCTATTTCTAATCTTTCTCCGAGCCTTCCGCGCGAACCCGAGACCAAGCAGATCGATCACAACGATTCGATCCGCTCGACTTATCTTGCCATTGAAGACATCAAGGGGATTGGCGATGCGGTCGCCCGCGGCAGCGTCGACCGGCTGCCGGCTTTTGCCCCCTTCGATTTCTTCGCGCGCCACAAGGAAAACGAGAAGGAAATTCTGCGCGTCTACCGGACCACGGCGACCGACGTCGAAGCCGGCGAGACAATCACGCCGGCGGCGGAATGGCTGCTGGACAATCATTATATCGTTGAAGAGGCAATCCAGGAGGTGCGACGCGAC
Organism: Rhizobium hidalgonense; assembly: GCF_005862185.2. Classification (NCBI taxonomy): domain Bacteria; kingdom Pseudomonadati; phylum Pseudomonadota; class Alphaproteobacteria; order Hyphomicrobiales; family Rhizobiaceae; genus Rhizobium; species Rhizobium hidalgonense. The sequence continues at coordinate 79,078 of NZ_CP054027.1, forward strand.
TTCCCCCGCCGCTTCTATCGCGAATTGCCGACCATGACGGTCGGCGGTGTCGAGGTGCCGCGCACGCTCGTGCTTGCCTGGCTCTACGTCGCCCATACCCACAGCACGATCTCGCAGGAAAGCCTGACGGCGCTGGTCGACGGCTTTCAGGCCAGCGAGACGCTGAGGATCGGCGAACTCTGGGCGTTGCCTTCGCTTGTGCGTTACGTGCTGGTGGAAAACCTTCGCCGCATTTCCAGCCGCGTCGAAGCCAGCCGCCGCCTGCGCCGCCGCGCCAACGAGGCGGCCGATGAACTGGTGCGCCTGACCGATCCTGCGGCAGCGGCCAGCTATTTGAAGACGCTGGAACCGCTTGCCGAAGACAATACCTTCTCGACGCAGTTCCTCTATCGCATGCGTGACGGCTCGCAGACATCGAGTCTGGCGATTACCTGGCTCGACGAGCGGCTGGAAGAGCTTGGCCGCAATACAGAAGAGGCGACGACGGCAGAACACAGCCGTCTCTCTTCCGGCAACGTGACGATGGGCAACATCATCCGCAGCCTTCGCGAGATCGATGATGCCGAATGGTCGGTCTGGGTCGAGCAGGTCAGCCATGTCGACAAGCTGCTCTGGGAGCATTCGGATTACGGCATCCTCGATTCCGGCTCGCGCAACAAATACCGCAAACAGATCGAAAAGCTGGCCAAACGCTCGCCGCTGACCGAAATGCAAATCGCCCAACTGGCGCTCGACATGACGGATGCCGCCAAAGCCTCCGACGAGCCGCAGCCGCATGAACCGAATGTCGGCGGTTTCCTGTCCGGCGCGCAGCGGCCAAAGCTCGAAGCGCGGGCGAGTTATCGCCCGACGGTCACCCAGCATTTCGTGCGCGCGGTGCGCCAATTCAACTGGCTGGCAATTGCCGTGCCCGTCATGCTTTTGACGGTTATCGCCATGGCGATCGTCGGCCGGTTCATGGCCAATGCCGGCATGGGGGCGATCGAAATCGCCCTGCTTCTGATCATGTTCTCACTGCCGGCGTCGGAGGGGGCAACGGGTCTCTTCAATACCGTGCTTTCCTTCTTCGTGACGCCGGCGCGCCTCGTCGGATACGAGTTCAAGGAAGGTATTCCGGAGGATGCGCGCACGCTGCTCGTCGTGCCCTGCCTGATCTCGAACCGCGACAGCGTCGACGATCACGTGCGCAATCTCGAGGTTCATTATCTCGCCAATCCGCGCGGCGAGCTCTATTTCGCGCTGCTCAGCGATTGGCCAGACAGCGAGGCCGAGGAAACGCCTGCCGATCTGGAGGTTCTGGACTATGCCCGGCGTGAGATTGCCAATCTTTCCGCCCGCTATGCCTATGACGGCAAGACGCGTTTCTATCTGCTGCATCGCCGCCGCCTCTATAATCCCTCCGAAGGTGTGTGGATGGGCTGGGAGCGCAAGCGCGGCAAGCTGCACGAGCTGAACATGCTGCTGCGCGGCGACCGCGACACCACCTATCTGCCGGGCGCCAACACCGTACCGGCCAATGTGCAATATGTCATGACGCTCGATGCCGATACGCGGCTGATGCGCGATGCCGTTACCAAGCTTGTCGGCAAGCTCTACCATCCGATCAACCGCCCGGTCATCAATCCGAAAACCGGCCGTGTCGAAAGCGGCTACGGCGTGCTGCAGCCGCGCGTCACCCCGTCGCTGACGACGGGCAAGGACGCCTCGGTCTTTCAGCGCGTCTTTTCGATCAACCGCGGCCTCGACCCTTACGTCTTCACCGTTTCCGACGTCTATCAGGATCTCGCCGGCGAAGGCACCTTCACCGGCAAGGGCCTTTATCATGTCGATGCCTTCGAAGCGTCGCTGAAGGGCCGGATCGACGAAAACTCGGTGCTCAGCCACGACCTTCTTGAAGGTTCGATGGCGCGCTGCGCGCTCGTCACCGATCTCGAACTGGTCGAGGATTTCCCGATCCGCTACGAAGTCGAGACCTCGCGCCAGCATCGCTGGGCGCGGGGCGACTGGCAGCTGCTGCCCTATATGTTCAATCCGAAATACGGCGTCACGGCGCTTGGCCGCTGGAAGATGTTCGACAATCTGCGCCGCTCGCTGACGCCGATCGCCTGGTTCTTCGCCTCCGTCCTCGGCTGGTATTTCATGGGTCCGCTCGGCGCCCTCATCTGGCAGATCCTGCTGATTTTCTGCCTCTTCGTCGCGCCAACGCTGTCGCTGATCAACGGCATCATTCCGCGCACCAGCGATATCATCGCCCGCGCCCATCTCTATACGGTCTGGTCCGATATCACGGCCGCGAACGCGCAGGTCGCACTGCGGATCGTCTTCATCGCCGATTCGGCCGCCATGATGGCCGATGCGATCGGCCGTTCGCTCTACCGCCTGTTCGTCAGCCGCAAGCTGATGCTGCAGTGGCGGACCGCCGCCAGCGTCCAGGCGGGCAGCCAGGGCACGCTGGTCTCCTACTACAAGCAGATGTGGCATGCACCGGTGCTGGCGCTGCTGGCGCTCGGATTTGCCGCCCTGCCAGGCGGCAGCGCCTTCGTCGTCGGCATTCCCTTTGCGCTTTTGTGGATCCTGTCGCCTGTCGTTGCCTGGTATGTCAGCCAGTCGGCAGAAACCGAGGACCGGCTCGAGGTCGCCGATTCCGTGTCGAGCGAACTGCGCAAGATCGCCCGGCGCACCTGGCGCTATTTCGAGACCTTCACCACCGCCGAGCAGAACTATCTGCCGCCCGACAATATCCAGGAAACGCCGCATGTGATTGTCGCGGCGCGTACCTCGCCGACCAATATCGGCGTCTATCTGCTCTCCGTCGTGTCCGGCCGGCAATTCGGCTGGTTCTCCTTCGAGGAGACGCTCGAGCGACTGGAACAGACGATTTCGACGATCGACCGAATGGAGAAATTCCGCGGTCATCTATTCAACTGGTATCACACCGATACGCTGCAGACGTTGGGCCCTCGTTATGTCTCGGCCGTCGACAGCGGTAATCTCGCCGGCCACCTGATCGCCATTTCGTCGGCCTGCCGCAACTGGGCCGAGGCGCCGTCCGCCCACATGCAGGGCAATCTCGACGGTGTCGGCGACACGGCCGGCATTCTCGGTGAAGTGCTGGCGGACCTGCCCGATGACCGTAAGACCGTGCGGCCGCTGCGCCGGCGGCTGGAGGAACGCATCGTCGGCTTCCAGAACGCGCTTGCCGCCGTCAAGCGCGAGCATGAATTCGCCTCGATCCGCATCATCAACCTCGCCGTTCTCGCCCGCGACATCGAAAAACTCGCCGCCAATCTCGACCATGAGGTCAAGTCGAAGCAGAGCGAAGAGGTCACTCAATGGGCGGCATCGCTGGTGAAGGTCTGCGAGGCGCATATTTCAGACAGCACCTTCGACCTCTCCAAGGTCGATGCGCTCAGGCCGCGGCTGGTGGCGCTGCGCGACAAGGCCCGCGATCTCGCTTTCTCGATGGATTTCGGCTTCCTGTTCCGGCCGGAACGGCGCCTGCTGTCGATCGGCTACCGCGTCGAAAGCGGTGAACTCGACCAGGCCTGCTACGACCTTCTCGCCTCGGAATGCCGCCTGACCAGCCTGTTCGGCATCGCCAAGGGCGATCTGCCGACCGAGCACTGGTACCGTCTCGGCCGCCAGGTCGTGCCTGTGGGATCGCGCGGCGCGCTGGTCTCCTGGTCCGGCTCGATGTTCGAATATCTGATGCCGCCGCTCGTCATGCAGGAGCGCGGCGGGGGCATTCTCAACCAGACCAACAATCTGGTCGTCGTCGAACAGATGAATTACGCCCGCAAGCTCGGCATTCCGTGGGGCATTTCGGAGGCGGCATTCAATGCCCGCGACCATAACCTCAATTACCAGTACACGAATTTCGGCGTGCCGACGCTCGGCCTGAAGCGCGGCCTCGGCCACAATGCCGTCATCGCGCCTTATGCATCGCTGCTCGCCAGCCAGTACGACCCGCCGGGCGCGCTCGAAAATCTGCAGCGGTTGCGCAAGGTCGGTGCGCTCGGCAAGTTCGGCTTCCACGATGCCGTCGACTTCACGCCGACGCGCGTGCCGGAAGGCAAGAAATGCGCCGTGGTCTACAACTATTACGCCCACCATCACGGCATGTCGATCGCAGCCGTCGCCAACGTCGCCTTCAACGGCCATCTGCGTGAACTCTTCCACGCCGATCCGGTCATCGAGGCGGCCGAGCTGCTGCTGCAGGAAAAGGCGCCGCGCGACATTCCGGTCATGAGCGGCAAGCATGAATCCGACACGCCGGCCAGCATCCAGGACGATCTGCTGCGGCCGGAGATCAGGAAGATCAGCGAGCCGGCTTCGCGTGACCGCGAACTCGTGTTTCTGTCGAACGGTCATTATTCACTGATGCTGACGGCGACCGGCGCCGGTTATTCCCGCTGGAACGGCCTTTCCGTATCCCGCTGGAAAGCCGATCCGACCGAAGACCGCTGGGGTAGCTTCATCTTCCTGCGCGATACCGCCACCAATGAATGGTGGTCGACGACATCGGAGCCGAAGGGTGCCGAGGGCGAGAAGATCAAGGTCGAATTCGCCGACGAGAAGGCGCAGTTCACCAAGACGGTCGGCGACCTCACGAGCGAGGTGGAGTGCATCATCGCCACCGAGCATGATGCCGAGGCCCGCCGCGTCACCCTGCTCAACATGGGTGGGGAGGACCGTTTCATCGAAGTCACCTCCTACCTCGAACCGGTGATTACCTCCGACGATACCGATAATGCGCATCCGGCATTCGCACGGATGTTCGTCAAGACCGAGATCGGCAAGCGCGGCGACGTCATCCGCGCCGAACGCAACAAGCGCGATCCGAACGAGCCGAACATCAGCATCGCCCATCTGATCGTCGACAATGCCGGCGACACCCGTCACACGGAATTCGAGACCGACCGGCGCAAGTTCATCGGCCGCGGCCGCAGCTTGGCCGATGCGGCCGCCTTCGATCCGGGGGCGACGCTTTCCGGCAGCGACGGCTTCATGCTCGATCCCGTGATGTCGCTGCGCCGCACCGTCCGCGTGCCGGCCGGCAAGAAAGTCAGCGTGATCTTCTGGACGATTGCAGCGCCGAGCCGCGACGAAGTCGACAAGGCGGTCAATCGCTACCGTCATCCCGACGCCTTTACCCACGAGCTGGTCCAGGCCTGGACGCGCACGCAGGTGCAGATGCGCCATGTGGGCGTCACGTCGCAGCAGGCGGCCGCCTTCCAGCATCTCGGCCGTTATCTCGTCTATCCCGACATGCAGCTGCGCAAGGACGAAGCGACCGTCGAGGCCGGCCTTCAATCGCAATCGGCGCTGTGGCCGTTGGCGATCTCCGGTGACTTCCCGATCTTCACGCTGCGCATCAACGACGACATGGATCTCGAGATCGCCCGTGAGGCGCTGCTGGCGCAGGAATATCTGCGCTCGCGCGGCGTCACGGCCGATCTCGTCATCATGAACGAACGCGCCTCTTCCTATGCGCAGGACATGCAGCACGCGCTCGACGCCATGTGCGAAAACGTGCGCCGCATGGGCCAGGCCGACGGCTTGCGCCAGCATATCTTTGCGGTTCGCAAGGACCTGATGGAGGAAAGCACCTATCATGCGCTGATCGCGGCTTCCCGCGTCACGCTGCATACGAAGAACGGCAAGGTCGTCGACCAGATCAACCGCGCCGTGGCGCTATTTGCACCCTCCAAGGAGGAGCTGCAGGAGATGGAACGGGCCGAGCGCAACAAGGTCCCGGTCAAGCGCATCGCGCCGGTGCCGCCACCGGCGGTGCCCGCTGTCGTCATCGAGGAAGAGGGCGACCTCGACTTCTGGAACGGCATCGGCGGCTTTGCCCGCGACGGACGTGAATATGTCGTTCGCCTGCCCGGCGGCCATGCGACGCCGCAGCCCTGGATCAATGTCATCTCCAATGACAGGTTCGGCTTCCACGTGTCGGCCGAGGGCGCCGGCTTTACCTGGAGCGCCAATTCGCGCGACTATCAGCTGACCTCATGGTCGAACGATGCGGTGATCAACCGTTCGGGTGAGGCGTTCTATCTCGCCGATCTCGACAGCGGTGCCGTCATGACGCCGTTCGCGGCGCTTTCGCGCCGGCCGGACATCCGTTTCGAAGCCCGCCACGGGCTCGGCTATTCCGTTTTCTCCAGCGTTCAGCACGAGATTGCGCTGGAGCTGACGCAGACGATCGACCGCGAAAGGCCGGTGAAACTGCAGCGCCTGCGCCTGCGCAACACCGGTTCGACCAGCCGCAGGCTGCGTCTCTATGGTTATGTCGAGTGGATCCTCGGCAGCAATGCGGCCCGCACCGCGCCCTTCATCCTGTCTAGATATGACGAGGAGGCCGGGGCGCTGTTTGCCACCAATCCCTACAGCATCGATTATTCCAACCGCACCGCCTTCTTCGCGGCGAGCGAGGCGCTTTCGAGCTTCTCGGCAAGCCGGCGCGAATTCGTCGGCAAGGCGGGGACGATCCAGGCGCCGCAGACCGTCACCTCCGCCGCCTCGCTTTCCGGCACGGCCGACCTCGACGGTGATCCGGCCGCAGCCCTTGCGATCGACGTCGAGCTTAGCGCCGGCGAGGAGCGCGACTTCTTCTTCTTCCTCGGCGATACGCCGACGGAGGAAGAAGCGCGTGGTGTGATCGCCGATATCCGCAAGGTTTCGTTCGACGATACCGTCGAGGCGAATCGGGCCTTCTGGCGGGATTTTACCGGCAGGCTGCAGATTTCGACGCCGGATCGCGGGATGAACAATCTCGTCAACACCTGGCTGCCCTATCAGAGCCTCGGCTGCCGCATCATGGCCCGCACCGCCTTCTACCAGGCAAGCGGCGCCTTCGGCTTCCGCGATCAGCTGCAGGACACGCTGGCCTTCGTGCTGCACGAACCCAAGCTTGCCCGCGGGCAGATCCTGAATGCCGCTTCACGCCAATTCCGCGAAGGCGACGTGCAGCATTGGTGGCTGCCGGGAACGGGCGCGGGCGTGCGCACCTTGATCTCGGACGACGTCGTGTGGCTCGCTTACGCGATCCATCATTACTGCAGCGTCACTGGCGACAGAAGCGTGCTCGACGAGGAGATCGCCTTCCTGGAAGGGCCGGCTCTGCTCGAAGGCCAGCATGACTCCTTCTACAAGCCGGAGATTTCCGAGGACAAGGCGAGCGTCTACGAGCACGCGGCGCTGGCTCTCGATCTCGCTATCGCCCGCAAGGGCACTAACGGCCTGCCGCTGTTCCTTGGCGGCGATTGGAACGATGGCATGAACCGCGTCGGTATCGGCGGGCGCGGCACCAGCGTCTGGCTCGGCTGGTTCCTGGCCGGCGCATTGCGCTCCTTCACTCCCTATGCCGAAGAGCGCGGCGACACGGCACGTGTGGAGCGCTGGTCGGCGCATCTGACCGAGCTGAAGAAGGCGCTCGAAACTGCGGGTTGGGATGGCGGCTATTATCGCCGCGGCACGTTCGACGACGGTGCGCTGCTCGGCTCCAAGGAAAGCCCCGAATGCCGGATCGATCGATTGCGCAATCATGGAGCGTGCTGTCGGGCGAGGGTGATCCAGCCCGCGCCGTCACGGCGATGGATGCCGTGCTCGACCAACTGGTCGATGAGGATGCCCGCATCATCCGTCTGTTCACGCCGCCCTTTATCAATTCCGCTAGGGATCCCGGCTATATCAAGGCCTATCCCCCGGGTGTACGCGAAAATGGCGGGCAATATACCCATGCCGCGACCTGGGTGGTGATGGCGCTGGCGGAGCTGAAGCGGGGCGATGACGCGTTGCGCTGCTTCCAGATCCTCAACCCGATCACCCATGCGCTCGACAAGGCTTCGGCGGAAGAATACCGCGTCGAACCCTATGTCGTGGCGGCCGACGTCTACGGGCATGAGCCCTATACGTCGCGCGGCGGCTGGACCTGGTATACCGGCTCCGCCGGCTGGCTCTACCGCGCCGCCGTAGAGGGCATCCTCGGCATCCGGCTGAAGGGCGGGAAGCTCTACGTGCGGCCGTCGCTCCCGTCGGAATGGGACGGTTTTGCGGCAGAGGTGGAACAGGGCGGCGGCAAATACCGCATTTCGGTCTCAAAAGCGTCCAATGACAGCGGCTACACTCTGTCAATCAACGGCTGCGAAGTCACCGATCCCGCAGAGGGATATCCGCTCGGATAACAGCGTTCTCCACGCTGAAAAACACGGCGATTCGCGGCGGCCAAAAGGGAACCCTTTTGGCCGTCGTCGCGTTTGCAAATCGGACAACAGGAGACATCCCCTATGGCAAGCACGCGGACCGAAGCCATCGGCACCGAGCGCACATCCTTCTCCGCCGCTGCATCACAGCGCGACACGCGGCTAGACGTCTTGCGTGGCCTCGCCCTGATCATGATCTTCATCAATCATGTTCCCGGACAGATCTTCGAATATGTGACGACAAAGAATTTCGGTTTCTCCGATGCTGCCGAGGCCTTCGTGCTGATCTCCGGCATTGCCGTCGGCCTTGCCTATGGTTCCGGGTTCCGGCCGGGCAACCGCCTCAAGATGGCGCTCAAGGCGGTCAAGCGCGCCTTTACTCTTTATCTCGCTCATATGATCACCACCTTCATGACGCTGGCGCTGTTCATCTGCGGCGCGTGGCTGTTTCACCGGCCGGGCTTGCTGGTCGAAATCAATATTCTGGCGCTGCTGATGAACCTGAAGGAAGGTATTCCGGCGCTGCTGCTGCTCGGCCACCAGATCGGCTACAACAATATCCTGCCGATGTACGGCGCGTTGATGCTGATGGTGCCGATCATCCTGTTCCTGAATGCGCGCAGCCCGTTGCTGGCACTCGGCGTCTCCGGTACGGTCTGGCTGCTTGCGGGCATCTACGAGGTGGCGCCGCACAATATGCTGATCGAGAGCTACTGGTTTCTCAATCCGCTTTCCTGGCAGTTCCTGTTTTCGATCGGTATCGTTTCGATGCTGCATATCAAGCGCGGCGGCACGATCCCCCGGCATCCGTTGCTGCTTGCGGTTGCGGCCGCTTACGTCGCCCTGTCCTTTATTTGGGTGACCGGCCATCTCTGGGCCCTCGGCAACTCGCTGGCAGCCCTTGGCCTGCCGACTGTCATCACCGGTTTCGACAAGACCTTCTTGTCATTGCCACGGCTGCTTCATGTGCTGGCGCTGACCTACCTCGTCATCAGCATTCCGGCGTTCTCGCGTATTCTACGCCGTCCTGCCGACCATCCGCTGACCATTCTCGGCCGCCATTCGCTGAATATCTTCGTCGCCGGCACGATCCTCGCCATGATCGGCCAAGTGGTGCTTTTTATCACCAACAAGGATCCGCTGGTTGGGCCGCTCTTCGTGGTCGCCGGCATCGCGACGCAATTCGCCTATGCCTATTATCTCGAACGCAAACGTCGAGAGGGCAAGGTCAAGGAGAAACTCGTCACCGAGCCCGCCACCATCCCGGTGCCCGTCCGCATCGGCGGAACGGCCAACGTCTACCGCCGCAACGATCGGAAATAAGGCTCGGACATCCTGTGAGATGAACTAGCCGGTGGCCGATGGCCGCCGGCTCAATTTTTATGGACGAGAATGTTCACCAATTTGCCCAGGGGATCACGCACATAAAAGCGCCTGACGCCCCAGGGCTCGTCGGCCGGCCCGTACTCGATCGCAAAGCCGGCAACCGACATCGCCTCGAAGGCGGCATCGAGATCGTCGACCTCGATCGAGAGATCGGGTACCGGCGTTCCTGAACCGCCCTCGCTGGCGATGCTGAGCTGGATGGTCATCGGCCTCGCGGCGCCGAAGGTCGTGATCCAGCCGTGATCCATGATGACGTCGAGCCCGAGGATCTCCTGATAGAACCGCCGGGCCGGCGTGATGTCAGGGGCTTCGATATTGGCGACGATGCGCAGGACCTTCATGGGTGTTTCTCCTGTGCTTGGGACATGCGGAGGTTAGGGAAGAACGGCGGGGGGATCAATCGGTCTTGGTCTCACTGGCGAGGTTGGCCGTGTGGCGCCCCTTCTGCCCTGCCGGGCATCTCCCCCACAGGTGGGGAGATTGGACGGGGCGATGGTTTCCCCAAAGAACTGCCCATCACATGAATCTGAACAGAAGGCGATTTGGCAAGGCAACCGGAGCGTTTGATGTTTTGCGGTGGAGCAAGCCTCCCGCCAATCTCCCTCCTTGTGGGGGAGATGCCCGGTAGGGCAGGGGGGGTTATCACACGGCACGCCCCTGCTTCCATATTCCAGACAAGCAAAAAGGCCGGAAGGGATCTACCCGTCCGGCCTTTATTTGGAAATCCGAACCGATCAGGCGGCTTCGGTGGTATGGGCCCTGCGGACCTCTTCGTCCGTCAGGATGCCGCTGGCGCGCAGCAGGGCGGCAAAGCGGCCGTTGCTGTGGCTGAGTTCGTCGAAGCTACCCTGTTCGACGACGCGGCCGTCATCCAGGAAGAGCACCATATCGGCTTCGCGGACCGTCGACAGGCGGTGGGCGATGATGAAGGTGGTGCGATTCTCCCGCAGATTGTCGATCGCGGCCTTGACGCGGTTTTCGGTCTCGACGTCGAGCGCCGAGGTCGCCTCGTCGAGCACCAGGATCGGCGCGTCCTTGAGGATGGCGCGGGCAATCGCGATACGCTGGCGCTCGCCGCCGGAGAGCTTGTTGCCGCGCTCGCCGACATGGGTATCGTAGCGATCCTCACGGGTCTCGATAAAGTCTGCGGCGGCGGCGGCCTCGGCCGCACGGCGCATTTCCTCTTCGCTGGCGCCCTCGCGGCCAAGGCGGATGTTTTCGCTGATCGAGCGGTTCAGCAGGCCCGCATCCTGGAAAACGGTGGCGATGTGGCGACGCAGCGACTTGCGGGTCACCTTGGTAATATCGGTGCCGTCGACGAGGATCTGGCCGCCCTGGGGGTCGTAGACACGCTGCAGCAGGTTGACGAGCGTCGTCTTGCCGGCGCCGGTCGGGCCGACGATCGCAACCGTCTGGCCTGCCTTCACCGAGAAGGAGACATTGTGCAGGCCCTGCGAGCTGTTGCCGAAGCCGAAGGAGACGTCGCGGAACTCGATCGCACCCTTGACGTCCTTGATCTCGCCATTGCCCGCCGGTTCTTCGCGTTCGCGCACCGAATCTTCGAGCGCATAGAATTCCTCGAGCTTGGAACGGGCTTCGAAAATCTGCGTGGCGAACTGGCGCATCAGATCGAGGCGGCCAATCAGCAGGTTGGCAAAGCCGATGAAGGCGATGACGTCGCCGACGCGCAGCTGGCCGGCCTGAACAAGCATGGTGCCGATGATCAGGACCACCATCATGGCAATAGTCGACGCCATACGGTTCAGCGCGCTGGCGATCGCCCACCAGTCGAGCACCGGATACTGGGCTTCGAGCAGGCGGTCGGCGAATGATTTCAGCGCCCGGGTTTCAGCCTCGATGCGGTTGTAGCTGTGCAGGACTGAAACGTTGCTGATCGAGTCGCTGACATGCGAGAAGACGGTGTGATAATGGTTTTCGACCGAAGCCTGGCCGTCTTTGGTGCGGCTCATGACGACGCGGCCGATCAGCCAGTAAGCGACGGCGAGCACCATGAGGACAGCGGAAAGGCGCATGTCCATCGACATTGCGGTCGGGATCAGAAGAGCAAGCGCGATGACCGTCGACAGGTGGTTACGCATGAATTCCAGCCAGAGGCCGAACAGCGTTTCGCAGGCGCGCAGCAATGTATGCAGCGCGTTGGAGGTGCCGCGCTGGTGGTGCCAGCCAAGCGGCATGGAAATGATCCGGCCAAAGGCTTCCGTCAGCAGCGTCGCTCGCCGGCCATGGGCCAGCCGGTCGGCCTCGCGGGCGACTAGGACAAAGGCAATCGTGTTGAAAACGGCGAACGTCGCCCACATGAAAAGGATAGGTTTGACCTCGCCCTTGCCGGAAATCGCATCGATAATGCGACCGAACAGGATCGGCTCCGCGATGGTGATCGTCGCCAGAACGATGTTTGCCACCACGACCAGGGATACGCGCAGCTTGTAGGCGCCAAGATAGCGCAGAGCTCTTGCATAGACCTTGAATAGTGTCACGTCGAACCTCTTGTGCATCTGCGAAAACGGGATGATCGATGCTACAAAAGGCTACCTGAACCGGCGATTAACGGCGTATTCAGGGGTTTAATTTCAATCGACGATTAACCCAATCGTACTATCGCAGGATGCGACGGATTGGCCATGGCAACCGAATTGCTGCGCGGTTATATCCCGCAACAATTTGCGCTTGCATTTTAATAATAATTTAGCGCAGCATTGAAATTAGAGACTGCATTTTTTGAAGAAGACCGTTTCGCGACCTATCTGACAAGCCGCCGACGGCCTCGATGCGGGCATCACGTCCGGGCAAGGGGCATTTTTGTGAATATTAATGTGCTGATTCAGTTGCTTATCATTCTGGAAGAAACACCACATGCTCGGGCCGTGGTCAGCGAGCTGGAGCAGGTAATCGAGAATTGCGGCTTCGAATATTACGACCTGCTTCGTCATCTGCCGCGAAATCCGGCGCAGCGGAATCCGGAGCCCCGGGCGGCGGCGCTAGCCGGCCGCTGGCCGGTACAATGGCCGCAAATCTATACTGCGAAAAAATATGCTCTGATCGATCCGATGGTGCGTTACCTCGCTCATGCGCAGCGGCCTTTCCGCTGGCGGGAAAGTCTCGCAGCCTTCGGCAAGGATGCGCAGCAGCGCCGCATGGAGCAGATGATGGTCGACGCCTTCGGTCATGGGCTGGAAGACGGCTATATCTTTCCCATCCACGGACGGAACGGCATTCTTGGCAGCCTCAGTCTCGCCGGCAAACCTGTCGAGCTGTCGCCGGTGGAGATTGCCCTGTTTGAGGCGGTGGCGCGCAAGAGCTTCTGGCGATTGCTCGAGCTGAAAGACGAGGCGCAGGCGCTGGAAACCGTGCTGCCGGCCGACACACCGCTGACGCGGCGCGAAATGGAGATCCTGCATTATCTCGCCGAAGGCATGACTTCGATGGAAATCAGCAAGATGCTGAAGATCTCGAACCACACCGTCGACTGGTATATGAACGGCTTGCAGAACAAACTGAAGGCGAAAAACCGGCAGCAGGCGGTGGCGCTTGCCTTCCGTCACCGCCTAATTAGCTAAAGCATGCGAATATACCCGATTTTCATGCCGTTTCTTTGATTTCGAAAGGGATTTAGATTTAACACGCTTTGGCGCGTCGCATCGAATTTCAACGATGCGACGCGCTTAAGCCTCTGTTTTTGCATGTCGTTCTGTCGGGACCACGGCACACTGCGGGGCGACATGCAGGAGAATGGCGAGAAATTGCATTTCGCAGTCGCAAGAGAAATTGAACTTCCTGTGACAAGAAGTTAAGAATTTCCTTCGCGGGTGCAGCATGCCCGCGTCTGAACGTCTGAGGAGACCGTTTTGCCCATTTCCAAGATTCTCGTTGCCAATCGCTCCGAAATTGCCATTCGCGTGTTCCGCGCGGCCAACGAGCTTGGAATAAAAACCGTGGCGATCTGGGCCGAAGAGGACAAGCTGGCGCTGCACCGCTTCAAGGCGGACGAAAGCTATCAGGTCGGCCGCGGCCCGCATCTTGCGCGCGATCTCGGGCCGATCGAAAGCTATCTGTCGATCGAGGAGGTGATCCGCGTCGCCAAGCTTTCGGGCGCCGACGCCATTCACCCGGGTTATGGCCTGCTGTCGGAAAGCCCCGAATTCGTCGATGCCTGCAACGAGGCCGGCATCATCTTCATCGGCCCGAAGGGCGACACGATGCGCCAGCTCGGCAACAAGGTCGCGGCCCGCAATCTGGCGATCTCGGTCGGCGTGCCAGTCGTGCCGGCGACCGAGCCGCTGCCTGACGATATGGCCGTGGTGGCGAAGATGGCGAATGATATCGGTTACCCCGTCATGCTGAAGGCCTCCTGGGGCGGCGGCGGCCGCGGCATGCGCGCCATCCGTGATCCGAAGGATCTCGCCCGCGAGGTGACCGAGGCCAAGCGCGAGGCGATGGCCGCCTTCGGCAAGGACGAGGTCTATCTGGAAAAGCTCGTCGAGCGCGCCCGCCACGTCGAAAGCCAGGTTCTCGGCGATACGCATGGAAATGTCGTGCATCTGTTCGAGCGTGACTGCTCGATCCAGCGCCGCAACCAGAAGGTCGTCGAGCGCGCGCCAGCCCCCTATCTCTCGGAAGCGCAGCGCCAGGAACTCGCCGCCTATTCGCTAAAGATCGCGGCGGCGACCAGCTATATCGGCGCCGGCACCGTCGAATATCTGATGGATGCCGATACCGGCAAATTCTACTTCATCGAGGTCAATCCGCGCATCCAGGTCGAGCATACGGTGACCGAAGTCGTCACCGGCATCGACATCGTCAAGGCGCAGATCCATATCCTCGACGGCTTTGCGATCGGTACGCCAGAATCCGGCGTCCCCGCTCAGGCCGACATCCGCCTCAACGGCCATGCGCTGCAGTGCCGTATCACCACCGAAGATCCGGAGCACAACTTCATTCCGGATTACGGCCGCATCACCGCCTATCGCTCGGCTTCCGGTTTCGGCATCCGGCTTGACGGCGGCACCTCCTATTCGGGCGCGATCATCACCCGCTACTACGATCCGCTGCTCGTCAAGGTCACGGCGTGGGCGCCGAACCCCTCCGAAGCCATCAGCCGCATGGACCGGGCGCTGCGCGAATTCCGCATCCGTGGTGTCGCCACCAACCTGACCTTCCTCGAAGCGATCATCGGCCATCCGAAATTCCGTGATAACAGCTACACCACGCGCTTCATCGACACGACGCCGGAACTGTTCCAGCAGGTCAAGCGCCAGGACCGCGCGACGAAGCTGCTCACCTATCTCGCCGACGTCACCGTCAATGGCCATCCCGAGGCCAAGGACCGGCCGCGGCCATTGGAAAACGCCGCGCAGCCGGTAGTGCCCTATGCCAACGGCAATGGCGTCAAGGACGGCACCAAGCAGCTTCTCGACACGCTCGGCCCGAAGAAATTCGGCGAATGGATGCGCAACGAGAAGCGCGTGCTTCTGACCGACACGACGATGCGCGACGGCCATCAGTCGCTGCTCGCCACCCGCATGCGCACCTATGACATTGCCCGCATCGCTGGCACCTATGCGCATGCGCTGCCGAACCTCTTGTCGCTGGAATGCTGGGGCGGCGCCACCTTCGACGTGTCGATGCGCTTCCTGACGGAAGATCCATGGGAACGTCTGGCGCTGATCCGCGAGGGCGCGCCAAACCTGCTGCTGCAGATGCTGCTGCGCGGCGCCAACGGTGTCGGCTACACCAACTATCCCGACAATGTGGTCAAATATTTCGTCCGCCAGGCGGCCCGCGGCGGCATCGATCTCTTCCGCGTCTTCGACTGCCTGAACTGGGTCGAGAACATGCGGGTGTCGATGGATGCGATTGCCGAGGAAAACAAGCTCTGCGAGGCGGCGATCTGCTATACCGGCGATATTCTGAACTCGGCCCGCCCGAAATACGATCTGAAATATTATACCGACCTTGCCGTCGAGCTGGAAAAAGCCGGCGCCCATATCATTGCGCTCAAGGATATGGCCGGCCTGCTCAAGCCTGCGGCGGCGAAGGTGCTGTTCAAGGCGTTGCGCGAAGCGACCAGCCTGCCGATCCATTTCCACACGCATGACACGTCGGGGATCGCGGCGGCGACCGTGCTTGCCGCGGTCGACGCGGGCGTCGATGCCGTCGATGCGGCGATGGATGCGCTGTCCGGTAATACTTCGCAGCCCTGTCTCGGCTCGATCGTCGAGGCGCTGCGCGGTACCGAGCGCGATCCTGGCCTCGATCCGGAATGGATCCGCCGCGTCTCCTTCTATTGGGAAGCGGTGCGCAACCAGTATGCCGCCTTCGAAAGCGATCTGAAGGGTCCGGCATCGGAAGTCTATCTGCATGAAATGCCGGGCGGTCAGTTCACCAATCTCAAGGAACAGGCCCGCTCGCTCGGTCTGGAGACCCGCTGGCATCGGGTGGCGCAGGCCTATGCCGACGCCAACCAGATGTTCGGCGATATCGTCAAGGTAACGCCGTCCTCCAAGGTGGTCGGCGACATGGCGCTGATGATGGTCTCCCAGGACCTGACGGTTGCCGATGTCGTCAGCCCCGACCGCGAAGTCTCCTTCCCGGAATCGGTGGTGTCGATGCTGAAGGGCGATCTCGGTCAGCCGCCATCGGGATGGCCGGAAGCGCTGCAGAAGAAGGCGCTGAAGGGCGACAAGCCCTATACCGTGCGTCCCGGTTCGCTGCTGAAGGAAGCCGATCTCGATGCCGAGCGTAAGGTCATCGAGACCAAGCTGGAACGTGAGATCAGCGATTTCGAATTCGCCTCCTATCTGATGTACCCGAAGGTCTTCACCGACTTCGCGCTGGCCTCCGATACCTACGGCCCGGTTTCGGTGCTGCCGACGCCTGCCTATTTCTACGGGCTTGGGGATGGCGAGGAGCTGTTTGCCGATATCGAACGCGGCAAGACGCTGGTTATCGTCAACCAGGCGATGAGTGCGACCGACAGCCAGGGCATGGTCACCATCTTCTTCGAGCTCAACGGCCAGCCGCGCCGCATCAAGGTGCCGGACCGCGCCCATGGGGCAACGGGCGCCGCCGTCCGGCGCAAAGCCGAACCCGGCAACGCCGTCCATGTCGGTGCGCCGATGCCGGGCGTCATCTCCCGCGTCTTCGTCTCCTCAGGCCAGGCCGTCAGTGCCGGCGATGTGCTCGTTTCGATCGAGGCGATGAAGATGGAAACGGCGCTGCACGCGGAAAAGGACGGCACCATCGCCGAAGTGTTGGTCAAGGCGGGCGATCAGATCGACGCCAAGGACCTGCTCGTCGTCTATGGCGGTTGAGCAATCGGCGGCTGTTCTGCTGCCGCCGATCTGCCAGCCAATCACCCGATTGTGTATGATCGGGCTGCCAAAAAGCTGATTTTTTCGGAGCTTTTGCCGCCTCCTCGCCTTGCCCAGCGAGGAGGCTTTCTCATAGACTTGTGATCCCACCACCCGCCCCCCAAGACCAATCAGGATATCATCTCCATGACCAAGCTGAAGATTGCCGTCATTGTCGGCAGCACGCGTATTGGCCGTTTTGCCGAACATCCGGCCAAGTGGATCGCCGAACTGGTCGGCCAGCGCCCCGATCTGGACGTCGAGATTCTCGATCTTCTCGACTATCCCATGCATTTCTTCGGCGAAGCGCGCGCCACGACGGCGGAAAGCGACTCCGCTGAGCGCTGGAAAAAGAAGCTGCGCGAATTCGACGGCTTCATATTCACTGTCGCCGAGTACAACCATGCGCCGACGGCTGTTCTGAAGAACGCCATCGATCTCGGCGAATTCATCCAGAAGCCGGTCGGTTTCGTCGGTTACGGCGGCGTCGGCGGCGCCCGTGCAGTCGAGCAGCTGCGCCTGATCTTCGTGGAAATGAGTGCTGCTTCCGTCAAGACCGGCGTCCACATCGCATTCAGCGAATATCTTGCCGTTCTCAAGGAGGGCAAGAGCCTTGGCGACTACGCCCATCTCAACGAGGCTGCGAAGAACCTGCTCGATCAGATCACCTGGTGGGGCAATGCGCTGAAGGCTGCGCGCTCCGTCGTCACCTCGGCCTGAGGAAGGGCGCTTAGACGCAAAAGGGTCTCACGTGAATCACGATTCACGTGAGACATTCAGATGTCGTAGGTATGGGCGGCGTTGATCGTCGAGATGAAGCGCTTGGTGCGTTCGCGCTCCGGCGCAGTGAAGATCGCCCTGGCGCTGCCCGTTTCCACCACGCTTCCGGCTTCCAGGAAGACGACGTCATTGGCGATCTTCGACGCAAGCCTGAGATCGTGGGTCGCCATCACCATCGTCGTCCCTTCACGGGCAAGCTGGCCGAGCACATCGACCACTTCGGCCGAAAGTTCCGGATCGAGCGCCGAAGTCGGCTCGTCGCAGAGCAACACGCGCGGCGACGGCGCCAAGGCGCGAGCGATCGCCACACGCTGCTGCTGACCGCCTGAGAGCGTCGACGGCCAAGCGTCGGCCTTATGGGTCATGCCGACCTTGGTCAAGAGCTCCATGGCGCGTGCACGCGCGTTTTCCCGCGGCCATCTCAGCACCGTCACCAGGCCCTCCATGACATTCTCGATCGCGGTCTGATGCGGGAAAAGCTGAAAATTCTGGAAGACCATGCCGGTCTGGCGGCGGATCTTCTGGATCGCCTGCCAGCTCGTTCGTTGACCCGGTGCAAAGGACAGCGTTTCCTCTCCGAGGCGGATTGCCCCGGCGGTGGGGATTTCGAGCAGGTTGATGCAGCGTAGCAGCGTGCTCTTGCCGCCGCCGGACGGTCCGACCAGCGCGGTGACGCTGCCTTCGGGAATCCGGATGCTGATATCCTTGAGGATGACGGCGTCGCCGAAGCGCTTTTCGATGTTGGAAAGCTCGATCATGCATTGGCCTCCAGCATGCCGCCGTAGCGCGCGAAGCGGCGCTCCAGCCGCACTTGCAGCTGCGAGAGAACGGAGCTCAGCACAAGATAGAGCAGCGCCGCCTCGATATAGAGGATCAGCGGTTCATAGGTGGTGGCGACGATGCGCTGCGCTGCCTGAAAGAGCTCCGGCACGGTGATGGCGGCAGCAAGCGAAGTATCCTTGACCAGCGAGATGAAGGTGTTTGACAGCGGCGGTACGGCGACGCGGGCGGCCTGCGGCAGGATGGTGCGGCTCATCGCCTGGCGCCAGCTCATGCCGATCGAATAGGCGGCCTCCCACTGGCCCTTCGGCACCGAGGAGATGACGGCGCGGATGATCTCGGAGCTGTAGGCGCCGATATTCAGGGTAAAGCCGATGAGGGCGGCGGGAAAGGCATCGAGCAGGATGCCGATGCTTGGCAGGCCGTAGAAAATCACGAAGAGCTGGACGAGCAGCGGTGTGCCGCGGATCACCCAGACATAAAAGCGGGCAATAGCCGCGACCGGCGCGGGGCCGAACAGTCGGGCAATCGCGGTAATCAGCCCGAGGAGCAATCCGAATACGAAGGAAAGCAGCGTGAGGGGGATGGTGAAGATCAGTCCCGCCCAGAGGAGTGAGGGGAGCGATTCCGCCATCAGTTGGAGCCAGTGCGGCAAGGGGTATTCCCTCTCGGTTGGATCGTCGTATCTCGGAATACCCCTCCCCAACCCCTGGGTTGGGGAGGGGACTTCTTTGACAGGAACTTACTTCGAAACGTCCTGGCCGAAATACTTGTCGGCGATCTTCTTGTAAGTACCGTCGGCCTTGATGTCGGCAAGCGCCTTATTGATTTCGGCAAGAAGCTCCGGCTCGTTCTTGCGGATGATGATGCCGGAATAATCGGCATTTTCCTGCTCGGCGGCGATCTTCACCGGCGCGTCCGGCTTGTGTTTCTTGAAATCGAGGAAGGAGAGACTGTCGTTGATCGTCGCGTCGGCGCGCTTGGTCAGCACCAGCTGGATCGACTGGTCGAAACCGTCGGTGCCGACGAGCTCGGCGCCGGCTTCGGTTGCGATCTTGCCGAAGTTGCTTGTCAGCGACTGGGCGGATTTCTTGCCCTTGAGGTCGGCGAAAGTCTTGATGCTGTCGTCGCCGTCGCGGACGATCAGTACGGCCTTGGAAGCGATATAGGGCTCGGAGAAATCGTATTTCTGCTTGCGGGCTTCGGTGATGCCAACCTGGTTGATGACGGTGTCGTAGCGCTTGGCGTCGAGGCCGGCGATCAGGCCATCCCACTTGCCCTCGACGAACTCGGCCTTGACGCCGAGTTTGGCGGCGATCGCTTCGCCGATCTCGACGTCGAATCCGACGAGCTTGCCGCTTTCGTCATGATAGGTGAAGGGCGCGTAGGTGCCTTCGGTGCCGATCTTGAAGACGCCGGCCGATTTGATGGTGGCGAGGTTTTCGCCGGCATGGGCCGGCAGGAGGGCTGCAGCCTGAATGAGGGCGGCGGCGGCGACGGTTTTCAACCAGTTCATAGTTTTATCCATCCTTGGGAGGTTGTGATCGGATGAGAGATAGTTCGC
The DNA here is from genome assembly GCF_005862185.2 of Rhizobium hidalgonense. Classification (NCBI taxonomy): domain Bacteria; kingdom Pseudomonadati; phylum Pseudomonadota; class Alphaproteobacteria; order Hyphomicrobiales; family Rhizobiaceae; genus Rhizobium; species Rhizobium hidalgonense. Next base: position 99,165 of record NZ_CP054027.1, read on the forward strand.
AGAAATCTAGGGCGCCGGAAGCGTAAAAAACTGCGAATAAAAGCGGCAATTGCAAATATTTTTCTCAAGCGGCCGGTTGAACCGGTAATGCCTTGGAAAATACGCATCACACGGCGATAGGGCGACGCAACCTTTCGCTGACGATGATGATCAGCCCGGCGCCGAGGATCATGCATGCGCCGGCGATGACGTTTAGCGTCGGGATATCGGCCCAGATCAGATAGCCGAGGAGGAAGGCCCAGACGAGCGAGGTATATTCGAATGGCGCAAGCACGGAGACGGGTGCACGGCGCATGCCTTCGAAGAGGGCGAACTGCGCCGAGCCGGCAACGACGCCGGTGGCGATGAGAAGTGCCAGCTGCGTCATGTCAGGGGTGCGCCAGGTATAGAGGACGGCAACACCTGTCATAATAAGGAAGAAGACGCTGGACGGTGGTCTTCTCATGCAGCGAGGTCTTGCGCAGCAGCACCATGGCGGAGGCCCAGAGGACGGCTGCCTGCAGCGCCAGATAGACCGGCCAGGAAATGGCAAGACCGATTGGGTTGCAGGCAATGAGCACCCCGACGAACCCGACGCCGACGGCGAGCCAGCGCGCAGGCGTGACCTCCTCCTTGAGGATGAGCCATGCAAGCAGGGTGCCGACGACGGGGGCGGCGTAATAAAGCGTGGTCACCTCGGCCAGCTGCAGGTGGCTTGCGGCGGAATAATAGGAAAGCCATGCTGAGAGAAGAAGGATGCTGCGGGCGATCATCGGCTTGATGATCGGCGATGCCATCGTCTGGCGGACGAGCTTGCCGCGGCCAAAGGCGAGACAACCGAGCAGGATCGTCAGACTGCGGAAAAACAGGATCTGCCAGACCGGGATGCTTGAAGTCAGGATCTTGATCATCGCGTCATGGAAGGTGAACGCCATATAGGCGGCGCTCGTGAGCAGAATGCCCAGGCTGACGGAGTTTTTCACGGGAGATGCACCAGATGGCGGGTTGCCGGCGGGGAATCGAGAATATCCGATCGATATTCTCAGGCCACGAACCGGTCAATAGGCCATATTTCGATCTGGTGGCGGAGCTTTGTTTCATAACGTCAGAAAACGTGTGAACATGCATATTGCCTGCACGATCATCAGCGTTTATGCACGTTTTCCAATTATCTGAGGTGTCGAACCGGTAAGAACATGCAGGATTTTTTGTTGCGGGAGCGCCAGGGTGTGATTTCGGAAAGGCTGCGGTTGAACGGCCGCGTGCTGGCGGCGGAACTCGCGCTCGAATTCGGCGTCTCCGAGGATACAGTGCGGCGCGACCTGCGTGAAATGGCAAAAGCGGGCCTTTGCGAGCGAGTTTATGGCGGCGCTTTGCCGGTTTCGCCGGCGCATGAAAGCTTGGCGCAGCGCATCGGTTTTGCCGCTGATCGCAAGCAGGCCTTAGCGCAGGCTGCGGCGAAGCAGATCGCTGCCGGTTCGTGCGTGTTTTTCGATGCCGGCAGCACCAACCTGGCAATTGCAAATGCATTGCCGGCCGAACTCGAACTGACGGCTGCAACGAATGCGCCGGCGATCGCCGTAGCGCTGATCGACAAGCCCGCCGTCAACGTCATCCTGATCGGTGGAATGGTGGATCGGCAGACCGGCGGCGCGCTCGGTGCCAAGGCATTGCGGGATATGGAGCAGATTTCGCCCGATCTCTGCATCCTCGGCGCTTGCGGCATCGATCTCGAGGCCGGCATTACGGTGTTCGGCTTCGAGGATGCGGAGTTCAAACGGTTTGCGGCATCGAGAAGCAAGAAGGTACTCGCGGCGGTAACCTCGGAGAAATTCAGCACCGCTGCTCCCCACAGCATCCTCCCGGTTGCGCATTGCGAGTGCCTCGTCGTCGAGCACAATGCCGATCCCGCAATTCTTGCGGGTTACCGCGAGCGTGGGTGCAGGACCGTCATCGCTGAAAAAACGAACTGAGCCGCCACTTTAGAGTTAAGAAAAAACGGGCGCTCCCAAGCCCGAGAACGAGGAAAGACCGAAATGGATAGCCATGTGAATGCGCCGCCGGCAGCTCGAAGCGGCTTCGTTACCAGAAGCCGGGCGGCGGTTTCGCTGCTCTTTCTCATGAACGGTTTCGTCGTCGGCTGCTGGGCTCCGAAGATCCCGGATTTTGCTGAACGTCTGGCGCTCTCCAAGTTCGAGCTTGGGCTGATGATCCTCGTCTTCGGCGTCGGCTCGCTGGTGATGATGCCGATCGCGGGCGCCCAGATCGCCAAACACGGCTCGCGTATCGTCGTTCAGGTGTTGGCTGTCTGTGTGTTGCCCCTGCTCCTGGCCTTGACGCTGGCGCCGAACGTGATCACCGGGGCAATCTCGCTCTTCCTGTTCGGCGGTTTCATCGGCGCCATGGATGTGGCGATGAATGCCAATGCGGTGTCGGTCGAAAAATCCATGCGCCGCTCCATCATGTCGTCCTGCCACGCTTTCTGGAGCCTCGGCGGGTTGATCGGCTCGGGTCTCGGCGGCATCGTGATTTCCAAGCTCGGCATTCTCGGCCATGCCGAGCTGGCGACGGTGCTGGCGGCGATCTTCCTTGCTCTGGCATGGCCGATGATCCTGGCCGATCCGCCGCATCCCGACACCAAGAAAGAAAAGACCAGGCTGCCGATGGTGCCGCTGCCGTGGCTGCTCGGATTGATGGCCTTGTTTTCCATGGTGCCGGAAGGCGCGGTGCTCGACTGGGGCGCGCTCTATCTTCGCCAGGAAATGGATGCGTCCGTGGCGCTGTCCGGTCTCGGTTTTGCAGCCTTTTCGGCGACGATGGCAATCATGCGTTTTGCCGGCGATCTGGTGCGCGATCGTCTGGGTGGCGTCAAGACGCTGCGGATCTGCACGCTTTTTGCCATTGTCGGCATGCTGCTTGCAGGCTTGGCCCCCAATGCCGAGCTCGCCATTCTGGGCTTTGCTTTTTGCGGTATCGGCATTTCCAACATGGTGCCGATCGCTTTCTCGGCGGCGGGCAATATTCCCGGACTTAAGCCCGGCATCGGCATCTCGGTGGTCACCACGATGGGCTATTCCGGCATGCTGGTTGCGCCGTCCCTGATCGGCTTCGTCGCCGAGCATGTCGGCTTCGCGGCGGTCTTCATGGCGCTGCCGGTGCTGCTGTTGGTCGTTCTGCTGTTCTCCAAACTGGCCCATTATGCCGACGGAGTTTCCGGGGGCGGCCACTGAGGCGCCTCCCGACAAAAGTGATATCAGGAGCGGTTGACAAGGAAGCAGTCATGATCCACCTGAAAGACACTGTTTCTAAAGCGCGTCGCAATCTTTCAGATTGGGTCCTCGCGCTTTAGGTCTTTGTTTGACGCATGTCGTTATCGCAAAACCGCTCACACACTTTTGCGCGACATGCTTTAGGGGTGCAAGAACTCTTCATGTCTTCAGCCGCCGATTTTGATCCGAAACCGCGCCGCGCTTCCGTTGCCGTCGATGTCGGCGGCGTCATCGTCGGCGGCGGGGCGCCGGTCGTCGTGCAATCGATGACGAATACCGATACGGCCGATATCGATTCGACCGTCGCCCAGGTCGCGGCCCTCCACCGGGCGGGCTCGGAGCTAGTGCGCATCACCGTCGACCGCGATGAGAGTGCGGCCGCCGTGCCGAAGATCCGCGAGCGGCTGCTACGGCTCGGAATGGACGTGCCGCTAATCGGCGACTTTCATTATATCGGACACAAGCTGCTTGCCGATCATCCCGATTGTGCCGCAGCGCTGGCGAAATATCGCATCAACCCCGGCAATGTCGGCTTCAAGGACAAGAAGGACAAGCAGTTCGCCGAGATCATCGAGATGGCGATCCGCTATGACAAGCCGGTGCGCATCGGCGTCAACTGGGGTTCGCTCGATCAGGATCTGCTGACGGCGCTGATGGACCAGAATGCCGCGGCCGGCTCGCCGCTTTCGGCCCGGCAGGTGACGCGCGAGGCGATCGTGCAGTCGGCTCTGCTTTCGGCAGCCCTTGCTGAAGAGATCGGCCTGCCGCGCAACCGCATCATCCTGTCGGCCAAAGTCAGCCAAGTGCAGGACCTGATCGCCGTCAATTCGATGCTCGCCGAGCGCTCCAATCATGCCTTGCATCTCGGTCTGACAGAGGCCGGCATGGGCACTAAGGGCATCGTCGCCTCGTCGGCGGCGATGGGCTTCGTGCTTCAGCACGGCATCGGCGATACGATCCGCGTGTCGCTGACACCGGAGCCGAACGGCGACCGCACGCGCGAAGTCCAGGTGGCGCAGGAAATCCTGCAGGTCATGGGCTTCCGCCAGTTCATCCCTGTCGTTGCCGCCTGTCCCGGCTGTGGGCGCACGACGTCGACAGTCTTCCAGGAACTGGCCCAGAACATCCAGAACGACATCCGCAAGAATATGCCGATCTGGCGCAAGAAATATCCCGGCGTCGAGGCGCTGAACGTCGCCGTGATGGGCTGCATCGTCAACGGACCAGGCGAAAGCAAACATGCCGATATCGGCATTTCGCTTCCCGGCACCGGCGAGACACCGGCAGCCCCTGTGTTCATCGACGGCAAGAAGGCGCTGACGCTGCGCGGCCCCAATATCGCCGCCGACTTCGAGGCGCTTGTCGTCGATTATATCGAGAAGCGTTTCAGCCAGCGGACGGCGGCGGAATGAAGGTCAGCGAATTCGAATGAGCCGGTACTGGTCTGATATCGTCAGCAGGCTCCAGCCCTATGTCGCCGGGGAGCAACCGCGTATTCCCGGCCTGGTCAAGCTCAACACCAACGAGAACCCCTACGGGCCTTCGCCGAAGGCGCTGGAGGCGATCAGGCAAGCAGCGGACGATCGTCTGCGGCTCTATCCCGACCCGGCGGCGACGGAATTGCGCGAGACGATCGCGGCTCGTCACGGTCTGACGGCGGGCGAAGTTTTTGTCGGCAACGGCTCGGACGAGGTCCTTGCCCATACTTTTCAGGCACTGTTGAAACACGAGCGGCCGCTTCTCTATCCCGATGTCACCTATAGCTTCTATCCGACTTATAGCCTGCTATACGACATCGAGGCGATCGAGATTCCTGTCGATGACGGGTTCCAGATCCGGCTGGCGGATTACGACAGGCCATGCGGCGCCATCATCATCCCCAATCCGAACGCACCGACCGGCATCGGCCTGCCGCTCGCCGACATAGAGGCGCTTGTCGCCGCCCATCCGGATGCGGTCGTGGTGATCGACGAGGCCTATGTCGATTTCGGCGGTGACAGCGCTGTCCCGCTTATTCCCAAATATCCCAATCTGCTTGTCATTCAGACCCTGTCGAAATCCCGCTCCTTTGCGGGCCTACGCGTCGGTTTTGCGCTGGGCCAGCGGGACCTGATCGAGGCGCTGGTGCGCGTCAAGGACAGCTTCAATTCCTATCCGCTCGATCGCCTGGCGCAGGTCGCCGCGACGGCGGCGATCGAGGACGAAGCATGGTTCGAGACATGCCGGAAGAAGCTCATCGCCAGCCGGGACGGCCTGGTGCGAGAGCTCGAAGCGCTGGCTTTTCAAGTGCTGCCGTCCCAGGCGAATTTCGTGTTTGCAAGGCATGACAGCCGGTCGAGCGCAACACTTTTAGCGGCTCTCAGGAAGCGTGGCGTTCTCGTCCGCCAATTTGCCAAGCCGCGTATTTCGGATTTCCTGCGCATCAGCATCGGCACCGACGAGGAATGCGCCCGTCTGATTGCCGCTCTCAAAGAGATATTGGCAGCCTGAGCTGCCGGTTCAGCTCTTCCGGTCGGCGATGAACTGCGCTGCGGCGATGAGGGTTGAGGCGCGGGCGCGGTAGGGGGCAAGCAGAGCCTCGGCGTCGCGGACATGCCGGCGAAGCTCGCTCTCGGCCCATTCGATGCCGTGCAGGGCAACAAGCGTTCCCTTGCCGCGGGCCGCATCCTTGCCGGTTGCCTTGCCCATGGTCGCAGCATCCGAGGTCAGGTCCAGAATGTCGTCGGCGAGCTGGAAGGCAAGGCCGATTTTTTCGCCGAATGCGCGCAAGCGGCGGCGATCCTCCGGCGAGCCTGCCGAGATGATGGCGCCGGCTTCGCAGGCGAAGCGGATCAGTGCGCCGGTTTTCATCGCCTGCAGGCGGATGATGCCGGCCTCGTCGGGGGCCTGTCTTTCCGCCGCGAGATCGAGCGCCTGGCCGCCGGCCATGCCGCCGAGACCGGCAGCGCGGGCAAGAGCCAGCACCAGTGCCGCCTTGCTGGTGTCGGGAAGGGTGGTTTCCGGCGCGGCGATGATGTCGAAGGCGTAGGTCAGCAGGCTGTCGCCTGCGAGGATCGCAGTGGCTTCATCGAATTTGATGTGGACCGTCGGTTTGCCGCGGCGCAGATCATCGTCGTCCATGGCCGGCAGATCGTCATGCACGAGCGAATAACAATGGACGCATTCGAGTGCTGCGCCGACGCGAAGGGCCGCCTCGGCGTCGCCGCCGAGAAGGGCAGCGCTTTCGACGACCAGGAACGGGCGCAGCCGCTTGCCGCCGTTCAGCACGGCATAGTGCATGGCGCTGCGCAAGGTTTCTGGCCTGCCAATTTCGTCGGAGAGGGGGTTCGGTAAAAGCAATGCGTCGAGCAGCGCCTCGATCTCGCGGGCGTTGTTCTTCAGCCTCGTCTCGAAAGTGTCCAGGTTCGCTTCCATGGGCGCTGTTTGGCATGAGCGCCCCCGGGCTTGCAACGGAATTGTCGATGGCGCAGCAAGATTTGCCGCGCACTCTGGCATAAGCGGCCCACAGGCGTTATGAGAACGACAGGAGCGAAATCGGGCTGGGGACATTGGATATAGCGCCAGAGATAGAGGACAGCGTCGACGCGCCGGCCCAGCGGCGATGGTTTGGAGACCAGCGCGTGTTGAAACGCATTGTCCTTGCCGTGCTGGCCCTGCTGATCCTTCCCTATGGTCTGATCTTCTTCTACCTGCTGCCCTTTATCCACCCGGTCTCGACGCTGATGCTGCGCGATCTCGTGCTGTTGCGCGGCTATGACCGCCGATGGGTGTCGCTCGATGACATTGCCCCGGTTCTGGTGCAATCGGTGATGATGTCCGAAGACGGGCAATATTGCTTCCACGGCGGCGTCGACTGGGCCGAGATGCGCATGCTGGTCGAGGATACGCTGAAAGGCCAGGCGACCCGCGGCGGCAGCACCATACCGATGCAGACGGCAAAGAACCTGTTTCTCTGGAACGGCCGCTCCTTCGTGCGCAAGGCGATGGAGCTTCCGCTTGCTGTTTCCACGGATTTCGTTCTGTCGAAGCGGCGGCTGATGGAAATCTATCTCAACATCGCCGAATGGGGTCCGGGCATCTACGGCATCGAGGCGGCGGCCCAGCATCATTTCAAGGTGCCGGCCTCGAGGCTGACGCGGCGCCAGGCATCGCTGCTCGCGGTCTCGCTGCCGAACCCGATCGATCGCAATGCCGGCAAACCGGGCCGCGGCCTTCGCCGGCTTGCCGGCGTCATCGAGCGGCGGGCACAGGGTTCCGGCGATTACATCAAATGCATCTATGACTGAGATCAGAACTTGTCGTTGGTAGCCGCAAGCGTCATCTGACATTCTTGATTCTGCCATATGGGCGGTGCAGTCCAATCGGAGCCCCTGAGTCGCCCATGACCGCTACGACGTTTTCTCCCGAGCTTCTTTTCTATTCGAAGACGCACAATCCGACCCCGCCCGCCCATCTCGGCAGCCGCTATCGCAAGGTCGGCGGCTTCCTGCCGGAAGCAGGCAATACCATCGTCTGCCATGTCGAGAAGGGATCGCGGACGCAGGCGGTGCTGATCGAGGCGCGGGAGACATATCTGGCAATGCCCGAAGCTCCGCAGTTCGTCTTCACGCCGATAACAAGTCTTCACATGACGCTCTTCGAAGGTCTCATCGACACCCGACGCCGGTGGGATTGCTGGCCGGGCGATCTTCCGCTCGAGACGCCGATCGACGACATCACCGAGCTGATGGCGGCGCGGCTCGAAGGGTTCTCGATGGCCGCCCCCTTCAAGGTCGCCGTCGTCGAAGCTCGCCCGTCGGGTCTGCTGCTCGACGGGGCGACGCAGAATGACCGGAGGGTCATGCGCGCCTGGCGCAACGCCTTTGCCGATCTCCTCGGCTATCGCCAGCCGAACCACGAGGATTACAGGTTCCACATGACCTTCGCCTATCCGGTCGAATGGCTTGAGGACGAAGCCCTGCCGCGCTGGCAGGCGATGCTCGATGACGTTGCCGAGGATATCCGCCGCAAGGCCCCTGTTTTCGAGCTGACGCCGCCGGCATTCTGCGTCTTCGGGGATATGAATCATTTCCACGAATTGCTGATTTTCGATTTCGACGCCTGAAGGGGAGAGACCCATGGACAGACCGACGCTCTATATCGCCAACAAGAACTATTCCTCCTGGTCGTTCCGGCCCTGGATGGCGCTGACGGGCCTGGGCATCGATTTCGAAGAGGTGCTGATCCCCTTCGACGACGCAGCCGGCAATCCGAATATCAAGGCCGTATCTCCGACCGGGCGAGTGCCGCTCCTGCAGCATGGCACATTGAAGATCTGGGAATCGCTGGCGATCATCGAATATGCCGCCGAGCTGTATCCCGACGCCGGCCTTCTGCCTGCTGATCGTGCCCAGCGGTCGCTTGCCCGCTCCGTTTCGATGGAAATGCTGTCGAGCTTCCGGGCTCTGCGCAGCGCCTGCCCGATGAATATGCGCCGGCCGAAGGCCAGGATCGCCTTGCCGGATGGCGTCGATACCGATGTCAGCCGCATCGAGACGATCTGGCGGGATCTGCTGCAGCAATCCGGCGGGCCGTTTCTCTTCGGCGCGTTCAGCGGGGCGGATGCGATGTTTGCGCCTGTCGTCAACCGGTTCGAGATCTATGACCTCGTCAATCGACGTGATACGCTCACCTACATGCAGACCATGAAGGCGCATCCGGCCTGGCGGAAATGGGAAGAGGCGGCGCGCGCCGAGCCCTGGATCGTGCCGGAAGACGAAGTCTGAACGGGAAATCATCGGCTTCTCAAAAAATATGCATGGGGACTGGTCAAGGCCGCCCCTTGCATGTATAAGCGCGCAAAATTTCCGAAATCGCGACATGTCCGTTTCGGCCGCCAGTCTGGCCGTGGGAATGTTTTGCCCGCAAGTGGAGTAAGAGAAATGGCTGTACCGAAGAGAAAAACAAGCCCGTCCAAGCGCGGTATGCGCCGTTCGGCTGACGCGCTGAAGGCTCCGACCTATGTCGAAGACAAGAACTCCGGCGAACTGCGCCGCCCGCATCATATCGACCTGAAGACCGGCATGTATCGCGGCCGCCAGGTTCTGACGCCGAAGGAAAGCGCATAATTTCCGATTTCGGCTGGTCCGATCGAAGGTTTCAAGGCCGGCGTCACGCCGGCCTTTTCATATTCAGCGATATAATATTTGCAACGACTTGCAGTGGGGCAATGCTTTGCGGCAGTATTCTTGCAGCCGCCAAGGAGATTGCCGATGATAGCCGCAATGCCGCTGATGATTATTCCCTTCGTTCTCTACAATCTGGCGATGCTCGGCCTGATGGGCGATGGCGGTATTCCGGCGCTGCAGCATGATGTCATCGTATTGTCGATGATCTCAGGCGCGATCTGGAGCATGGCGCTCGGCGATCTTTTCATCGTCATAGCGCTTGTCGTGCTGTTCTTCGAAATCCTGAAAGCGACCAGAACGGGTCCCGGCAACCTCATCAACCACATCTTGTCGATGCTGGTTTTCATCGCCTTCCTGGTCGAGTTTCTGCTCGTCCGGGATGCTGCGACGCAGGTCTTCTTCATTTTGATGACGATCGCTCTGATCGATGTGATCGGCGGCTTTGCCGTCTCGATCCGGAGCGCCGGGCGGGATGTCTCGATCGGATTATAGGTTGTCGAGTTTATTCTGAAGGGCGCGAAGCTGTTCCTTCAGCTCATCGATATCCTTGGCCTCGGCCTTGCGGCTTTCCTTTGCAGGCGGCGTCATGAAGGGCGAGAACATCTGCATCGCCTGCTGAAACAGCTCGGTATTGCGGCGAACCTGGTCCTCGACCATCTGCATCGGCAGCTGCAGGTTCTTGCCGAGCGGTGTTTCGCCGAAGGCGCGGTTCACCTGCTCGCGCATCTGGGACTGCTGTTCGGTAAAGGCGCGCATCGAATGTTCGAGAAAGCTCGGCACGACCATCTGCATCTGGTCGCCGTAATAGGTGATGAGCTGGCGCAGGAAGGAGATCGGGAGCAAAGTGTTGCCGGTCTTCGATTCCTGCTCGAAGATGATCTGGGTCAGCACCGAATGCGTGATGTCATCTCCGCTTTTTGCATCCTGGACGGTAAATTCTTCGCCCTTCTTCACCATCTCCGCCAGGTCTTCCAGCGTGACGTAGGTGCTGGTGCCTGTATTGTATAGCCGGCGATTGGCGTATTTCTTGATGACAATCTGACCCTCATGCTTCGCCATATCAGTCTCCTGGACCCCCGTCTGAATTATGGATATTCCTCCATTTCAGACTGTAAACGCAAAAGAAGGCCGGTGACAATCTCTTTGTGCGATGCGGCAAACCTTTCACAGAGCAGATGAATCGGGCTTTCGCGGGCTCGTGCCGAAAAATGACGGCGGCCGGTCTTCGCGTTTGACTTGCGCTCCAAGCTTTGCCAGTTTCCTCTTATGTAAGTGAGACGAAAACGAGGAGCGTCCCCATGAGCAATTCATCCATCGTCATCGCCAGCGCAGGTCGAACAGCCGTAGGCTCGTTCAACGGCGCATTCGCAACGGTCCCCGCCCATGAACTCGGCGCGGCCGTCATCAAGGGGGCGCTCGCTCGCGCCGGCGTCGATGCCGGCGAAGTGGATGAGGTGATCCTCGGCCAGGTGCTTGCTGCCGGCGAGGGCCAGAACCCGGCCCGCCAGGCGGCGATCAAGGCCGGTATTCCGAAGGAGGCGACCGCCTGGGGCGTCAACCAGCTCTGCGGTTCGGGTCTGCGTGCCGTCGCGCTCGGCATGCAGCAGATCGCGACTGGCGACGCCAAGATCATCGTTGCCGGCGGCCAGGAATCCATGTCGATGGCGCCGCATGCCGCGCATTTGCGCGGCGGCACCAAGATGGGCGATATGAAGATGGTCGACACGATGATCAAGGATGGCCTGACCGACGCCTTCCACGGTTATCACATGGGCGTCACCGCCGAGAACATCGCGCGCCAGTGGCAGCTTTCGCGCGACGACCAGGACCAGTTCGCCGTCGCCTCGCAGAACAAGGCTGAAGCGGCGCAGAAGGCCGGCCGGTTTGCCGACGAGATCATCCCTTACGTCATCCAGACGCGTAAGGGCGACGTTACCGTCGATGCCGACGAATATATCCGCCACGGCGCCACGCTGGAGGCGATGGGCAAACTGCGCCCGGCCTTCGACAAGGAGGGCACGGTCACGGCCGCGAATGCATCCGGCCTCAATGACGGTGCGGCCGCAGCCGTGCTGATGAGTGAAGCCGAAGCCGTCCGCCGTGGCATCCAGCCGCTCGCCCGCATCGTGTCCTGGGCAACGGCGGGCGTCGATCCTTCGATCATGGGCACCGGCCCGATCCCGGCGTCGCGCAAGGCGCTGGAGAAGGCCGGCTGGACGGTCGGCGATCTTGATCTCGTCGAAGCCAATGAAGCCTTTGCGGCGCAGGCCTGCGCCGTCACTAAGGATCTCGGCTGGGATCCATCGATCGTCAACGTCAACGGCGGGGCGATCGCCATCGGCCATCCGATCGGCGCTTCCGGCGCGCGCGTTCTCAACACGCTGCTGTTCGAAATGAAGCGCTGCGGCGCCAAGAAGGGCCTGGCCACGCTGTGCATCGGCGGCGGCATGGGTGTCGCCATGTGCTTCGAAGCACTTTAAACAGCATGCGATCCGTCATTGATTGAAATCCTGCCACGGCGGGCGAAAACAAAAGGGAGCGGAACATGAGCAGAGTGGCTTTGGTCACCGGGGGTACACGCGGCATCGGCGCGGCAATATCTGTGGCGTTGAAAAACGCCGGGTACAGGGTTGCCGCCAATTATGCCGGCAACGACGAGAAGGCCAATGCCTTCCACGACGCCACCGGCATCGCGGTGTTCAAATGGGATGTTTCGGATTACGCTGCCTGCGGCGAGGGGATCGCCAAGATCGAAAGCGAGATCGGGCCGGTCGAAGTGCTGGTCAACAATGCCGGCATCACCCGCGACGCGATGTTCCACAAGATGACGCCGCAGCAGTGGCACGAGGTGATCAATACCAACCTCACCGGCCTGTTCAACATGACGCATCAGGTCTGGACCGGCATGCGCGACCGCAGTTTCGGCCGCATTGTCAATATCTCGTCGATCAATGGCCAGAAGGGCCAGATGGGTCAGGCGAACTATTCGGCGGCCAAAGCGGGTGATCTCGGCTTCACCAAGGCGCTGGCCCAGGAAGGGGCAGCCAAGAACATCACCGTCAACGCCATCTGCCCCGGTTACATCGGAACCGAGATGGTGCTTGCCGTGCCGGAGAAGGTGCTGAACGAACGCATCATTCCGCAGATTCCCGTCGGCCGTCTCGGCGAGCCTGAGGAAATCGCGCGCTGCGTCACCTTCCTCGCCTCCGACGATGCCGGCTTCATCACCGGTTCGACGCTGACGGCCAATGGCGGGCAGTTCTTCGTCTAGTCCCGCAAGGCTCATGAATGAATTGCAGCAAGGGCGCGTCCGTTTGGACGCGTCCTTGCTTATTCATGCGTCGGTCCATGACGGAGTAGGCAGCAAGAAAAACGGGCGCCGAAGCGCCCGTTGGGAAGTCCGATATGCTTTTGCCGATCAGTAGCGGCAACGGGCCTCGTAGCGGCGGCCGTAGCGGTCGCGATAGACGCAGTAGCCGCGGCGTTCGACCGACTGGCCGATGAGAGCGCCGGTCAGACCGCCGGCAACGGCGCCGACGGCGGCACCACCCCAACTGTTGGTGACGGCACCACCGATAACAGCACCGGTGCCGGCGCCGATCGCCGTGCCTTGCTCGGTCGCTGTGCAGGATGCCAGGGCGCCCACGAGCGCACCAATAAGAACAATCTTCTTCATCATGTCGTAACTCCCCAGGTTTGTTGGCCTTTAGATGCGGCCCATGAGTACAAGGATAATGATAATCACGAGAACTAGCCCCAAACCGCCAGAAGGTCCATAGCCCCAGCCACGGCTATAACCCCAATTCGGCAAGGCTCCGATCAAGAGCAGAATGAGGATAACAAGAAGTATTGTGCCAAGCATGGTGTGTTTCCTTCATTTCATCGGCAATTTGAATGGACGAGAAACACGCATTGGCGATTTTTGTTCCCGGTTAAGCGTGGAAATGTGACGCGTCCGAACCCTGGCCCAATCCGAAACATGCTCGTATGGTAAAAAAATCGTTCAAGTACAATATGTTGCGGTGAACAAAGCGAGAAGATCCCGATGTCGCCGATTCGTCAGCGATTCGTTCCGTTTTTGATCGGTGCGCCGCCAGCGACCATCCCGGCTTAACGGCATATGAATCCGGCTTCCGAAAGATTAATGCCGATGGGACAGGGCCGAACGGGGAGCCGGATCGGCGATCCGCATCTAGCACATGGACTGAATTTCGCCACCAGATATGGCCGTGAACGAAAGGCGAAAACAATAGGGTCAGTGATTCGTCGCCGATTCGTTCCGGCTTTGGTCGAGAGGTTAATTTCGGGCGCAATTTTTGATTGTTCGCAGGCGGACGGAATCGCTGATGGCGGCGACGAAAATGCCAAGCGGAGGGATTCCGGCGATTCAGCATCTAGTGGGAAAAAGTGATTCAAAATCAATACTTAGCCGTGAACAAAAACTGAATCATCGGGAGTCAGCGATTCGTCTCTGATTCGTTCTCACGCTGTTCCGAATCGGTGACGCCGGCATTCCGAATGACTCGCAAAGGTCGTAATCCCGGAAGCATTTTGAAATCTGCCCTTGCGTTTGCGGCGGCGGCTGTCCATGTGTTCTCTGGCTTCCATTAGCGAAGCATTCTTTTCCTTGGGGCTGCCTGCCTCATTTGCATGGACCATGACTCTGACTTCGCAGCCGATGATACTGAGCGGGCGCGGTGTGACCGCGGTGCTTGGGCCAACCAATACCGGTAAGACCCATTATGCGATCGAGCGCATGGTCGCGCACGGGACCGGCGTGATCGGCCTGCCGCTCAGGCTGCTGGCGCGCGAGGTCTATACGCGGGTGGTGGAGAAGGTCGGCGCGCAGAATGTGGCGCTGGTCACCGGCGAGGAAAAGATTTCGCCGCCCAATGCGCGTTTTTCGGTCTGCACCGTCGAGGCGATGCCGCGTGAGACCAAGGCCGCTTTCGTCGCAATTGACGAGGTGCAGCTCGCCGGCGATCTCGAGCGCGGCCATATCTTCACCGACCGAATCCTGCATCTTCGCGGCCGCGAGGAAACGCTGCTGCTCGGTGCAGGGACGATGCAGCCGATCCTGCAGCAGCTCCTGCCCGGCATCACTGTCGTCGAGCGGCCGCGGCTTTCGCATCTTTTCTATGCCGGGCAGAAGAAGATCACCCGGCTGCCGCAGCGCTCGGCTATCGTCGCTTTCTCGGCCGATGAGGTTTATGCCATCGCCGAGCTCATCCGCCGGCAGCGCGGCGGCGCGGCTGTGGTGCTCGGCGCGCTCAGCCCGCGCACCCGCAATGCGCAGGTGGCGCTTTATCAGGCTGGCGATGTCGAATACCTGGTGGCGACCGATGCGATCGGCATGGGCCTCAACCTCGATGTCGATCACGTCGCCTTCGCCCAGGACCGGAAATTCGACGGCTACCAGTTCCGCAATCTCAATCCGGGCGAACTCGGCCAGATCGCCGGGCGCGCCGGGCGGCACGTGCGTGACGGTACCTTCGGCGTCACCGGACAGGTTTCCCCCTTCGACGAGGAGCTGGTGCAGCGCATCGAGGGGCACGAATTCGACAACGTCAAGGTTTTGCAGTGGCGCACCACCGAGATGGACTTCTCATCGATCCCATCGCTGCGCGCCAGCCTCGAGGCGGGACCGCGCGTGCCGGGGCTGACGCGGGCGCTGCCTGCGGTCGACCAGCAGGCGCTGGAACAGCTTTCGCGTTATCCCGAGGTCATCCACCTTGCCGACAGGCCGGCCCGCGTCGAAAAACTCTGGGAGGCTTGCGCGCTTCCCGACTATCGGCGTATCACCCCGGCACAACATGCCGATCTTATCTCGACCCTCTTTTCCGATCTCGTCCGCTATGGCACGGTGAACGAGCAGTTTCTCGCGGAACAGGTTCACCGCTCCGATCGGACAGATGGGGAAATTGACACGCTTTCGGCGCGAATCGCGCAGATAAGAACCTGGACCTACGTTTCGAATCGTCCCGGCTGGCTGGCCGATCCGACACATTGGCAGGAAAAGACGCGGGAAATCGAAGATCGATTGTCCGATGCGTTACATGAGAGGTTGACGAAACGCTTTGTTGATCGCAGGACATCTGTGCTCATGAAGCGCCTGAGAGAGAATGCGATGCTGGAAGCTGAAATCAGTGTGAATGGCGATGTCTTCGTTGAAGGACATCATGTAGGGCAATTGAGCGGATTCCGCTTCACGCCGGTGGCGGGAACGGACGGACCGGATGCCAAGGCGGTTCAGGCTGCGTCGCAGAAAGCGCTCGCGCTCGAATTCGAGGCCCGCGCGGCTCGCATCCATGCCGCCGGCAACAGCGACCTGGCGATCGGTTCGGATGGGTTGATCCGTTGGATCGGCGACCCGGTGGCGCGGCTTTCGGGCAGCGATCACATCATGCGTCCGCGCGTGATTCTGCTGGCCGACGAGCAGTTGACGGGCAATGCCCGCGATCATGTCGCCGCCCGTGTCGAACGCTTCGTCAATCATCATATCAGCACGGTGCTGAAGCCACTCGATGATCTGTCGCGCGCCGAGGACCTGCAGGGTCTCGCCAAGGGGCTGGCCTTCCAGCTCGTCGAGAATCTCGGTGTGCTGTTCCGCCGCGACGTCACCGAGGAAGTCAAGTCGCTCGACCAGGAGGCTCGCGCCTCGATGCGCCGCTACGGCGTGCGTTTCGGCGCTTATCATATTTTCGTTCCGGCCCTTCTGAAGCCGGCGCCGGCCGAGCTCATCACGCTGCTCTGGGCGCTGAAGAACGACGGTTTGGATAAGCCGGGCTACGGCGATCTGATTCCGGTGCTCGCCGCCGGCCGCACCTCCGTCGTCACCGATCCGAGCTATGAGCGGATGTTCTACAAGCTCGCCGGCTTCCGTTTCCTCGGCAAGCGTGCCGTGCGCATCGACATCCTCGAACGGCTTGCCGATATCATCCGGCCGCTGCTGCAGTGGAAGCCCGGCCAGAACAATCGTCCGGAGGGCGCCTATGACGGCCGCCGCTTCACGACGACGACGGCGATGCTGTCGATCCTCGGAGCGACGCTCGAAGACATGGAAGAGATCCTCAAGGGTCTCGGCTATCGCGCCGATGCCGTGAAGGCGGAAGAAGCATCGGCACATCTTGCGACGCAGGATGTGGTCGCAGTGCCGGCAGCCACCGCGGAAACGCCTGCCGACGAGACAGCCGAAAAGGCCGACCACGACGACGCCGACGGGGCGGCTGAGGAAACTGCCGTCGAGCCGTCCGCAACCGAGGCGGCTTCGGCTGATGTTGATACGCCCGTGGCGGAAGCGGTGGAAACCGCCGCTCCGGCCGAGGTGATCGAAACAGCTGCTGCCGATGAAGCCTCTGCTGCCACCGAAGCGGCGTCCGCTCCTGGGGAGGCGGCAACCGCCTCCGAGGAAGCCGGCGAGCCGGTGGAACCGAAGCCGGTTCTTCTGTGGCGCCTTGGCGGCCGCAACGACAATCAGCGCCAGGCGCGCGGCGGCCATGGCGAACGCCGTGGCGGCCAGGGCCAGGAGCGCGGTCAGAACCAGGAACGCGGCGACCGCAATCGCCGGCCGGGCGGCGGTGAAGGCGGCGAAGGCAATCGTGGCGGCGAAGGCCGCGACAATAATCGTCACAACCGCGGCAAGGACGGCGGCAATCGCGATGGCGGCCGGCCGCAGCAGGCAAGAGGCGACCGCAACAACCAGCCACGGGGCGATCAGCCGCGCGGTGACCGGCAGGACCGCGGCGATCGCAAGGATCGGGGTGACCGCAACGATCGCAACAACAACCGTGGCGCTTCGCAGCCGCTGCGCTTCGAGGCCAAGCCACCGCGTAAGGAGAAGCCGATCGATCCGGATTCACCTTTCGCCAAGCTCGCGGCTCTCAAGGAGCAGATGAAGAAGTAATCATGGGCGGGGAGACACAGCCGACAAGCGGTTCGCGCCAGCGCATCGACAAATGGCTGTTCTTCGCGCGCATGGTGAAGTCGCGCTCGTTGGCGCAGAGCCATGTCCAATCGGGCCATGTGCGCATCAACGGCGAGCGCTGCAATCATCCGAGCCAGATGGTCAAGCCGGGCGACCGTATCGAGCTGACGCTGGAGCGGCGCGATGTCGTTCTCGTCATGCGCCTCGCCGGCGAGCGGCGGGGGCCTTATGAGGAGGCCCGCCTGCTCTACGAGGACCTGTCGCCGCCGCCCGATGAGGCAAAACGCCTCACCCCCTACGAGCAGGCGATCCGGGCGACCGGCACCGGCCGTCCGACGAAAAAGGAACGGCGCGCAATCGACAGGCTGATGTCGGACGAGGATTAGAAAACTCTGCCCGCGCCGGCGGCTTTTGCGGATCGTTTATCCTTGAAATCCGGCGTTAAAGCCGATACGTCACTGACAACCTGCCGGAAGCGTGCTTGCCTCCCAAGCCTGCCCACGCTTTTCCTCCGGCACGGGGATAGGCGCGACGTTCCAGGTTGCCCGGCCCCATCTGCATGGAATCCTGGAGTTCTTCATGACCTATGTCGTGACCGACAATTGCATCAAGTGCAAATACACCGATTGCGTGGAAGTCTGCCCCGTCGACTGTTTCTACGAAGGCGAGAATTTCCTCGTCATCCATCCCGACGAATGCATCGATTGCGGCGTCTGCGAGCCTGAATGTCC
The DNA here is from genome assembly GCF_005862185.2 of Rhizobium hidalgonense. NCBI lineage: Bacteria > Pseudomonadati > Pseudomonadota > Alphaproteobacteria > Hyphomicrobiales > Rhizobiaceae > Rhizobium > Rhizobium hidalgonense. Next base: position 117,235 of record NZ_CP054027.1, read on the forward strand.
CGCCGAGGCGATCAAGCCCGATACCGAGCCGGGCCTCGACAAATGGCTGAAGATCAACACCGAATACGCCACCATCTGGCCGAACATCACGGTCAAGAAGGACCCGTTGCCCGAGGCCAAGGAAATGGATGGCGAGACCGGAAAGTTCGAGAAATATTTCTCCGAGAAACCCGGTTCCGGCGATTGAGACGGCGGCCATATTCGGTCGCCGGATTCGGGAGGCCGCGGGGCGAAACGTTTTAAAAGCTGCGTGAGGAATATGGGTGACATGTGTTGCCCGCATGACTCAAGCGAAGCAAATTATTGATTTCCTCATATTTTTATGATAGGTTTCGCGTACTGTTCCATTTGTGGCATGACGCATGCCCAAAACCATCACGAAAGCAAAACCAATCCGTACGCGGTTTCCGTGACATATCAACGCTTTGAGCGCCGGGTCCCAAGATCGTGCGCGAGAAGTTCTTTGCTTTTGCCCGATGGGACCAGAGTGAAGTCACCCGACGGATACTACCGTCTCACCCGGGCCTGACTGACCCGGCTCCGGCCGCCGCCGGAAGCGTAACAGGGAGTTTTTGAATAGAATGACGACTCAGCAGAAAAAGCCTTCCACAGCACGCCATGGCTTCAAGACCGGTGAATCGATCGTCTACCCCGCTCACGGCGTCGGTACCATCACCGCTATCGAAGAGCAAGAAGTTGCCGGCATGAAGCTCGAACTTTTCGTTATCGATTTCGAAAAGGACAAGATGCGGCTGAAGGTTCCGGTCGCGAAGGCGATGAGCATCGGCATGCGCAAACTTTCGGAAACGGATTTCGTCGAGCGTGCATTGAAGGTCGTGCAGGGCAAGGCCCGCGTCAAGCGCACCATGTGGTCGCGCCGCGCCCAGGAATATGATGCCAAGATCAATTCCGGCGACCTGATTTCCATCGCTGAAGTCGTGCGCGATCTCTATCGTGCCGAGAACCAGCCGGAACAGTCCTATTCCGAGCGTCAGCTTTATGAAGCTGCGCTCGACCGCATGGCGCGCGAAATTGCCGCCGTCAACAAGATGTCGGAAACCGAAGCGGTCCGCCTCGTCGAGACCAATCTCAACAAGGGGCCGAAGCGCGGCAAGGCGATCGAAGAAGACGATTCGCAGGACGAAGCCGCCTAAGGCGACCCTGTTTTTCCCGATCAAAAAAACCCGGCGCAAGCCGGGTTTTTTATTGGAACTTTTTCCCGACTGCCGCGTTTAACACACGTAATTGCGGACTGCTCGCCGGCAATATGCCTCGACGGGCGAACTGCTATTCCGTCAATGTTCGATGAGGAGCGGATCATGCCTTTTCAATATTGCCCATCCGGCAACGTGAAGAAACAGGTCCAGCCCGGCCGTCTTAACGGCCCATGATGAGAATTAGGGCCTCCCCCTGAAAAGTCCAGGGGCGAGGCTTTTATGCATACAGAACCTCCATTCAGTCCGGACAGCGATGTTCCGGAAGGTGCGTTTTATTGTTCATTTAGGGCGAGAGGCCTGTTTCAGGAGATCGAAATGAAGAACATGTCTGCAGACCGGCGCATGATCAAGATCGCGATGGCCGCCCCCTATCTCGCCCGTCAGGAAGAGCACGATCTCGCCATCCGCTGGAAGGATCATGATGATCGCGGCGCGCGCAACCAGATTGCCATGGCCCATATGCGGCTCGTCATCTCCATGGCGGGCAAGTTCCGCAATTTCGGCCTGCCGATGAGCGATCTCGTGCAGGAGGGCTATGTCGGCCTGCTGGAGGCCGCCGCCCGCTTCGAGCCGGAACGCGACGTGCGTTTTTCCACTTATGCCAGCTGGTGGATCAGGGCTTCGATTCAGGATTATATCCTGCGCAACTGGTCTATCGTGCGCGGCGGCACGAGTTCGGCGCAGAAGGCGCTGTTCTTCAATCTGCGCCGTCTGCGCGCCAAGCTCGCCAAGGGTGATACGCAGTTGACGCTGCAATCCATTCACCAGGAAATCGCCGCCGCACTCGGCGTCAGCCTCGCCGACGTGCAGACCATGGATGCCAGGCTTTCCGGCAACGACGCCTCGCTGCAGGCGCCTTCGGTCTCCGGCGATGCCGAGAGTGCGGAGAAGATGGACTTCCTCGTCAGCGACGATCCGCTGCCCGACGAGCAGGTTTCCAACATGATCGACGGCGAGCGCCGCCGAATCTGGCTTGCGTCGGCGCTGAAACATCTCAACGAACGCGAGATGAAAATCATCAGCGCCCGGCGCCTGGCCGAAGACGGCGCCACGCTTGAAGAACTCGGCGCCGATCTCGGCATTTCCAAGGAACGTGTGCGACAGATCGAAAGCCGGGCGATGGAGAAGCTGCGCAGCGCGTTGGTAAGCGCCGATCCGCATATGGCGGCCTACGCCTGAATATTATTTCCCTCCAGCAGCACAGCTGCCCGGCGCGAGCCGGGCCTTTTTTTACTCGGCGATGATCTTGACGCGATCGCCGGGTGAGACGGCTGCACCCGTGGGCAGGGCATTGATCAATTTGAAGAGATCGAGCTTACGGTCGGTGCCCATCATGCGGGCGGCAAGCGTCGAGATGTTTTCACCCGGCCGGACGGTGACGACACGGATACGCAGCGGCTTCAGCGAGGCAGCTTCGGCCGGCGTCATGCGCCGGAAACTCGCGCGCAGGACATTGGCCGTCGGCTCGAGCGCGTCGCTGCCCTTCGGCACGGCGGTCAGGAAACGGAAGATCTGCGAATTGTTGCGGATCACCGTGACATCGAAATCCCAGCGGTCGGCGCTGGCGCGCGCTGTTGCTGCTTCCATGCCGTTGATGGTGACCGGCTGGATGGTCGAGGGGTCGAGGCCGGTCACCCAGCCGCTGGAAATATAGTTGGTGAGGCTCTGGTTCTGATTGTCGGCGACGCCGTCGAAGCGGACGGCGATGTCGTTCGGGCCGGTGGCCATCACCGCTTCGACCTTGTTGTCGATATGGAAATCCGGCGGGACGTCGAAGCGGATGCCGAGGCCGCCATGCAGGAAGGTCTGCCCGCGCACATAGCCTTCTTCCGGGCTGTCGCCGTAGAGCAGGCCGTCTATGCCGTCGAGATAATAATCGCGGCCCTTGTCGCCGACCGAACCTTCCTGACCGAAGGCGCGGGCATGGGTGCGGGCAAGCTCGATGCGCTGGGCGGAATTCGGATGACTCGACAGGAAGTCGAGGCTTTGGTCGGCCTCAGGATCGACCGACATGAAGCGGCTGTATGCCGCCATCGAATCGAGGAAACGGGCAGCAGCATAGGGATCGTAACCAGCCTCGCCGAGCATGCGCACGCCGATGACGTCGGCCTGCAGTTCCTGCTGGCGCGAGAAGGCGGCCAACCGCAGCTTGCCGCGGGCCAGCGCCTGCTTGCCGGCGATATCGCTGGAAAGCACCTCGGCGACGACGCGGCTGGCGATGACTTCCGCCTCTTCACGCTTCTGCCGCTCGATGCCGTGATTGGCCGTCACATGGCCCATTTCGTGCGACAGCACGGCTGCGACCTCCGAGGCGTCATTAGCGAGCGCCAGCAAGCCGCGGGTGACGTAGAGATAACCGCCCGGCAGCGCAAAGGCGTTGATCGCCGGTGAATTCAAGATGGTGATGCGGTAGGACTGGCTCGGATTTTCCGACACCGCCGTCAGCGCGCCGGCAATGCGGGCGACGAGGCGCTCGGTCCTAGCGTCCTTGTATTCGCCGCCGTAACTTGCGACGATGCGCGGATGTTCGCGGGCACCCATCGCCGCGCGCGGATCGTTCTTCTGCACCTCGTCGACGATCTGCGGATTGGAAGAGGGCGAGACGCTCGGCTGATAGGATTGCTCCATCAGCGTTTGACAGCCATTCAGCGCCATTGCCACGGCCGAAAGCAGCATCAGGCGACGCGCGAGGCGCCACGGCGCGAACAAGGCATCACTGGAAAGCGCGGGCGATTTCCACGTCGTCAAGCTGTCCAGTCTGGTTCTCCGCATCATGTCGCTGTTTTGCCGGTTTGCCGCAGATAGGCACCGACCGTGGCAAGGAAAATTCAACAGGTGCGCACCCCTGTTGTCGCACTGCACAATCGGCCGATACAAGTCCTTGCTGTAGCTGATTTACGCATCGGTTGCATAGCGAGACTCTGTTTAAATGTGGCGCCGTTGCATTTTGGCAAGCCTTGGGCGTTGAGGCGTCCCTTCGCTCGGATGAAATTATGGCGAAAGTTCCGTCAGAAAGCGGAGATTCGTCGGCGACGCAGAAAAAGAACGGCCCGATTGAAGCAACCGAGCCGATAGCCGCAGTCAGCCGAAAAAATTGCAATCCATGATAGGCTTCCATCAGAAGAAACGCCTTCTGCTGAGGTATCCGCCGCGATCCGTTATTTCGCGGCTTCCGCCGCGGGCAGTTGCTGCATCTTCGCCTCACCGGCTCGGGGTAGTTGTACCGGCTTCAGCAGGATAGCAGCCACAAGGCCGATCAGCGCGATGGCACAGGCGGTCATGAATAGCGGCGAGAAGGCGGCGGCATAGATATCGGCGACGGCCTGGCGGCTTGCTTCGGGAAGGGAAGCCATCATTTTCGGCGTCAGCTGCTCGATATCGGCGACACCGGGAATGGAGACGCCGACCTTGTTAAGCTCGGAGGCGATGATCGCGCCGTAGATGGAAATGGCGATCGACGCGCCTCCCATGCGCGACAACGTCACCGAGCCGGTGGCGGCGCCGACGTCGCGGGCCGGCGCTGCATTCTGGACGCCAATGACGGGAACCTGCTGGGCAAGACCGATGCCGATGCCATGCAGCATCATGATCGCGCCAATGAAGGCGATCGGCGTTCCCGCATGGATCTGTGACATCAGTGCGAAGGCAATGGCGCTGCAGGTCAGACTTGCAATGGCGAAGGGCTTGTAGCGGCCCGTCTTGGAGATGATGCGGCCAGCGGAAAGCGATCCGCAGACGAGGCCGCCCGTCAGAAGGATGAAAAGGAGGCCGGCGGCAGAAGGCGAAAGGCCGGTGGTGGTTTGCAGGAAGAGGGCGAGGTAATTGACCATGCCGATGGCGATGGCGCCGCCCATGATCGAGATCACTAGCAGCAGGCTGAAGGTCGAATTGCGAAAGAGCTCCAGAGGCACGATCGGCTCCGGCGCGCGGCGCTCGACGAATACCCAGGTGACGGCGCAGACGACGCCGAAGGCGACGATGCCGATACTCTGCGGCGAGATCAATGCGCCGAACAGTTCGCTGCTGTCGGTGGCGAGCACGATGCTGGTCGTCGTCAGCGCGAGCAGCAGCGCACCGGCATAATCGATCCTCGGGCGGCGATGCGGCTTGCGATAGGGCAGCATGAAGGCGAGACCGGTGAGCACGATGAAGCCGATCGGCACGTTGACGAGGAAGATCGAGCGCCAGCCGAAAAGATCGCTCATCGTGCCGCCGAGCACCGGACCGATCGCGCCCGACGCCATCAGCACCAGGCTGGAATAGCTCTGGTAGCGCGCCCGCTCGCGCGGCTCGAACAAATCGGCGTTGACGGCGAAGATCGACACCATGATGCCGCCGCCGCCAAGACCCTGCAGCACGCGGGCGGCGATCAGCGTATTCATCGAGACTGCAAGGCCGCAGACCGCCGAGCCGACGGTGAAGATCATGATCGCCGTCATCATCACGTATTTGCGGCCGAAGAGATCGCCGAGCTTGCCATAGAGCGGCATGACGGCACTGAGCGAAAGGAGATAGGCCGAGCCGATCCAGCCGAAACGCTCGAGATGGCCGAATTCGCCGACGATGGTCGGCAGCGCCGTGGATACGATCTGATTATCCAGCGTCGCCATGAACATGGCCGTCATCAGGAAGAAAAACAGAATGAGCCGGCGACGAGGATCCGTCACGAGCGGCGCAGGCGCGAGTTGCATGTCCATGGGGGCGTCATTCCGGTTGGATGGCTTTTTATGTGCTGTTGGCATATAATTGTCAATGACACATGATTGACATCGGCATATTCAATTTGCGATTCCGCTCTGTTATGGTGCTGTCATGAATGAAGCCCTGAACAGGATCCTCTCCAAGAACCCGGCCGAGCCGGACGACGAAAGCGTGCCTCGCATCGGCCGCAGCATGGGGCGCATGCGACTGATGACCGGGCGGCGGTTGATCGGCCGGCTGGCGATCCAGAGTGCTGCACCGGGCCTTGAACTTTCGCATCTCGATGTGCTCGATGCCGTGCGCAGGGCACAGCCTGACAGCGAAGTCACGGTCGGCATGATCGCCGAGATGCTGCGCATCGATCCGTCACGGGCAAGCCGGGTGGTGGCCGACATGGTCGGGCGTAACGTGCTGCGCCGCGAGGCTTCGCAGGCCGATGCGCGGCGGATTGTCGTCGTCATCACCGAGGTCGGCCAGGGTCTGCTTGCCGAGATCGTCGCGCAGAAACTCGCGATCATCTCCGAGATCGTCTCCGACTGGCCTGAGGAGGATGTCGATCGCTTCGCTATATTGTTCGAGCGTTTCATCGGCGGGTACGAGGCGGTCTTCCAATCGCGTGACAAGGACACGCCGGGCTAGCCTCATTTTCACCTGAGCGAGCGCTCTGGGCGCATCCTGTTGGATGCGCTGCGCTCGATGGCAAATGGGGCCGATCCAGCCGCGCCCCTTCCCCTCGACCCCTCGTTTGCGCTAAGGGCAATGCCCATGAGCCAATCCACCTGCACCATTCTCCTTGGCGGCGAACTCAGCCTGACCGAGCGCCTGCGCCAAGCCGTCGGCGGCAGCCGTTTCATCGCGGCCGATGGTGGTATGCGGCATGCCCTGGCACTCGGTATTACGCCGGAGCTCTGGGTCGGCGATTTCGATTCGACCCCGGCCGATCTCGAAGGCGCCTTTCCCGATGTGCCGAGACAGCCCTACCCGGCAGCAAAGGCGGCGACGGACGGCGAAATCGCCGTGTCGGAAGCGATCGCGCGGGGTGCGCGGCGGCTGATCCTTGCCGGTGCGCTTGGCGGCGAGCGCTCGGACCACGCGCTTCAGCATCTGCTGTCGGCCGTCGGTCTGGCGGAACAGGGTTTCGATCTGCTGCTGACCTCGGGCAAGGAGGAGGCAGTGCCACTGCTTGCCGGTACGATCGAGCTGGATCTTCCCAAGGGCAGCCTGTTTTCCGTGCTCGGGTTCAGCGATCTCATCGGGCTTTGCATCGACAATGCGCGTTATCCGCTGGCCGATTTCCATCTGCCTTTCGGCTCGTCGCGCACCATTTCCAATGTCGCGGAAGGCAAGGTTCGCTTTTCGCTGGCCAGCGGCCGAGCGATCGTGCTCGCCCGGCCCTATGATCTTTCCGGAGTCTGATTTTTGGCCCCTCCCATCCTGAAACTCGACGATATCTTTCTGAGCTTCGGCGGCGCACCGCTTCTGGCGGGCGCCAGCCTGCAGATCGAGCCCGGTGACAAAATCTGTCTCGTCGGGCGCAACGGCTCGGGAAAATCGACGCTCTTGAAGATCGCTGCCGGCCTGGTCGAGGCGCAGTCCGGCGAGGTCTTCCGTCATCCGTCCTCGACGGTGCGTTATCTCGAACAGGCGCCGGATTTTGCCGGCTTCAACACCGTCCAGGCCTATGCCGAGGCCGGTCTCGGGCCGGGCGACGATCCCTATCGCGTCAGCTATCTGCTCTCCCATCTCGGACTGACCGGCGAGGAGGATCCGAGGATGCTGTCCGGCGGCGAATCGCGCCGGGCCGCGCTTGCCCGCGTGCTGGCGCCGGAGCCCGACATTCTCCTTCTCGACGAGCCGACCAACCATCTCGACCTTCCCACCATCGAATGGCTGGAAGGCGAGTTGCAGAAGACGCGCAGCGCCCTGGTGCTGATCTCGCACGACCGGCGCTTCCTCGAAAAGGTCTCGACGGCAACAGTCTGGCTCGACCGCGGCACCTCGCGCCGGCTCGACAGGGGCTTTTCGCATTTCGAGGCCTGGCGCGACCAAGTGCTGGAGGCCGAAGAACTGGAACAGCACAAACTCGGCAAGGCGATCGAGCGCGAGGAGCACTGGCTGCGCTACGGCGTCACGGCGCGGCGCAAGCGCAACATGCGCCGCCTCGGCGAGCTGCAGACGATGCGCTCGCAATATCGCGGTCACAAGGGACCGCAAGGCACGGTGCAGGCGACGGCTGCGGACGCGCAGGAATCCGGCAAGCTGGTGATCGAAGCCGACAAGATCACCAAGAGCTTCGGCGAGAGGGCCATCGTCACACCGTTTTCGATCCGTGTGCATCGCGGCGACTGCATCGGTCTGGTCGGACCGAACGGCGCCGGCAAGACGACGCTGTTGAAAATGTTGACCGGGCAGCTTTCGCCGGATAGCGGCACGATCAAGCTCGGCACCAATCTGGAGATCGCAACACTCGACCAGAAGCGCGAGGATCTCGATCCCGAGGATACGCTCGCCAATTATCTGACGGATGGGCGCGGCGAAAACCTGCTCGTCAACGGTGAACAGCGCCATGTCACCGGCTACATGAAGGAGTTCCTGTTTCAGCCGGAACAGGCGCGCACGCCGATCAGAAGCCTCTCCGGCGGCGAGCGCGCCCGGCTGATGCTGGCGCGTATTCTTTCCCGTCCGACCAACCTGTTGATCCTCGATGAACCCACAAACGATCTCGATATCGAGACGCTCGACCTGCTGCAGGAAATCGTCGCCGGTTTTCCCGGCACCGTCATTCTCGTCAGCCACGACCGCGATTTCCTCGACCGCACCGTGACCTCGACGATCGCGCCCGCCACGCCGGATGCACCTGACGGACGCTGGATCGAATATGCCGGCGGCTACTCCGATATGTTGGCGCAGCGCAAGGGCGCGCTCGAGGAGCGCAAGAGAGCCGAGAAAGCGGCGGAGAAGCCGAAGGCCCAAGAGGCAGCACCTTCCGGGACAAGCTCGAAGAGCAAGCTCTCCTTCAAGCAGAAATTCGCGTTGGATAATCTGCCGAAGGAAATGGCAAAAGCCGAAGCCGAGATCGCCAAACGGGAACAGCTGATGGCCGATCCCAATCTTTTTACGCGCGATCCCGCCGCCTTTAACCGGCTTGCCAGCGAGATGGAGAAGCTGCGCGCCAGCCTGACCAAGATGGAAGAGGAGTGGCTGGAGCTCGAAATGCTGCGGGAAGCGTTGGAAGGCTGAGGCTTCCCAACTTGTCGCCTCACCTTTCCTTGATTCGCCAGTGTATCGCCGCGCGGCATAGGGTGTCGTCCGGCAGCAAATCCAAGTGTTACAGCGTCCTTTGCGCGTCTGAAAAGACGCGCGGCGCTGTAGGGATATTGCCGACCGCAATGGCGACAAGGAAAAGTCATATGTCTCGCAAGTCTCATTCCAGAATTCTCACGGCAATTGCCGCCGGCGGCCTTGTTGCGCTTGCCCTATCGCAGACCGCAGAGGCGCAGGATGGGAACCGCATTCGGGTTCGCGGCGCCATCGAGAGCCTCAGCGGCGATCAACTCGTCGTCAAAACACGCGAAGGCAGCGATGCGACGATCACGTTAAAAGCCGGCTGGAAGGTCGGCGGCATCAAGAAAGCCTTGGTCGAGGATATCAAGCCGGGCGATTTCGTCGGCGTCGCTTCGCTCCCGAAAGGCACCGGTCCGGATGGCGCGATCGAGGTGCTGATCTTTCCGGCGTCGATGAAGGGGACCGGCGAGGGCAACCGCCCCTGGGATGCGCAGCCGAATAGCCAGATGACCAACGCCACCGTCAGCAATGCCGTCAAATCCGTCAACGGCCACACGATCACTTTGACCTATCAGGGCAAGGAAAAGACCATCACCATCGCCGATGCGACCCCGATTGTGACCTTGGCGCCGGCGACCAAGGATGATCTGAAGTCCGGCGCCGGCGTCATCGTCACCGGCGAGAAGGCGGCGGACGGCAGCATCACGGCCAGCCAGGTGGCCGTCGGCCTCGACGGCATTGTGCCGCCTATGTAATTGGCTTAGAGCGCCGGCGTGGGCACGGCGGCAGTGCCCGTACCGGCACTGACGCCGGTCTGGGCGACTTGTTGCTGCTGCTGCGGCTCCTCGGATTTTGACGGCAGCGCCTGCAGATGCAGCACACGTGGATGCAGCGCCTCAAGATAGGCCTCGGAGCGGCCGATATAGATCATGCCGGCTTCGGGCATGGTGGTCAGAAGTTTGGCCATCGTTTCCTGCCATTCCGGCTCCATGCCTTCCAGCACTTCGTCGAAGACGATCCAGCGCGGACGCACGAGGAGCAGGCGGGCAAAGCCGATCGCCTTCTGTTCATCACTGTCGAGCAGCTTGTCCCAGCGGGCGCGGGTATCGAGCCGTGCGATCAGTGAATGCAGGCCGGCCTTCTCGAGGGCTGCCTCGACGGCCGCCTTCCCATAGGCGTCGGGGCTTTCGGGAAAGGCCAGGGCCTCGCGCAGCGAGCCGCCGGGGACATAGGCTACCTGTGGAACGAACAGCATGTCGTCGATCGGCGGCAGGCCCATCGTGCCGCTGCCGCACGGCCAGAGGCCGGCCATCGCCTGGAACAGCAGCTTGCGGTTGACGCTATGATCGCCGTTGATCATGATCTTTTCGCCGGCCTTGATCACGACATCGGTTTCGCGCAGGCGGAATCCGCCGCATTCGTCGATCTCTTCACCGATCTTGGCGACGATGACGATATCTTTCAGCGTCAGCGTGTCCGGCGCGGTGGCTTCGTAGGCAATACTGTCCTTGAGGTCGTAATCCTCCTCCATGTCGACCAGCGCCTGGCGGAAATCGGTGACGCGCATCAGCGTGGCGCGCCATTCGGCGATCGGGCCGAAATTGGCAACGTACCAGCGCAGCGCCGTATTGACCTGGTTGAAGGCGCCGACCGACATCATCAGCTGACCGAGGGTGAGGCCGCCGGAGAAATAGGCCGGCGCGGCGACGATGATCGGAATGACGATCACTAGCCAGCCGTAGCCGGCCGAAACCCAGGTGAGGTTGGTGTTGGCCATGGCGAGCCGCTTGACGACCCTCAGCACCGAGCTGATGTCGGTGTTGATGCGCCGGCGCTCGTTTTCCTCGCCGCGGGCAACGGTGATCGCCGGCATGTTCTCGTTGGCGTGCATCAGGGTGAAGCGAAGCTCGGCCTCCTTCGAAAAGCGGTCGGCGTTGAGCTTCACCAGTTTGCGGCCGACGACCTGGCTCAGCACCGAGGCGGAGGCGGCGTAGAACATCGCCGCCCAGACCATATAGCCTGGAATGGAGAAGCTGTGGCCGCTGATGTGGAAGATGAAGCCGCTGGAAAGCTCCCAGAGCACGCCGATGAAGCTTACGAGAAGAATGGTCGCCTGCAACAGGCCGAGAACGAGCCCTGTCGTGCTTTCGGCAAGGTTGCGGGAATCCTCGTGCAGGCGCTGGTCCGGATTGACGCCGATCAGGCCGCTGGAGGCGAGCCGTAGCGCCCGTTTGCGCTTCAGCCACTGATCGACGAGATCGCGCGACAGGCCTTCACGCATATAAAGCGCCGTCATCTGGTTCAGCCAAGCCTGCAGCACGTTGAGCAGCAGCAGCGTACCGGCGATCATCGCGAAGATTTCAAGCTGATGGAAGAATTCACCGAGGTCGCGGCGCTCCAGCGAATCGTAGAAGGGGGCGTTCCACTCGTTGAGGATGACCTGGCCATAAGCCGTCGCCAGGATGACTACGATCAGCACGGTCGCCAGAAACAGCACCTTGCCACGCACGTCCGAATTCCAGAATGCTGAGAACATCACTCCGAGGCGGTAAGTCAGGGTGAGATCATACCCTACTCCATCCTGCCTTCGGATGCCCGGCCTCCCCTCGGTCTTATCTGCCATCACGCTTTTCCAACATCGCCCATGCTTACCATTATTAACATGGTGGCGTTACCGGTCTATCAACAGATTCTATCAGTCATTAAACTGTGATGATGCTTGCATGGGACGCTACCGCATGCATTCGGCAGTTGATTCGCGGCTCGACTGGGTCTAATGAAGCGTTTCGTGGTGATTTGGCCGGCCGGCTTGCAGCCACGTTAAAAAAGTTGCTAAAGGGCCGCGTGCGGACCGGTAGCGATTTTTTTCGCCGCCGGTTTTTTGCTTTTTTGATCGAGTGACCGCAATGCCCATCAAGATCCCTGATACGCTGCCCGCCTTTGAAACTCTCGTTCAAGAGGGTGTGCGGGTGATGACCGAGACGCTGGCGATCCGTCAGGATATCCGTCCGCTGCAGATCGGGCTGCTCAACTTGATGCCGAACAAGATCAAGACCGAATTGCAGATGGCCCGCCTCGTCGGCGCCTCGCCGCTCCAGGTCGAGCTGTCGCTGATCCGCATCGGCGGCCACAAGGCGAAGAACACCTCCGAGGATCACCTTCTTGCCTTCTACCAGACCTGGGAGGAGGTGAAGCATCGCAAATTCGACGGCTTCATCATCACCGGGGCGCCGATCGAGCTTTTGCCCTATGAGGACGTTACCTATTGGCCGGAGATGCGGGAGATTCTCGACTGGACGGAAACGAATGTGCATTCGACGATGAACGTCTGCTGGGGCGCGATGGCGGCGATCTATCATTTCCACGGCGTTCCGAAATACGAGCTGAAAGAGAAGGCCTTCGGCGTTTACCGCCACCGCAACCTGAAACCTTCCTCCATCTATCTCAACGGCTTTTCCGACAATTTCGAGGTGCCGGTGTCGCGCTGGACCGAGGTGCGCCGCGCCGATATCGAGAAATCCGACAGCCTGGAAATCCTGATGGAATCCAGCGAGATGGGCGTCTGCCTCGTGCACGAGAAGCGGGGCCGGCGGCTCTATATGTTCAACCACGTCGAATATGATTCCACCTCGCTGTCCGACGAATATTTCCGCGACGTCAATACCGGCGTGCCGATCAAGATGCCGCACAACTATTTCCCGCATAATGATCCGGCGCTTGCGCCGCAGAACCGCTGGCGCAGCCACGCGCATCTTTTGTTCGGCAACTGGATCAACGAAATCTATCAAACGACGCCCTTTGATGTGGAGGAGATCGGCACGGATCTCTGAACGTGACCGAGCGAATGCCGCGGCATCGCCGCTGCGGCATTTCTTTCTCCTCCGACCGGTTGCGGTTTGGAACAAATGCGGGCAGGTTCCGCTCCTAAATCCCTGGAAAAGAACGGACGGTCGATCATGTCGGATAAGTTGGAGCGGGAAGTTTTCGGGCAGACCAAGGCGGGCGAGACCGTCTATCGTGTCGTTATCAAGGGCGGCGGGCTGACGGCCAAGATCATCACCTGGGGCGCGGTCATCCAGGATTTGCGCCTGGAAGGGCATGAGGCGCCGCTGCAGCTCGGCTTTGAGGATTTCGACAGCTACCCGCTCTATTCGGCCTATTTCGGCGCGACGCCCGGCCGCTGCGCCAACCGCGTCGGTGGCGGCAAATTCACGCTCGACGGCAAGGACTACCAGCTGGAGCCGAACGAAAATGGCGTCACGCATCTCCATGGCGGCAGCGATAATATCGCCAAACGCAACTGGACGGTCGTCGAGCATGATGTCGACCGCGTGGTGCTGAAGATCGTCGATCCCGATGGCCGCGCCGGCTATCCCGGCAATTGCACCATCCAGGCAACGTTTTGGGTGCACGGCAACGGCGAACTGTCGGTGACCTATGAATCGACCAGTGACCAGCCGACCCTCGCCAATGTCTGCCAGCACGCCTATTTCAATCTCGATGGCCGCGAAGATGCGCTTGGCCACGACATCATGATTGCTGCCGACCACTATCTGCCGACCGATGAAAGGCAGGTGCCGACCGGCGAGATCCGTTCCGTCGAGGGCACGGAGTTCGATTTCCGCGAGATGGCGCCGATGAAGCGTTTCGTCGGCAGTGAACAAGCTTTGTATGACCATAATTTCTGCCTGTCTCCCGAGCGCACCGCCAAGCGAAGCGTCGCGCTTGCCCGCAGCCTCTATTCGGGTGTGTCGCTGGAGGTGCGCAGCACCGAGCCGGGTGTGCAGTTCTATGCCGGTTTCAAGCTCAATACCGGGGCGCCCGGGCTCGGCGGGCGTAAATACGGTCCCTTCGCCGGCTTCTGCCTGGAGACGCAGGTCTGGCCGGATGCCATCAATCATCAAGGTTTCCCGAATGCGGTGCTGCGCCCCGGCGAAGTGCTGCGCCAGGAGACGGACTATATCTTCACCAAGAGCTGACGTCCTTTCAGGCGCGCGGCGCCGTGGACTCACGGCTGTCAAATTTGATCTCCATGAACCTCTCCGGTCCTCGGGGAGGTTTTTTCTTGCCGGTGTGCGATTCCGCCTTGCCGATTGGTTCTAGATAGGTTCTATTACTCTCCCATGGATAGAACCAGTCTGATAGCGGAGCTGAGCAGCCGCGGCCTGCGTGACGAGGCGTTGACCGGCCCGCTTTACAAGCGGCTGGCGCAGGCGTTGACCGGCCTCATCCAGGAAGGCCTGCTGAAGCCCGGCACGGCGCTGCCGGGAGAACGCGACCTCGCCGAGGCTCTGAAGCTCGGCCGTGTTACCGTGCGCACCGCCTACCGCGATCTGATGGCGTCGGGTGCGCTGGAATCGCGCCATGGAAGCGGTACTTTCGTATCGAGCAGGGTGGAGCGCATGGAGCAGTCGCTCTGGCGGCTCTCCTCCTTCTCCGCCGACATGCGCTCGCGCGGGCGCCTGCCGGCTGCACGGATATTGTCGCGGGCGGTCAATACCCCGTCACCGGAGGAATCCTTCCTGCTCGGCCTCGGGGGCGACGAACCGGTGCTCAGGCTCGACCGGTTGCGCCTCGCCGATGGCCTGCCGCTGGCGATCGAACGCGCCGTGGTGCCGATCAAGTTCTTGGGCGATGATGCCGGTGGCGAGGGATCGCTCTATGATGCGCTGACGGCCAGCGGCCACCGGCCGGTGCGCGCGCTACAGCGGCTTACGGCGGTCACGCTGGACCCGTCCTCGGCGGCGATCCTAAACGTTACATCGGGTGCGCCGGCGCTGCTGATCGAGCGCGTCTCGCGCCTGGAAGACCAGCGCGTCGTCGAATACACCCGCTCGCACTATCGAGGCGATGCCTATGATTTCGTTGCAGAATTGAGAATCGGAGATGACCTATGAGTGAGAACCAGTCGCTGATGCTGCAGGAAGCCGGCCAATCGGCGGAGGTGGTGGCCACCCTTCTCGAAAAGGAAAAACCGGTCTTCGCCGAGATTGCCCGGCTGTTTTCATCCTCCCGCCCGAACGTGGTGACGACGGCGGCGCGCGGCTCCTCAGACCATGCCGCCACCTTCTTCAAATATCTCTTCGAGATCAGCTGCGGCGTTCCGGTCGCATCGGTCGGTCCGTCGATTGCTTCCGTCTACGGTGCCACGCTGCATCTGAAGGGCGGCGTGCATTTCACCGTCTCTCAATCGGGCGCCAGCCCAGATATCGTCGCACTGCAGGATGCCGCGAAGAAGGGCGGGGCGACGACGATCGCCGTCGTCAACGTCACCGACAGCCCGTTGGCAAAACAGGCCGATATCGTTCTCGGTCTGAATGCCGGCGCGGAAAAAAGCGTGGCGGCGACGAAATCCTTCATCGCCTCGGTCGCCGCCCTGTCCGGCGTGACAGCCGCGATCGGTGGCGCCTCCGACCTGCAGGCGGGGCTCGGCAAGCTGCCGGAAGCGCTTTCGGCAACCGCCGGGATCGACACCGCGACAGCCGAAGACGTGCTTTTCCATGCGACTTCGCTCTATACGGCCGGCCGCGGCCCGGCCTTCGCGATTGCGCTCGAAGCGGCGCTGAAGGCCAAGGAAACCTCCGGCCTGCATGCCGAGGCCTTTTCGCTGGCGGAACTGATGCATGGTCCGATGCGCCTGGTGCAGCCGGGCTTTCCGATCGTCGCCTTCGCGCCCGACGATGCGGCCTTCGCCAATAATGGCCAGGCGCTGGAACGTCTGCAGAAGCTCGGCGCCACCACCGTCGGTTTCTCCACGCAGCCGCTCTCCGGCGTCAATCTGCGCGTGCCGACGACGGGTAACGGCTTGGTCGATCCGCTGGTATCGCTGCTCGTCTATTATCGGTTGATCGAGTCGGTGACGCGCCGCAAGGGCTTCGATCCGGACAAGCCGGCGAACCTGCTCAAGGTGACGGAGACGGTCTGATGGCCCGCAAGATCTTCGTCGGCGCCCGCATCTTCGACGGCGAGCGCTTCCATGACGACAAGGCGCTCGTCGTTGCCGACGACCGCGTCGAAGCGATCGTTGGGAAAAACGATCTGCCGGGCGGCGAGACGGTGACGCTTGACGGAGGCATTCTGTCGGCCGGTTTCATCGATGCGCAGGTCAATGGCGGCGGCGGACGGATGCTGAATGACGAACCATCAGCAGCTTCGATGGAACTCATCGCCGGCGGCCACCGGCCCTATGGTACGACCTCGCTGCTGCCGACGCTGATCACCGATACATCGGAGGCGTCCATTGCCGCGATCGAGGCCGCGTCGGAAGCGGTCGAGGTCGACCGCGGCGTGGCCGGCCTGCATCTGGAGGGCCCGCATCTGGCGCCCGCGCGCAAGGGCGCGCATCTGGCCGAACTGATGCGGCCGGTCGAGGACCGGGACGTCAAGGCTTTCATCCTGGCGCGCGAGGCGATCGGCACGCTGCTCGTCACTATTGCCGCCGAGCAGGTAACGGTTGCCCAGGTGCGGGAACTTGCGGAGGCCGGCGTCACGATCAGCATCGGCCATTCCGACTGTTCGAGCGAGGCGGCGGAGGAGCGTTTCGATGCCGGGGCACGTGGCGTCACGCATCTGTTCAACGCGATGAGCCAGATGGGGCACCGGGCGCCCGGTCTTGTCGGCGCGGCGATCGATCATCCCTCGGTCTGGTGCGGCATCATTGCCGATGGTCATCACGTCGATCCGAAGGCCTTGCGCACGGCGTTGCGCGCCAAGCGCGGCGAGGGCAAGCTGTTCTTTGTCACCGATGCGATGTCGCTCGTCGGGTCTGATAAGGACTCGTTCACACTGAACGGTCGCACCGTCCGGCGCGAAAGGGGTAGTTTCTGCTCGAAGCTGGTGCTTTCAGACGGCACGCTCGCCGGTTCCGACATCGACATGATCTCGGCGATCCGTTACGGCGTCACCTATCTGGACCTGACGCTCGCCGAGGCTCTGCGAATGGCGACACTTTATCCGGCCCGTTTCCTCAGGCTCGCCGATCGTGGCCATCTCTCGCCGGGCACGCGCGCCGATCTGGTGCATCTCACCGACGCGCTTGCCGTCACCGCCACCTGGCTCGGCGGCGAGGCGACCTGACATCAAGGAGACGTGGGATGACTGATATCACGGATGCCTACTTCGCCAATCTGATTGGCCGCCTGGAGACGCTGAAGGACGTGCTTGCCGAGCCGATGGCGCAGGCAGCTGATGTCATTCTCGATGCTGCCCGCGGCGACAAGCGCGTTTATGTCTTCGGCACCGGCCATTCGCATATGCTGGCGGAAGAGGTTCACTATCGCGCCGGCGGGCTCGCCTTCACCGTGCCGGTGCTTGTCGGCTCGGCGATGCTGCATGAGGGGGCGGTCATCAGCTCGGTCTATGAGCGTACACAAGGTCTGGTGCGGCCGATGCTGGAGCGTTACGGCATACAGCCGGGCGACGTCATTATCATTGCCTCCAATTCGGGCGTGAACGCGGCGCCGATCGAGGCCGCCGATTATGCGCGCGAAATCGGCGCAAAGGTGATCGCCATCACCTCGATCGCCTATTCCTCAGCGATCGCCAATGGCCGTCGACGGCTCGCCGAGGTCGCCGATGTGGTGCTCGATAACGGGCTGCCGCCGGGGGATGCCGTTCTCGATCTCGAAGGCACGGGGTTTCGGGTCGGACCGGTCTCGACGGCGGTCGGGGTGACGGTCATCAATGCGATATTTGCCGAAGTCGCCTCGGAGCTTTCCAAAGCCGGTGATCCGCCGATCTATCTCAGCGCCAACATGCCGGGTGCTGCCGAGGTCAATCAGAAGTTGGTGCGGAAATATCGGCCGCGCAATCCGCATCTCTGAGATTTGATACAAAAAAGGCCGGCGTCGGCCGGCCTTTTTGATAGCCGAAACCAGGGATCAATCCTTGGCGCGCTCGACGTAGGAATTGTCTTCCGTCGCGATGACGACGCGGGTGCCGGCATTGATGTGCGGCGGCACCATGGTGCGCACGCCATTCGACAGCATGGCCGGCTTGTAGGAAGACGATGCCGTCTGCCCCTTGACGACCGGTTCGGTCTCGGTGATCTCAAGCGTGACGTGGCGCGGCAGTTGGAGCGCCAGCGCAATACCTTCATGCATCGAAAGGATGCAGGACATTCCTTCCTGCAGATAAGCCTTGTCGTCACCCATCGTGTCGACATCGACGACGACCTGATCGTAGCTCGCCGGGTTCATGAAGTGGAAGCCTTCGCCGTCTTCATAGAGAAACTGGAAGGAGACGTCTTCGACGAAGGCGCGCTCGACCTGTTCGGTGGTGCGCCAGCGCTCGGAAACCTTCACGCCGTCGACGATGCGGCGCATGTCGACCTGGGTGACCGGCGTGCCCTTGCCCGGGTGAAAGTTCTGGGCGGTGAGAACGACGTAGAGCTTGCCGTCCACGTCGAGAACGTTGCCCTTGCGGACCGAAGAGGCGATAACCTTGACCATAAGACTTCCTTGTAACTCGGCTTTCACCGTCGTAGAGGACTGTCGAACCTCCAAGACGGAAATATTTTTCTTTGGGGCGCAACTAACCTAAAATCCGGGAAATAGCCATCCCCATACCGGCTTCTCCGGCGAAGAAAGCTTGGAATGAACTCTTCGGCCAAAGCGTCCCCCTGGTGGACCCCGTCCGTGCATGCCGATCGCCGTCCGTTCTTGATTGGGCGCAATGCGATCCAGGCGGCGTTGCGCGGGTTTTTCGCGGGCGAGGATTTCATCGAGGTCGATACGGCGGCGCTGCAGATCTCCCCCGGCAACGAGGCGCATCTGCATGCCTTCGCCACGGAAGCGCTGACGACGGATGGGCAAAGGGCGCCGTTCTACCTGCACACCTCGCCGGAATTCGCCTGCAAGAAGCTGCTTGCGGCCGGCGAGGAACGCATCTCTTGTTTTGCCCATGTCTATCGCAATCGCGAACGCGGGCCGCTGCACCATCCCGAATTCACCATGCTCGAATGGTATCGCGCCGACGAAAGCTACGAGAGCCTGATGATGGATTGCGTGCGGATCCTGGCGCTGGCGGCGGAAACAGCAAAGACCGAGAAGCTTGCCTATCGCGGCGGCGAGAGCGATCCCTTCGCCGGGCCGGAGCGGATCAGCGTTGCCGTAGCCTTCGAACGTCATGCCGGCATCGACCTTCTTGCTTCCGTTGCCGCCGACGGTTCGACCGATCGCGATCATCTGGCCGCCGAGCTCCGGCGCGTCGGCATGCGTGTCGCCGAGGACGATGGCTGGGCCGATCTGTTCAGCCGGGTGCTGGTCGAAATGATCGAGCCGCATCTCGGCTTCGGCCGTATCACCATTCTCGACGAATATCCGGTCTCGGAGGCCGCCCTTGCGCGTCCTTCGGCACGCGACCCCCGGGTTGCCGAACGTTTCGAGCTCTATGCCTGCGGCGTCGAGCTTGCCAATGGCTTCGGCGAGCTGACCAATGCTGGCGAACAGCGGCGGCGCTTCGAGATCGAGATGGCCGAGAAGGCGCGGGTCTACGGTGAGACCTATCCACTCGACGAGGATTTCCTCGCCGCACTGTCGCTGATGCCCGAGGCCAGCGGCATCGCGCTCGGCTTCGACCGGCTGGTGATGCTGGCGACGGGGGCATCGCGTATCGACCAAGTGCTGTGGGCGCCGGTCGCGGAGTATGGAAGATGAATGCCGTCAAGCCGATCAAGAGCGTCGACGATCTGGTCATGGCAGGGCTGGTGGCGCCGGCCGATCGCATAGCGCTGGAGGCGGTTGCCGCGCGTTACGCGATTGCCCTGACGCCAGTTATGACCGGGCTGATCGACCGCGCCGATCCCGATGATCCGATCGCACGGCAATTCGTGCCGGATGCCGCCGAACTGACGGTCGCCCTAGAAGAACGCGCCGATCCGATCGGCGATCAAGCCCACAGCCCGGTCGAAGGCATCGTTCATCGTTATCCCGATCGTGTGCTGCTGAAGGCTGTGCATGTCTGCCCGGTCTATTGCCGCTTCTGCTTCCGGCGCGAAATGGTCGGGCCGCAGGGTCTCGGCACGCTCGATGCGGTGGCGATGCAGGCGGCCTTCGACTATATCAAAGGTCATGGAGAGATCTGGGAGGTGATCCTCACCGGCGGCGATCCGCTGGTGCTCTCTCCGCGCCGGCTCCGCGACATCATGGAGGCGCTGGCGGAATTCGCCCATGTGAAGATCGTGCGGTTCCACACGCGTGTTCCCGTCGTCGAGCCTGAGAGGATCGATGCGGCGTTGATCGCCGCGCTGAAGGCGAGCGGCAAGACGGTCTATGTGGCGCTGCACGCCAACCATGTCAGGGAATTGACGGCGGAAGCGCGCGCGGCCTGTGCCCGTCTCGTCGATGCCGGCATCGCCATGGTCAGTCAGTCGGTGCTGCTCAAAGGCGTCAACGACGATCCCGACGTGCTTGCGGAACTGATGAAGGCTTTCGTCGAGATCCGCGTCAAACCCTATTACCTGCATCACCCGGATCTGGCGCCCGGCACCGGCCATTTCAGATTGACGATTGAGGAGGGACAGAGGATCGTCGCGGCGTTGCACGGGCGGATCTCCGGACTGTGTCAGCCGACCTACATCCTTGATATTCCGGGTGGTCACGGCAAGGCCGTTGTCAGCGGCAGCACCGTTCGGGCTAGGGGTGAGGGATGTTATTCCGTCTCGGATTACCGCGGCAACGAGCATTCCTATCCGCCCGTTGATTGACGCAAAGCGGTGCGTTTCGTGTCATTTCTGTACTCGCCGCGGCGAAAATTGGGTCGAATTCCATCGTCGAGACAGGCGTAAGTCGTTGATTAATAGCCAATATTATAGCTCAAGCCGCGGCAATCGCTAAAATCCTAACTGTGAGCCTCAATCATATTTAACGCTATAAATTAGCGGAATGTTCTGTTTTCCGCACTAAAAGAACGCTCATGACAAGGCGATGAACGCCGGATCGGGATCATGAGAATCTTGGAGTGATGGGATGAATAAGACAATCCGCGACCTCGTAGCCAAATTCGGCAAACTTCCTGTCGCAATCGACCAGGTCGCCGACGATGCCGATCTTTATGCGGCGGGTCTGACCTCCTTTGCTTCGGTGCAGCTGATGCTTGGCATCGAAGAAGCGTTCGACATCGAATTTCCCGATAATCTCCTGAATCGCAAATCCTTCGCGAGCATCTCCGCGATCGCCAAAACGGTCGATATTATCCAGGACAGCCGGAAGGTCGCCTGATGAACTTCCCCGTCAAGATCACGCAGGACGGTCTTGCCGCAAGGGTCGCTCGTGTCGCCGAAATCGCGGCGAAACACGCCGATACCGTCGATGCCGAGGGCCGCTTTCCCCGGGAAGCCGTGGATGCGATGAAGGCCGAAAGGCTGCTCGGCATCCAGGTGCCGCGCCATTTCGGCGGTGAATCCGCCTCGATCACCGAGATTGCCGAATTGTGCTCGATGCTTGGCCAGGCCTGCGCGGCCAGCGCCATGGTTTTCGCCATGCACCATATCAAGCTGTCGAGTCTCGTCGAACACGGCGCCGACAGCGAATGGCATTGCGACTTCATGCGCTGCATTGCTGCCGACCAGCTGCTGATCGCTTCGGCCACCACCGAGGGCGGTATCGGCGGAAACCTGCGCAACAGCATTTGCGCGGTCGAAGTCGATGGCGATCTCTGCCGCCTCGAAAAGGATGCGACCGTCATTTCCTACGGTTCGCATGCCGATGCCATTCTCATCACCTCGCGTGCCCATGCGCAGGCGGCTTCCTCCGATCAGGTGCTGACGGCCTTCCTCAAGGACCAGTATACGCTCGAGAAGACCCATGCCTGGAACACGCTCGGCATGCGTGGCACCTGCTCCGACGGCTTCCTGTTCAAGGGACAGGCGCCGGCGCGTCAGATCCTGCCGAAGCCTTTCGCGGAGATCGCGGCGCAATCGATGCTCGCCTCCTCGCACCTGCTCTGGAGCGGCGTCTGGTACGGTATCGCGGTCGACGCCGTAGCGCGCGCCCAGGCTTTCGTGCGCGCCGCCGCCCGCAAGGCACCCGATACTCAGCCGCCGGGCGCGCTGCGCCTCGCCGAGGTTTCGAACCTGTTGCAGATGGTCAAATCCAACGTGGTTGCCGGCCTCAAGGCCTATGAGGATGCCAAATCTAATCATGACAGGCTGTCCTCGATGGGCTTTGCCGTGGCGATGAACAACGTCAAGATCGCCTCGTCCGAGACGATCCTGGAGATCGTCAACCATGCCATGCTGATCTGCGGCATCATGGGCTACAAGAACGGCACGCCTTTCAGCCTCGGACGCCATCTGCGCGATGCGCATTCCGCGCAGCTGATGATTTCGAACGACCGAATCCTCGGCAATACGTCGAGCATGCTTCTCGTCCACAAGCAGGACACTAGCCTTCTGGGGTAAAGCCATGGATATGCAGACCTCGTTTCTCGACCGGCTCTTCGAGTCCGGCCTGCTGATCGATACCGGCGTTGATGGTCTCTATGGCCGCAGCGGCCAGTTCGAAGACGTCATTACTGCTTTCGAACGGCTGATCGACACGTTCGGCGGCGCCGACGGCGCCGAGGCGATGCGTTTCCCGCCCGGCATGAACCGAGCGCTCTTCGAAAAGAGCGGTTACATGAAGAGCTTCCCGCAGCTGGCCGGTACGGTGCACAGTTTCTGCGGCAGCGATCTCGACCATATGAGCCTGCTGCAGTGCATGGAAGTCGGCGACGACTGGACCAAGGACCAGAAGGCGACCGATATCGTGCTGACGCCGGCTGCCTGCTACCCGCTCTATCCGACGGTCGCCAAACGCGGCAACCTGCCGGCCAAGGGCGGTCTCTTCGATCTTCAGTCCTATTGCTTCCGCCATGAGCCTTCGAAGGATCCTGCCCGCCAGCAGTTGTTTCGCATGCGTGAATATGTCTGCATGGGCACGGAGCAGCACGTCACCGATTTTCGTCAGACATGGATGGATCGCGGTGTCGAGATGATGAAGCACCTCGGCCTCGATGTGACCATCGACGTTGCCAACGACCCGTTCTTCGGGCGTGCCGGCAAGATGATGGTCAACAACCAGCGCGACCAGAACCTGAAGTTCGAATTGCTGATCCCGATCACGTCGACGGCAAATCCGACTGCCTGCATGAGCTTCAACTACCACCAGGATTCCTTCGGCCTGAAGTGGGGTCTGAACCTCGAAGACGGCAGCGTCGCACACACGGCCTGCGTCGGTTTCGGGTTAGAACGCATCGCGCTTGCCCTCTTCCACCATCACGGGCTCGACGTAAAGCAATGGCCGGCCAGCGTGCGGAAAACGCTGTGGGGCTGAGCCGGTCGATGACATCGGTATTTTCGGGGATCGACCCGGAAACTTATCGTCAGCACGCGCTGCATTCCGGCGAGCGCGCCTGGCCGGAAACCAATTGCTACGTCGATCTCTGGATCGAGGTGCTGGCGACCTCGGGCGTTGCGCCTGAGGCGATGCTGGGTTTCACCCTGGCGCAGGATTTCGAAGGCGACCAGTTCACCTTCTTCAAGGTGCCGCTCGAAGATCTCGAAGCGCTCTACGACATTCGCGCCACCGAGCTTGCCATCTATGACCGTGTCGAACGGCATGTGGAAGTGCAGATTGCGCGGGGCCGTCTCTGCCTGATCGAGATGGATTCCTTCTACATGCCGGACACGCGCGGCACCGCCTACCGGCAGGAGCACGGCAAGACGACAGTTGCCATCAACCGGCTTGATGTTGTGGCCAAACGCGTCGAGTATTTTCACAATGCCGGCTATTTCAAGCTTGACGGCGAGGATTTCGACGGGTTGTTCCAGCTGAAGTTGACGGAAAACGACCCGCCGTTCCTGCCCTATACGGAATTTGCGCGGTTCCCGGAAAAGCCCGCGGATGAAGCGCATCTGCGCGCTACCGCGCGGCGCCTTGCCGGGTTTCATTTCACCAGGCGTCCTCGCGAAAATCCGATCCGCGCATTCGCGGAGGTCTTCCCGCAGCAGGTCGAAGCGGTGGCGGAACGGCCCTTCGGCTTCTTCCACAAATATGCCTTCAATACGCTTCGCCAGGTCGGCGCCAATTTCGAGCTGGCGGCCGATCATCTGGCCTGGCTTTCCCCCGATGAATTCGCGGCGGCCGCCGAGCATGCGCGGCGCATTTCGGATGCGGCGAAATCGGTGCAGTTCCAGCTTGCCCGCGCCATCGCCCGCCGGAAGTTCGAGCCGCTGCAGACAGCCCTTGATCCGGCCGCCGATGCATGGGATTCCATGATGGCATCGCTTGTGGAGCGAATCTGAGGCCGGAGATCTGACCATGCGGGGGCGTTTGGCAAGCATCGGTGCCGAGGAAAGTCTGCTTTCCGAAGGCTGGAATCTGATCCTGACGGAGCCGGGCGCCTGCGCCGTACCGCACGACATTCATCTCTCCGCGCAGTTCATTCCGGCGCCCGTTCCCGGCACCGTTGCGTCAGCCCTCGAAAAAGCCGGGCTCTTCGACCGGGAAAATCCCGAGCCGCTGAACATCAAAGACGCCTGGTATCTCTGTCGGCTCTTCGATGCCGAGCCCGGAGAAGCGATCCTGCGGTTTGCAGGACTTGCGACGCTTTGCCATGTCTTCCTGAATGGCCAGGAAATCCTCTTTTCCGAAAGCATGTTCACGGCGCACGAAATCCCGGTAACACTTACGGGCGGCGACGAACTGGCGCTGTGTTTTCGGGCGCTCGGCCCCCGCCTGTCGGAGCCTGGTCCGCGCGCACGCTGGCGGCCGCAGATGATCACGCCGGCGGGGCTGAAGAATTTCCGCACGACGCTGCTCGGCCATATGCCGGGCTGGTGCCCCGATATCCATGCGATCGGGCCGTGGCGGCCTATTTCACTGGTGCGGCGCAATCCGGTCTCAATCGACAATGTCTCCATCCGCGCCGTGCTGGAGGAGAACGGCGTCGGCCGTCTCAGCGTTTCCCTGCACAGCAATGCCGAGAAGCCGGCAATGCTGCTGCGTTGCGGTGGCATGGAACAGCCCTTCGAGAAGGTCGCCGACAGCCATTATTCGGCGATCCTCAAGCTTTCCGACATCGAGCCTTGGTGGCCACATACGCATGGCGAGCCCCGTCTCTACGATTTAGCGCTGGTTTCCGACGGCGTGGAATATCTGCTCGGCACGACCGGCTTCCGGCGGATCGACGTCGACCGTGGCGCCGACGGCAACGACTTCGCCCTCACCGTCAACGGTGAACGCATCTTCTGCCGCGGCGCGGTGTGGACGACGGCCGATATTGTACGGCTGCCGGGCGGGCGGGGCGATTATGAACCGTTCCTGCGGCTTGCGGCGCAGGCCGGCATGAACATGATCCGCATCGGCGGCACCATGGCCTATGAGACGCCCGATTTATTCGCGCTTTGCGACGAACTCGGCCTGCTGGTCTGGCAGGATTTCATGTTTGCCAATTTCGACTATCCCCGTAACGACAAGGCGTTTCTCGGCCACGTGCATGCCGAGGTCGAGGAATTCCTGCACGGCGTCCAGGCGTCGCCATCCCTTGCGGTGCTCTGCGGCGGCAGCGAAATCCATCAACAGGCGGCGATGCTCGGCCTGCCGATGGAATTCTGGAGCGGGCCTGTCACGGATGAAATCATCCCGGCCATTGCCGCGCGCAAGCGTCCCGACGTGCCCTATGTCCCGAACTCGCCCTATGGCGGGGCGATGCCATTTTCGCCGAATGCCGGTATCGCCCATTATTACGGCGTCGGCGCCTATATGCGGCCGATGGCGGATGCGCGCCGCGCCGATGTGCGTTTTGCCTCCGAAAGCCTCGCCTTCGCGCATGTGCCGCAGCAACGGACGCTGCAGCGCCATCTCGACGTGCCGGCCGTTCATAGTCCGCTCTGGAAGGCCCGCGTGCCGCGCGACCGCAGCGCATCGTGGGACTTCGAGGACGTTCGCGACTTCTATCTGCAGCTTCTCTATGGCCTCGATCCGGCCCAGCTTCGCCGCGAGGATCCGGAACATTATCTCGATTTCTCCCGCGCGGTCACCTGCGAGGTGATCGAGGAGACCTTTGCCGAATGGCGGCACAAGGGCTCCGCCTGCAACGGCGCGCTCGTCTGGACGCTGCAGGACTTGCTGCCCGGCCCCGGTTGGGGCGTGATCGATTCCACCGGAGAGCCGAAGCCGGTCTGGTACGCGATGCGCCGCGCATTCCGGCCGGTTCAGATGGTTTTCACCGACGAGGGAACCAACGGTCTCGATGTGCACATCATCAACGAAACGGATGCCGCACTCGACGTGGAACTCGAAGTCGTCTGCCTGCGCGACGGAAGACAGCAGGTTGTCAGCGGCAGCAGGGCCTTCAAGCTGGCGGCAAGAGACACGGAGCGGCTTGCCGCTACCGCGCTGTTCGGCGCCTTCTTCGATACCACCTATGCCTTTCGTTTCGGCCCGCCGTCGCATAATGCGAGCGTCGCGCGCCTGCGCTCGCTGGCGGACGGCGCCGTTCTCGCGGAAAGCTTTCACTTCCCCTGCGGACGGGCAAAGGCGCTGCATGATGCGGGCATCGAGGCCTCGCTCGGCAGAGACGGCGACGACTGGTTCGTCGATCTCAGGACCGACCGGCTGGCGCAATCGGTACATATCGACATCGAAGGCTATCGGGCCGACGACGACTGGTTCCATCTCGCTCCCGGCGCATTGCGGCGTGTGAAGCTTCACGCGCTGTCTGGCGCGGAGGGCGATATTCCGCCTGCGGGCGAAATCAGAAGTCTCGGCAGTTCACATCGCGTCGGGCTCGCGGGCTGAGGCTCGCTGGGAATAATGCAAATCCACCGGAAAGATCGTGACTTGAGAAAGACATACCGGCTTCTACGCGCCCACGTTCTGCAACGGCTGATCCCGCGGTCGCGTGTCGCTTTCAATCCGCGCAAGCCGGTGGAAGTGGTCGGCTATCTGTCGATGGCGGTCGGCGTCGGTGAATCGGCGCGGCTCTGCGCTGGAGCGCTTTCGGAGGCGGGACGGACGATATCGCTCTCCGACGTCAGCACGCATCCCGACGCGAATTCCTTTCCCGGATGGGCGCCGCCGCGCGCCCCCAGCGAGCCGCCGGGAAGCCGGATCTGGCACCTCAATCCGCCGATGCTGCCGCGTGCCATCCTCAAGAAGGGTGTCACGAATTTCACCCGCGCCTTCAATATCGGCTATTTCGCCTGGGAACTGGAAGTCGTGCCGGCCGAATGGCGCAATGCCATGCATTATATGAACGCCGTCTTCGTGCCGTCGGAATTCACCCGGCGGACGATTGCGCCGCTCACCAAAGCGCCGGTCATCGTCGTTCCGCATCCGGTGACCGAGGCGGCGGCGACGGAAGGCATGCGGGAGAAGTTCGGCATCGAGAGGGATGCCTTTCTTGTCAGCTTTATCTTTAGCGCCGGCTCCTCGATCAACCGGAAAAATCCGCGGGCGGTCATCGAGGCTTTCAGGATATTTGCCGCCGAAGCCCCAAGCGCCTTCCTGCTGATGAAGGCAAGTGGCGATGTGAACAAGGATGAAGCCTTGCGTGCGCTGGTCGCCTCGGTCGCGGGCGACGCCCGGATCAGGATCGTCACCGACAGGCTGTCGAACGCCGATGTCAACGGCCTCATTCGCTCCTCCCAAGCCTATCTTTCGCTGCATCGTTCCGAGGGTTTTGGGCTGACGGTTGCCGAGGCGATCATGCAGCGCACGCCGGTTATTTCCACTTCCTGGTCGGGCACGGCGGATTTCTGCGACCCCGACAATTCATGGCTGGTCGCCTCTCCTCTCATTCCCGTCGTCGATACTCATCCGGAATTTGCCGGGCTCGACGGTGCGGTCTGGGCGGATCCCTCTCCTCAAGCCGCAGCCGCGCATCTCAGCGAGATTTATCGCGCGCCCGAGCTGGCGCGGGAGAAGGCCGAGAAGGCGCGGGCGTTCCTGCTGCGCTACCTCGCGGAGAACAGCTATGAGAAGGCGCTTCAGACGCTGGCGGCGATGCAGGCCAGCTAACTAAGGTGAGGTCGCCACTCCGCTTTATTTTAATATTTTCGCGTTAGAGATGACTGCTGTGCGGCTCTAGAGCATGTCGCGCAAAACTGTGCAGCGGTTTTGCGATAACGCTTAAAAACAAAACCTAAAGCGCGAGGAGCGAATCTGAAAGATCGCGACGCGCTTTAGGCCGATGCTGACGGATGGACAGATGTCGAAGGGTATTATCGCAAATTCGGTGATGAATGCGGCAGCAGGCATGCTGCTGTTGCTGACGGGCTTCGTCTCGTCGATCATAACCGCGCGGCTGCTCGGGCCGGAGGCCAATGGCATCGTCGCCTTCTCGCTCTGGCTGGTGGTCACCGGCGCCTCGATTGCCGAGCTCGGCTCCAGCATCACGCTCTTGAAGACCCTGCCGCAGCTTTCGGCGGAAGGTTACGACGCCCGCCGCCGGCGGGGATTTGCCGCCATCCTCGTCAGCTTCATGATGTTTTCGACCGTCGTGCTGCTGGCGCTCTACGCGCTGTTCTTCCTGACCTCCGAAAAGATGCACTGGGCGGAGACCGCGCCATCCGTCGCACTGGTCACGGCTGCGCTGTTCTTCGTCCAGGCGATCGGATCCTTCGTCAAATTCTACCTGATCGGCGAAAAGAAGCTCGGCGCCTTCTTCAAGCTGACGGTCGCTGTCTCGATCGTGCAGCTTGCCGGCGTTGCCGCCGGCGCCGTTTTCTACGGTGTCGAGGGTGTTCTCGTCGGTTACGCGTTCGGCCAACTCGTGCTGTTTTTCGCCACGCTGCCGATCCTGCTTGCGCGGCGCGATTGGTGTGGGGTCTCGCTGAAATATCTCGCCTCCTCCTCCGTCATCCTGTCGATCCAGTTCATCATCGATTCGATTTTCCTCAACCGGCTCGAGCTGCTCTTTTTGCAGCAGTTCTGGTCTGTGGAGATGGTCGGCTATTATGCCGTCGGCCTGTCGATCGCCAATATCGCGCTGCAACTGCCGATCCAGATGACCGGCAGCCTGCTGCCCTATTATTCCGAGCGGCGCCATAATAGCGACGATTCCACCTTGCCGGTCGAGGTCTTCGCCGCCGTCACCCGCAGCATGGCCTATATCGTACTGCCGATGAGCCTCGGGCTTGCCGCGATCTCCAGCGAGTTGGTGCTGGTGGTGTTCGGCGAAGCGTTCCGCCGCAGCGGAACGGTGGTGGCGCTGCTTGCGCTCGTCGCGCCGGCCTATACCTTCATGCAGATCCTCAGCCTCTATCTGTTGTCGATGGACAGGGCCCGCTCCCGCCTCAAGATCAGTGTGATAGGTGGCCTTCTGATGGTAGTCGGTTGTTTACTGATCATACCTAGGCTTGCGGCCGAGGGTGCTGCACTCGTGCGCATCCTCGTCTTCGTTGCAATGTCGGTGATGATGATCAGACAGACAGGATTCGGATCCCAGCTTTCAAGCCTCTACACAAGCCTGACAAAGGTGACGCTCGCCTCCGTGCTCTGTGCTTGTGGCGCGATCTCCGTGCTGGAATTCGTCCAGGGTCCGATCGGCCTCGTCGCCGCGATCATTGCCGGCACATTCTGCTATTTCGCGGCGCTTCGCGTGCTGCGCGCCGTGCCGGCCGAGGATGTCGAGGTCATGCGGTCCATTCTCGACAAAATGCCGCCCATGCTGCGGCGGCCTGTGGGACGCGCGATCAATTTCATTGCGCCGCGGCTTCCGGGCGACCCCGACCGCGCCAAGGTGGCGCCGGGTGAATTTTCGCTCGAACCGGCCGAGGGTGCGGGACGCGGTGCTGCCCTGCCTGTCGTCTTCGACGGCACGATCGGCCTGTTCATGCCTGAAAATCCCACGGTCAAGAAGCGGTCGGCCGCCGTGCTCTTCGTCAGCCCCTGGGGTTTCGAGGAAATGTGCAGCCGCAAATTCTTCCGGGTCGCCGCCGAGCATTTTTCCGATATCGGCGTGCCGAGCCTGCGCTTCGATTATCGCGGCACCGGCGATGCGCTCGATTTCGACGCGCTGCCGGCAAGGCTGGAAACCTGGGAAAATTCGATCCGCGCAGCCGCCGCCAAGCTGAAATCGCTCTCCGGCTGCGACCGGGTCATTCTTATCGGACAGGGCCTCGGCGCAACGCTTGCCCATCGCATCGGCGCCTCGATCGACGGCGTCGACAGCCTCGTCATGCTGGCGCCAGTGCTGAGCGGTCGCGCCTATCTGCGCGAACTCAACATGTGGTCGAAGATCATCGACGCCGATCTCGGCCTCGGCAAGGAGCATGTCCAGACCGCGAAGGTGCAGATCGCCGGGCTCGCCATGCCAGACGAGATCGCCGCCGAGCTCGGCAAACTCAATATCGCTTCGCCGCAGGGGCTGGCAGCATCGCGCTATCTGATCCTCGAACGTCCGGCCAAGGCCGACGATACCGGCTTTGCCGATGGGCTGAAGGCGCTTGGTGCCGATGTCGAGCAGACGGTTTTCGAAGGTTATGACGAGCTCGCCACCAATCCGCTGTTTGCCAAGACGCCGACAGCCGTCGTCGAGCGGTTGAGAACTTGGCTGGAGGCGACGACGACAGAGACATCCGCCGCCCACTCACCTGACGTGATCGAGAACCCGCCGCTTGCCGGCGAGGGTTTTGTCGAAGCGCCAGTGCGTTTCGGCAGCCACGATCATCTGGTCGGCGTCGTCAGCCGGCCGCTCGGCGAGATCCAAGGCAATGCCGTTCTCTTCCTGTCGACGGCCTATGACCGGCATGCCGGCTGGGGACGCACCACGGTGGATATGGCGCGCGAACTCGCGCGCCAGGGCGTCGTGTCGCTGCGCTTCGATTCGGCCAACGTCGGAGACAGCCCGCCGCGGCCGGATGCGCCGGAGCAGGTGCTTTATTCCAGTACACAGACCGAGGACGCGGTTGCCGCGCTCGATTTGCTCGAAAGCGTCGTTGCGGGTCCGATCATGGTGGCCGGCCGATGCAGCGGCGGTTATGTCGCCTTCCGCGCCGGTGTTGCCGACGAGCGATTGAAGGCGGTCGTCTCGATCAATCCCTTCGTCTACTACTGGGATCCGGAGATACCGGTGCGCAAGGAGCATGTCGTCTCCGTTCCTCGCAGCCTCGATGATTACGGTCAGCGGCTGGCGCGAATGGATACGCTGAAGAGGCTCATCAGCGGTCAGGTGGATGTGGTATCGGCGCTGCAGAATATCGTCATCGCCGGCGGCCGGCGTCTGTCGCCCTGGATCGCGCCGCTGCTCGAGCTGCTTCCCGACCGGCGCCATATCGCCCGCGAAGTCCGGCATTCCTTCGCGCAGTTCGGCAAGCGCAAGGTGCCGCTGACGCTGATCTACAGCGAAGGCGACGTCGGGCTCGACCACGTCTATTTCCATTTCGGGCCGCGCGGCGCCAAGCTTTCCCGCTATCCGAACGTGCGGCTGCTGATGCTGCCGGATGCCGACCACAATCTGACGCCGCCGCAATCGCGCAAATTCGTGCTCGACGAAATTATCCGCCTGGCGAGAGCCTGACGGATTTCAGGCGGGCAGGATCAGGTCCGGTCGGCGGTGACGACGTTCAGTGACCGATAGAGATCGATGTAACGCCCGGCGACGATGTTCCAGGAATAACCGCGGGCAGCGTCGAGAAGGCCGGCACGAACGGCGTCCGGTTGGCGTGAAAGAGCGTCATACGCGGCTTCAATCACTGTTGCGGCGGTCTCGGGATTGGTGAAATCGGCCAGCGTGATGACCGGATGCCGGCCGGCAAGCGTTGTAAAGGCGTCGTTTGCGTTCAGCACCGGCAGCAGGCCGGCGCTCATCGCCTCCAGCGCCACCAGGCCGAAACCTTCATATTCCGAGGCGGAGGCAAAGAGCGAGGCCTCGGCGATGATGCGCCGGATGGCGCCGTTGTCGGGTGAAACATGCAGGGTGATGCGGCCGGAAAGGTTGCGGCCCACGATCGCGGCTTCGACATCGGCTCGGTTCAGATCGGATTCGGCCCCGACGATGTCGAGATGCCATTCCGGGTCGCGAGCCTTCAGTACGGCCATCGCATCGAGCAGATGGTCCAGCCGCTTGTTCACCGAGAACCGGCCGATGGTGATGATGCGGCGCTTTGCCCGGCGCGAAGCGGTATCGGCGAACTTGCCGATATCGGCGCCGTTTTCGATCAGCAGGCTGTCCGGCACGATCTCGGAAAATTGCTTGAGGTCGGAGGCGCTGCAGCACACGACGCGCCGGTAGGCGAGCGCCGAAGCGCGGGTCAGCGTGCGGAACCAGATCTTCTTGATCGCGGCGTATTTCCGCGTGTGGAAAAAGCCGCCATGGGTGGTGACGATCATCGGCTTGCCATGCAGCAGCCGGCCCCAGGCGAGCGCGTCGAAGAAGAAGTCGATGGCATGGACATGCACGAGATCGGCATCGGCGAGATGGCGGAAAACTTGAGGCGCCAGCGGATAACGGCTGCTGCCGGACCAGGGAATGCGCACCACCTCGATACCGTCGATATTTTCGCGCGGCGGCAGTTTGTTCTGAGGTTCGGTAAACAGCGAATCGAGGGTGACGACGCGAACGCGATAACCGCGGCGAACGGTCTGGCGGCCAAGATTGGCGACGACGTCTTCCAGGCCGCCACGGTTCGGCAGGAATTGGCGCACGACATGGACGATCAGCGGCGCCGTTTCCGGCTGCGGCTTCTCGCGCACCCTGTCTGCCTCGACGATCGCCATGTTCCACCTATCGCTGCGCGCCGCTTCGAGCCGACGCGGAACTCTTATAGCAACGACCAGATATCCCGGGTGTTAAGCCGCGGTTTAAGCGACGTCATGCAAGGCAATTCTTCGCGAAGAGGGTTAACCGTATCTGAGAAGGAATTCAGAAAGCCTTGAAGGTCAGCGTCGTCAGCGAGCGGACGATGCCGGGAATATTGGCGATGTTGTCGTTGATGAATTTGCCGATATCCTGGCCTTCCTCGATATAGACCTTCAGCAGCAGGTCGTAGTCGCCGCTCGTGGAGTAGAGCTCCGAGACCAGTTCGGTCTGGTAGATGGCGTCGGCGACCTCATAGGTCTTGCCGGGGGCGCATTGGAGCTGGACGAAGATCGGCTTCATGGGGATTTCCTGCAGATGTTGTTTGGCTGATATAATGGTCGAAAGCGCCATGCCGATGCAAGCTGTTCGTCATGCGGCCGGGTTGGCGGCCGCTTCGGCGACGATCCAATCGCGGAAGGCGGCAAGCGGCGCATAGTCGGCGCGCTCGGGCGGAAAGGCGAGATAGTAGCGCTCGCGGCTTTCCATTTCACGGTCGATGGCGGCGACGAGGTCGCCGCGCCTGAGTTCCTCCTGCATCAGGAATGTCGGCAACAAGGCGATGCCGAGGCCGGCGATTGCTGCCTGCGCGGCGGTGGCGAACTGGTCGAAGAGCATGCCGTGCACGTTTTCGAAGGACACGCCGTTGCCGGCAAACCATTGCTCCCAGGCATCCGGACGCGTCGTCAGGTGCAGCAGCGGAGCGGCAAGCAGATCCTGCGGCCCGGAGATCGCGTATCGCTTCAGAAAATCCGGGCTGCAGGCCGGCACCGTGCGCTCGGACATCAGAAAGGCGAGTTCGGCGCCCGGCCAGTGCGGATGGCCGAAATGGATGGCGGCGTCGATCGAATCGAGGCGGAAATCGAACGGCGAAAGCCGGGTCACCAGATTGATCGTCACACCGGGATTGGCGGCGAGGAAGCGTCCGAGGCGCGGCGCCAACCAGCGCGTGCCGAAGGTCGGCAGGATGGCGAGATTGAGCGTGCCGCCATGTGGATTGGCGCGCAAGTTCAGCGAGGCGCTCGATATTCGCCGCAGCGCCTCGCGAATTTCGCGGGCATAACTGTCGCCGGCCAGCGTCAGCCGCATGGTCTGGCGTTCGCGCAGGAAGAGTTCGACGCCGAGCTGCTCCTCCAGCGCTCTCACCTGGCGGCTGACGGCGCTCTGGGTCAGATCGAGCTCGCGCGCGGCCGCCGTGACGCTGCCGGTGCGGGCAACTGCCTCGAAGGCGGCGAGGTGCGAAATCGACGGTAGAAAACGCCTTGAAGCGAACATGTTCATTCCATTTCAGAATGAGCTATTTCCAAAATGTCGATATTTCCGCCTTTGTGGCTGAAGTAAAGAGGCTGATCCTGCAAAAACGGAATGAGCCGGAGTTTCTCAGATGCCGCAAGCCTTCGTTTCCCCAGACCGTATCCGCTCGCAGTTCACCGAGGCGATGTCGCAAATGTACCGGGCGGAGGTGCCGCAATATGGCACGCTGATCGAACTGGTGGCGGATGTGAATGCCGGCTGCCTCGAAAACAATCCCGATCTGCGCGAGCGGCTCGCCCGCGCCGGCGAGCTTGATCGCATCGACGTCGAGCGTCACGGCGCCATCCGGCTCGGCACGGCGGACGAGCTCTTCACCATCCGCCGCCTGTTTGCGGTCATGGGCATGCAGGCGGTCGGCTATTACGATCTCTCGGTCGCCGGCGTGCCGGTTCATTCCACCAGCTTCCGGCCGGTCGACGAGGCAGCGCTCAACATCAACCCCTTCCGCGTCTTCACCTCGCTGCTGAGATTGGAGCTGATCGAGGACGAGGGGCTGCGCGCTGAAGCCGAAGCCATTCTGGCCGCACGGCGCATCTATACGCCGCGCGCCGTTGCGCTGATCGAGCGTCACGAGCAAAACGGCGGCCTGACGGAGGCTGAGGCAACGGAATTCGTCGCCGAGGCGCTCGAAACCTTCCGCTGGCACGGCGAGGCGACGGTCAGCGGCGAAACCTATAAACGCCTGCACGATGCGCACCGGCTGATCGCCGACGTCGTCAGCTTCAAGGGGCCGCATATCAACCATCTGACCCCACGCACGCTCGATATCGACGCGGTGCAGGCCCGCATGCCGGAACGCGGCATCACGCCGAAAGCCGTCATCGAAGGGCCGCCGCGCCGTCATTGCGATATCCTGCTGCGGCAGACGAGCTTTAAGGCGCTGGAGGAAACGATCATCTTTTCCGGTGACGAGGATGCGGTTCAAGGGACGCATACCGCCCGGTTCGGCGAGATCGAACAGCGCGGCGTGGCACTGACGGCCAAGGGCCGGACGCTCTACGACCGGCTGCTCACTTCCGTTCGCGGTGAGGTGCAGGTCGGCGCCGGCGGCGCCAAGGCCGGCGCCTACGACCAGGAACTCGCCGAGCGCTTCAAGGCGCTGCCAGATAGCTGGGACGAGCTGCGCAGGCAAGGTCTGGCCTTTTTCCGCTATTCGCCGACGCCTGCCGGCATTGCTGCGGCTGGGGGCACCTCGCTGCCCGGTGATCCGGAAACGCTGATTGCCAAGGGTTACCTCGCCTTCGCACCGATCGTCTACGAGGACTTCCTGCCCGTCAGCGCGGCCGGCATCTTCCAGTCGAACCTCGGCACCGACCAGCAGCAGAATTATGCGACGCATTCTAACCGCGACGCCTTCGAGGCAGCACTCGGCGCCGCCGTTCAGGACGAGCTGGCGCTTTATGCCGAGCGCCAAGACGCTTCGTTGAATGCGGCGATGGAGGTGCTCGGCCTTGGGCTGCCGTTGAAGACCGTTGCGTGAAATGGCTGCTTCAACACCTGGTTTTATGGGTTAGAGTAGCGCAATTTCGATCCGATCGGACAAACCATGCTGAATGATCCGCGCTCCCACGGCCTCTGGGAAAAGACCGCCGGCGAACCGCCGGCGACCGCACCTCTCGAAGGCGCGGTATCGGCCGATGTCGTTATCGTCGGCGGCGGCTATACCGGTCTCTCCTCCGCCCTGCACCTTGCCGAAGCCGGGTCGAAGGTGGTGCTGCTGGAGGCGAAGGAGATCGGTTTCGGCGGCGCAGGCCGCAATGTCGGCCTGATCAATGCCGGCATGTGGGTGATGCCCGACGATCTGCCCGGTGTGCTCGGTCCGGTGCATGGCGAACGCCTGCTGGAGCTGCTCGGCAATGCGCCGAAGCTCGTCATGGAACTGATCGACAAGCACGGCATCGCCTGCGAACTCGAACGCAGCGGCACGTTGCATTGCGCCGTCGGCGTCGACGGGCTGAAGGAGATCGAGGCCCGCGCGGCGCAATGGTCTGCGCGCGGCGCGCCCGTGACACTGCTCGATGCGGCGGAGACGGCCAAACGAATCGGCAGCGATGCCTATACCGGTTCGCTGCTCGATATGCGCGCCGGAACGCTGCAGCCGCTCTCCTATGCGCGCGGCCTTGCTCATGCGGCCCTCAAGGCGGAGGTCGCCATTCATACGTCGAGCCCCGTCATCGCGACGGAGCGCAATGGCAGCCGCTGGACCGTGAAAACGGAAAGCGGCGACGTCAGCGCCGACTGGATCATCGTCGCGACCGATGCCTATAGCACCGGCCCCTTCGAGCAAGTGCGCAACGAACAGGTCTATCTGCCCTATTTCAATTTCGCCACGGTGCCCCTCGGCCACAATCTGCGTCAGTCGATCTTGCCGGGGCGGGAGGGCGTCTGGGATACCAAGGATATCCTTTCCTCCTTCCGCATGGACCAGGCCGGACGTCTCGTCTTCGGCAGTGTTGGGGCGCTGCGCAATACCGGGCTTGCCGTGCACAAAGGCTGGGCCAAGCGCGCCCTGAAGCGGCTCTTTCCTGATATCGGCGATGTCGAATTCGAGTGCGAATGGTATGGCCAGATCGGCATGACCGACAATGCGCTGCCGCGCTTTCACAAATTCGCACCGAACGTTATCGGATTCTCGGGTTACAATGGCCGCGGCATTGCGCCGGGCACGGTCTTTGGCCGCACGCTCGCGGAGCATATTCTCGGCCGACTTCCGGAAGCCGATCTGCCGTTGCCGCTGACGTCACCGACCGAGCCGAGCTTCCGTGCGCTAAAAGAAATATGGTACGAAGCCGGCGCTCAGGTCGCCCATTTCGCCGATGCCCGCTTCTGAGAAGCGATAGACGTATCTGAGAATAATATGATTGGAACCACGACAATGACCATCGCCGTCCTCGATCTCGCCACCGAAACCGCCAAGCTGCTTGCCGACCTGGGCGTCGATGCCGGCCGCTATCACGGCGGCACGCTTTCCGTCACCTCGCCGGTGACCGGCAAGGAAATCGGCAAACTCAGAGAACATTCCGTTTCCGAAACGAAAGCGGCGATCGAAGAGGCGCACAAGGCCTTTCTCGAATGGCGTGACGTCCCGGCGCCGAAGCGCGGTGAGCTGGTTCGTCTGCTCGGCGAGGAACTGCGCACCGCTAAGACGGCACTCGGCCGTCTCGTCTCGATCGAGGTCGGGAAGATCACCTCGGAAGGGCTCGGCGAAGTGCAGGAGATGATCGATATCTGCGATTTCGCTGTCGGCCTTTCCCGTCAGCTCTACGGGCTGACGATCGCCACTGAGCGCTCCGAGCACCGGATGATGGAAAGCTGGCATCCGCTCGGCGTGGTCGGCATCATCTCTGCCTTCAACTTTCCCGTTGCCGTCTGGTCGTGGAATGCGGCCCTTGCGATGGTCTGCGGCAATTCCACCGTCTGGAAGCCTTCGGAAAAGACGCCGTTGACCGCCCTTGCCGTGCAGGCGCTGTTCGAAAAGGCGCTGAAGCGCTTTATCGCCGAGGGCGGCACGGCGCCGGCCAATCTGTCGACGCTGATCATCGGCGGCCGTGAGGTCGGCGAAGTGCTGGTCGACCATCCGAAGATCCCGCTCGTTTCCGCCACCGGTTCGACCGCCATGGGCCGCGCCGTCGGTCCGCGCCTGTCGCAGCGTTTTGCCCGCGGCATTCTCGAACTCGGCGGCAACAATGCGGCGATCGTCTGCCCGAGCGCCGATCTCGACCTGACGCTGCGCGGCGTCGCCTTCTCCGCCATGGGTACGGCCGGTCAGCGCTGCACGACGCTGCGCCGTCTGTTCGTGCATGACAGCGTCTACGACCAGCTGGTGCCGCGCCTGCAGAAGGCCTATGGCTCCGTCACCATCGGCAATCCGCTCGAGACGGGCACGCTTGTCGGACCGCTGATCGACGGCCAGGCCTTCGAGAAAATGCAGTCGGCACTCGGTGAGGCGAAATCGGCCGGCGGCAAGGTGACCGGTGGCGATCGCGTCGAGAATGGCTCGGCCGATGCCTTCTACGTCCGTCCGGCGCTCGTCGAAATGCCTGCGCAGACCGGCCCGGTCGAGCACGAGACCTTCGCGCCGATCCTCTATGTGATGAAATACAGCGATTTCGACGCGGTGCTGGCCCTGCACAATGCCGTGCCGCAGGGGCTGTCGTCGTCGATCTTCACCAACGACATGCGCGAGGCCGAAACCTTCGTCTCGGCGCGAGGCTCGGATTGCGGCATTGCCAACGTCAATCTCGGGCCGTCGGGTGCGGAAATCGGCGGCGCCTTCGGTGGCGAGAAGGAGACCGGCGGCGGCCGCGAATCCGGCTCGGATGCCTGGAAGGCCTATATGCGCCGCTCCACAAACACGATCAATTACGGCAGGACGCTGCCGCTTGCCCAGGGCGTCAAGTTCGACGTCGAATAAGCCGGCTGAAGGAAGAAGGCGGCGCTTTGCGGAGGGTCGCCTTTTGGCCAAATTGAGATTTATTCCCTCTTAATATGAAAAGTTTCGTCAAGTTATTGTGATGCGTTTTCCACGCAGGCCAAACTTGAAATTGTTAGTCAGGAAAAATATACGCCTCTGATCGCCCCTGGAGAACTCGGGTGACATCGCTACGGAGGCCATCATGAAAACTGCTCTTAACCGTTTTTCCCTTACGCTTGCCGCTTCGCTTCTTTCCGCCACTGTGCTCGCCGGCAACGCGCATGCGCAGGATGAAGGTCTCGTCGTCTACAATGCCCAGCATGAAAGCCTCGGCCGCGAATGGATCGATGCTTTCACCAAGGAGACGGGCATCAAGGTCACCATGCGTCAGGGCGGCGACATGCAGTTCGCCAATCAGATTATCCAGGAAGGTGACGCCTCTCCGGCAGACGTGTTCCTGACCGAGAATTCCCCGGCCATGACGCTGGTCGATGGGGCGGGCCTGTTCGCTCCGGTCGAAAAGCAAACGCTGGATCAGGTTCCCGAGCAGTATCGTCCGGCCGACGGCATGTGGACGGGCATTGCCGCCCGCACGACGGTTTTCGCCTATGACAAGACGAAGCTCACCGAGGACAAGCTGCCGAAGTCCTTGCTCGATCTCGCAGATCCGGCCTGGAAGGGCCGGTGGGGTGCGGCACCCGCCGGCGCCGACTTCCAGGCGATCGTCGCCGCTCTGCTGCAGTTGAAGGGCGAAGACGCCACCAAGGCATGGCTGAAGGGCCTCAAGGACAATGCCACGCCTTACAAGGGCAACAGCGTCGCCATGAAGGCGGTCAACGCCGGTGAAGTGGAAGGCGCGGTCATCTATCACTACTACTGGTTCGGCGATCAGGCCAAAACAGGCGAAAACAGCAAGAATGTCGGCATGCATTATTTCAAGAACCAGGATCCGGGCGCTTTCGTCAGCGTTTCGGGCGGCGGCGTCCTGAAGTCGACGCAGCATATGAAGGAAGCCCAGGCTTTCTTGAAATTCGTTACCGGCAAGGCAGGCCAGGCGGTTCTCAAAAACGGCACGTCCTATGAATATGCCATCGGCAAAGATGCGCCTTCCAACGACAAGCTCACGCCCCTTGCCGATCTCAACGCACCAAAAGTCGAAGCTTCGACGCTTGATAGCAAGAAGGTCGTCGAGCTGATGACGGCCGCCGGCCTGATCTGACGCTTCTGCCGCAGGCTTCGCCGGACCAAAACTATTGCTTTTGGCTCAAGAAAACCTTAGGGCATGACAATATCCGGCAACCGCTTTCCAAAAGCGGTTGCCTTCCTTTTTCAGCGTGTGAAGGCATCGGCCTTGCTGCAGGACAACAGATTGCTCGCATCCGGCAACGAGGCGCCGGTCGCGCCGAAGGCCGCGCGAATGCTCTTGCCGCGTGGGCGCATGCCGCATGCTTCGGTGATGTTTCTCGCAACGGTCGTTGCGATCTTCAGCCTGGTGCCGCTCGGCTTCATCGGCTGGATAACCTACGATGTCGGCTGGGAAACTGTGAAAACGCTGGTCTTCCGGCCGCGTGTCGGCGAACTTCTCGTCAATACGGTTCTGCTTGAGACAATCACCATTCCGCTGTCGATCGCCCTTGCCGTGACGCTTGCCTGGCTGACCGAGCGGACCGACATTCCATTGGCCAGGCTCTGGGCCTGGTTGGCGATCGCGCCGCTTGCCGTGCCCGCCTTCGTGCACAGCTATGCCTGGGTCAGCCTCGTCCCCGGCATGCGCGGCCTGCAGAGCGGCGTCTTCATCTCGGTGATCGCCTATTATCCCTTCCTCTACCTGCCACTTGCCGCGGCATTGCGTCGGCTCGATCCGGCTATCGAGGATGCGGCGGCCTCGCTTGGCCTCAATCCCTGGCGTGTCTTTTTCCGCGCCGTGCTGCCGCAGTTGAGGTTTGCCCTTTGCGGCGGCTCACTGCTGATCGGGCTGCATCTGCTTTCGGAATACGGCCTGTTCGTGATGATCCGGTTCGACACCTTCGCGACGGCGATCGTCGACCAGTTCCAGTCCTCCTATAACAGTCCGGCCTCCAACATGCTCGGCGGCGTGCTCGTCGCCTGCTGTCTCTTTCTGCTCGGTCTCGAGGTGCTGGTGCGTGGCAACGAACGTTATGCCCGCGTCGGTTCCGGCTCGCCGCGTCCGGCGGACCGCCGGCGGCTCGGCTGGTTCGTGGTGCCGGCCGTCCTGCTGCCCTTGGCGCTGGCGGTTCTGACGCTCGGCGTGCCGCTGGTGACGCTTGGCCGCTGGCTCTATCTCGGCGGCGCCGAGATCTGGCGCATCGAGGTCGGCAGCGCCTTCTTCCAGACGATCGTGCTTGCCATTGCCGGCGGCGTGCTGGCGACGATTGCCGCAGCGCCAATGGCCTGGCTTTCCGTGCGCGCGCCCGGCCGCATCCAACGCCTGCTCGAAGCCTGCCATTATTACGTCGGCTCGCTGCCGGGTGTCGTCGTGG
Source organism: Rhizobium hidalgonense (assembly GCF_005862185.2). NCBI lineage: Bacteria > Pseudomonadati > Pseudomonadota > Alphaproteobacteria > Hyphomicrobiales > Rhizobiaceae > Rhizobium > Rhizobium hidalgonense. The sequence continues at coordinate 158,448 of NZ_CP054027.1, forward strand.
CGCTGGCGCTGGTGACGATCACCGTGCGTCTCGTGCTGCCGCTCTACCAGACCTTCGCAACGCTCATCGTTGCCTATGTCATGCTTTTCCTGCCGCGCGCCATGGTCGGGCTGCGCGCCAGCATCGCCCAGGCCCCGGTGGAGCTGGAGCGCGCGGCGATGGGCCTCGGCCGCACCCCGGGCCAGGCAGTCCGCCAGATCACCATGCGGCTCGCAGCCCCTGGAGCGGCCGCCAGCGTCGCGCTGGTCGCACTTGGCATCACCAACGAACTGACGGCAACACTGATGCTGTCGCCCAACGGCGTCGATACGCTGGCGACCAGATTCTGGTCGCTGACCAGCGAGATCGATTACGTTTCGGCCGCACCCTATGCCTTGATGATGATTATTCTGTCGCTGCCGCTCACCCTGACACTCCATACCCAATCGAAACGGACCGTCGGCCAATGACGCTGCTTACGATCGAGAACATCAGCAAGCGCTATGGCCCGGTGCAGGCGCTGAAGGATATTTCGCTCGATGTCCAGGCGGGCAGCCGCACCGCCGTCGTCGGCCCCTCCGGTTCGGGCAAGACGACGCTGCTGCGCATCATTGCCGGTTTCGAGCAGCCGGATGCCGGCAGGGTAACGCTGGATGGCGAGTTGCTCGCCGACGGCCCGGCGGCGATGCCGGCCCATAAGCGCGGCATCGGCATCGTTTCGCAGGACGGCGCGCTGTTTCCGCATTTGAGCGTTGCCGAGAATATCGGCTTCGGTTTCGAGCGAGGAGCAGTGGATCGCGACAAGCGCATCGTCGAGCTGCTCGATATGGTCGAGCTTGATCGCGGCATGCTGGTGCGGCGCCCGCATCAGCTTTCCGGCGGCCAACAGCAGCGGGTGGCGCTCGCCCGCGCACTCGGTCGCAAGCCGCGGCTGATGCTGCTCGACGAGCCTTTCTCGGCTCTCGATACCGGGCTGCGCGAGAATATGCGCAAGGCGGTGGCGCGCGTGTTGCAGGCGGCCGGCATCACCACCATTCTCGTCACCCATGATCAGGAAGAGGCGCTGACCTTTGCCGATCAGGTCGCCGTGCTGAGGGAAGGGCGGCTGATCCAGGCAGGGTCGCCGCAATCCTTGTATCTGCATCCGAGGGATCGCGAGACGGCTCTGTTTCTTGGCGATGCCGTGCTGCTTCCGGCCATCATCCGAAACGGCCAGGCAGACTGCGCGCTTGGCAATGTCGCGGTCGAAGGCAATCGTCAGGGTAAGGCGGAGATCATGCTGCGGCCCGAGCAGATTCGCGTCGTTGCCGATGATGGCGATCGCAGCTATGGCGGGCGTGTCGTCGAGGTGGAGTTCGGTGGCGCGGTCTGCACCGTTGCCGTTTCGCTCGACGGCGTCGCCCTGCCGCCGATCCTGATCAAGACCTCGAGCGTCGCGCTGCCGGCGCGCGGCGATCTCGTTCGCCTGGATATTGCAGGCAAGGCGCATGTCTTCGAGAGTTGAGGCCCGATGACATGCAGCGACTTCAGGCGAACTTGCGCACCACATCTTCCGGCTCGATGCCATCGAGCCAGCCGCCGGTAAAGCCGGCGCGCTCGAGCCCGAGGCGGATGACCGGCGATTGCCGCATCAGCTTCCAGATGAAGTCGGAGCGCTCGTTCTCGATCGTCATGACGACAAGACCCTGGTCGATGCCGACGGTGCGGTCGTCGACCCAGCCTTCCGGCCGCTTGGTCTTGACCGTCGGGTTGAAGCCGCCGGGAAAGCCGCCTTCCAGCAGCAGGTTCGGATAGGTGGTCAACAGCGCCTTGGTGCCGTCGAGAGCCGCCTGCTTGTCATAGGGCAGGCAGGCAAGCGCCGCCCAGGGTGCGATCGTGCCGTCATCGGGCCCGAGCGGCGCGCCGCGTGCGGCATAACCCAGAACCTTCGGCTGGCGGCCGCCGCGCATGCGCCGTGTCGGCGGCGGGCCGTCGCAGGCGGAGAAGCCCCAGATATTCCTGTTATAGCCGACGAACTTGCCGGGATTACGCTCGGCATAATCCCGCTGGACGTTGATGACGACCTGTGTGTTGCGGAAATAATCCCAGTTCCGCTCGGCCATCGGTCTGTCCCGGATGCCGCGGAAATCGATCCAGGCATGCGAAAAGAGATGGATGAACAGCGGCCCGGCATAGAGATAGGACTGTTCCCCGTGCAGCATCCAGGAATAGCTCGAGGTAAAGGCGTCGTAGCATGACTGCGGGATAGGGTGCGTCGGCGAACCGAGTGCCAGCGCATAGAGGATGATCGCCTCGTCGAAGCCGTGATAGCGCCAGCGCAGGAAGCCGGAAGAGGGCTTCCAGCCCATGCAAATCGTGTCACCCTTGTTCAGGGCCCAGCGCCAGTCGACGCGCTCGTAGATAAAGGTCGCGAGTTCGCGGATTTCCGTTTCCGTTTCGTCATCCTCGCGATCGAAATACTGCGCTGCCGTCAGGATGCCGGCAACCAGCAGCGCCGTGTCGATGGTCGAAAGCTCGCTGTTCCAGGCACGATGGCCGGTATCCATGTGCAGGAAGTGGTAGAAGAAGCCGCGGTGGCCAGTTGCGTGGCGCTCCTCGCCCTGGCGCGCCTCGGCGAAGAAGCGCAGCGTATTGACCGTGCGTTCGGCCGCTTCCCCGCGGCTGATCCAGTGGCGCTCGACACCGACAGGATAGGAGGAAAGCCCAAAGCCGACGGCCGCGATGCTCGCCGGCACGCCGCAGATCGAAGTATCAGCCACCAGGCCATTTTCGGGATTGGAATATTTCAGGAAGTATTTGAATGCCGAATGCTGCAGCCTGTCGACGAGTGCTGCATCAATGTCTTCAATCCGTTGCAGCATAGGCTCCTACCCAACTGTTGCATCGCCCCATGCTTGAACATGGCGGCCGTCCCCGGGCAAATCAAACCTTTTTGATTCGCAGGGATAAGAGAACACAAATGGGCGGAACTGGTCGTTAATAATTATTGGTGAAATAATATCTAGCAGAAGTCATATAAGCGGTGCAGCAAAAAGCTCCGATCGCGCTACCAGCGCGGGTTGTCTTCCCGCAGTACTTGTTTTCTCGTTTCTTTTTGGAGCAGCCGACGAAGCTTGGCTTTACCGTCCAACCGCATAGGCCTGCATGAGGCGCGGGGTCGCTGCGGCCCGCAGCAGCCCGTCGGCATCGCGTCCTGCTGCGGTGAGCCGGCCGATGGTCCAGGGATCGGCAACCGTCAGCTTGTGGCCCTTGCGGGTCAGCGCATCGAGCACATCGGGGCCGAAATTCGCTTCCGCCATCAGGCTGCCGGGTTCGCGGGTGCGCGGATAGAAGGAGCTCGGGAAATGCGATGTGTGAAACAGCGGCTGGTCGATCGCCGCCTGGAGGTTCAGCTTGTGGCGCGCATGGCGCAGGAAGAAGGAAAGCTGCCATTGTTCCTGCTGATCGCCGCCCGGCGTGCCGAAGACAAGGGTCGGCCGCCCCTCATAAAGGCCGAGCGAAGGCGTCAGTGTCGTGCGCGGCCGCTTTCCCGGTGAGAGCGAGGTCGGCAGGCCCGGCTTCAGCCAGAACATCTGGGCGCGGGAATTGAGGCAGAAGCCGAGGCCGGGAACGGTGGGTGAGGATTGAAGCCAGCCGCCGGAGGGGGTGACGGACACCATGTTGCCGTCGCGGTCGATCACGTCGATATGCACGGTGTCACCGCGTTTTTCCAGATGCGCCATGGTCGGCTCGTAGACGGCACCGGTCTTGGAATCGGCGCCGAGCATTTTCATCGTCAGATCATGCTGCGCCTCGAAGCCCGGAATGATGCCGGGGCGAAGATCGAAGGAGGCATCCGCACCGATGAGCTTGCGGCGTTCGGCGGCATAGGGCTCCGACAGCAGATGCGCGATGGGAATCTCGGAAAAATCAGGATCGCCGTAATAGACTTCGCGATCGGCGAAGGCGAGTTTCATCGCTTCGACGACGGTATGGACGAATTCGGCGCCGACCGGGTCGATCGCCGTGAGATCGAACCCCTTGAGGATCGACAGCGTCTGCAGGAACACCGGGCCCTGGCCCCAGGGCCCGGTCTTGGCGATCGTCCAGCCGTGATAATCATAGGTCAGCGGCTCTTCGATCGTCGCCGACCAGTTGGCCATGTCACTGGCGGTCAGCACGCCTCTGTGACGGCTGCCGCTCGCATCCATCACTTCGGCGGTCTTCAAGTAGGCGTCGATCCTCTCGGCGACGAAGCCGCGATAGAAGGCGTCGCGCGCCGCCTCCACCTGGGCTTCGCGGCCGCTTTTCGCCTCGGCTTCGGCAATGACGCGCTTCCAGGTGTCGGCCAGCACCGCGTTCCTGAAATTCGCTTGTGGCACGGGGACGCTGCCGCCGGGTAGCCAGGTCTGGTGGGACGTCGGCCATTCCTTCTCGAAGAAAGCCGCCAGCCCCTTGATGGTGGCGGAGACGCGCGGCAGCAGGGGATGGCCGTGCTCGGCGTAATAGATCGCCGGTTCCAGCACGTTACGCACGCTCATCGTGCCGTAATCACGCAGCATCAGCATCCAGCCGTCGAAGGCGCCGGGGATGACCGTTGCAAGCAGGCCGTCGCCGGGGATCAGCGTCAGACCTTCGCTGGTATAATGCTCGATCGTCGCGCCGGCGGGGGCATGTCCTTGTGCTGAGATGACCTCGACCTTGTCCTTCTGCTTCGAATAGATCACCGCCGGCAGGTCGCCGCCGGGGCCGCAGAGATGCGGCTCGACGATCTGCAGCACGAAGCCGGTCGCCACCGCGGCATCGAAGGCATTGCCGCCCTTTTCGAGAATGCTCATGCCGACCGCCGAGCCAATCCAGTGCGTCGATGTGACGACGCCGAAGGTGCCGAGGATTTCGGGACGGGTCGTGAATGCGGTCATTGCAGATGCCTTTCCGGGAAATCAGCTCTCGTTCGATCGGTCGAAGTTCAGGCCCGCGTCGAGCGTGCGGAGAGGAAGACCTGAGGCTCGAAGGCAAAATCCTTGTCGAAGGGGTAGGTCGGATGCTGCTTGCGCAGCCGCGGCAGGCGCTCGACGAACTGATCGACGACACCTGTCGATAGCGCCATCAGGTTGGGATTGGCGATCGGCGCCAGTTCCGGCGAGAGATAGCCCGATTTGACGACGATGATCCTGGCGCTGTGCGGATCAAGCCCGAGCCGGGTGAAATCGACGATGTTGTGGTAGGGGCGGCGTTTGGCGCAGAGCACGAGATCGATGCCGCCGGTCGAAACCACCGCCTGACGGTCGGCCGGATCCGACGTTTCGTGCAGGAATTTGACGGTGAAGCGGGCATTGACCGGCTTGCTGCCTTTGGTATCGAGCGAGGCGCCGACGCGGAGCTCCAGTTCTGCGCCGATGCCTGCGGCATAACAGGCCTCGGTCGCCGCCTGGTCGGCAATGCCGGCGAAGACCACGCCGGTGGCACCAGCGGCGATCAGCTCCGCCAGCACGTCGGCCCGGTCGCCGACGCCGCCGCCTGTGGGGTTGTCGCCGGATTCGGCAAGCACGACAGGGGCGGTCGGACTTGCGATCGCCCTGGCGACGCATTCTTCCACCGAGCCGGTCTCGCAGCCGAAGACGAAATCTTTGCGCACATCCCAGTAGGCCCTTGCGAGACGTGTGGCCTCCTGCTCCAGCGCGGCGCGGTCGGTGCCGGTCATGATCGCGGCGGCGGTGGCGCGCGGTTCGTCGGCCCAGACGTAACCGACCATCAGCGACGCATCCCAGACGCCGTCGATCCTATCGATCTCAGGCAGCATGGCATAGAGGCTCTTAGCCGGCTCATCGACGGTGCTGGTGCGCTCACCGGGCAGCACGACTGGGATCGGCGCCCAGAGAACGACCGGCCTGACGCCGGATTCCAGGCTCTTCACCAGCATGGAGACGGAGCGGCGCATCGTCTCCTCGACATCGATATGCGGCGCGGTGCGATAGGTCGAATAGATATCGAGTGCATCGATGATGCGCTGGGTGACGTTGCCGTGCAGGTCGTAGCTGGCCGAAACCGTGCACTCCTCGCCGACGAGCTCACGGGCCGCACCGATCCAGTCACCTTCGGCATCCTCCATGCCCTCGACATACATGGCGCCGTGCATGGCGAGATAGAGGCCGTCGAGCGGCAGCATCGGCTTCAGCCGCTCGAGGAATTCGCCTTTGAATGCCTCATAGGTGGCGCGCGAAACTGGGCCGCCGGCAATAGCGCGGGCATGGATCGTCGGCAGGAACTCGGCGTCATAATCCTTGAGGAAGGCGAAATAGGGAGACGCCAGCAGCGCTTCGCCGCGTAATATTCGAAAATCCCTCTCCTCGTTCAGGACGGGATTGTATGTACTGCACTCGGTATGAATGCCACCGACGGCGATGCGCATGGGAAACCTCAGTTGATGTTGGGAGCAATCAGGGAGTTATGGGCGGCGATGCTGGCAACCCGGCTCGAGCGCCGGCATCGACGCGCTGGGTGCGGATCGGTGTCGCGCGAAGGAGTTCGTGCTGCGATAAACTGAACATCCAGGGTCCGATCCGAAGACGCGTGCTTTTGCCTCGACAATAAGTTTACAAACGAACCAATCAACCAAAATAAATTACAATCTTGATCTTCTAAACCGGCGTCGAGGTCGAAGGTCAATCGGTGAACCTCCGACCGCCTCGGTTTTTCCGTCGGATGGCCGATTGCTGCCGACAAACGCGGCCGTCGCCATCAAGAAAAATCCCACTTAGGGATCCCGAAATTCCCCCGCTTCGGGATTCCGAAATTCGTCGCGTTTTGGGCGATGTCGCCGCGGGGAAACATCCAATGATTTCAAAACCGCAACCAATTTCGGGATTCCGAAGTGCTATACAGATTATGGTGGGGTCTGGCCGGCCGATGAATTCAGCGAAGCGCTCGACAGGTTCGCCGAACAGGAAGTCGATGCGCCCACCCACTCAGAGGCTGTCCGTCGTATTCTTCGAGGATGGCTATCAGCTCATGGATTCCTGCCAAATGACCTCGGAGGCGTAGCGCAAGGCGTCAAATCAGCTCTTGCGAGGGAGGTCCTCGAGGTGCAACGGCGAAGGCACCTGTCCTAGAGAATAGGTTTTTGCCCTCGAAAGTTTTTGATATTTACCCTGCATCGCACAACGCGAATAATCAAAAGCACGGCGAAATCGTTCGCGACATTGGGGCATGTCATGGGTAGTAGGACTGACAACGTCGGCCACTATAGGCGGATGCTCAATGAGCCCGCGATTGTTGTCGGGATCGCACATAGGCAGCGCCTGTCAACGAGCGCGCAACCATGAGCTTGCCTGGCTCCGGCGATCCTCTCGAGAGCTCGCCGCATGAGGCAATCGAGGCTCGCCGGGACGAAATACCAGCTGCTGACCACAATCCTGCAAACGAGATGTCGCGCGTTCTGAGGACTGCGCCAATTCATCTTGCGGCAGACCCCTCCGGCGGTGCAATCGCCCACTGGAATCACGGGCCTTTGCATGATGTCGTCGAGCCCATGACCGACCACGTCGTCATGGCTTACAACGGCGCGATACAGCGCATGGAACGGCGGTCCGGAAGATCGATCCAGAGCGGAACGTTTCGTCGCGGAGTTGTGATCATCATCCCGGCGGGATCAAGCTCCCGATGGGATATTCCAAAACCGGTTGATGTCGTTCAGCTCTATCTTCCCCGCTCGACGCTGACGCGCATCGCCGACGAAACCGATACTTTCACGCCGACCGATCTCTTGGAGCGAACGGCGCATCCGGATCTCATTACATCCCGATTGCTCCTGAGCGCAGCCGATGTCCTGGAAGGCAATACGGCACTGGATACACTGTTCAGGCAGCAGTTGACCGACCTTCTGGCCACGCGCCTGCTGGCTGCGCACACAGGCAAGGCACCGAGCTATCAGCCGGCGCTCGGCGGTCTCGCGCCGAGCGTGCTGCGCCGGGCCATCGAACGATTGCGGTCGGACGCCGACGCGGACGTCTCCCTCGCGGCCCTCGCTGCCGATTCAGGGCTGTCGCGTTTTCATTTCTGTCGCGCTTTTAAGGAAAGCACGGGCCTTTCACCTCACAACTGGCTGCGTCAATATCGGCTCGAGCAAGCCATAAACATGCTGCGCGATCCTCAAAATTCGATCGCGTTGGTCGCAGCCTCCCTCGGCTATGCCTCGCAAACAGCATTTGCAGCTGCATTCCGAAAATTGACCCGTGAAACACCGACTGATTGGCGCCGCCGCCACGGCTGACCGTAATCTCCTTTCGCCCTCGCCTCAGATTTCGGACGGTCCCGTTCTTCGCTTCCACGCCATCGGCTCGAGTATGCGAGGCTATGCCGCGCAATCCGGCATGGCGTTGGTCGCAGCCTCACGTGACTGCGCCTCGCAAACAGCCTTGGCCGCCACATTTCGAAAGCTGGCCAGTAAAACGTTGGCGATGAACTGCTGTGCACCCAACCCCCTAAACCGCAATTGCTCTGCAATGGCGCCAATCCCTCTGGCGCAGCCGTAGACGTGTTTCACTAAACCACCATTGCACCCATACCAATGGATCCTGCGGCGACAAAGGATGGTCTGGGACACCGATTACGGGTCGGTCGCAACGAAGCGACCCGTAGCGGCTTCACACCCGACTTTAGCAACTGTCCGTCCGGCGATGACGGGCGCCGAAACAAATATTCTCCAAAGGATCAGCACAATGACCTCCATTACAACCAGCGACGGTGTCCAGGTTTTTTACAAGGACTGGGGACCGAAGACCGCTCAGCCGATCGTCTTTCACCATGGCTGGCCCCTTAGCTCCGACGATTGGGACAATCAAATGCTCTTCTTCCTCGGCAAAGGCTTTCGCGTGATCGCTCATGATCGCCGCGGCCACGGCCGATCGAGCCAGGTGAGCGACGGTCATGACATGGATCACTACGCCTCCGATGTTGCCGCAATGATCGACTACCTCGAACTTCGCAACGCGATCCACGTCGGTCATTCTACCGGCGGTGGTGAGGCCGCGCGGTATGTCGCGCGCTACGGCAAAGGTCGCGTTACCAAACTGATCCTGATTGCGGCCGTGCCGCCATTGATGTTGAAGACCGGCGCCAATCCCGGCGGTTTGCCGATCGAGGCATTCGACGGATTGCGCAGCCAGCTCGCTGCCAACCGTTCGCAGTTCTATCGCGATTTTCCGAGCGGCCCCTTCTACGGTTACAACCGCCCAGGTGCCGAGCCGTCGCAGGCGGTGATTTCAAATTGGTGGCGTCAGGGCATGATGGGCGGCGCGAAAGCGCATTACGAAGGCATTAAGGCATTCTCGGAGACGGATTTCACCGAGGACCTGAAGAGCATCACCGTGCCGACGCTGGTGTTGCATGGCGATGACGACCAGATCGTTCCCATCGGTGCTGCCGCTCCATTGTCGGCGAAGCTCCTGCAGGCCGGCACGCTGAAAATCTACGAGAAACTGCCGCATGGGCTGTGCACGACCCACGCAGATGTCGTCAATGCCGACATACTGGCCTTCATCACCGCCTGAGCGACATCGCTTCACCTATCCGCGCGCCATCGTTACCGACCATCTCGCTGCCCATCGGGAGCGGCAACGGTGACGCGCGGCCTTTTGAAACTACAAACCACGGAGTGAATAACATGAGACTTGTGATTGTAGGCGCCGGGTTCGCCGGCATGTACGCCGCACTTTCCGCAGCCCGCCTGCGCGATATCGAAGGCGTTTCGCCCGAAGAGCTCGAAATCGCGCTGGTGTCCCCGGAACCGACGCTCGTCATCCGCCCCCGGCTTTATGAACCGAAGCCCGAGAGCCTGACGGCACCTCTGCAGGATGTATTCGATGCCGTCGATGTCGCCTACGTGCAGGGCAGTGTCGAAGCGGTCGACACGAAGGTCCGCACCGTAGACGTCGTCGATGCCAAGGGCGAACGAAAGTCCCTCCAGTATCATCGCCTTGTGCTAGCCACCGGCAGCCGGCTGTTCCGTCCGAATATTCCCGGCCTCGCCGAATACGCGTTCAGCGTCGATAACGTCGATGACGCCATTGCCCTTGATCGCCACCTGCACGAGCTTGCGAAGATGCCGGCCTCGGCCGCGCGCGACACAATCGTTGTTGCCGGCGCCGGTTTCACAGGTATCGAGGCGGCGACCGAGATGCCTTCGCGGCTGCGGACCCTGTTCGACAGAACCGCCAATCCGCGTGTCATTATCGTCGACCGCAGCAGCGCGGTAGCCCCCGACATGGGCGAAGGTCCGCGGCCGATCATCGAGGAAGCACTTCGCAAGCTCGGTGTGGAAACGCGGCTCAATGCCGGCGTTTCATCGCTGGATAAATCCGGAGTTACGCTGAGTACCGGCGAGCATATCGAAACCATGACCGTGATCTGGGCGGCAGGCATACGGGCCAATTCGCTGACCACCAAAATTCCCGGCGAGCGTGACAAGTTCGACCGACTGCTGGTCGATGGCTGCCTGCGCGTGCCGTCCGTCCCCGGCGTCTTCGCCACCGGGGACGCGGCGCGCGCCGCTTGCGACGACTGCGGCAACTACGCCCTGATGTCGTGCCAGCACGCCACACGCATGGGCGCCTTCGCGGGCAACAACGCCGCCGCTGAACTGTTGGGCGTGCCGGCACGGCAATATCATCAGGAGGCCTATGTCACCTGCCTCGACCTCGGCGATGCCGGAGCCCTCTTTACGCGAGGATGGGATCGCAAGGTGGAGATGGTCGGCGAGAAAGCGAAGGCGACCAAGCAGGAGATCAACACCGTCTGGATCTATCCGCCGAAGCCCGAGCGCGCCGCAGCGCTGGCCTCAGCTGATCCGGAGCATGTGACCAAACTGTGACCGGATCCCGAGATGAGGCTGCGCTCTGAATAAGAGCGCAGCTTGCCATTTCCGGCTTGTTCATGACCCGACTCATCTTTCATCGATCATTTCTTCCCCGAGCGCTTTCGGCTCGTAAGCGACCTTTGAAGGCGTGCCGCAAGGAGCAGGCCGCCTGGTTCTCACCCGGAAACCTGCTCGTCTCCCTATTTGCTCAAAACAAGCGTTGCATTTTCCGGCATCGGGAAGTCCGCCGCGTTTTCTGTAAGCCGGTTGAGGCCGAAGCCCCGTGACTCCATCATCCGATGGTCGGAGAGATAGGGTTCAGAATGTGGTAGGAGAACTCTATCCAATCAGCGCGAAGGTGACTGGTGACCTCGGGGCCGAGCAGTTCACTGCCGCTGCCAGGCAGACCGTTGCGCGCTCGCGCATCCCGTGGCCCAGAATGGCTCTCGCGCCGTGGTACCATCGGGGTTGGTGCGGCGCGATGCTTGCCTTGTCAAAGAATGGCCGGGCACGGCATCGTGTGCCCGGCCAGATCGCCTATTTCTTGATTGGGAAGGTCAGTTCCTGCTCAGCGGTATCGACCACAAAGACAGCAAGGAGCTTTGCCGGCTCGGTCTTGCTGGCGTTTTCGCTGACACCGTGGCGATCGCCCGGAAATTCTGAAAAGCTTTCACCGGCGCTATAGACAGTGACCGGGCCATCGTTGACCTGACTGCGGATCGCGCCCTCGAGAACGGTCGCGTATATGAAGGCAGACACTGGATGTGTATGGCCCTCCGAGAAACCGCCCGGAGCATATTCGACGAGAACGCCCTTCATGCTCTTGCCGGGTCGTTCGGCAGTTTGTGGTCATAGACCAGCATAACCTTTGCGCCTTCGCCGCCACCCGGCGCATCATGCGCAAGAGCCGAACCTGACAGCAGAGCCGTCAATGCGACGGCAAAAGCCAATGACTTGATCATGTTTATCGTCCTCTCGTGATTTGGAGTAGATCGTATTTTTTCAATAACATATTGTTTTTATACGTATTTTCTATGTTGGGCGTCGCCATCAAAATGTAATGCTACGGGCGCATGGGCCGCTTATCAGGCGGCCCATGCGCAACTCGTTATTTTCTGGGCGTTGTCGCAAACCAATCGTCGAAACCGATACGACCGATGCGAGGATGATTGTCGGAGACGAGTGAACCGTCTTCCAGTTTGGTGCCGAAATAGCGGGCATCCGGATCTGCGACAACGGTGCGGGAATCTCCGATCGCTTTGAGGTAGCGCGCGGCGAAATCGCAGAGACGCGCGCGCTCGGGGCCGCAGATTTCGATGATGCCGTTAACCGGCGCGGCAAGGGCCGCGTCAGTCACGAAATCGGCGACGTCGTCGGACGCGATAGGCTGCAGGGAACCTGTCGACAAGCGGGCCGTGTCTCCAACCGTGCCCTCCTGGGCGATGCCGCCGAGAAATTCCATGAACTGTGTGGAACGCACGATGGTGTAGGGAGTACTGGCTTCCCGGATGATCTTTTCCTGGGCGACCTTGGCTCGAAGATAGCCGCTATCCGGCAACCGATCCGTGCCGACGATGGAAAGCGCGATGTGGTGTTTCACACCGGCCTCGATTTCCGCTGCCATCAGGTTCTTGCCGGCCGTCTGAAAGAATTCAAGCACGGCCTTATCCTCGAAGGATGGCGAGTTCGCGAGGTCGATCACCACGTCGGTATTCCTCAGTGCTTCCGCCAAGCCCTCCCCGGTGAGAGTATTAACGCCGGTTTTCGGAGCAGCGGCAATGACCTCATGCCCTTTCTTGCGCAGGCGCTCTGCCGTCTTGGAACCGATCAGGCCGGTTCCGCCGATAATCACGATTTTCATAAGACGCTCCATTTGCTGCGCGCCCATGCGGTGCGCGTTGTTCAATAGGTGGATAGGTGAAGGCCTGGTTGAAGCTCGGACTTGAAGGCCGAGCTGGGCACGGCCTTCAAGGATGCACGCTCTGGTTCGGCCTTAATTCAACAAGCGGTCAGTAGTCCCAGAAGACCGGGACCCAACGAAAGGCGTCGCCGTCGACCGCAACATGGCCAACGGAAGGAAACGGCATATGCGTTGCCACCAGCAGTTCGCCGGTCGCTGCCAGCTCCTGCAAAAGCCGGACCCGAACGCGGGCAGCCTCCTCGGGGTCATGTTCGAAGCCGTTGAACCAGTCGGGATGGTCGAACCCGACCGCGAACACGGCGTCGCCGGCAAACATCAGCCGGTCGTTGCCTGAGGCCACGCGGACCACGCTGTGCCCGGGGGTGTGGCCACCCGTACGAGAGACAACCACGCCCGGCGCCACCTCATGCTCATCCTCGAACAGCCGCAGCTGGCTCTGATAATCCTTGCTGAACCGTTTGGCGGCTGCCCGCAGCGCGTCAGGGAAGCCCGCCGGCATCGAGACGTGGGAGAAGTCGGGCGACTCCCAGAATTTGACCTCGGCAGCGGCCACGTGGATCCGCAGGTCAGGATTCAACTGTTCCCTCACACCGTCGACGAGCAGTCCGCCAACGTGGTCCATGTGCATATGAGTCAGCACCACGTCGGTCACGGATGCCAGGTCGATGCCGGCGGCAGCCAGCCGCTTCATCAACTGCCCGGCCCGCGGCAAGTTCAAGTCCGGGTCGAGGCCCAGCCCAGCGTCGATGAGGATAGTCTGTCCGCCGCTGCGCACCACGACGACGTTCAGTGCCCAGTCGAAAGCGTCCTGCGGCAGGAGCATGTCGCCCAGCCAGGCAGCCCGGGCGGCCGGCTCGGCGTTATGTCCCAACATCACGGTTGGGAGGGGTAGCACGCCATCGCTGATCACCAGTACGTCAATCTCGCCGATCCGCACCGCGTAGCGCGACGGAACCAGCTCTTCGGGTGCCGGTCTACTGGGATGTGAGGTGTTGTCCAGTTTCATGCTTGCCTCCTGACTGTTGTTGATCATCTGGTTCATCTTTGAAAACTCCTGTGCTCTGTCCTGGTGTTAATCCTGGGTGGCTTACGCTTCCCGGGCGGGAGGCGTGGTCAATGCGGGTGAAGTCTTAGCGATCGGCGACACACTCATTGCTGGCGTGTCCTCTAATGAAATAGCGAAACCGATCTGCGGCTGCGCCAGAACGATTGCTGCCGCTGCAGAGCAATTGCTGTTGACGCATGCGCATGCGGCAATCGCCCAGGGTTTCGCCGGTTTGTTGGGTGCAGCCGCGAGAGAAACGTCCCGCAAGGATCCTCAACGACATCCTGGCCTTCGGGATCGTCGTTTACGTGGTTCTCGACTGCTTCGACCGTGGGGTCGGCATCCGAGCTGATCGGGGCATGGGAGACCTTACCCCGACGATGCGCGAGACCGGCGGGCCTGGATTGTGAACAAACCCAGGTGCTCAGATGGCTTCGAGGGTTTTGCCTCGTGGGCGATGAAATCGCAGACCAGTTTTACGCGCAACGGCACGGTGCGACCAAAGGCGTGCAGTGCATTAAAGGGAGCGCTAGGGAACGCAAACCCCGCCGCAAGTGTGACAAGCGTGCCGTCTGCCAGGTCTTTCGCGACCAGACATCGCAGAAGATAGGCCGCTCCCAGCCCGCTCAGCGCAGCCTGAATGAGTGCGGCTGCTGAGTCGCAATCGACGCGCCCGAAGGGAATGAAGCTCGTCCCGTCCGGCAGGCGCAGAGGCTGCGTGATACCACCCAGCGCATAGCGGGCGAAGGGCAAAGCCGCCAGCGCTTCGGCAGTTGCAGGATTGCCCCAGGTCTTCAGAAAGGCCGGAGACCCGACGATCGCCATCGGCAGGTCGGCCAGGTGACGAACCATGAGGTCTCCCGGCGCGGGATTTCCCACGCGCAGCGCAACGTCGTAGTCTTCCCTGATCAGATCGACGAACCGATCCGTAAGTCCGACTTCGAGATGCAGGTTCGGATAGTCGGCTGCAAATCTTCCGAAGAGGCGGGGCAGCAGTAGAGGCGCCATTTCGCTAGGCATGCTGATGCGCAAGCGACCCGAGGGCGCAACGTCGGACCTGATCGCCTCTTCACTTTCATCCAGGTCCCGCAACAGCGGCGCAACGCGGTCGAAGAAAAGTTGCCCGTCCTGGGTCAGCGTCAGGGCGCGCGTGGAGCGCAGGAACAGCCGGGCGCCAATCTTCTTTTCCAGCCGCGCCACGCTCTTCGACACCGCTGACGGTGTCGTCGCCAGATCGCGGGCCGCGGCGCTGAACGACCCGGCCTCTACCGTCCGCACAAAAGCCGTCAATCCGGGCATCTCGTTGAGCAGATTCGACATTTGCACCTCCGCGGCACAGATCATGTGCCCGCCCATGATCTAATGACGAAGGGTGGCAGCGTTTATCTAATTTCTCGTTGAAAGGAGATAAACAATGCAACACCTCAAAGACAAGGTCGCCGTCATCACCGGCGGCAATAGCGGCATCGGCAAGGCGACCGCTCGGCTGTTCGTGGAAGAAGGAGCGCAGGTCATCATTTCCGGGCGCCGGCAGGATGCTGTCGACCGCGCCGTGCAAGAAATCGGTCCGTCGGCTATCGGCTTCGTGGGTGACGCCGCCGACCTGGAAGATCATCGCAGGCTGGCGGACACCGTGAAGAGCCGCTTCGGCGGGCTCGACATCTACGTGGCCAATGCTGGGATCATCAATCTCACCACCTCCGCCGAAGTGACTCCGGCAGAATATGACCGGCATTTCGCAATCAATACGCGCGGGGTGTTCTTCGGCGTGCAGACGATCGCCCCTCTGATCCGCGACGGCGGAAACATCATCGTTACGAGCTCGCTGGCGGCCACGAAGGTCCTCCCGGACCATACCGTCTATGCCGGTTCAAAGGCAGCAACCGCCGCCTTTGCGAAAAACTGGGCGATCGAATTCAAGTCGCGGCGGATCCGCGTCAACATCCTGAGCCCGGGACCGGTCGAGACGGAAATCCTCGCCAAGCTGGGCGTATCGGAGGCCGAGCGGCCGGCATTCGAAGATTACATGGCTTCCCTGATCCCCGCCGGCCGTCTCGGCCGACCGGAAGAGTTGGCGCGCGCCGCACTCTTCCTCGCCTCCGATGCAGGAAGCTTTGTCAACGGGATCGAGCTTCATGTCGACGGCGGCATGACCCTGGCTTAAAAGGCCTGCCCTTTGCCAGCCCCAACGGGCTCTACAACCTGTCGAAGCTGTCGGTCTGGTGGCTGAGGCTCGGCAGGTATCGAACGCATCAAGCCATTAACGTTGAACTCGTCGAGGTCGAGGGAAACCTCAGTTATGAGAAGCTGACGCTGACTTCGCCGGCAGGGAATGCGTTGCGGAAGGACCTGTCGGTCCTTCTCCCCTCCGACGCAAGAGTGATCGTAGCGGGTGAGGGCGATGCCGGGAGCACCGCATTGTTCCGGGCCACGGCGGGACTTGGGGCGTCAGGAAATGGACGCATCGTCATTCCCCCGCGACGACATGTTCGCTTTCTTAGCCAGCGCACCTATTCCGGCCCTGGGAACTCTGCGCCGATCTGGAGAGCGAGCAAGACTGGTCCACCTTGCTTTCGCCGCGCGAACAGCGGCTCGTTGCGCTTGCGAGCGCGATGATCGCGGCACCTTCCTATATCCTTCCGGAGAAAGCCGATGCCGTGTTCGGCCGTGAACTTCTGCCCGACATCCTCAGGCTCCTGGCTGACGAGGAATTGGCTGCGTCAATTTTGCAGAACCGGGTGCTCCGCGTGCAGCCTATGACGCCGTTCTCGACTATCGTTCGGACGGTTCCTGGACGTGGATCGATCAAAAACAGAGGGGGTGACGATCGCGTTCACCCTCTTGCGTCGGCGCCAGCGCGGTTCAGGTTTTCACGGAAATGCAGAGCCGCTCCAACCTTTTGTACTGACGCCAATCCCGGCAAAAGCCTGGGAAAACCGCTTCGCAGTTTTCCTGGAATTGCTGGCCGTCACAACCAGCCGCCTGAAAACCCCGCTCGCCTTAGGCCGACCACGACCGGCTCGCATCGACGCATGACGTTCCACAGCAGGCCTGTTCGGTAATTTTCGATCATCAGGACGACGGGCCCCTGGTCGATGCCGAAATGGTAGGGGCTGACCCACCATGCTTGGTCCTTGTCTTCAATCGCATATGTCGGGTTGAACGATGGCCTGAAGCCGTAGAGGCGTGTCATGCCAAGCTGCATTCGAGCGAAGTTTCGCACGGTCGGGATCACGATTTCCGGAGCGAATGGCAGCGAAGCCACCACGACCCAGGGTGATACGGTGCCGTCATCCGGGCCATAGGGTGCACCACGCGCGATGTAGTCGAAGAATTCCCTGTCGATACCGTCGATGCTCCGCTTCGTCCAGCCGGGGCCGTCACTTGCCGTGAACCCCCAGCAATGTTCGCCGTAGCCTTTGAAGTTCAGCGGATTGCGGATCGCATATTGTTGCTGAACGAAGGTGGCGTGTCGGCTGTTCTGGAAATAGTCGCTGTCATGCGCGCGCATGAAACTGTCGCGAATATCGCGAAAATCGATCCACATATGTGAAAGCTGATGGGTAAAGAGCGGGCCGGAATAGAGCAATTCCCGACCGAAAATATTCCGCCATTCGTAGCTCTCCGTATAGGCTGTGAAGCTTTCCGGCGGCAGCGGGTGGGTCGGCGAGCCGAGCCCGAGGATGTAAAGAAGCAGGCCTTCGTCATAGCCGCGCCAACGATAGGGAATGAAGCCGTTTTCCGGCCGCCAGCCATGCGTAAGCGTCGCGCCGTTATCGCGTGCCCAATTCCAGTCCACGCGCTCGTAGAGCGATTTGGCAAGTGCGCGAACCTTCGCCTCGTCTTCGGTGTCCGCATCGAAGTAGGCAGCGACGGTCAAAGCGCCAGCGAAGAGGAAGGCCGAATCGATCGTTGACAGTTCGCACTGCCAGACCCGTCTCCCCGTCTCAATATCCAGGAAGTGGTAGAAGAAGCCCTTGTAGCCGGACGCGTCCGGTTCCGGCCCCTGGTGGCAGGACATCAGGAATTCCAGTCGGCGCCGGGCGATCTTGGCGGCAAATGCGCGAATGACGATGCCGCGCTCGACGATGACGGGAATCGTGGCAAGCGCCATGCCGACGGCCGCGATACTTGCCGGTGCGCCCGCCTGTGTCTTGTCGCGGACCAATCCGTTGTCCGGATTGGTGCATTGCAGATAGTAGAGCAATGTCGTGAACTGAAGGCGACCGAGATCCTCCTCCGTCGGCATTCGGTTCAGCTCGGGATCGGTGGACAGTAACTCCGACATGACAGGATAACCGAGGAGATCAGATGGTTTCGTCGAGCATCCGGAGGCGACCCTGGTCGGACGCCTCCGGCATGATCGTCTGCGTGCAACGCGTCGCCTAGAGCATTTTCGCTTTTTCTTCGAATCACGAGAATGTTCTATCTCTTTGTTTTCACGCAATTGCCGGCAATAACGCTTCGGCTTTGCCTGGCAAAACCGCTGCACAGTTTTTGCTGGAGTGCTCTAGGCATTGTCCCCCTCCGTAGAGGTCGCCGCCTTCGCTTTTCCCGTGCTCTTGACGCCCCATGTCCAGCTGCTGATCTCGGGCATGTCATCGCCATGCGCCTCGATATATTGCCGATGTTCGATCAGCCTTCCGCGGATCGCCTGCTTGAAATAGGCCGCCCGCGCGCCGAGCTGCGGCAGCCGATCGATGACGTCTTCAACGAGATGAAAGCGATCGAGCTGGTTCAGAACCACCATGTCGAATGGCGTCGTGGTCGTCCCTTCTTCCTTGTAGCCTCGCACATGCAGGTTCTTATGGTTGGTTCGCCGATACGTCAGCCGGTGGATCAGCCAGGGATATCCATGGAATGCGAAGATGATCGGCTTGTCCTTGGTGAACAGCGCATCGAAGTCGGGATCCGAAAGCCCGTGAGGATGTTCGCTCGAAGGCTGCAGCTTCATCAGATTGACGATATTGATGACCCGCACCTTCAATTCAGGAAGGTGCTCACGGATCAGTTGGACGGCTGCGAGCGTCTCCAAGGTCGGCACATCGCCGCAGCAGGCCATGACCACATCCGGTTCCGAGCCGCGGTCATTGCTGGCCCATTCCCAGATGCCGAGACCTTCGGTGCAGTGTTTGATGGCCTCGTCCATCGTCAGCCATTGCGGTGCCGGCTGCTTGCCGGCCACCACGACGTTCACATAATTGCGGCTGCGCAGGCAGTGATCGGTGACGGACAGGAGCGTATTGGCATCCGGCGGAAGATAGACCCGGATAACCTCCGCCTTCTTGTTGATCACATGGTCGATGAAGCCCGGATCCTGATGAGAAAAGCCATTGTGATCCTGCCTCCAGACATGTGAACTCAGGAAGTAGTTGAGCGAAGCGACCGGTCGCCGCCAGGGAATGTGATTGCACACTTTCAGCCATTTGGCGTGCTGATTGAACATCGAATCGATGATGTGAATGAAGGCTTCGTAGCAGGAGAAGAAGCCGTGGCGCCCGGTCAGCAGATAGCCTTCGAGCCAGCCCTGGCATTGATGCTCGCTTAGGACTTCCATGACGCGTCCGTCGGGCGAAAGGTGATCGTCCTCAGGATAGATCTCGGCCATATAGCAGCGGTCCGTCACCTCCAGCACATCCTGCCAGCGGTTGGAATTGTTCTCGTCGGGGCTGAACAGGCGAAAATTCTTGCTGCTGAGGTTCAGCTTCATCACGTCGCGCAGGAATTTGCCCATGCAGCGGGCCGATTCTGCGGTCACAGATCCGGGCTTGGGCACCTGAACGGCATAGTCTCGGAAATCCGGCATCTTCAGATCGCGCAGCAACAGGCCGCCATTTGCATGCGGATTGTCGCTCATCCGGCGATGTCCGGTCGGCGCCAGCGCCGCCAGTTCAGCCCGCAACCTGCCGTCGCCGTCGAAAAGCTCTTCGGGCCTGTAGGTCTTCATCCAGTGTTGAAGCACCTTGATATGCTCAGGCTTGTCCATATCGCCCATCGGAACCTGGTGCGAACGCCAATAATCTTCGCATTTCTTGCCGTCGATTTCGGAAGGGCAAGTCCAGCCCTTCGGTGTGCGGAAGACGATCATCGGCCAGGCCGGGCGGCGGACATTTTTCTTGTTCCGCGCTTCGGCCCAGATCGTCTTGATCGCCGCGACGGCCGTATCCATGGCTGCGGCAAGCTGCTGCTGCACCTGGTCGGGCTCGTGGCCTTCCACGAAGAGAGGCGCATATCCCATGCCCTCGAAGAACTTCGCCAATTCCTCCTTGGGAATACGGGCGAGGAAGCAGGGATTGGCGATCTTGTAGCCATTGAGGTGCAGGATAGGCAGAACGCAGCCGTCACGGGCAGGATTGAGGAATTTGTTGCCATGCCATCCCGTCGCGAGCGGCCCGGTTTCGGCTTCGCCGTCACCGACGACGCAGGCGACGATCAGATCGGGATTGTCGAAGGCCGCGCCATAGGCGTGGCTGAGCGCATAACCGAGTTCGCCACCTTCATGGATACTCCCCGGTGTTTCGGGAGCGACGTGGCTGGGGATGCCGCCGGGAAAGCTGAACTGCTTGAACAGTCCTTTCATTCCCTCCTCATCCTGGCCGATATTCGGGTAGAACTCGCTGTAGGTTCCTTCCAGATAGGCATGCGCAACAAGCGACGGCCCGCCGTGGCCGGGGCCGATCACATAGATCATGTTGAGATCGTCCCGCTTGATCACCCGATTGAGGTGCACATAGAGCATGTTGAGGCCGGGCGAGGTTCCCCAATGGCCGAGCAGCCGCGGCTTGATATGCGCGCGTGCGAGCGGTTTTTTGAGCAACGGGTTGTCGAGCAGATAGATCTGCCCGACCGACAGATAGTTCGATGCCCGCCAGTAAGCGTCCATCAGGCGGAGCTCCTTGGCCGAAAGCGTTATTTTTCCCTCTGCCGTTGTCGAGGCTGGTTTGTTCATCACTGTCGTGTCAGGTGAAGCCATCTCACTCTCCCAATCAAAATGACATTGCTGAATCTCGCTGCTCGATTTCACGAAGGCCGGCTCAGTCTCGTGTCGATGCGACGGCGAGCTGCCAAATTTCCGCTTCCGGCCAATTTTCCGCTTCGGTATGAGCTGGCGAATGCATCAGCGAGGAGGAGGTTCCGGGAAATGCTCCACCACGCCGCGAACTCCGTGGATGCCCTCTGCCAGAATCCGCGCAGCTCGGCGGCCGGCCGGCGTCTCGACTTTACCCCAAAAATGCACGATCCCTTCAGTAACCGTGACCGACACCTCCAAATCTTCCAGGCCGGTATTTTCGCCGAGCCGGACAAGAATGCTTCGTCGGATGGCTTCGTCGCCGGCTGCCGTATCGTCCGGTCTTGCCAAGTAAATGACCTGCAGGAGGTCGGCGCGGCTGACGATGCCGACGAGTTTGCCGTCACGCAGGACAGGAATGCGCTTGATGCCGCGGTCCTGCATGAGCACGGCGACACGGAAAAGGGGTGCTTCCTCGTCGATAACAACCGGATCGGGCGTCATGACGTCGCCCACTCTCCATGCGC
Organism: Rhizobium hidalgonense; assembly: GCF_005862185.2. Taxonomy (NCBI): domain Bacteria; kingdom Pseudomonadati; phylum Pseudomonadota; class Alphaproteobacteria; order Hyphomicrobiales; family Rhizobiaceae; genus Rhizobium; species Rhizobium hidalgonense. The sequence continues at coordinate 179,763 of NZ_CP054027.1, forward strand.
ATCGCTTGATAAAAGCGTTCGCCCTGTCGTCGGGCCCAAGTCCCATGTCCGCCTTCAGGACAAATGCCCCGTTCGACAGTTCCGTTCGACGGATCAGATCACCTTCGCTGATGACCCCCAGCACGCACCCATCATGGTCAACGACGGGAACGCCGCTTACATGCTGATCGGACATCAGCTTGGCAGCATGCCGAACGCTATTGTCAGGTGATAGGGTGACGACCGTCGTCGTCATTACGTCTTTGACGAGCATGTCGATCTAACTCCGGCTAAGTCCGATCAAGCCTCATTGCTACTTGAAGGACGCTGAAGGAGTGGCCTTTTTCACAAAAACCGCTGCGTCGAAAAACCTACGTTGCGCAGACGATCGAATTGTCGTCGCGCGCTTTCTCCGCCCCTCGCTGAACTCGGTAAAGTTTAGGCAGATAGCCGCATAGTTTGCATTGAGCAGGATCAATCGATACGCCGCGATTGGCCAAACCGGAGTTTCTCTGCGAAAAACAGACGGGCCAAACGTCTGAAGACGAACGATGGCGGAATTCATGCGGCGACGGCGTGGCGACGCGGATAACCCGTTCGAGGTTGTTACCTAGGTCTTCGGTATGGAGAAGAGAGAAACTGGAGCGGGCGAAGGGATTCGAACCCTCGACCCCAACCTTGGCAAGGTTGTGCTCTACCCCTGAGCTACACCCGCTCAATCCACATCGGTCCGGGGTAGTTGTTGGACCGTGGGCGGCGCCTTGCGGCGACGGGCGCTATATGGCCTAACGGATTTTCAAATGCAACAGGGAAATGAAGAAGAGGCGAAGAAAAATTCGTAAGGTCGCATGAGGCGGGCGGAAAGGCCGCAAATGCGGGGGTAAAGCGTCGGTGGAGAAGATTGCCAAACGCTGTGGACGGACGTAATCAGGACGCCTCGCTTTTTCCTTGCCACCAATGGATTGCCCGATGCCCGAAACCGCTGCCAAGACAAGAGATGATTTGTTTGCTTTCCTCGACGGGCTCGGCATTGCTTATAAGACGGTCGATCATGCGCCTGTCTTCACCGTGGCCGAATCGGTGGCGCTGCGGGACGAAATCCCCGGCGGCCACACCAAGAATCTTTTTATCAAGGACAAGAAGGACAGGTATTTTCTGCTGACCGTGGAGGAAAATGCCGAGGTCGACCTCAAGCAGGTGCATGGTTTGATCGGCGGCTCCGGCCGGGTCTCCTTCGGCAGGGCCGAGAAGCTGATGGACTATCTCGGCGTCGCTCCCGGCGCGGTCACCGCCTTCGGCGCGATCAACGATACGGCAGGGAATGTCACCTTCGTGCTCGATGCCGATCTGATGCGCGAGGAGATCGTCAACTGCCATCCGCTGTCCAACGATGCGACGACCTCGATTGCGAGCAGCGATCTGATCCGTTTCATGGAGGCGACCGGACACAAGCCGCTTGTCTTGAAAGTAACGTCCTGACATACGATTTTAGCGCTACAATGATGCCGGCAGGATCGGCGCGGCGGGAGACACCTATGAGCGGCAGCGACAACCCCTATAACGGTTCCTTCGGAAATCAGATGACGGCGACAACAAGCTTCGGCGCTACGCCGGCACCCGCGGCTGCGGCTGCGGCAGGCAGCTACATCACCGACACCACGACGGCGAATTTCGGCAAGGACGTCATCGAGGAATCGCGCAAGCAACCGGTGCTGGTCGATTTCTGGGCGCCCTGGTGCGGCCCGTGCAAGCAGCTGACTCCGGTCTTGGAGAAGGTGGTCAACGAAGCCAAGGGCCGCGTCCGGTTGGTCAAGATGAACATCGACGACCATCCCTCGATCGCCGGCCAGCTTGGCATCCAGTCTATCCCCGCCGTCATCGCCTTCGTCAACGGCCGCCCCGCCGACGGCTTCATGGGCGCGGTGCCGGAAAGCCAGATCCAGCAGTTCATCGACCGCATCGCCGGCCCGGCCGGCGCCGACGAGGCGGCCGAGATCGAGGCCGTGCTCACCGAAGCGTCAGAACTGCTGGCCGCCGGCAATATCAATGAGGCCGCTCAGCTCTACGCCGCCGTGATGCAGGCCGATCCGGAAAACGCCAAGGCGATTGCCGGAATGGCAGAATGCATGATTGCCGCAAACCAGCATGAGCGGGCGCGCGAAACCCTGGCTGATCTGCCGGAAGAGCTCGCGAAAGACGCCGGCATTCAGGCGGTGCTGAAAAAACTCGAACAGATCGAGGAGGCCCGCAAGCTCGGCGATCCCGTTGCGCTCGAACGCGATCTGGCTGCCAATCCCGACGACCATGAGGCGCGGCTGAAGCTCGCCAAGATCCTCAATGTCGAAGGCCGGCGCGACGAAGCGGCCGAGCACCTGCTGCTGATCATGCGCAAGGACCGCGCCTTTGACGATGACGGCGCCCGTCGTCAGCTGCTGCAGTTCTTCGAGGTCTGGGGCTTCAAGGATCCGGCGACGATTTCGGCCCGGCGCAAGCTTTCGGCGATGCTGTTCTCGTAAGCGCGCCAGGCCCCATTCCGGCCGGCACGCATTAAGTTTCGAATATCTGCCCTTGCGTTTTTGGAGGAGGGCACCACATTCTCGTGAGGACGGGCATGCCCGTTACAAGAATGCGGGACGGTTTCATGCAAGTCGGGAATGCCAGATACCTGAAGCCGGGCGATCTGCCTGATACGATCGCCGTCTTCCCACTGACCGGTGCCCTGCTTCTGCCGGCCGGGCAACTTCCGCTCAACATTTTCGAGCCGCGTTATCTGGCGATGCTGGATGCAGCACTGACGGGAAACCGGCTGGTCGGCATGGTGCAGCCGGCGCTCGGCGAACACGAGGACAAGGGCGGCGATCCCCACCTTGCCGCTGTCGGCTGCCTCGGCCGCATCACCTCCTTTGCCGAGACCGGCGACGGGCGCTATATCGTATCGCTGACCGGCGTCTGCCGCTTTCGGCTGCTGGAGGAGAAAGCTACCAGCGACCCCTTCCGCACCTTCCGTATCGCCCCATTCATCGCCGATCTATCGGCCGCAAACGAGGAGGAGGCGGTCGACCGCGCCGCACTTCTGACCGCCTTCAAGGCCTATCTCGATGCCAATAAGCTGGAAGCCGACTGGGAGAGCGTCGAGCGGGCGAGCAATCTGACGCTCGTCAATTCGCTGGCGATGATGTCGCCGTTCGGCCCGGCTGAAAAACAGGCGCTGCTGGAGGCGCCCGATCTGAAGACGCGGGCCGAAACGCTGATCGCCATTACCGAGATCGTGCTGGCGCGTGTCTTCGGTGACTCCGACACGGTTCTGCAGTAGACTTCGGCCATGGACGAAAAACTCAGCCGCGTCGATCCGAAACTGCTCGAACTCTTGGTCTGCCCGCTCTCCAAGGGCCGGCTTTCCTATGATCGCGAACACAATGAGCTCGTTTCGGAAAAGGCGCAGCTCGCCTATCCGATCCGCGACGGCATTCCGATCATGCTGGTGTCCGAAGCCCGTCGCCTCGACGAGTAACCTGTTTCCTTAAACCTGCTTCAGATCGTCTGGCCGGCCAGCAGCCGCGGATTGTCCTTTGCCGTCGTTCCGGCCGCCTGGCCGATGAAGAAGGATTTGAGGCGCGGCAGCCGGTCGACGATGCCGAGGCCGACGTCGCGGGCGATGCGAATCGGCGTTGCGTCGTTGGAGAATAGCCGGTTCAGCACGTCGGTCGTCATGCCCATGCGGAACGTGTCGAAGCGCCGCCAGGTCTGGTAACGCTCGAGAATGTTGATCGAGCCGATATCGAGGCCGAGGCGATCGGCCTCGACAATCGTTTCGGCGAGTGCCGCCACATCCTTGAAGCCGAGATTGAGGCCCTGGCCGGAAATCGGGTGAATGCCGTGGGCGGCGTCGCCGGCTAAGGCAAAACGCGGTGCGACGAAGGCGCGGGCGAGCGTCAGGCCGAGCGGGAAGGCACGCTTGTCGCCGATCACCTTCAACGCTCCGAGCTTGTGGCCGAAGCGTCGTTCGAGCTCTTCCTCGAAAACCAGATCGTCGGCGGCGACCAGTCGGTCGGCATCGTGCGTGCGCTCCGTCCAGACCAGGGAGGAGCGGTTGTTCTTCAGCGGCAGGATGGCAAAAGGGCCGGCCGGCAGGAAATGCTCCTCGGCGCAGCCCTCATGCGGCCGCTCGTGTTCGACTGTGGCAACGATGCCGGACTGGCCGTAGTTCCAGGTGACGGTCTTGATGCCGGCGAGATCGCGCAGCGTCGAGCGCACGCCGTCGCAGGCAACCAGCAGCCGACTCTCCAGCGTGCTGCCGTCCGAAAGCGTGACGGTGACATGGGTGTCGTCGGTCTTCATTTCGGTGGCGCTCAGCCCGTGGCGGATCTCGATGCCAAGCCGCTCGCAGAGGCCGCGCAGGGCTGCGACCATTGTCACGTTCGGTATCATGTGGGCAAAAGGCCGGCCTTCAGCCACTTCGCCGTCGAAGGTCAGAAACACCGGGCGCACCGGATCGGAGGTCTTGGAGTCGGTGACGATCATCTTGGTGATCGGCTGGGCTTCCGGCTCGATCTCGTTCCAGATGCCGAAGACCTCGAGCATCTTCGCCGCCGCAGCGATGACCGCCGAAGCGCGGGTATCGTTCTTCCAGACATGCTCCGGGGCCGCCTCGACAACGGCGACATTCAGATGCGGTGCTGCCTGTTTGACCGCGACAGCGGCGGAAAGGCCGACATAACCCCCGCCCACAACCAGCATATCAAGCATCGCGCCGCTCCCGTACCCTGTACCTCAGATGTGATCTATATAGATCATCGCCACTTCACTTCCTACCGCCGGGAGACATACAAAATGACGCGCGAGACATCAGGGCCTTCGGCAATGGAGACGCTGCTTTCGACGCTCGACCTGGAGCCGATCGAGGTCGATATTTTTCGCGGCCGCAGCCCTCAGGCCGGCTGGCAGCGGGTCTTCGGCGGTCAGGTGATCGGCCAGGCGCTGATGGCGGCGCAGCGGACCATCGAGGGTGAGCGTTTCGTGCATTCGCTGCATGCCTATTTCATGCGGCCCGGCGACCCCTCGGTGCCGATCATCTATCAGGCGGAGCGCATCCGCGACGGATCGAGCTTCAATACCCGGCGCGTCGTCGCCATCCAGCATGGCAAGGCGATCTTCACGCTGTCGGCTTCCTTCCAGGTGGAGGAGCCGGGCTTCGATCACCAGATCGCCATGCCCGAGGTCCAGATGCCGGAAGCGCTGCTCGGCGAACAGCAGATCAAGGAGCAGTATCTGACGCATGCGCCGGAGGCGATCCGAAAATACTGGCAGCGCGAGCGGCCGATCGAGATCCGCCCCGTCTCGCTGACGCATTATTTTTCCGACAGGAAGCTCGACCCCAGACAGGACGTCTGGGTACGCGCCACTGGCCCGGTTCCCGACGACCGGCTCTATCAGGCGGCAGTGCTTGCCTATCTCTCGGATATGACGCTGCTCGATACCTCACTTTATGCGCATGGCACCTCGATCTTCGACCAGAGCCTGCAGGTGGCGAGCCTCGATCATTCCATGTGGTTCCACAGGCCCTGCAAGCTCGACGACTGGCTGCTCTATACCCAGGACAGTCCCTCGGCTTCGGGCGCCAGAGGGCTGACCCTGGGCAGCCTCTTTACCCGATCGGGTGAATTGATCGCCTCGGTTGCGCAGGAGGGTTTGATTCGGAAAAAGGCAAATGAATAAATAATGTGCAACTTTGAAAATTTGCGCATTATTTATGCGCTTATTGGCCGGTCATTTGCCTGATTTTTGGCATGCTTCCATATAAGTGTTACTTTTCAATACGTTATACCTCATCTCGAATCTGGCACGCCCTTTGAATGTATATCGCCGGTCGCTGTTCAGGAACGTCAGCGGCAAGGAGAGTCGGCTCCGTGCCGAGGATAACGAAGGATGGGAAACCAGATGAAAATTGTGATGGCTATTATCAAGCCGTTCAAGCTCGATGAGGTCCGCGAAGCTCTTACGGCGATCGGCATTCAGGGGCTGACCGTGACCGAAGTGAAGGGCTACGGCCGCCAGAAGGGGCATACCGAAATCTATCGCGGCACCGAATATGCGGTCAGCTTCCTGCCGAAGCTCAAGATCGAAATCGCCGTTGCCTCGGAACTCGTCGACAGGGCGGTCGAAGCCATCGCGGCGTCGGCCAAGACCGGTCAGATCGGCGACGGCAAAATTTTCGTCTATTCGATCGATCATGCCGTGCGCATCCGTACGGGCGAAACCGATTCAGAAGCGCTGTAAGCGGCGGACCAAGGAGCTTTTTTCAATGTCGACTTCGAAGTTTTCTTCCCCCTTTGCGCTGATCGGCGTAGCAACGGCTGCGCTTCTGGCGCCGGTTGTCGCTTTCGCGCAGGAGGCTGCGCCCGCCGCCGCCACCGCTGCTGCCGCTCCTGCCTTCACCATGGACAAGGGTGACAATGCCTGGATGCTCATTTCCTCGGCACTCGTCCTGCTGATGACCATCCCCGGCCTTGCGCTGTTCTACGGCGGCCTCGTGCGCGCCAAGAACATGCTCTCCGTGCTGATGCAGGTGTTCATGATCACCGCCGTCGTGGCGCTGCTCTGGGTCACCTACGGCTATTCGCTCGCCTTCACCGACGGCGGCTCGCTGAACAGCTTCGTCGGCGGCTTCTCCAAGGCCTTCCTCGCCGGCGTGAACACATCGTCGCTGGCCGAAACCTTCTCGAAGGGCGTCGCCATTCCGGAATACACCTTCATCGTCTTCCAGATGACTTTCGCCTGCATCACGCCCGGCCTGATCGTCGGCGCATTCGCCGAGCGTATCAAGTTCTCGGCCGTCATGCTCTTCGTCGTGCTCTGGGTCACCTTCATCTACTTCCCGATGGCACACATGGTCTGGTTCTGGGGCGGTCCGAGCTCTTACACCTCGCCGGCCGGTCTGATCTTCTCCTATGGCGCAATCGACTTCGCCGGCGGCACGGTCGTTCACATCAATGCCGGTATCGCCGGTCTCGTCGGCGCCATCATGCTCGGCAAGCGCACGGGCTATAAGAAGGAAATTATGGCTCCGCATTCGATGACGCTGACCATGGTCGGCGCCTCGCTTCTCTGGGTCGGCTGGTTCGGCTTCAATGCCGGCTCCAACCTCGAAGCCAATGGCTATGCCTCGCTTGCCTTTATCAACACCTTCGTTGCGACTGCAGCTGCCGCCGTCTCCTGGTGCATTGTCGAAAGCCTTACCCGCGGCAAGGCCTCGATGCTTGGCGGTGCTTCCGGTGCGGTTGCCGGTCTGGTTGCCATCACCCCGGCAGCAGGTTTTGCCGGCCCGATGGGCTCGATCGTTCTCGGCCTGATCGTTTCGCCGGTCTGCTACTTCTTCGTTGATGTCGTGAAGAACAAGTTCAACTACGACGACAGCCTCGACGTCTTCGGCGTGCATTGCATCGGCGGCATCCTCGGCGCCCTCGGCACCGGGATCCTCGTCAACCCGGCGCTCGGCGGTGCAGGCATCGTCGATTATTCGACGGCCGATTTCGCTGCCTCCTATGCCGGCACGGCAACCCAGGTGCTGGCCCAGGCCAAGGGCGTGCTGACGACGCTGCTGTGGTCGGGCATCGGCTCGGCGATCCTCTACAAGATCGTCGACGTCGTCATCGGCCTGCGCGTCAGCGTCGAAGCCGAGCGCGAAGGCCTCGACCTTTCGACCCACGGCGAAGCTGCCTACCACTCTTCCTGATCACAGGGGATTGCGGCGCCCGGCAGAAGGGCGCCGCTTCACGGCCCGTCGCGGCCTATATCGAGCTTGTCCGGGCTAGACCCGGAAAAGCTCTAACCATAGACCGCATTTAGCCCGGACCTTTCAAGGTTCGGGCCTTTTTCATTTCCCTGTCGGGAATGCACGCCCAGGCCTGCATGGTTAACATCGCTTTAACCCGGCTCTGATTAGGTAGAGCGGACGCATTTTGGCATGGCGAAGCATCGGTGATTCGCATGCCCTCAGGCATTGGACGGGTTAGACACATGGCAAGAAGCACGTCGCCGGCGATGGATGGCCGTCCGGATCGGTTCTCCTTCTCGGCATTCATGCTGCGGCAGATCCAGGCGCTCATCGGCTTTGCGATCTTTCTGCTGCTGGCACTTTGCGTCGCGGCGCTGGCGACATGGAACGTCGCGGATCCGAGCTATTCCTATGCCACGGCCAACCTGCCGACGAATATCCTCGGTTACAGCGGGGCTGCCTTCGCCGATATCGTCATGCAGTTCCTCGGCCTTGCCAGCGTCGTTTCGATGCTGCCGATCGTCGCCTGGGCGCTGACACTGATCTCCGGCCGCCGCTTCAGCCGTATCCCCGCCCGAGCCGGCGCCTGGCTTGCCGGCACGGTGCTGTCCTGCGCCGTCATCGGCTGCTTTCCGCCGCCGCTGACCTGGCCGATCCCGAACGGCATCGGCGGTGTCGTCGGCGATATGATCCTGCGTTTTCCGGCACTCTTCGTTGGCGCCTATCCCACCGGCACCTTCGCCATGGTCGTCGGCTGCATCTTTGCCGCACCGACCGCTTGGATGATGCTCTTTGCCTCGGGCCTCGTCGGCCGCAGCGACGCCGAGGAGGAGATCGAGGACGATTACGTCGATAGAACAAGCAAGGCCCGCGTCGTCGGCGACGAAGACGAGGACGACGAATCGCGCTGGGTCGCTTTCAGCGGTGCGATGACGCATGCCTGGTACATGAGCCAGGGCCGGCTGCGCCGGCTCTTCGGCATGGGGCCGCGCAAGCGCCGTCAAGGCGATTTCGAATCACCCTATGATTTCAACGATGACGAGTTCGGCACGCTGAACGAACCGGTCCGCGCCAAGGCGCCCACCGTCCGCGGCGAGCGGATGGAGCCGTCGATGGAGCCGCGGACGGCTTCGCCGCGCCGTATCGTCGCGGCGCCGTCGCTTTCCATCGATGACGAGGATGACGACGATCTGCCCTTCGATGCCGACATGCCGCCGCGCCCGGCCGATATCCTGCCCGACGATGATGACGACGACTGGATGATCCGCGCGCCGGCAAAGGCTGCCGGCAAGCCGGAACCACGCGTCGTCCCCGTGGTCGCACGTCCGAAGCCCAGCGCCCGCATCGAGCGGGAGGCGCAGGGCTCGTTCATCCGTCCCGAGGGTTTTCAGCTTCCCTCGATGCATCTGCTTGCCGAACCGAAGAATGTCGTGCGCGACTCCACGCTTTCAGCCGATGCGCTGGAGCAGAACGCCCGCATGCTCGAAGGCGTGCTCGAGGATTTCGGCGTCAAGGGCGAGATCATCCATGTCCGTCCGGGTCCCGTCGTCACGCTCTATGAACTGGAGCCGGCGCCCGGCATCAAGTCGTCGCGTGTCATCGGTCTTGCCGACGATATCGCCCGCTCGATGAGCGCCATTGCCGCTCGCGTCGCCGTCGTGCCCGGCCGCAACGCGATCGGCATCGAACTGCCGAACCAGACGCGCGAAACCGTCTATCTGCGTGAACTCATCGCGTCGCGGGATTTCGAAGGCAGCAAGGCAAAGCTCGCCATGGCGCTGGGCAAGACGATCGGCGGCGAAGCCGTCATCGCCGATCTCGCCAAGATGCCGCATCTGCTCGTTGCCGGCACCACCGGTTCCGGCAAGTCGGTCGCCATCAACACGATGATCCTGTCGCTGCTCTATCGCATGACGCCGGAGCAGTGCCGTCTGATCATGATCGACCCGAAGATGCTCGAACTCTCCGTCTATGACGGCATCCCGCATCTGCTCTCGCCCGTCGTTACCGATCCGAAGAAGGCCGTCGTCGCGCTGAAATGGACCGTGCGCGAGATGGAAGAGCGCTACAAGAAGATGTCGAAGATCGGCGTGCGCAACATCGATGGCTTCAACACCCGCGTCGAGCAGGCCTTGTCGAAGGGTGAGGCGATCTCGCGCACGGTGCAGACCGGCTTCGACCGCCATACCGGCGAGGCCATGTACGAGACCGAAGAATTCGACCTCAGGCCGATGCCCTATATCGTCGTCATCATCGACGAGATGGCCGACCTGATGATGGTCGCCGGCAAGGATATCGAAGGCGCCGTGCAGCGGTTGGCCCAGATGGCGCGCGCCGCCGGCATCCACGTGATCATGGCAACACAGCGCCCCTCGGTCGACGTCATCACCGGCACGATCAAGGCGAACTTCCCGACCCGCATCTCCTTCCAGGTGACCTCGAAGATCGACAGCCGCACCATTCTCGGCGAACAGGGCGCCGAACAGCTGCTCGGCATGGGCGACATGCTCTACATGGCGGGCGGCGGCCGTATCCAGCGCGTGCACGGCCCGTTCGTCTCGGATGTCGAGGTGGAAGAGATCGTTTCCTACCTGAAGAGCCAGGGCTCGCCGCAATATCTCGATGCGATCACCGCCGACGACGACGAGGACGGCGATTACGGCGGCGGTGGCGGCCCGGCCGGCACGTCGAACCTTTCGGATTCGGAAGATCCTTACGATCAGGCCGTCGCCATCGTGCTGCGGGACGGCAAAGCCTCGACCTCCTACGTCCAGCGCCGGCTCGGCATCGGTTACAACCGGGCAGCCTCGCTTATCGAGCGGATGGAGAAGGAAGGCATCATCGGGCCAGCCAACCATGCCGGTAAACGCGAAATTCTCGTTCCGACAGAAGGCGACATCCTCGACCGCTGAAATAATCGGCATATATTTCCCATGGGGACTGCTTTTGCGGAAACCTGACGGCAGCCAAGCCGTTACCTCACGCAGGCCCGGTCGCAACGCCTTGAAGACGCCGCCTTTCGGCAGCATGCAGATCGCATAAAGGAGATTTAGATGAGTAATTCCGACGCCTTCCTCTCCGGCCTGACGGTAACGCGGCGCGATCTCCTCGGTGCCTTTGCTATCTCTGCGGTGGCGAGCGCCATTCCCCTCGGCGCCCACGCCCAGGCGGCAGCCCCCGCCTCCGGCACGGCGCAGGCGATTGCCGACCATTTCTCCGGCGTTACTACGATGCAGGGCGAATTTGTGCAGTTCGGCCCGCGCGGCGAGCAGACCGGCGGCAAGTTCTTCATCCAGCGCCCCGGCAAACTGCGCTTCAACTATGACGACCCGTCGCCGATGCGGGTGATCGCCGACGGCAAAAACGTCGCCATCGGCAATACCAAGCTGAAAACCTGGGATCTCTATCCTCTCTCCAAGACGCCGCTCAGCCTGCTGCTCGCGCAGCGTATCGACCTGTCGGCCGGCATGGTGAAGGGCGTGAAGGAAGAGTCCGATCTGACGACGATCGCGCTCGGCAACAATACGGTGTTCGGCAACTCGACCATCACCATGATGTTCGACCCGAAAACCTACGACCTGCGTCAATGGACGATCACCGACAACCAGGGCAAGGACACGTCGGTGATGATCTTCAACGTCAAGACGGGCATGCAGTTCGACGATCGCGTGTTCCGCGTGCCCTATGAGACCATTCCGGGCACGCCTCAGTCGCGTGATTGAGGCGTTTTCGGTTGATCGCCGTATGCGGGCAGTTCCCTCGGGTCCGCCTTTGTTCTAAAGCCCTTTCATGAAAGCGTGAGAGGGCATGGGGCATGAGCTTTTCGATCACCACCTGGAACATCAACTCGGTGCGGCTGCGCATGCCGATCGTCGAACAGCTCGTTCTCAAGCACAGACCGGATATTCTCTGCCTGCAGGAAACAAAGGTGCCGAACGAGCTCTTTCCTGCCGCACCCTTGCGGGCGATGGGCTACGATCACATCATCATCCACGGCCAGAAAGGCTATCACGGCGTGGCGATTGCCTCGCGCCTTCCGCTGACGGAGGATCACCGGCAGGATTATTGCGGGGTCGGCGACGCCCGCCATATCTCGGCGGTCGTCGAGCGCGGCAATCGTCGTATCCGGCTGCATAATTTCTACGTTCCAGCCGGCGGCGACGAGCCTGATCGTACGATCAATCCGAAATTCGGTCACAAGCTCGATTTCATCGAGGAGATGAAGCAGCTGAAAGCCAATGGTGAGGCGCATACGTCGTCGATCCTTGTCGGAGACTTGAACATCGCGCCGCTGGAGCATGATGTCTGGTCGCACAAGCAGCTGCTGAAGATCGTCAGCCATACGCCCGTCGAGACCGACGGGCTGCTCGAGGTGATGAAGCGCGGCGGCTGGCACGACCTGATGCGCCAGCACGTGCCGGAAAGCGAAAAGCTCTATACCTGGTGGAGCTACCGCGCCAAGGACTGGGAGGCGGCCGATCGCGGCCGCCGTCTCGACCACATCTGGTCGTCACCGGACCTTGGGCCGCATCTGAAGCGCATCGAGATCCTCAAGGAAGCGCGCGGCTGGGATCGACCCTCCGACCATGTGCCGGTGACGGCGCATTTCGATTTCTGACAGCGATCAGCTGAAGCGATAAAACTGGCTTGCGGCCTTGGCCGCAAGTTCGGCGAGATTGTCGCGGATGCGGTTCTCGATCAGCCGGGCGGCGTCCGGATATTCTTCGATCAGCCGGTGGAACAGGGCACGGGTGATGCGGATGATGCTGGTGTCCTCGCGGGCAATTGCGGTGAATTTGCGTTCCACCAGCGTGACCAGCGCCAGTTCAGAAACCAGTGTTCCGGGACCGGCGATCCCTCCCGTCCTCTGGATGCCGTCGCTGCTCGTTGCGCTCAGCTCCAGGCTTCCGCTGAGGATGACATAGGCGCTTTCGGCTGGCGATCCCTGGCGAAACAGCATCTGGCCTGCTGCGATCAGGCGCCGGTCGGCGCCGAAGGCGATCAACCGCAGCTGATCCTCGTTCATGTCCTTGAACAAAGGAAGCTGCGCGAGCATGCGGATGTCGTCGGTCAGCGCCATGCGGGCTTTTCGCCTTAGAGCGATTCCAGCAAAAGCGCGGAGCGGATTTTGTTGGAATGACGTGAAAACAAAGAGATAGAGTATTCCGTGATTCGGAGAAAAACCGAAATGCCCTAGGGTATGATCTTATAGCCGCCGTTTTCCGTCACCAGGATTTCGGCATTGGAGGGGTCGCGCTCGATCTTCTGTCGCAGGCGGTAGACGTGGGTTTCCAGCGTATGCGTCGTCACGCCCGAGTTATAGCCCCACACCTCTTCGAGCAGCACGTCGCGGGTGACGACTTTCTGTTCGGCACGATAGAGATAGCGAATGATCGCCGCCTCCTTTTCCGTCAGCCGGATCTTCTGGCCATTGTCGGTGGTGAGCAGCTTCTGGCTCGGCTTGAACAGGTAGGGGCCGACGGTGAAGGTCGCGTCCTCGCTCTGTTCGTGCTGGCGCAGTTGCACGCGAATGCGCGCGAGCAGGACGGCGAAGCGGAAAGGCTTGGTGACATAGTCGTTGGCGCCGGCTTCGAGGCCGAGGATCGTATCCGAATCGGTATCGTGGCCGGTCAGCATGATGATCGGCGCCTTGAAGCCGCCCTTGCGCAGCAGCTTCACCGCCTCGCGGCCATCCATATCGGGCAGGCCGACATCCATGATCAGCAGGTCGACCGGTGTCGAGCGGGCGGTCGCAACACCCTTGCCGGCATTGGCTTCCTGCAGAACCGAAAATTCCTCATACAGCGACAATTGCTCCGTCAGCGTCTGACGAAGGTCTTCGTCGTCATCCACCAGAAGAATGGTGCGTGCGGTCATGCCGTTGCGTCCTCATGTTAAGTTCCCTAGTCCTACGCCAAATTCCTGGTTTGGCAAGGATCGGGCGGCGGACCGTTGCCGCGCAGCTTTTCATATGATTTCAATTGAAGTCCCAGACAATCCAAGACATGCAAGAAAAATGGAAAAAACAAGGCGGGAGCCGGGGATGAAGCCGCCGACGATCGTGGTGCGGCCGGCGCCGGGAAGGAACAGCCGGGCTATCGTCCGGCTCGGTGCGATCACAGTGCCCGCGGCGATCGGCCGGTCCGGGCGCACCGTGATCAAACGCGAGGGCGACGGCGCCACGCCGATCGCCTCGATGAGGCTGATATCCGGCTTCCGGCGTGGCGAGCGGAATGGCCGGCTCGTCACTCCACTTGCGCTGCGCCGCATCCGTGGCGACATGCTCTGGTGCGATCAGCCTGACAATGCCTGCTATAACCGCCTCGTCAGGGCACCGTTCGGTGCAAGCCATGAAGAGATGCGGCGCGGCGACGGGCTCTACGATATCTGCCTGGTGATGGACTGGAACATTTCCTCGCGGGTGCGTTATCGCGGCTCGGCGATCTTTTTCCATCTGATCAGGCCGGGCTACGAGCCGACGGCCGGTTGCGTGGCGGTTAGCCTCCGCGACATGCGTCGCCTTCTGCCCCACATCCGAAAGGGAACGATTGTCCGCGTCCTCTGATTGTCTTCCGGATGGCGCTGCCTATATGTTTCCGGTGACCGAGCGCTGCGGCTGAAATGCGTTGCGGGACGTCCACGCATGCGCGGGCGCAATTCATGCCTCGTCCAATTCTTCAAACTCCCGGAGATATATTGTGACCGCTCAACCCATCATCACTTTCCATGACGGACATTCCATTCCCCAGGTCGGCCTCGGTGTCTGGCAGACGCCGCAGGATATTGCCGCCCCGACGGTGCGCACCGCGATCGCCGCCGGCTATCGCCATATCGATACGGCGTCCGGCTACGACAACGAAGAGGGGGTCGGCGAAGGCATCAAGTCCTCGGGTCTCGACCGCAGGGATATCTTCGTCACCACCAAGCTGAAGAATACCGACCAGGGCTACGACAAGGCGCTACGCGCCTTCGACGGCAGCCTGAAGAAGCTCGGCACCGACTATGTCGACCTCTATCTCGTTCACTGGCCGTCGCCGCATCGCGGCCTCTACACCGAGACCTGGAAGGCCTTCGTGCGCATCCGTGAAGAGGGCCGCGCCCGCTCGATCGGCGTGTCGAATTTCACTCCGGAGCATCTGGAGCGCATCATCGGCGAAACCGGCGTCGTTCCCGTCATCAACCAGATCGAGCTGCATCCCGATTTCCAACAAAAGGCGGCGCAGGAAGCCCACAAAAAGCTGAACATAGCCACCGAATCCTGGAGCCCGCTCGGCCAGGGCAAGTTCATCGCCAATCCTGTTATCGGCGAGATCGCCGGCAAACATGGCAAGACGCCGGCCCAGGTCATCATCCGCTGGCACATCGATAGCGGCCTCGTCGTCATCCCGAAGTCGGTGACGCCGTCGCGTATCGAGGAGAATTTCCAGGTGTTCGATTTCAAGCTCGATGCCGACGACTTGGCGGCGATCGCCAGGCTCGACAGCGCCGGCGCGCGCATGGGACCGGATCCGATGACGGCAACCTTCTGACCCCTGGGATCTACAGTGCATGATGCCGAACGTGCGAGCGTGTTCGGACAATATGCTCTGATTGTTCGACCGGCGGCCGTTTGAAAGCAGGCATGCAGCCTTCTTCAATAATCGCAGTTCGAGGATCCGTGGGTCGGCGCAAAGCCGTGGTCGCAGCGATCGTTCAGGCGCTGCGGCCGTCCGACCGAGCCGGTATAATAATCGTTGAAGGCGCGCGCCGGATACCAATAGCCGTTCGCGCTCTTGATATAGCCGGACCGGGCGCTGCTATAGCCCCGATATCCGTTGAGATAGGGTATCTTGATTTGCGCGATCTGGTGCTGCAGGCCCGAAGAGGCCATGAGCGGCGGTATCGTTGGATGGATCGGCGCGGCGGCGGCGATCGGTGCCTGCGATGCAAACACGATCAGGCTGGCTTGCAGTAGACTCCGTACCCTCTTCTGCCTCATGGCCATTACCCCGATGGCGCGGTGTTCGCCGGAGCCTGAACGGTATCAGTCGCGTATCGCGCCTATATCAATGAGGCCACACGCGTTTTCCGATGTCGATTGCCCGAAAGGATGAAATTGGAAAGGCTAGGCCATGCACAAACGGGCTTGCCCGCTCTGTCATAACTGTCGGGAACCGAAGCAGCAGCGCCATGAAAAATGAAACGCCCGATGCGCTGGACGCATCGGGCGGTTTTGATTCTCTCCTGTCCGATGACAGATCAGTTCCACTCGCGGATATCGACGAAGTGCCCGGCGATCGCGGCGGCGGCGGCCATTGCCGGCGAGACGAGGTGTGTGCGGCCCTTGAAGCCCTGACGGCCTTCGAAGTTGCGGTTAGAGGTCGAAGCGCAGCGCTCGCCCGGTTTCAGGCGGTCGTCGTTCATGGCAAGACACATGGAGCAGCCCGGCTCGCGCCAGTCGAAACCGGCGGCCTTGAAGATCTTGTCGAGGCCTTCGGCTTCCGCCTGTTCCTTGACGAGGCCGGAGCCGGGAACGATCATCGCGTCGACGGTTGGAGCAACCGTCTTGCCTTCGACGACCTTGGCAACTTCGCGCAGATCCTCGATGCGGCCGTTGGTGCAGGAGCCGATGAAGACGCGGTCGAGGGTGATGTCGGTCATCTTCGTGCCCGGCTTCAGACCCATATAGTCGAGCGCGCGCCACTTGGAGGTGCGCTTGGTCTCGTCCTGGATCTCGTCGGGGTTCGGCACGATGCCCTGGACGGAGATGACGTCCTCGGGCGAGGAGCCCCAGGAGACGATCGGCGGCAGGCTGGCGGCATCGAGAACGACGACGCGGTCATAGTGAGCGCCTTCGTCGGTCTGCAGCGTCTTCCAATAGGCGATCGCCTGTTCCAGCGCCTCGCCCTTCGGCGCGCGGGGCTTGCCCTTGATATATTCGAAGGTCTTTTCGTCAGGCGCGATCAGGCCGGCGCGGGCGCCGCCTTCGATCGTCATGTTGCAGATGGTCATGCGGCCTTCCATCGACAGCGAGCGGATCGCTTCGCCGGCAAATTCGATGACATGGCCGGTGCCGCCGGCGGTGCCGATTTCGCCGATGATGGCGAGGATGATGTCCTTGGCGGTGACGTGCGGCGGAAGCAGGCCGTCGACACGCACCAGCATGTTCTTCGCCTTCTTCTGGATCAGCGTCTGGGTCGCCAGAACATGCTCGACCTCGGAGGTGCCGATGCCATGCGCCAGCGCGCCGAAGGCGCCGTGCGTCGAGGTGTGGCTGTCACCGCAGACGATAGTCATGCCGGGCAGGGTGAAGCCCTGTTCCGGACCGACGATGTGGACGATTCCCTGGCGCTTGTCGCTTGCCGAATAATATTCGACGCCGAATTCGGCGGCGTTGGTGGCGAGCGCTTCCACCTGGATGCGGCTTTCCTCGTTCTTGATGCCGAGATGGCGATCGGGCGAGGTCGGAACGTTATGGTCGACGACGGCCAGCGTCTTTTCCGGGGCGCGAACCTTGCGGCCGGTCATGCGCAGACCTTCGAACGCCTGCGGCGAGGTGACTTCGTGGACCAGATGGCGGTCGATGTAGAGAAGACAGGTGCCGTCTGCCTGTTCGTCGACCAAATGATCGTCCCAGATCTTGTCGTAGAGGGTACGCGGTGCGCTCATGGCGTTAAGTCCGTTTTTGGATGCTTTTGGAAAATCGAGAAAAAGCGGATCAAGCTCCGCCGGCCGTCATTCGATCAACGAAGTCGGCTGTTGAGCGCACCGGACACGCAGGCAAAGAACCGCGCCGGCAGGCGATAATGATCCTGCAGCACGAAAATATGCGCGCCAATGCATCTGAACTTGGATTCCATCGCCTGCATATAACGATTTTTCGCTGCGGCTTCAATTTGAATCATTAGAGGCCCTCTGCGGCCTGGCGGCTACTGGCGCATTTACCGCGACTTCATCCACTTCTCCGTCCTCCGTAGCGCCAGCGACAGGCCGATTGTCAGGATCAGGTAGATATAGGTGACGATCGAATAGGTCTCGAAGAAGCGAAAGGAGCCGGCGGCATAGACCTTTCCCATCTGGGTGATGTCGGCGACGCCGAGCACGGAGACGAGCGAGCTATCCTTGACCATCGAGACGAAGTCGTTGGAAAGCGGCGGGAAGATTACCCGGATCGCTTGCGGGAAGACGACGGAGCGGAAGCGCCGGTAGCGGGAGAGGCCGAGTGCCTTGGCCGCCTCGATCTGACCGAGATCGACCGACTGGAATCCGGCCCGGAAGATTTCGGCGATGAAGGAGGAGTAACCGATCGTCAGCGCAATGATCGCCCGCCACATCAACGAGAGATCGCGCACCAGAATGGGCTCGGCCATGCCTGCGGTCACCAGCGGCGAAATCAGGAAATTATAGGCCCCGACCAGCGCCGGCGCGCCGACGAAGGCGACGTAGAACAACAGCACGAGGATCGGGATGCCGCGGATGATCTCGATGTAGAAACGCGCGATCTGGCGCAGTACCTGGCTGTCGGCCATGCCGAGCAGGCAGATGCCGAGACCGAGCACGGTGGCGAGCACGAAGGCGACCAGCGTGACGAAGACGGTGATGCCGACACCGTTGACGACGGTGCGGAAAACCTGAGCGTAGATACCGTTGGTGACAATGACGGCGGCAAGGACGATGCCGATCGCGACGAGCGTGACCAGCCACCAGGGATAGTCGTCCTTGACGTGTCTGTCGGGAGATGGTCGCAGGGCCATCAATAATTGCTCGGCGTCATTCGCCCATCTTGTAGTCGAGGAACCACTTTTTGTTCAGCGCATCCAGCGCGCCGTCGGCCTTAAGAGCAGCGATGGCTGCGTTCACCGGGGCGACGAGATCGGAGCCCTTCGGGAAGATGAAGCCGAAATCCTCGGTGCCGAGCGGCCCACCGATCAGCTTTAGGGCGCCGTTCGAGGCGTCGACATAACCCTTGCCGGCGGTGCCGTCGGTCAGCACGACATCGACGTCGCCGGCCTTCAGCGCCTGAACGGTGGCGCCGAAGGTTTCGAAGAGCTTGATGCGCGGGTTCTGTTCGTTGCCATCGAGCACTTCATAGACAGCGGTATAGAAAGGTGTGGTGCCGGGCTGGGCGCCGACCAGGCCATCCTTGAGTTCGGCGAAGGACTTGCCGTCGGTGAAGCGCTTCTCGTCGCCGCGCACCAGCATGAACTGCTGCGAACGCATGTAGGGATCGGAGAAATCCACCTTCTGCTTGCGGTCATCCTTGATGGTGATGCCGGTCATGCCGATGTTGTACTGGCCGTCGGAAACCGCCTGGATCATCGCATCCCAGCTGGTGTTCTGGTATTCGACCTTGAAATTCAGCCGCTTGGCGATCTCGTTCATTGCATCATATTCCCAGCCGATCGCCTTGCCGGATTTGGGATCGATGAACTGCAGCGGCGGATAGGCATTCTCGGTGACGACGACGACGCTCTTGCCGCCGAGATCCGGCAGCTCGGCGGCCGATGCGGCAAGCGGCAGAAGAGCAAGGGCGGCAAAGCCGGCAAGAACGGTGCGGCGAAACAACATTGGACGGTTCCCTCAATTGAACGGCAAAAACTGTCACGGAAGATAGGCCTGAGGCAAGGCCGGCAGCTGCGTGCCGAAGCAAAAAACAGAAAAGGCGACCCGAAGGCCGCCTTTCCAGGAATAGAATTTTGCGCAGATCTTATTCTGCTGCCGGTTCAGCTGCGGCGGCAGCGGCGGCTGCTTCAGCAGCGGCCTTGGCTTCGGCAGCTTCTGCTGCTGCCTTCTCGGCGGCGAGCGCCTGGGCTGCTGCAACCTTTTCAGCTTCGATGCGTGCCTTTTCCTCGGCCATGGCGGCGCGCTCGGCGTCGTTGAGCTTGCGGGCGCGGACGCCGGTGTCTTCAACGATACGAGCGGACTTGCCGCGACGGTCGCGGAGGTAATACAGCTTGGCGCGACGTACCTTACCGCGGCGAACGACGTCGACGCTTTCGATCATCGGCGAGTAAACCGGGAATACGCGCTCGACGCCTTCGCCGTAGGAGATCTTGCGGACCGTGAAGTTTTCCTGCAGGCCGCCGCCGGAGCGGGCGATGCAGACGCCTTCATAGGCCTGAACGCGGGTACGGGTGCCTTCCGTGACCTTCACGTTGACGCGGACGGTGTCGCCCGGGGAAAATTCGGGAAGCGTGCGCTTGGCTTCGATCTTGGCGGCCTGTTCGGCCTCAAGCTGCTGAATGATGTTCATCGTCTTAACCTTTGGTTCTTCTGAAACAGCCAGAGCGCTCGACACTGATCCTTTGGAACTGGCCTCAGGACTTTGCCCTTCAGGGCGGGAGCGGGTTCGCCATTCTTTGTTTGCTGGCAGACGGGGCTAACCCCATTTCCGCGTGCGCCAATACACGAAAGGCCGGGGCTTGTCATCCCTCGCACTACGTTTTTGTGAAGGGGAAGCCTGAATCAGCCGCTTTTCTCGGTTTTCGCCCCTTCGAAGAGGTCCGGCCGCCGCTCGCGCGTCAGCCGCACCGCCTCTTCGTGCCGCCATTTCTCGATGGCGCCGTGATTGCCCGAGGTCAGGATCGACGGGATTTCCCGGCCTTCCCACGCCTGCGGCCGGGTATAATGGGGATGTTCCAGCAGGCCGCCTTCAAAGCTCTCGTGCAGGCCGGAAAGATCGTTGCCCATGACTCCGGGCAGGATGCGGATGATGGCGTCGAGCAGGATCAGCGCCGCCGGCTCGCCGCCAGACAGCACGTAGTCGCCGATTGAGACCTCTTCCAGTCCGCGCGCCTCGATCACCCGCTGATCGACGCCCTCGAAGCGGCCGCAGACGATGATGACGCCGTCGCCGGCCGCAAGCTCGCGCACGCGTGCCTGTGTCAGCGGCCGGCCGCGCGGGCTCATCAGCAGGCGAGGGCGGGTATCGTTTTGCGAGGTGCTGTCGATCGCTCGGGCGAGAACGTCTGATTTCAGCACCATGCCGGCGCCGCCGCCGGCCGGGGTGTCGTCGACGGTGCGGTGCTTATCGGTGGCGAAATCGCGGATCTGTACCGCGTCAAGCGCCCATTGCCCGCGCTCCATCGCCTTGCCGGCGAGCGAGAAGCCCAGATGTCCCGGAAACATTTCCGGATAAAGTGTCAGCACGCTCGCCCGGAAGGCCATCACTTGTTCTTTTTCGGCTTGTCCGCGGTGAATTTCGAAAGCTCTTCGGCATCGTCGACCAGCCCTGCCGCCAGCGGATCGATCAGCAGCGTGCCGGCTTCGAGGTCGATCTCCAGCACCGAGGCTTCGGAGAAGGGGATCAGCACCGGGCGCTTGCCCGGACCCTTGAGCTCCAAGAGATCGCCGGCGCCGAAATCGAAGACACCGGTGACCGTGCCATAACTCACGCCTTGGTCATCCCGCGCTTCGAGACCCTCGAGATCGGCGTAGTAGAACTCGTCGTCCTCCAACTCCTCGTCGGGCAGGTTGTCACGCTCGATATAGAGTTCCAGGCCGTTGAGCGCCTCGGCGGCATTGCGGTCGTTGACGCCGCGGAAACGGACGACGACGACATTCTTCGTCTCGCGGATTTCGAGCACTTCGAAGCTGCGGCCGTCCATGCTGTGCAGGTGGCCGTAGTCGCCAAGGGCGCTCGGATCGGCCGTGTAGGCCTTGGCGCGCACCTCTCCACGGAGGCCTTGCGCGCCGCCGATCGTCGCCATCAGAACGGGGTTTTCAAGCTTTGTCATGGGTTCCTTCATGTGAAGCCGAAAGACAGGTTTCTCATAAACGAAGTGCGCAGGATTGGAAACGAAAACGGGCGGCATGTCGCCATGCCGCCCGTTCGATAAGGGACTATCCCGATTATTCCGCGGCGTCGGCAGCAGCAGCGGCGGCGTCAGCAACCTTCTGAGCCTTTTCCGCAGCGCGTTCCTGGGCGCGCTTGCCGGGCTTTGCCTTCTCCGGGTTGTTCTTGACTTCGCGCTTGGCAACGCCGGCCTCATCAAGGAAGCGCAGAACGCGGTCGGTCGGCTGGGCGCCGTTTTCGATCCAGTGCTTGATGCGCTCGGCGTTCAGCTGAACGCGCTTCTCGTCGTCCTTGGCGAGCATCGGGTTCCAGGAACCGAGGTTCTCGAGGAAGCGGCCGTCACGCGGGCTGCGCGCATCGGCGAGAACGACGTGGTAATACGGACGCTTCTTGGAGCCACCGCGGGCGAGACGAATTTTCAGTGCCATGTTCTTTACTCCTTAGGCTTTTCTTGACCGCTTCGTAAGCGGTGTGGTTATCGGGCTGCGGCGCTCTGTTCAGCGTGATCCGCAGCGATCTGCTCATGATGCCGGATGACTTCCTTGATGACGAAGTTCAGGAACTTCTCGGCGAAATCCGGGTCCAGATTGGCGGCTTTCGCCAGCTGGCGAAGGCGTTCGATCTGGTATTCCTCGCGCGCCGGGTCGGCCGGCGGCAAATTGTATTTGGCCTTCAGCACGCCGACCTCTTTGGTGCAGCGGAAGCGTTCGGCCAGCATGTGCACGAGAGCGGCGTCGATATTGTCGATCGACTGACGATAGCTCGCGAGCTGGGCTTTGACGTTTGGATCAATCATGGGGCAAGCGATCCTCTCACTTCTTCTTCGGCAATCCGGGCAATCCCGGGAAACCACCACCGAGGCCCGGCAGCTTGGCGCCGCCGAGGCCCGGCAAACCACCCGACAGACCGCCGAGACCGGGCATACCCCCACCCGGTTTTCCAAGCCCCGCCGCTTCGGCCTGCTTCTGCAGGGCCTCGAGCTGGCGGGGATCGATATTCGAGAGATCGGGCATGCCTCCCATACCGCCGCCAAGTCCCATCTTGCCGGCAAGGCCGCCCATCATCTGCTTCATCATGCCGCCTTTGCCCTTGCCGCCCATCATCTTCATCATGTCGGCCATCTGGCGGTGCATCTTCAGAAGCTTGTTGATGGCGGCGGCATCGGTGCCGGAGCCGGCGGCGATGCGCTTCTTGCGCGAATGCTTGAGCAGGTCGGGATTGGCACGCTCGGCCCTCGTCATCGATTGGATGATGGCGATCTGGCGGCCGAAAAGCTTGTCGTCGAGGCCGGCTGCGGCCATCTTGTCCTTCATGCCGGCCATGCCGGGCATCATGCCCATGATGCCGCCCATGCCGCCCATCTTCTGCATCTGGCGCAGCTGATCGGCAAGGTCGTCGAGATCGAACTTGCCCTTGGCCATCTTGGCGGCCATGGCGGCCGCCTTCTCGGCGTCGATATTCTCCGCGGCACGTTCGACGAGCGAGACGATATCGCCCATGCCGAGAATGCGGTCGGCGATGCGGCGAGGATGGAACTCCTCGAGCTCGCTCATCTTCTCGCCGACACCGATCAGCTTGATCGGCTTGCCGGTGACGGCGCGCATCGAAAGGGCCGCACCGCCACGGCCGTCGCCGTCCATGCGGGTCAGAACCAGACCGGTGATGCCGACGCGTTCGTCGAAGTTGCGGGCGAGATTGACGGCATCCTGACCGGTCAGTGAGTCGGCGACCAGCAGGATTTCATGCGGGTTCGAGCGCTTCTTGATATCGGCCATCTCGACCATCAAGGGCTCGTCGATATGAGTGCGGCCGGCGGTATCGAGGATGACGACGTCATGGCCGCCGAGCTTCGCAGCCTGCACGGCGCGGGCGGCGATGTCGGTTGGCGACTGGCCCGCGATGATCGGCAGCGTATCGATACTGGCCTGGGCGCCGAGCTGGCGTAGCTGCTCCTGGGCGGCCGGACGGCGCGTGTCGAGCGACGCCATCAGCACTTTCTTCTTGTCGCGCGTCGACAGGCGATGGGCGATCTTGGCCGACGTCGTCGTCTTGCCGGAGCCCTGCAGGCCGACCATCATGACGACCACGGGAGCGGCCGCATGCAGGTCGATGCCCACGCCTTCGCCGCCCAGCATCTCGATCAGTTCGTCATGGACGATCTTGACGACCATCTGGCCCGGCTTGATCGACTTCAGGATCTCGGCGCCGACGGCCTTCTCACGCACGCGGTCGGTGAAGGAACGCACGACGTCGAGCGCGACGTCGGCCTCCAGCAGCGCACGGCGAACCTCGCGCAGCGCTGCGGAAACATCGGCTTCCGAAAGCGCGCCACGGCCTGTCAGTCCATTCAGAATGGATCCAAGACGGTCCTGGAGGTTTTCAAACATCGGCTCTTCCTTGATACGTTTCGGGCGGGTTGGATGCCCGGAAACGTCGTGCTTTTCCGTGACGAAAACAAGACGCAAAGCCAAAAAGCACCCGAGGGCGCATCGCGCTGTCGGGTGTTGACCTCCGGGATCTCGAAGTCCCGGTCGGCGGCTCGGAGTCTTGCGGCTCGTCGCGGATTGGGCGCGATAAACAGGAAAGTGGCGGGAAAGTCAAGGCGGACGCATGGAATGACTACATGGCGGACGGTCCGGAAGCCTGTGTGACGCGCATCGCCAGTCAAAATTCCGGCTGGCGGCCTGAATTCGCTGGAGGAGCCAGTTGCAAAATATTCCACTTATGATTCTACTTTCTACTTAAGTGCATCCTGTGAAATGATTCGTAAATATCCTTGATGCCGGATGATCCGGCGGAGATATCGAATGATAAGTCATGATATTGAGAGCTGGGCACTGGCACGGGCCCACCATATTGTCCTGAACGAAGGCCTTAGTCTTGCCAAGGCGGCACAGGATCTTGATCGCAAACGGTCCCGCTCGCTGGTCTACGAGCTGAGAAAGGTCATCACCGCCGCCATCGTCGAGGCGCATGCGGCGTCTTTCGCTTCCGACGGCGCTGAGCGGTAAAGCCGGACCGGCTCGAAGCAAGCGTCTGCCCGGCACCCACTGGTAATTCCTTCGCGTTTCCGCCATATACAGCGGAAAGACGGACGGAATGATATCATGAGCGCAACGGTCGAATTCGCAAGGATGAATGGGCTTGGCAACAAGATCCTGGTCGTCGATATGCGCGGCCGGCCTGATAAGGTGACGCCCGCGGCGGCAATCGCGCTCAATGCCGATCCGCAGACCGAGTTCGATCAGATCATGGCGATCCACGATCCGAAGGCCGATGGTACCGATGCCTTCATCGATATCCTGAATTCCGACGGCTCGAAGGCGCAGGCTTGTGGCAACGGCACGCGCTGCGTCGTGCAGGCCCTTGCCGCCGAGACCGGCCGCAAGGCTTTTACCTTCCAGACGGTCGCCGGCATCCTCAACGCTGTCGAGCATGAAGACGGGACGATATCCGTCGATATGGGCCGACCGGTCTTCGACTGGGACAAGATCCCGCTGGTGGAAGAATTTCACGACACCAGCCGCATCGAACTGCAGATCGGCCCGATCGACAATCCGGTGCTGCATTCGCCCTCGGCAATGTCGATGGGCAATCCGCATGCGATCTTCTGGGTGGACCGGGATGTGATGTCTTACGATCTCGCCCGCTTCGGCCCGCTGCTCGAAAACCATCCGATGTTTCCCGAGCGCGCCAATATCACCCTGGCGCAGGTGACCTCGCCGACATCGATGACGACGCGCACCTGGGAGCGCGGCGCCGGACTGACGCTTGCCTGCGGCTCGGCTGCCTGTTCTGCCGCGGTCAGTGCTGCACGCACCGGCCGCACCGGCAGGATGGTGACGATCAATGTGGCGAGCGCCAAGCCGCCGGCGACACTTTCGATCGAATGGCGCGAGCGTGACGATCACGTTATCATGACCGGCCCGGCCGAATGGGAATGGTCGGGCAGGCTCGATCCGTCGACCGGTCTCTGGTCGCGCGATGGTACCCAAGAGGCGGGGGCGCGGTGAGCGGCGTCGAGGTCATTACCTTCGGCTGCCGCCTCAACACATATGAATCCGAAGTGATGAAGGCGCAGGCTGAAAAGGCCGGGCTCAACAATGCCATCCTGGTCAATACCTGTGCGGTGACCGGCGAGGCCGTGCGTCAGGCCCGCCAGGCAATCCGGCGGGCACGGCGCGATAATCCGCATGCCCGCATCATCGTCACCGGTTGTGCCGCGCAGACGGAAAAACAGACCTTCGCGGCGATGGCGGAGGTCGACGCGGTGCTCGGCAACGAGGAGAAGCTTTCGAGCGCCTCCTATCGCAGCCTGCCGGATTTCGGCGTTTCGGCCGAAGAGAAGCTCCGCGTCAACGACATTATGAGCGTCAAGGCGACGGCGCCGCAGATGGTCCGGCACATCGACGGCCATGTGCGCGCCTTCATCCAGGTACAGAACGGCTGTGATCATCGCTGCACTTTCTGCATCATCCCCTATGGCCGCGGCAATTCCCGCTCCGTCCCGATGGGAGCGGTCGTCGACCAGGCGCGCAAACTCGTCGACAGCGGCTATCGAGAAATCGTGCTGACGGGCGTCGACGCCACCAGCTATGGCGGCGATCTGCCGGGCGCGCCGACGCTCGGGCTTCTGGCGAAGACGCTCCTGAAGCAGCTCCCCGATATCCGCCGCCTCCGGCTTTCCTCGATCGACAGCATCGAGGCCGATGCCCATCTGATGGATCTGATCGCCGATGAGCCGCGCTTCATGCCGCATCTGCATCTGTCGCTGCAGCATGGCGACGACATGATCCTGAAACGCATGAAGCGCCGGCATTCGCGCGCCGATGCGCTGCATTTCATCGAGGATGCACGCCGGCTTCGCCCGGAGATGAGCTTCGGCGCCGATATGATCGCCGGTTTTCCCACCGAAACCGAAGAGATGTTCGACAATGCCGTCCGGCTCGCCGAACAGGCTGGCATCGCGCATCTGCACGTCTTTCCCTATAGCCCGCGTCCGGGCACGCCCGCTGCCCGCATGCCGCAGCTCGACCGGTCGCTGGTCAAGGATCGCGCGGCAAGGCTGCGCGCCACTGGCCATAGGCTGCATCAATCCCATCTCGACGGCATGATCGGCACCCGGCAATGGCTGCTTGTTGAAAACAACGGCCTGGCGCATACGGAAAACTTCACGCTGGCCGCAGCCCCCGGCCTTTGTCCCGGCGAACTTGTGCCGGCCACGATCACCGGCCACAATGGCAAGCATCTCGACATGCAATTGACTGCCGCAGCCGCGGCCTGACTTTCACGGAATCCCCATGGCGCTCAGTTTCATCAAAAAGGTCTTCACCTTCGGCAAGCCGGCCGAACAGCCTGTGCCTGTGGCCGTGGAAAAGGAGCTGGAGCCACGCTCGCGCGATGAAGATCTGCCGGTCGCCGACGATCCTGTTCTTCCCGAGGAAATGGAGACGGCCGGCGGCCCTGCGGCTGATATTGACGAGGACGACCTTGAGGAGGTTGTCGAAGCAGAGGATGTGGAATCACAGGTTCTGCCAGCTGCGGACCAGTTGAGCGAAATGGGCATCGTGCCACTTTCATTGCTGGAGGCCGAGGCTGTCGCGGAAGTGCAGGCCGAAATCCAGACGCCCGTTGAAACGGTTGCGGAAATATCCCCCTCTGTCCCTCCGGGACATCTCCCCCGGGGAGATCGTTCGGAGCTCGAGGCGCCGGCTTCGATCGAGGAGACCGCGGAAGCCGCAGACGCACTTCCGGGAGAGATTTCGCCTGAGCTTGATGTGGAGCACGAGATCGCCGTTCAGCTGATCTCCCCCCCTGTGGGGGAGATGCCCGGCAGGGCAGAGGGGGGTATCACACCCGCCGAGCCTGCCGAGACGACCGCGGAACGGCCGAAACCTGAATCTCCCATCCTCCCCAAAGGCTTCGCCACCGGCCCTGCGATCGTCGAAGCGCAGCCCATTGTCCCGCAGCCGAGGCTCAGCTGGTTCCAGCGCCTGCGCAATGGTCTCGCGCGCACTTCCTCGCAGCTGACCGGCCAGATCACCGCGCTCTTCACCAAGCGCAAGCTCGATGACGAGACGCTGCAGGAGCTCGAAGACCTGCTGATCCAGGCCGATCTTGGGGTTGAGACTGCGTTGCGCGTCACCGATACGCTCGCTTCCGAGCGCTACGGCAAGGATGTCACCGGCGAGGATGTCAGCCGGATCATGGCGTCCGAAATCGCCAAGGTTTTGAAGCCCGTCGCCAAGCCGCTGCAACTCGACCTCTCGCACAAACCGCATGTCATCCTCGTCGTCGGCGTCAACGGCACCGGCAAGACGACGACGATCGGCAAGCTGGCGGCCAAGCTTTCCGGCGCCGGGCTGAAGGTAATGCTGGCCGCCGGCGATACGTTCCGCGCCGCGGCGATCGAGCAGCTGAAAATCTGGGCCGAGCGGACCAATTCCGAATTCATCGGCACCAAGCTCGGCGCCGATGCCGCCGGCCTTGCCTATGATGCCTTCGAACAGGCGAAGGCCCGCAAATGCGACGTGCTGATCGTCGATACCGCCGGACGCCTGCAGAACAAGGCCGAGCTGATGGCTGAGCTCGAAAAGATCGTGCGCGTGCTCGGCAAGCTCGATCCCGATGCGCCGCATACCGTGCTGCAGACGCTCGACGCGACGACGGGACAGAATGCACTGAGCCAGGTCGAGATCTTCCGCAATGTCGCCGGTGTCAACGGCCTGATCATGACCAAGCTCGACGGCACGGCACGCGGCGGCATCCTCGTCGCCATTTCCGCCAAGCACAGACTGCCGGTCTATTTCATCGGTGTCGGCGAGGGGGTCGACGATCTCGAGCCGTTCGAGGCCGAGGATTTTGCGCACGCCATTGCCGGGCTTCCCCAATGATGCCACAGATAAGCCGCCGAAGCCTGCAAGGCGCGGCCGGCATGCAGGTTTCCAGTAGAACAGGTTTGAAGAAGGCATGAGCACCGAAAGCGATATCACCCCATCCGCGGCCGACCGGCATCATCCGCTGCTGAAGCTGGCGTTGGAACTCGGGCCGCTGTTAATCTTCTTCTTTGCCAATCTGCGCGGTCCGTGGCTAGTGGAGAAGTTTCCGGCTCTTTCCGAGCTCGGCGGTCCGCTGTTCGTCGCAACCGGGCTGTTCATGGCGGCGACGATCCTTTCGCTTGTCGTTTCGAAGATCGTGCTCGGTCATCTGCCGATCATGCCCTTCGTCTCCGGCATCGTCGTTCTGATCTTCGGCTCGCTGTCGATCTGGCTGCAGAACGAGACCTTCATCAAGATGAAGCCGACCATCGTCAATGCGCTCTTCGGGGTGACGCTGCTCGGCGGGCTCGCCTTCGGCCGGTCGCTGCTCGGCTATGTCTTCAACGCCGCCTTCCAGCTCGATGCCGAGGGCTGGCGCAAGCTCACCATCCGCTGGGGCATCTTCTTCCTCTTCCTCGCGGTGCTGAACGAAGTCGTCTGGCGCAATTTTTCGGACGATACCTGGGTCGCCTTCAAGGTCTGGGGCACGATGCCGATCACCATCATCTTCACGCTGGCGCAGATGCCGCTGGTGCTCAAGCATAGCGTCAACCTGGAAACGGACGGCGAGAAGTGAGTGCTGCGGACGTCGAATATCGTGTGAGACACCAGACCTACTGGTTTATCGCCTGCCTTGCGGTGCTGGTCGCCCAGATCGTCGCCGAATATCTGATGGGGCGCGTGCCGATCTGCGCCTGCGGTTATGTCAAACTGTGGGAGGGCGGGGTCAATACCAGCGGCAATTCGCAGCATATGTCGGACTGGTACACGCCGTCGCATATCATCCACGGTTTCCTGTTCTACGGGCTCGGTCATCTCGTGCTGCGCCGCAAGCCGATGGCGGCACGGCTGCTTCTGGCGCTCATCATCGAATCCGGCTGGGAGCTGCTGGAGAACTCGCCTCTGATCATCGACCGCTACCGCACGGCGACGATCGCGCTCGACTATTACGGCGACAGCATCCTGAATTCGTCGATGGATACCGTCTTCATGTGCGTCGGCTTCTTCTTCGCATCGCGTGCGCCAGTGGCGCTGACGGTGGCGATCGCCATCTTCTTCGAGATTTTCACCGGCTATGTGATCCGCGATAATCTGACGCTGAACGTGGTGATGCTGATCTGGCCGGTCGAGGCGATCAAGGTCTGGCAGGGCGGGCTTTAGACTTATGAAGCCGGCTTGCCCAGCGCCTTTTCCATTGCCGGAAACAGGCCTTCCTTCAGGCTGATATCGTCGAAGGGGCCGACGCGCTTGTAGAGGATGGTGCCGTCGGGGCCGACGAGGTAACTTTCCGGAATGCCGTAAACACCCCAGTCGATCGCCGCCTTGCCGTTCGGATCGATGCCGATCGCCTGAAAGGGGTTGCCGAGCTCGCCGAGGAAACGCAGGGCGTTGTCGCTCTGGTCCTTGTAGTTGATCGCGACGATATTCAGCCGCCCGTCTTTTGCCAGTTCTTTCAAAACCGGGTGTTCGTCCCGGCAGGGGACGCACCAGGAGGCGAAGACGTTGACGAGGGTCAGTTTGCCCTTGATCGCCGCATCGGTCAGTGCCGGCAGGTTGGCGCCGTCGAGCGGCGGAAGGTTCAGCGCCGGCGCCTTGGTGCCGATCAGGGCGGAGGGAATTTCGGTGATGTTCTTGCCGTGAAAATCCTGGTCGTAGAGCATCTTTGCGGCGGTTGCCGCAATGCCCCCGAAGACGATCAGCGGCAGAAGCGCCAGCACGTAGCTGCCGCGGCCTTGCGGCTTGGCGGTCGTTGTTTCGGGCGTCTCGCTCATTCGCCGCCCTTTGTGTGTGCCGAGCGGCGACGGATGCCGGCGGCTTCAAGGCTCGCGAGTTCCCGGCGGCGCGCCCGGCCATCGGCCCAGGTCCAGAGCGTGACGGCGACCGTCACGAGGGTCGCGAAGCCATAGGAGGCGTAGACGTAGAAGGCGTGCGTCATGGTCTATTCCTCGCGGCTCGCCATGCGGGCGGCAAGACGGCGCTGGGCGGAAATGCGGCGGCGCCAGATCTCGTTCCTCATCGCCATGATGTGCAGGGTGAAGAAGAGCAGGGTGAAGGCGAGCGCCATCACGAAGAGCGGCCGCAGGAATTCCGGATCGATCGCCGGGCCGTCGAGGCGCAGCACGCTTGCCGACTGATGCAGCGTGTTCCACCATTCCACAGAGAATTTGATGATCGGGATAT
Organism: Rhizobium hidalgonense; assembly: GCF_005862185.2. Classification (NCBI taxonomy): domain Bacteria; kingdom Pseudomonadati; phylum Pseudomonadota; class Alphaproteobacteria; order Hyphomicrobiales; family Rhizobiaceae; genus Rhizobium; species Rhizobium hidalgonense. The sequence continues at coordinate 210,508 of NZ_CP054027.1, forward strand.
TGACGAAGCCGACCAGGATGAGCACGGCGGAAACGCGCGCGGCCTTTGACGGGTCGTCGATGGCGCGGCTGAGCGCAATCAGGCCGAGATACATCAGGAAGAGGACGAAGACGGAGGTCAGCCGCGCATCCCAGACCCACCAGGTGCCCCACATCGGCTTGCCCCAGAGCGAGCCGGTGACAAGCGCGAGCAGCGTGAAGGCGGCGCCGAGCGGCGCTGCCGATTTGGCGGAGACGTCGGCCAGCGGATGGCGCCAGACCAGCGTGCCGATCGCCGAGATACTCATGATCGTGTAGCACATCATCGACAGCCAGGCTGCCGGCACATGGATATACATGATGCGCACGGTCTCGCCCTGCTGATAATCGCCTTCAGTGGCGAAGCTCAGATACAGACCGACCGCGAAACAGAGAGCGGTAATCCCCGCCATCCACGGAATGGTGCGCGCCGCCAGCGCCAGAAACCGCGTCGGGTTTGCGAGATCGCTGAATTTGCTGATGGCAAGGCTCGTTTGGCTCATGACCGCTTCCTTACCTTGATCCGGCTTTTCCCGCAATCGAATGGCCCATCAATCCGCCGTGTTTCGCAGCGCCAGGGCGGCGGCAGCCGGGCCGATGACGGTAAAGAAGAGCGTCAGCGCGATCAGGATGAGAAAAGGCGGCAGGAACGGGGCGGGATCCTCGACCGCGGCATAGGTGGCGCTGACGCCGAAGATCAGCACCGGGATGGTCAGCGGCAGCACGAGGATCGAAACCAGCAGACCGCCGCGGGGTAGCGCCACGGCGACGGCGGCGCCGACGGCACCGATGAAGGTGATGGCCGGCGATCCGACAAGCAGCGTCAGCGCGGTCGCACCGATCGCTGCCTCGTCCATATTCATGAACAGGCCAAGCAGCGGCGAGGCGATAACCAGCGGCAGGCTGGTGGCCGTCCAGTGGGCGAGGCATTTGATCAGCACGGTCAGGACGAGCGGCGTGTCCTGCATCAGCATCAGGTCGAGCGATCCGTCGTCGCGCTCGGCCTGGAATAGGCGGTCGAGGCCGAGAAGGGCGGCCAGCAGCGCGCCGATCCAGACGATGGCAGGGCCGATGCGCGACAGCAGCTTGAGATCGGGACCCACGCCGAAGGGAATGACGGCGACGATCGTGAGGAAGAACAGCACGCCGATCAGCGCGCCGCCGCCGGCGCGGATGGAGAGCTTGAGGTCGCGGAGGAAGAGGGAGGTCATGCGGGGCGGCTCTCTGCATGGGCGGTGGACGGGACACACCTGCCGAGCGTTCGGCACTCCGATCGCCGCAGGTGATCGACGCCGCTCGGCGCAGGTCCAAGATTTCGGGAGGTGGGCGCGTCTTGCCAATCTCCCCCCTTGTGGGGGAGATGCCCGGCAGGGCAGAGGAGGGTAGCCACACCGAGAAACATCAACCCCATAACTCCTGCTCCACACCGGCAAAGCCCGCCATCTTCAATTCCTGCATACTCTTCAGCCCCAGCGGTTGATGCGTCGCCGCCAGCACGATGCCGCCTTTGGCAAGATGCGCTTCGATCAGTGCCGCAAAGAGCCGGTCGGCGGCGGTGTCCAGCGCTGCTGTGGGTTCGTCGAGGATCCAGATGGGGCGGTGGGCGACGAGCAGCTTGGCGAAGGCGAAGCGGCGCTGCTGGCCGGCGGAGAGATAACCGAAGAGAAGATGGGTGATACCCGAGAGGCCGACGGCTTCGGCGGCGTCCTCGATGGAGAGGCCGGGGGTGTCCGGACTGCCGAGAAAGCTCCGCCAGAAATCCAGGTTTTCTGCAACCGTAAGTTCATTCTTCATTGCATTTTTGTGGCCGAGGTAGTGGCTGGCCTCACAGGGAGGCCGGCCTTTCGCGCTTGCTTCTTCGTAGAAAATGACGGTGCCTTTCTCCTGCCTCAGGAGGCCGGCGACGACGCGCAGTAAAGTGGACTTTCCCGATCCATTTCTCCCCGTCAGCACAAGCGCCTCGCCGGCTGCCAAGTGAAAGGAAATATTAGCGAAAATTAAATCCTCACCGCGCCTTGCAGCCAGATTTTCGGCGGTGAGATGCATGCGTCGGCTCTTTCTTGGTTTCGGCTCGCGGGAGGGTCAAAAAATCTCCGGTTTTGACCGTGCTCGGGTATGGCAAGTTTTTAGGAAATTATCTATAAGACCCGCAACCACGCCAGCGGTCGGCGTGAATTTCATCCTTGCGCCGAACTTGGAGCATTCGTTCCACGTGCGGACAGCGGAAATGGCCGTACCCGCATCCTGATGTGCATTAAGTGCATAGGCGTTCGCACGACTGTGTTGGCTATCAGAAACGGGGTCTCTCGTGTCTAAATCTCTTGACAGTTTCAATTGTCGTTCCACGCTTTCCGTTGGTGGAAAGGACTATGTCTATTACAGCCTGCCCAAGGCTGAGGCAAACGGTCTGCCCGGCGTGTCGAAGCTTCCCTATTCGATGAAGGTGCTGCTGGAAAACCTGCTACGCTTCGAAGACGGCCAGTCGGTCACCAAGGAGCACATCCTGGCCGTTGCCGAATGGCTGAACAATAAGGGTGCGGTCGAAAACGAGATTGCCTATCGCCCGGCGCGCGTGCTGATGCAGGACTTCACCGGTGTTCCCGCCGTCGTCGATCTTGCCGCGATGCGCGACGCGATGGTGTCGCTCGGCGGCGATCCCGAGAAAATCAACCCGCTCGTTCCCGTCGACCTCGTCATCGACCACTCCGTCATCGTCGACGAATTCGGCACGCCCCAGGCTTTCGCGAGGAACGTCGAGCTGGAATACCAGCGCAACGGCGAGCGCTATCGCTTCCTGAAGTGGGGTCAGCAGGCGTTCAAGAATTTCCGCGTCGTGCCTCCCGGCACCGGTATCTGTCACCAGGTCAACCTCGAATATCTCGGCCAGACCGTCTGGACAAAGGAAGAGGACGGCGAGACGATCGCCTATCCGGATACATGCGTCGGCACCGACAGCCATACAACGATGATCAACGGTCTCGGCGTTCTCGGCTGGGGCGTGGGCGGTATCGAAGCGGAAGCGGCGATGCTCGGCCAGCCGGTCTCGATGCTGCTGCCTGAAGTCATCGGCTTCAAGCTGACCGGCAAGCTCAAGGAAGGCGTCACCGCGACCGACCTCGTCCTCACCGTCGTGCAGATGCTGCGCAAGAAGGGCGTCGTTTCGAAATTCGTCGAATTCTTCGGGCCCGGCATGGACAACATGCCGCTCGCAGACCGCGCGACGATCGGCAATATGGGCCCGGAATACGGCGCCACCTGCGGCTTCTTCCCGGTCGATGGCGAAACCATCAACTACCTCACCATGTCCGGCCGCACACATGACCGGATTGCTCTCGTGGAAGCCTATTCGAAGGCCCAGGGCATGTGGCGCGACGGCGACGGCTCCGATCTCGTCTTCACCGATACGCTGGAACTCGACCTCGGCGACGTCGTGCCGTCGATGGCCGGTCCGAAGCGTCCGGAAGGCCGTATCGCGCTGGAGAATATCGCTTCCGGTTTCGCCGGTTCGATGGATGCCGATTACAAGAAGCCGGGCCAGATCAACAACCGCTATGCGGTCGAAGGCACGGATTTCGATCTCGGCCATGGCGACGTGGCGATCGCCGCCATCACCTCCTGCACCAACACCTCCAATCCGTCGGTGCTGATCGCTGCCGGCCTTCTCGCCCGAAACGCCGTTGCCAAGGGCCTGAAGACCAAGCCGTGGGTCAAGACCTCGCTGGCACCGGGATCCCAGGTCGTCGGCGAATATCTTTCCAAATCGGGCCTGCAGGCCGATCTCGACAAGCTTGGCTTCAACCTCGTCGGCTTCGGCTGCACCACCTGCATCGGCAATTCCGGCCCGCTGCCGGCGCCGATCTCGAAGACGATCAACGACAAGGGCCTGATCGTATCGGGCGTACTCTCGGGCAACCGTAACTTCGAAGGCCGTATTTCTCCGGATGTTCAGGCGAACTATCTGGCTTCGCCGCCGCTCGTCGTCGCCTACGCGCTTGCCGGCACGGTGCAGACGGATCTGACCAAGGAGCCGATCGGTGAAGACCAGAACGGCAACCCGGTCTATCTCAAGGATATCTGGCCGACCTCGCACGAGGTGCAGGAGTTCATCCAGAAATACGTCACTCGCGAACTTTACGAGAGCAAGTATGCCGACGTCTTCAAGGGCGACGTCAACTGGCAGGCCGTGCAGGTTCCCCCGGGACAGACCTATGCCTGGGACGACGATTCGACCTATGTTCAGAACCCGCCCTACTTCGTCGGCATGGGCAAGAAGGGCACCGGCGTTTCCGACATCAAGGGCGCCCGCGTCCTTGGCCTGTTCGGCGACAAGATCACCACCGACCACATTTCCCCGGCCGGTTCGATCAAGGCGGCTTCGCCGGCTGGCGCCTATCTGATCGACCACGCCGTCGCCGTGGCCGACTTCAACCAGTACGGCACGCGTCGCGGCAACCATGAAGTGATGATGCGCGGCACCTTTGCCAATATCCGCATCCGCAACCACATGCTTGGCCCGAACGGCAAGGAAGGTGGCTACACCATCCACTACCCGTCGAAGGAAGAGACCTCGATCTACGACGCCGCCATGCAGTACAAGGCCGAAGGCGTGCCGCTCGTCATCTTCGCCGGTGTCGAATATGGCAATGGCTCCTCCCGCGACTGGGCTGCCAAGGGCACCAACCTGCTCGGCGTCAAGGCCGTGGTCGCCCAGTCCTTCGAGCGTATCCATCGCTCGAACCTGGTCGGCATGGGTGTCATCCCCTTCGTCTTCGAAGAGGGCACGACCTGGCAGAGCCTCGGCTTGAAGGGCGACGAGCTCGTCACCATCGAAGGCCTCGACAAGATCAAGCCGCGTGAGAAGAAGATCGCCAGGATCACCTATAGCGACGGCACCGTGAAGGACGTTCCGCTGCTGTCGCGCGTCGATACGCTCGACGAGGTGGTCTACCTCAACAATGGCGGCATCCTGCAGACGGTTCTGCGCGACCTCGCTGCCTGATTGTTAATAGCCTCGCATGATAATGGCCGCCGGAGAGCAATTTCCGGCGGCTTTTCTTTACGGGCGACGGTTTCGAGGGGCTCACGATGATTTGTTTTCCGCGCCTTCCGATGGCGCTGCGTCTCACCCGTTCGTGACTTTTCGTTTGGACCCGGAAGGATTATTCGTACGTTCATATGTCAGAGCTTCCGTTCCAACCCGCCGGCGGCGCTGAAAAAGAGGTGCAGGTGAATGTCCCCCCGTTTCTTGATTCCGCTGATCGCCGGTGTTGTTCTCGCAGGCTCGTTGCAGGCCGAAGACGGCACGCCGAAAGGCGTCGTCGAACTCTTCACCGCGCAGGGCTGCTCTTCCTGTCCTCCTGCTGACGCCGCTTTCCGCAAGCTGGTGAGCCAAGGCGATGTGATCGCGCTTGCCTACCATGTCGATTACTGGAACTACCTCGGCTGGGCCGATACGCTGAGCTCCAAGGAAAATACCGAGCGGCAATACGGCTATGCCAGAACGATGGGCCGCAGCAACGTCTATACGCCGCAGGCGATCGTCAACGGCCGCGGCCATCTGGCCGGCGCCGATCTCAGCGGCATCAACGGCAAGATCGATACTTATAGCGGCGAAGGCAACGGGCTGACCGTTCCGATCAGCGCGGCGATGCGCGGTGACGAGCTGGAGATCAAGATCGGCGCGGGACAGGGCAAAGCCAATGTGGTGATGGTCTATTTCGACAAGGAAAAGACGATCGAGGTCGAAAAAGGCGAGAACAGCGGAAAGAAGCTATCCTATCTGCACAGCGTCACTAATGTCGAAACGGTCGGCATGTGGGACGGCAAAGCGACCAGCCTGACACTGCCGGCGAGCGTGTTGCAGCGGCCGCAACTCGAGGGCTGCGCGATCCTGCTGCAATCGGCGACCGACAATGGTGATCCGGCTGCGATCCTTGGCGCGACCGTGGTGATGGCTGGAAAAAATATCTGAGATTTCATCCGCTTGCGGGTGAAGTACCGGGCGGCCCGGCTGAGCGTATTCGGGGCTGGGGTTAAGGTCGATACGCTCCGCCGGGCCCTTTGGCGCGCTGGCGCCAAACCGGGATTCATAATTCCCCTGCAAATGAGGCGCTGTTTTGACTGAAATGCGGCGTTGCCGAGAAAGCGTCAGCGCTCCTCTGGGCATTGTACGATGCGCAGATTCAAAGTGCCGCAGCGTCCTTTGCGCGCCTCGGCAGACGCGCGGCGCTGTCAGGCGCGGCCGAATGTAACGGCCGGCGCTCTTGCAATTTGCGGCGGCTCGGGCACACTGTCACCCTCCTGTCACACGCAGAGGCCTTGGAGACTGAATGACAGATCAGCCGGATTTACGACACGGCGAAAGCCGTTCCGTCGACAAGAATTCTTCAGTCGTCGTCGATCTCAGGGAATACAAGCAGAGCAAGGACCCGCTTCCGGTGACCTTTCATCGGCGCGAACTGGATGCGATCCTCTGGATCTACGGCCGTATGGTCGGTGACGGCGAATGGCGCGACTACGCCATCGATCATCTGAAAGACAGGGCGGTCTTCTCTGTGTTCAAACGCTCCGGTGAAATGCCACTCTTCCGCATCGAGAAAAATCCCAAGCTCGCCGCCAAACAGGGCGCCTATTCTGTGATCAACGTCCACGGCACCATCCTGAAGCGCGGTCACGAGTTGAACCAGGTGCTGAAGGTGTTCGACAAGGCGCTGAAGCTCGTCGACAAGTAGGCGCTATCAGCCGTTAGAGCGCTGCGCGTCTAACGAGACGCGCTGAGGACGCTCTAATACTTTGAATTTGCCTTTCCGAAAATCGATTCCGATTTGTCGGTTATGCGCTAAACAGCGTGCCGGGATAGGCGGAGGGATCCGGATCGGTCGTCATGCCGTCGCCGAGGGTGCGCTGCATGAGCATCGTATCCAGCCAGCGGCCGTGTTTGTAGCCGGCGCCCCTCATCAAACCGACCTCCACAAAGCCCGCCTTGAGATGAAGCGCGATCGAGGCGGGGCTGGCGCCGCCGATGACGGCGATCATCTGGCGAAAACCGAGACCGGTGCAGCGGTCGATCAACTCGGTCATCAGCGCTTTGCCGATGCCGCGGCCGCGGGCCTCGGGCGCCAAATAAATCGAATCCTCGACCATCCATCGATAGGCCGGGCGGACGCGAAAGGCCGAGGCATAGGCATAGCCGAGCAGGCCTCCATCCGCACCGGCTGCAGTGATATAGGGATAGCGCTGGCTGACGATTGCCGAAAAACGCTGCGCCATCTCGGCCTCGGAGGGCGGCGTGATCTCGTAGCTCGAGGTGCCGTTCAGGACGGATTCCCGGTAGATACCGGTAATGGCGGGAATATCGGCTTCAGAGCCATCGCGCAGGAGAAAGGACATTTCGGCGGCGGGTCCATCAGGAGGCAAGCCCCTCTAAAACCATCTGAAGAAAATCAGCGCAATAAAAAAGGCGGCCGAAGCCGCCTTTTCGATCTCAGTCCGTCCTGTTATTTGCGGTTGCCCATGAACTGCAGCAGGAACATGAAGAGGTTGATGAAGTCGAGATAGAGCGTCAGCGCACCCATGATCGCCTTGCGGCCGGCCACGGCGACGTCATCGGCTTCCAGGTAAAGTTCCTTGATCCGCTGCGTGTCGTAGGCGGTGAGGCCGGCGAAGATCAGAACGCCGATCACCGAGATCGCAAACTGCATGGCCGACGAAGCCAGGAAGATGTTGACGATCGAAGCGATGATCAGGCCGAAAAGACCCATGATCAGGAACGAGCCCATCGCCGACAGGTCACGCTTCGTCGTGTAGCCGTAAAGCGACAGCGCGCCGAAGGAGGCGGCGGTGACGAAGAAAGTCTGAACGACGCTCTGGCCGGTGTAGACCAGAAAGATCGACGAGAGCGACAGGCCGACCAGTGCGGCATAGACCCAGAAGGTCGTCTGTGCGGCGGCCACGCTCATGCTATTGATGCGGAAGCTCAGGAAGAAGACGGCCGCAAGGGGCGCAAGGATGACGACCCAGCGCAAGGGCGACTGGAACAGGAGTACGCCGAACTGGGTGAGTTGGCCGTCCTGAACAGCGAAGTTGAATCCGAGATATGCGGCCACACCGGTGATCGCCAGACCCAGCGCCATCAGGTTGTAAACCTTGAGCATATAAGCGCGCAGGCCTTGATCAATCATCTCGCCGGTCTGAGCGCGGCTTTGATAGTTACGAAGGTCAGCCATAGTTTCCTCTTACAAGCTCCGATGGAGATACGGTGTCGGGGTTTTCGACCCGGGCGCCGCTGCGGAGCTCCAGCATGCCTGCAAACAATATGAGGCTTTCGCCTCTTGCAAACAAGAGGGTTGCAAAGGCCCGGCCGGTTAAATCGCCGTAAGGTGAAGGGTTTGAGCGCCGTTCTCCGGTCAAAGCTCGCGCAGGACGGGCGCGGCCTTCTGCCCGAGGATGCGCCAGGTGCCGATCAGGCCGATGCCGACGGTCAGCACGAGGGCGGTCAACAGCGTCAGCCCCGCCACATCGGGCAAGAAGGTCGAGGGCAGGCGCATGATGCGGGCGACGATGAACCAGGCGGCGACACCGCCGGCGATCAGCGCGAAGATGGCGGTCGCCAGCCCCAGGATCAGATATTCGTAGCTGAAGGCGCGAATCAGCATGGCGCGGGTGGCGCCGAGCGTCTTCAGCACCACGGCATCATGGGTGCGCGCCCGGTTTCCGGCAGCAAGCGCCCCGGCGAGGACGAGGATCGAGGCGATGAGGGCGACGGAAGCGGCGGCGCGGATTGCGGTCGCCAGCTGCGCAACCAGCTGGTTGACGATGTCGATCGCGTCCTTGACGCGGACACTGGTGATCGTCGGATAGGTGTTGGTGACGGATTTCAGGATCGCCGCATCTTCGGCCGGTGTCGAGAAGGGATCCGTCAGCGTCGCCAGCCATGCATGCGGGGCGCCGCTGAAGGTGTTCGGCGAAAAGACCATGACGAAATTGATCGATAGCGATTCCCATTGGACGCGGCGGAGATTGGCGATCTTTGCGGTGATGTTGCGGCCGAGCACGTTGACGGTGACCTTGTCGCCGATCTTCAGGCCGAGTTCGTGCGCCTCTTCCGAGGAAAAGGAGACGAGCGGCTCGCCGCTGTAATCCTTGTCCCACCAGCTGCCTTCGGTAAGGGCGGCATTTTCCGGCAGGGTATCGGCATAGGTGATGCCGCGGTCGCCGTTCAGCACCCAGCGGCCGGCGGCCGGCACGTTCATTTTGCTGACGTCCTCACCGTTAAAAGCGACGATCCGGCCGCGCAGCATCGGCACTTCCATGAGCTTGCCCTTCGGCGCCTGCGCCTGGACGAGAGCACGGAAAGCATCGACCTCGGCGCTCTGGATATCGACGAAGAAGAAGTTCGGCGCGCCCTCGTTCATGCGGCCGGTGAGCTGCCGGCGCAGGTTTCCGTCGATCAGGGTCAAAGTTACCAACAATGCCAGGCCGAGGCCGAGCGAGAGCACGACCGAGGGCGTCAGCGCGCCGGGGCGGTGGATGTTGCCGATCGCAAGCCGCAATGCCGGCGAGTTGACGCGCGGGCTGCGGCGCGCAAGCCAGGCGATCAACGCCGCGACGAGGCGCAGCACGACGAAGGCGAAGACGATCGCACCGACGAAGACGACGGCGATGAACCGGTCATAGGCGGTGACGACGGCAAGGCCGGCAAGGGCCGCCATGAACAGCGCGGCCAGCAGGATGTAGGGCCAGGAGGGAAGGCGGCGGGCCTCGAAGCCCTGTTCGCGGAAGAGTGCGGTGGCGGGCACTTCGCGGGCATGGCCGAGCGGCAGGATGGCGAAGGCGAGTGTCGTCAGGATGCCGAACAGCGTCGCCAGCAGCAAGGCGCCGGGATAAAGCGTCGGCGTCGTCGAGACCGGCAGGAATTGCGCTAGGAACTGGGCGGCGAAGATCGGCGACAGGGCGCCGATAACGAGGCCGATCAGGATCCCGCCAAGGGCGATGATGGCGATCTGGAAGAGATAGATCAGAACGACGACCTGCGCCGGTGCGCCGAGACATTTGAAGGTGGCGATTGTGGTGCGCTTGCCGTCGAGGAAGGCGCGAACGGCATTGGCGACGCCGACGCCGCCGACGATCAGTGCGGTTAGGCCGACCAGCGTCAGAAACTGCGAGAATCGGGTGATGTTTTCGGTGAGCGAGGGCGCAGCGCGGTCGCTGGTGCGAACGGCCCAGCCGGCGGAGGGAAATTCCTTGGTCGCGCGCGCTTGGATGCCCGACATCGCACCCTTGTCTTCCAGCCGGATCTTGTAGGCATGCTCGACCAGGCTTCCCGTCTGGATCAATCCGGAGGCTTCCAGTGCCCGGCGGCTGACAAGCAGACGCGGCGCAAAGCCGAAACCTTCCGACAGCGCGTCCGGCTCGGTTTTGACGGTGCCGGTGATGCTGAGCTTAACATTGCCGAGCAGCAATTCATCGCCGACCGCAAGCCCGAGCCGATCGAGAAGCAGCGGGGCTGCGACGGCGCCATAGGTGCCGCCCTGGCCTGAAAGCAGGGCTGCGAGCGGGTAATCCGGCTTGGCCACGAAGCTGCCGTAGAGCGGGTAGGCATCGTCGACGGCCTTGACCTCGACCAGCGCCTGATCGGAACCGTCAGGCTTGCGCGCCATCGAACGCAGGCCCGTCGACACCGAAACGCTGCCCAGGCCTTCGAGGAAACTCATTTCCTCAGGCGTCGCTTCGCGGTTGTTAAGTTCGAAGCGGACGTCGCCGGCCAGCAGTTCCTGCCCCTGCGTGGCGATCGTATCGGTGATCGACTGCGAAACGGAATTGACGGCGGCAATCGCACCGGTGCCGAGGGCGATGCAGGCGAGAAAAATGTAGAAGCCGCGGATGCCACCGCGCAGCTCGCGCAGCGCCAGGCGAAAAGCGAGCGAGACGCGCGGCGTGATCACCCTCATGCGATCGCCGCCTCGCTGTGACGGGCGGCGCTGTCGCCTTCGATCCTGCCGGAACGGACACGGATCTGGCGCGAGCAGCGATTGGCCAGCGAGACGTCATGGGTGACGAGAAGCAGGGTCATGCCGCGTTCGGCCTGCTTGGAAAACAAGAGGTCGGCGATCTGGCGGCCGGTCTCGGTATCGAGATTGCCTGTGGGTTCGTCGGCGATCAACAGGGCGGGCGAGGGAGCGAGCGCCCTTGCGATCGCCACGCGCTGCTGTTCGCCCCCGGAAAGCTGGCCGGGATAGTGGTTCAGCCGTTCGCCGAGGCCGACCGATTTCAGCTCGCGATGGGCAATCTCGAAGGCGTTGGGAACATTGGCGAGTTCGAGCGGCACGGCGACGTTTTCCAGCGCCGTCATGTTGGCGATCAGGTGGAAGGACTGGAAGACGATGCCGATGTTGCGGCCGCGGAAATCGGCCACCTGATCCTCGCTCAGCGCGTGGATCGGCGTGTCGTTGATATTGATTTCGCCGCTGTCGAGCTTCTCCAGCCCGGCAAGCACCATCAGCAGGGTCGACTTGCCGGACCCGGACGGGCCGACAATGCCGACGGATTCGCCGGCATCGATATCGAGATCGATCCCCTTCAGCACGTGCACGGAAGCGGCCGCACTGCCAAGGGTCAGATCGGCGCCCTTCAACTCGATGATGGTTTTTGCCAACAGAAATCGCCCTATATAAATCCATAATCGAATGGCCGCATAACGGCACTTCGCCAATCTAGGGAAGCCAGAATGAGATTTAAAGTTGCCGCGCTTCAATTCACCGTCATTGCCGTCTCACTGATCTTTACCGCCGCAGCGAATGCCCGGACGATCAATCTCGTCGGTTTCGGGGACAGTTTGATGGCGGGCTATCAATTGCCTCCCGGCGACGGCTTTCCGGAAAAGCTGCAGTCGGCCCTCAAGGCGAAGGGGCTCGACGTCGCCGTCGCCAATGCCGGGGTGTCCGGCGACACGACGACAGGGGGGCTTGCGCGGATCGACTGGTCGGTGCCCGACGGTACCGACGGCGTCATTCTGGAGCTCGGCGCCAACGACGCGCTGCGCGGCATCCCGCCGGAGGTGAGCGAGAAGAACCTCGATCAGATGATTGCCCGGCTGAAGCAGCGTGGCATCGATGTGCTGCTCGTCGGCATGATGGCGCCGCCCAATATGGGGGCGGATTATGCCGCACGCTTCAATCCGATTTACCGGAAACTTTCTGAGAAACACGGAGTTCGGCTTTATGCCTTCTTCCTGGACGGCGTGGCGCTCGATGCGGCGCTGAAACTCGAGGACGGCATGCATCCCAATGCGAAAGGCGTCGACATTATGGTCGGGAAGATGGAAGCCGATGTCACAAATTTCGTCGGAACGATTTCTACTGTGAAGAAATAGGGACTTGCGCGCTCATTGATTGCGTGATTCCGTGTAAGCACCTGCAAAAGATTCGGGGAGTGCTCGTTATGCCGAGACTGTTTACCGCCCTCGAAATTCCGCGCAATGCGGCGATGAGCCTTTCATTGCTGCGCGGTGGCCTCCCCGGAGCACGATGGATCGATGTGGAAAATTACCACATCACCCTGCGCTTCATTGGCGATGTCGACGGCCGCACGGCCGATGAAATCGTAGAACGTCTCGACCGCATCGACCGGCCGGAATTCCAGTTCCGGCTCGAAGGCATCGGTTCCTTCGGCTCGAAGAAACCGCATTCGGTCTGGGCCGGCGTTTCGCAATCGCCTGAAATGTACGCCCTGCAGGGCGAGATCGAGCGCATCTGCCAGCGTATCGGCCTGCCGCCGGATCCGCGCAAATTCATGCCACATGTGACGCTGGCGCGGCTCAAATCGTCGCGGCTCGACGATGTCGTGCAATATCTGGCCGGGCGCGGCAACTTCCACACATCGACCTTCACGGCGCCGCGCTTCGTGCTGCTGTCGTCGCGCGAATCGGTCGGCGGCGGGCCTTACCTCACCGAGGAAGTGTTCCCGCTGCATGAGGCACGCTCGACGCCCAGCGTTTCGAGCAAGCTGCTGCAGCCGGTCAAGAGCCTGGTATAGACCAGCTCGAAACCGTCCGGGCCGCCATAATAGGGATCGGGGATATCCTCTCCGGTTCTGAGTGCGGCATCGCCGAAAAGACGGATGTTCGCCTCGGGCGCCGCGATTTCGGCGAGCGCCGCCACATTGTCGCGGTCCATGGCGAGGACGAGGTCGAAACCCCTGAAATCTCCCGGTCGGATGCGGCGGGCACGCTGTGCCGATATATCGATGCCGTGGCGTTGCGCGGTGGCGATCGAACGCCGGTCGGGCGGCTCGCCCTTGTGCCAGCCGCCGGTGCCGGCCGAATCGACCGTAAACTGGCCAGTCAAACCTGCCTCGGCGACGAGGTGACGAAGAATTCCCTCCGCGAGCGGAGAACGGCATATATTGCCCATGCAGACGAAGAGGATGCTGATGCGTTTCATCGGTAGACCTGTCGACAGATGAAAGGACGATCGCATGAAAATGGAAAAACTGGAACGGACGGCGGTCGAGGCGCAACTGGCCGGGCTTGCGGGCTGGACACTGAATGAGGCGGCCTCCGCGATATCGAAGACATTCAAGTTTTCGAATTTCATCGAGGCGTTCGGCTTCATGACGGAGGCAGCGATCACGGCCGAGAAGCTCAACCACCATCCCGAATGGTTCAACGTCTATTCCCGGGTGGATGTGACGCTGAACACGCATGATGCCGGCGGGCTGACGGAGCTGGATTTCAAGCTCGCCAAGGCCATGGAGAAGGCTGCGGCGCGACGTATGGTTTGAAAGCGGGGCCATTTGAAAGGCGGGCCGCCATCACCATATGTTCGCTTGGACAAAAGGGATGCAGGGATGGATGAGGTCAAATTCGGGGAAATCCTGTTGCCGGGCGACGAGGACACCCAGAGCCGACGGGAAAAGACCGTAAGGCAGAAATTCTGGCCGACCTTCCGGCGGGCTGTGCGGCAAATTCCCTTCTCCCGCGATGTCGTCGCCGGTTTTTATTGCGCGCTCGACCCGCAGACGCCGACGAAGGTGCGCGGCGTGCTTCTCGCAGCGCTCGCCTATTTCGTCATGCCGATCGACATGATCCCGGATGTCTTCGCCGTCATCGGCTTTTCCGACGATATCGCCGTCCTGTCAGCCGCGTTCGCCATGGTGCGCGGCCATATCCGCCCAGGCCATTATGAGGCCGCCGATCGCGTTCTCGCCGACTCGTCTGAGGAAACGATGAAGACGATTTAGGCGGTTTCGCGCTCCAGCACCTTCCTCAGTTTGCCAAAGGCAAGCCGAATGCGCGATTTCACCGTGCCGAGCGGCAGCCCGGTCGATTCGGCGATTTCCGAATGCGATTGACCGAGGAAGAAGGCGGCGCGCAGCATGTCGCGCTGCTCCTCCGGCAATTGGCCGACGGCGGCGCGGATTTTGGCGTCGCGATCGTCATTGGCGATGATGTCTTCCGCGCCGATCTCGGCCGGCGGCTGCAGGGCCGGGTCGGTCTCATCGAAGATGCGGGTATTGATGCGGCGCTGCAGGTCGATGCGGCGGTTGCGGGCAATGCGGAAAAGCCAGGTGGAGAGCGAAGATCGCGTGGAATCGTAGAGATCCGCCTTATGCCAAAGCACGATCATGACCTCCTGGACCAGTTCCTCGGCCTCGCCTGATGTCATCTTCTGGCGCATCAGCCAAGCCTTCAGCCGGGGTGCGAAATAGTCGAACAGGATGGAAAAGGCCTGCTGGTCGCGATCCCTGGCGACGGCCTTTGCGAGGGCAGCGAAACGCTGTCTTTCCTCGGCATCCATGTCCCCTCACGAGCCCCCTGCGGCGAAATTTTCGGACCGAATTTCCAAGCTTTACTGAGGTACAACGGAATTCTGAAAGGTCAAACTCTTGCCTGAATCTTTGTGTCTTAAATTCAGCCGAACGGACGGCCGGTGCCATCGGGTCACGGTGTCACGGCCATTACCGTCAAAGGGCGAAAATTGTTACCCGAGCTGAAATGACACAGGCAGATACAAATCGCAGCCATTGTTGACCATTTGGTAACCTGAATTAAGTCAAAATAAAGCAGATCGTGATTATGCGGCGCCCGCAATGATCGCTTCGGGCCTTGATCGCAAGAACCGGCAGGAATCCATGTTTGTAAAAAGTATCGTATCCGCTCTCGCACTCACCCTTGTCATGGCCGGAGTTGCGGCAGCGCAGCAGGCCGCGCCGAACCGCATCCAGCAGTTCCAGGCATGGGGCGCCTATTCCTACAAGTCGGGCAACAGCACCGTCTGCTATGTGCTGTCGGTTCCGACGGCAAAGCAGCCGGCAAGCGTCGACCATGGCGACAACTTCTTCATCGTCTCGCAACGTCCGGGCCAGAACATCTCCTATGAGCCGCAGGCGATGATGGGCTATACGGTGAAGGAAAATTCGAAGATCAACGTCGTCATCGACAACAAGACCTTCGTGATGTTCACCAAGGACAAGGCCGGCTGGGTCGAGAATGCGGCGCAGGAGCCCGCTCTGGTCGCGGCGATGAAGACCGGTCATTCGATGACGGTCAATGCCGTCTCGCGCAAGGGTACCGGCACCTCTTATAGCTATTCGCTCTCGGGCATCTCGGCTGCGCTGAAGCAGATCGAAAGCTGCAAGTAAGCGGCTTTTCGCCCGCAAAAATCTCACGGGCCGGCCTTGCGCCGGCCTTTGTCGTTTCCATCTCCAAGCGTATCGCATCACGCAACACGCTTGGATCTTTGACGTTATGCATGTCGTTGTCCCAAAACCGCTGCACACTTTCGGGCGACATGCATTAGTGACGCGCGGGCAAAATGATGCTAAAGCCCGCGCCAACAGCGGACAGATCGCGATATCAATCGCCGCTCCGCCATTCAATTTCTGCCCATGTGCCGCCATGTGCTCGCAAGTCTTCCGGTCTGTCCTGAAGTCCGCGGGCTTGTAGGGCGGTTATATGTTCGAATTCGGGATGAATGCCTATGTCCGTCATGGAAGCGATAGATGTCACCAAGCCGCAGGCGCGCACGTCCGCCAGCCTCGAAAAGCCGTCCTTGATCGGGCTGTCGCGCGAGGAGATGGCGGCGGCACTGCGGGATAAGGGCGTAGCCGAGAAGCAGATCAAGATGCGCGTCGCGCAGCTCTGGAACTGGATCTACGTGCGCGGCGTCTCCGATTTCGACCATATGACCAACGTCGCCAAGGACATGCGCGAGATGCTGAAGCAGCATTTCACCATCGCGCGTCCGGAGATCGTCGAGGAGCAGGTTTCGAATGACGGTACGCGCAAATGGCTGCTGCGGTTTCCGCCGCGCGGCGCCGGCCGCCCGGTCGAGATCGAAGCCGTCTACATTCCGGAAGAGGGCCGCGGCACGCTCTGCATCTCCAGCCAGGTCGGCTGCACGCTGACCTGTTCCTTCTGTCATACCGGTACGCAGCGCCTGGTGCGCAACCTGACGGCGGAGGAAATCCTGTCGCAGCTGCTGCTTGCTCGCGACCGGCTCGGCGACTTCCCGGATCGCGAAGCGCCGCAGGGCACGATCATGCCTGCTGAGGGCCGCAAGGTCAGCAATATCGTGATGATGGGCATGGGCGAGCCGCTCTACAATTTCGATGCCGTCAAGCAGGCCTTGCTGATCGCCACGGATGGCGACGGCCTATCGCTCTCCAGGCGCCGGGTGACGCTTTCGACCTCCGGCGTCGTGCCGGAGATTTTCCGCACCGGCGAGGAGATCGGCGTCATGCTGGCTATTTCGCTGCATGCGGTGCGCGACGATCTGCGCGACATTCTGGTGCCGATCAACAAGAAGTATCCGCTGAAGGAATTAATCGAGGCGTGCAAGGCCTATCCCGGCCTTTCCGATGCGCGGCGCATCACCTTCGAATATGTGATGCTGAAGGACGTCAATGACAGTTTGGAGGACGCCAAGGGGCTGATCAAGCTCCTGAAGGGCGTGCCGGCGAAGATCAACCTCATTCCCTTCAACCCCTGGCCCGGCACCAATTACCAATGTTCCGACTGGGAGCAGATCGAGAAGTTCGCCGATTTCATCAACTCGGCAGGCTACGCCTCGCCGATCCGCACGCCGCGCGGCCGCGATATTCTGGCAGCCTGCGGCCAGCTGAAATCGGAATCCGAACGCATGCGCAAGACCGAGCGCCTGGCCTTCGAGGCGATGATGATCGCCAATCACGGCGCCGACGACTGATCAGCAAGTTTGATCCTCGCTACAATTCTCCTGCATTGATTTAAGCATGCGCTTTTCCTAATAGTGCCGCCAAAATCAATCAGGAGGATATAATGCGCCCGATTCTGCTCGCTCTTGCCGCCACTTTGGCGCTTTCGCTGCCTGCAAAGGCCGATGACGTGACCGTTGCCGTGACGGCGATCGTCGAGCATCCGGCGCTGGACGCTGCCCGCAAGGGCGTTCTCGATGCGCTGACGGCCGCCGGCTACAAGGAAGGCGAGAACCTGAAATTCCTGTTCGAGTCGGCGCAGGGCAATCCGGCGACCGCAGCCCAGATCGCCCGCCAGTTCGCCGGCGACGAGCCGGATGTGATCGTGCCGATCTCCACACCCTCGGCTCAGGCCGTCGTCTCCTCGACGCGCGACATTCCCGTTGTCTTCACTGCGGTCTCCGATCCGCTCGGCGCCCAGCTTGTCAAGAACATGGACAAGCCCGGCGGTAACGTCACCGGCCTTTCCGACATGTCACCGGTCGCCGAGCACCTGGCGCTGATCAAGGAAATCCTGCCTGATGTGAAAACCGTCGGCTATCTCTACAACTCAGGCGAGGCCAACTCCGTTTCGCTCCTCGCCGTGCTGAAGCCCGAGGCCGAAAAGGCCGGCCTGAAGGTGGTGGAATCCGCCGCCACAAAATCGGCCGAGGTCCAGGGTGCGGCTCGCGCCCTCGTCGGCCGTGCCGATGCGATCTATATCCCGACCGACAACACGATCATCTCTGCGCTCGAAGGCGCCGTTGCCGTTGCCGAAGAGAGCAAGCTGCCGCTCTTCACCGCCGATACCGATTCGGTTTCGCGCGGTTCGGTCGCAGCCCTCGGATTCAACTATTACGATGTCGGCAAGCAGACGGGCGACATCGTCGTACGTGTGCTGAAGGGCGAGAACCCGGGCGATATCGCAGTCAAGACCGCCGCCGGCAGCGATCTCGTCGTCAACAAGGCGGCGGCTGCCAAGATGGGCGTCACCTTGCCGCAGAGCGTGCTTTCCCGCGCCAACAAAGTCATCGAATAGACAGCGCGGCTGCCGCCGTCGGTCAAGTTTGCAGCCGCTCTCGTTCCACACAAGGGCGGCTGATGCTATTGGAAGCCTAAATGTTTCGCAGGCATGCGGAACAGAAACGGAAAAAAGGGGCTGAAAGCCTTGAGCCAAATCGCATTCTGGGGGGCCGTCGAACTAGGACTGGTCTATTCCTTCGTCGCCCTTGGGGTCTATCTCGCCTTCCGCATTCTCGACTTTCCCGATCTGACGGTCGACGGCTCCTTTCCGCTCGGTGCGGCGGTGACCGCCGTGCTGATCATTGCCGGCGTCAATGCCTGGCTTGCAGCTCTGATCGCGATGGCTGCCGGCGCGGGCGCGGGCATGGTGACGGCGCTGCTCAACGTGCGCTTCAAAATCCTCAATCTGCTCGCCTCGATCCTGACGATGATTGCGCTGTTTTCGGTCAATCTCAGGGTGATGGGCAAACCGAATGTCGCTCTCATCAATGCCGATACGATGATCAGCCCGTTCTTCGGCCATGGCCTTCGCGATTTCTATGTGCGGCCGCTCTTCGTCGGCGTTCTTGTGATCGTCGCCCTCATCCTGGTCTGGCGCTTCCTCGAAAGCGATGCCGGGCTGGCCATGCGCGCGACCGGCGCCAATGCGCGAATGGCGCGCGCCCAGGGCGTCGATACCAGCCGGCAGATCTATCTCGGCATGGCGATATCGAATGCGCTGGTGGCATTCGGCGGCGCGCTGTTTGCCCAGACGAACGGCTTTGCCGACGTCACTTCAGGCGTCGGCACGATCGTCGTCGGGCTTGCCGCCGTCATCATCGGCGAGACGCTGCTCGGGCGCCGCGGTCTGCTGATCGCACTGATCGGCTGCGTGCTCGGCTCGATCCTCTACCGCATCTCGATCCAGTTGGCGCTGTCGAGCGACGTCATCGGCCTGCAGGCTTCCGACCTCAATTTCGTGACGGCGGTGCTGGTAACCGTGGCGCTCATCCTTCCCCGTCTTCGCGGAGGTGCCGCATCGTGATCAGCGTTAAGGATATCAAGGTTGTTTTCGGGCGCGGCACGCCGCTGCAGAAGCAGGCGCTGAACGGCGTCAGCCTGACCATCGAACAAGGCTCCTTCGTCACCGTCATCGGCTCCAACGGCGCCGGCAAATCGACGCTGCTCGGTGTGCTCGCCGGCGACGTCCTGCCGAGCGAGGGACAGGTGCTGATCGGCAAGAGCGATGTGACGCGCAAGTCGACGGCATCACGCGCAGGTCTGGTAGCGCGGGTGTTCCAGGATCCGCTGACGGGAAGCTGCGGTTCGCTGTCGATCGAAGAAAATCTTGCTCTGGCTGCCCGCCGGGGCGAAAAGCGCGGGCTTGCGCCGGCATTAGGCGGCAAACGTCGGGATTATTTCAAGGAGCGGATCGCGGAGCTGAATCTCGGGCTGGAAAACCGGCTGAAGGACCGCATGGATCTGCTCTCCGGCGGGCAGCGGCAGGCCGTGTCGCTTGTGATGGCAACGCTTGCCGGTTCCGAAGTGCTGCTGCTCGACGAACATACGGCCGCCCTCGATCCCGGCATGGCCGAGTTCGTGATGAACCTGACGCAGAAGATCGTTGCCGAGCGCAAATTGACGACGATGATGGTGACGCATTCCATGCGCCAGGCGCTGGATTACGGCCACCGCACCATCATGCTGCATGGCGGCGAGATCGTTCTCGACGTGGCGGGCGACAACCGAAAGAACCTGCAAGTCGAGGACCTGATCGCCATGTTCCGCAAGATGCGCGGCCAGACGCTCGACGACGATGCTTTGCTGATTGGCTAAGCCAACAGCGTGCTGATCGGTTAACCGACAGCGGATCCGCTGATCATCTGGCCTGGGTGAGCAGGATCTTCGCGGCGAAGATCGAGAAGACGCCGGCGAAGGTATAGTCCATGCCGCGCAGCACCTTCCTGTTGTTCTGCAGCCAGGAGGCCAGCCAGTCGGCAGCAAGGACCACGCCGGCATTGACCGGCATGCCGAACAGGATGAAGCAGAAGCCCAGGAAAAGCAGCTTCTGCGTCACGGCCGGGTCGCCGGCGCTGACGAATTGCGGCAGGAAGGTCATGAAGAAGATAATGACCTTCGGGTTCAGAAGATTGACCCAGAAGCCCGACGAGATGTTCGCAAGCGCCGTGCCCTTCTGCGCCTCGACCTTGGCGACAGTGAGCTTCGAACCGAAGCGGATCGCCTGCACCGCCAGCCAGAGCAAATAGGCGGCGCCGCCGGTCTTCAGGAACAGGAAGGCGGTCGGCGAGGCCGTGATCAGCGCCGAAATGCCGAAGGCGACCAGCATGGTGTGGACGACGATGCCGAGGCTGGTGCCGATGACGACGAAAAGAGCCGCTTTCTTGCCCTGGGCTAGCGCACGGCT
The DNA here is from genome assembly GCF_005862185.2 of Rhizobium hidalgonense. Taxonomy (NCBI): domain Bacteria; kingdom Pseudomonadati; phylum Pseudomonadota; class Alphaproteobacteria; order Hyphomicrobiales; family Rhizobiaceae; genus Rhizobium; species Rhizobium hidalgonense. The sequence goes on from NZ_CP054027.1 coordinate 231,163, forward strand.
GATCGACAGCGTCATGTCGGGACCCGGCGTCGCGGCGAGCAGCAGGGTCGCGGCGGCAAAGGCCAAAAGAGTCGACAGGCTGGGCAGGAAATCCATGACACGCTCTGAAAGCCGGGAAGATCGGAGGATTTTTTACCCGGCTTTCAGAAAATTACCAATCAAACCTTCGAATGCGCGTCGCATTAAACTTGATCCATGCCACGCGCATTCGCTGTTGTTTTATGCATGTCATTATCCCGGAACCGCTGCACACTTCCGGGCGACATGCATGAGTGCCATTATTTCTGTTCGAGGAAGGCCTTGAACTTGTCGGCATAGTCCTCGTGCCAGCGTGACAGCGGCGGGCGATTCTCGATGATGTCGCCAGCAGCCCAGGCCATGCGGCGCTCGTCGACCGGGCGGGCCACGTCATTGTCGGGGCACAGGATATAGAAATCGCCGCGCTTGAGGCTCTCGACCATGAAATCCACAGTCTGCTCCGGCGTCCAGGCGCCGGCCGGCTTTTCCGCGCGGTCGCCCTTGGTGAGGCCGGTGAAGACGAAGCCGGGGATCAGAAGATGCGCGGAGATTTTCGCGCCTTCGATGTTGCGAAGCTCGTGCTCGAGCGCTTCGGTAAAGACCTTCACCCCGGCCTTTGAGATATTGTAGGCGGGATTACCGGGCGGCGTGGTGATACCCTGCTTCGAGCCGGTGTTGATGATCAGCCCAGGCTCGCCATGCGACAGCATCTTCGGGCCGAAGGTGCGCGTACCATTGATCACCCCCATCAGGTTGACGGCGAAGATATGGTCCCAATTCGCCTGCGGGCTGAAGATCGAGGTTTCCGGGCCGATGCCAGCATTGTTCATTAGCACATGGACGCGGCCGAAACGCTGGAGCACGGCGCGTTCGAGCGCCTCGAGGGAGTCCCGGCTGGCGACGTCGGTCTCGACCGCCATCACCTCTTCCTCGCCGGCAATGGCCTTGAGTTCGTCTGCGGCGCCCGCCAGCCGGTCGCCGCCGAGATCGGCGATGACCACGCTCATGCCGGCCTTGGCAAAGTGTCTTGCGGCAGCCAGGCCGATGCCGGACGCGCCGCCGGTGACGACTGCAACATTGGATTTCTTGAAAATGTCTTGAATATTCGTCACGGGGAGCCCCTCCTCGGTCGTTGCTCTGACGTTGGCGAATATGGGCTCCGCTTTCGCGCTGTCAACGCTATCGCGCCGGCGGTGCCGCACTTGCCCTTGCGTCACGCGTCAATCTCGCTAAAAGTGCCGCGATACCGGGTTTTCGCCGGCCTTTTATGCAACGGACCTCATCATCATGGCATCATATAAAGACGTGAAGAAAGTCGTGCTCGCCTATTCCGGCGGCCTCGACACCTCGATCATCCTGAAGTGGCTGCAGACCGAGCTCGGCGCCGAAGTCGTCACCTTCACCGCCGATCTCGGCCAGGGCGAAGAGCTGGAGCCGGCGCGCAAGAAGGCCGAGATGCTCGGCATCAAGGAGATCTATATCGAGGACGTGCGCGAGGAATTTGTGCGCGATTTCGTTTTTCCGATGTTCCGCGCCAATGCCGTCTATGAGGGTGTCTATCTGCTCGGCACCTCGATCGCCCGGCCGCTGATTTCCAAGCATCTGATCGATATCGCCCGCAAGACGGGCGCCGATGCGATCGCCCATGGCGCGACCGGCAAGGGCAACGACCAGGTTCGTTTCGAATTGTCCGCCTATGCTTTGAACCCCGACATCAAGATCATCGCGCCGTGGCGCGACTGGGCGTTCAAGAGCCGCACCGACCTGCTCGCCTTTGCCGAACAGCACCAGATCCCGGTTGCCAAGGACAAGAAGGGCGAGGCGCCGTTCTCCGTCGACGCCAACCTTCTGCATTCTTCTTCCGAGGGCAAGGTTCTCGAGGACCCTGCTCAGGAGGCGCCGGAATATGTGCATATGCGCACGATCTCGCCTGAGGCTGCGCCCGACAAGGCGACGGTGATCAAGGTCGGCTTCCGCAAGGGCGACGCCGTCTCGATCAACGGTGTCGAGATGTCGCCGGCGACGCTGCTCGCGACCCTCAACAATTACGGACGCGATAACGGCATCGGCCGTCTCGACCTCGTCGAGAACCGTTTCGTCGGCATGAAGTCGCGCGGCGTCTACGAGACGCCCGGCGGCACGATCCTGCTTTCGGCGCACCGCGCCATCGAATCGATCACGCTCGACCGGGGTGCGGCCCATCTCAAGGACGAGATCATGCCGCGTTACGCCGAGCTGATCTATTACGGCTTCTGGTTCTCGCCGGAGCGCGAGATGCTGCAGGCGCTGATCGACAAGAGCCAGGAGCATGTCGAAGGCGAAGTGACGCTGAAGCTCTACAAGGGCAATGTCATGGTCATCGGCCGTGAAAGCGAAAAGTCGCTCTATTCCGACAAGCTCGTCACCTTCGAGGACGACCAGGGTGCCTACGACCAGAAGGATGCGGCCGGCTTCATCAAGCTCAATGCGCTGCGCCTGCGCACGCTCGGCAAGCGCAACCTCGTGAAGTAATCACGCTCGCTTTTCGAGTTGAATAGGAGCCCGCCGGCATTGCCGCGCGGGCTCTTTTTTTGCCGTGGTTCACGCGGCGGCTGCATCCATACGCAGCCTGACTTCGCCGCGACGCGGTCCCCAGCTTTCGGCCCAGAGCGGCAGGCCGGCAAGATCGGCTATCTCGGACGCCGCTTCGGCAGGATCAAGCCGGATGGCCTCGCCGTGATCCGTGATGGCAAACCCATCTTCGGCCTGATCGAGACAGGTGACGGCCAGTCCGCCTCTGATTGTGATGCCGCCGCGATCCAACGTCAGATCGCGGGCAATGGCCTGGCGCAACGTGTCGAGATCGAGCGGAGCGAGCCGCAGAGTACCTTGCCACTCGTTCGGTGCGTTGGTGGGGTCGACGATATTGATGCCTGATAGTGCGGGAACTTCCCCCTTGAGGGGACCTGCGCCGTGCCGGGTGGTGTAGCAGCGCGTCGCATATGTCGCGGCCAGCTCTGTGATGCCGGCCTCGACTGAGATCGCGAGCATGTTCGCGAGCCCGGTATTCGAACGGGTGACGTGGGGAAACACGCCGCGGTCCTGATCAAGCTCCAGACCCTGTGCCGCTTCGAAGATGACAGGGCCGCGTTCGCACAGTCGCCGGTCGGGCCAGAGCGCGGCGCGGTCGAGATAGGCGGCGCAATCGGCTTCGAAGCGGGCGGTGGTGATGTCGTCAGCCAGTGCGGCGGCCAGTTCCGCGGGCAGGGCGGTGATGCCGAGCGCGGCCAGCCGGACAGGCACCCAGGCATCGCGGATGGAAACAAGCCGGGCATGCAGATCGGGGCGAAACAGATCCTTCGTCGAGAGGGCGAATTCCGGGCGCAGATTGCGCTCGATGGTCTCGCCGAAGCCGAGGCCGCAACTGCCGTGACGGGCAGTGCCGCGCGCCAGCTCCAAGGCCTGGTTGATGATGACGTCGAAGGGTGTGGTGACCGGGGCACGCGGGTCGCTGCTGATCTCGGGCTCCACACCCAGCTGGCCGAGGGCGGTCAATTCATCGAGCAGCAGCATCGGATGGGCGACGAAGAAGCGGCTGAAATGGGTGGCAGCGCCGGCAAAGCTGCCCGCGCCAATGTGGTGAAAGACATGGCGCACCCCGGCGGGATCGACCACGGTATGGCCGGCCTGAGCACCGCCATTGCTGCGAACCACCACGGCTCCCGGCGTGGCTGCAGCGAGCCGATCGACCATCAGCCCCTTGCCTTCGTCGCCATAAAGCGCGCCGATCACGGCTTGTGCCTGGGTGCTCATGTTCTGCTCCTCAAAATGGGTCCCGGAGGGCACCGGGGCTTTTGTACTGGAAGATATGGGCAGAGCGGTTCAGCTCTTTATGGCAGCTCAGAACCGCTCCAACCTTTGGTTTTAAATAACCGGGGAAAGCGCGCAGCACTGTCCCGGATTAGAAGAACGGCAGCAGGTGCCGCTTCGGGCGTTCGCCGATGGCTTTGGCGACGACTGCAGCCGCCGAACCCGGCCAACTGGCGGCTACGTCGTCGGCGTCACGACCCTCGGTGATTTCGATGATCGAAACCACCAGCTCGGCAATGCGCCTGTGATCATCGAGCACGAAGGTGCGACCGGGCAGCAGCGGCTGCCAGCTTTCGAGCACCCGGCCGAGCCTCCTGGCCGCATAGCCCTCGCGGATGACGATGTGGAAGACCTCATAGGATCTTTGCGCCATCGCCAGGCATTCCCGGGCGCTCAGACCGCGCGGCGGTGCGATGCCGAAGATGCGGGCAATCTGAGGGGCGGTCAGGCCATTGTGAACCGGCTCGTCGCCGATGGTGAAGAGATAGCCCTTGCGGCCGCGTCTTTCGAAGGCATCGGTCGAGGTTTTGAGCGCTGCCAGAAGGTGGGCGGCGCTGTAGCTCTCGCCGTCATTGCCACCGCCATTGCCTTCCAGCCACAAGGCGCGGATCTGGCTGGCAAGCGAGATGTCGGCCTCGAACTGGGTAGCCTGCAACGGTGCCACATCAGTATCCGCATCTCCGACCGCCGCCACCATGATATGCGGATCGGATACCGGACGGCGGTCGTAGATCTCCGATGTCAGGGTGATGAGCCCGCCACGCATCAGTTCGTGGGCGATCATGCCCATCGAGCCGGTCACATCCGAGGCCAGAATAATCGGGGTCGATTGTGGATTGTAGGGGCTGTCGCGGCTCTCGCGGGTGGAAAAGCGCGCCGGATCGAACCGCGGGTCGATGCCGGTGGCGCCGAAAACTTCCGACCGGCTGCGACCATCCACATGGCGTGCATTGTAGGCCGCCCAATCGGCTGTGCTGAAACGTCCCATACCCATGGCATTACTCCTTTGCTGTTGCCTTGGCGATCAGGCGCCGGTTCTGCCCGCTGCCCTCGTTAAGAACTATATAGACTTGCAAATTGCATTTTGCAAGTTGCTATTTGCAAATTGTTATTTTTGAGGTTGGCGGTTATGAGAGCCTGAGAATGCAAGAGCGCGTCACATCGTTATCCCGGATCCGCTGCGCTCTTCCGGATGACTTTCATGAGCCAAGGAGGATCCTGATGGCAGAGGCAGAATTCGCACGACCGATCGTGACGGTCGACATCGTCTTGCTGACGCTGCACGAAGGACGATTGTGCACCGCGCTGCTGCCTCGGTCCGCCGAGCCGTTTGCCGGCGTTCCGGCGCTGATCGGCGGCTATCTGCACATCGATGAGGACGCCGATGCCGAGGCGGCGGTGCGGCGTATCCTCAGCGTCAAGGCGGGGCTCGGCGGCATATTCTTCGAACAACTCGCAACCTTCGCTTCGGCGCGGCGCGACCCCCGCGACTGGTCGGTATCGATTGCGTATTTTGCGCTGGTCCCACAGGGAGCCTTGGAGGGCGGCACAAGCCCTCTGGAATTGCGGCCGGCCGAGGCCGCCGGCAAACTGCCTTTCGACCACAATGAGATCCTCAAAGCGGCGCTGGAGCGGTTGCGCGGCAAGGGCGCCTATTCGACCATTCCGGCAAGGCTGCTTCCCGAGATCTTCACAATGTCCGAACTTCAGGCCATCTATGAAACGGTGATGGGCGAGCGACTGGACCAGAGCGCCTTTCGCCGCAAGATCAACGATCTTGATCTGCTCGAAGTCGTCGAGGGCGAAAAACGACAGACCGAGCGAGCCCGGCGACCGACGACGCTCTATCGGTTGAAGACGCCGGTCGCTGTGTTCGATCGGCGAATTTGAGCGACCAGAAGGACGCGCCTCTTCCTGGCTCTGCATTCGACAGATCATTCGTGCGCAAGCAATGTCTTTCCCGATGCAAATTGGCGATCATAGAAAATCCGCACTGACAGAACGACGCCGGCGATCAGGACAACCACGCCAGCGACTTCGATCGGGGTTGGCCAACGAGCATGCACGACAAGTCCCCCAATGACACCGAAGGCTGTTTCCGAAACGATCAGTTGCGCCGCCAGGGCGACGGGCAGGCTCCGTGACGCAATGTTCCAGGCCCAGACGCCGCCTACGGTTGCCAGCAGCGCGAACGATGCACCCCAGATATACAGGTTACCGGCGGCACTCCAGCCGAACCCCAATGCTGGAAGCTGGAAGAGGCCGATCTCGGCACCGACGGGATAGAAGGCCAGCATCAAGACACCACCTCCGACCAATATCAGCGCCGACCACACACTGGAGGGCATGTCTGGTCGGGCGGCGAGTGCAGCCTGATTGGCGAGCGCGAACCAGACCCAAAGCCCCACGGCAGCAAGCGCTAGCGGCACGCCAACCCACAATGATTCGACGGAGCTCAATCCTTCAACCGTGAATGCCGTGCCATTGACGAGAACAAGGCCGACCAGCACCAGCGCCAAAGGCATCATCAGGGATCGCCACGGCAATGATCCCTGACGCTGGTTGCCAATGACCATCAATACGATCGGTACCAGACCGAGAAAGGCCGGAGCGATTACCGGGCCGGCAAAGACGGCCGCTCCGGTCACCGTCAGGAAGTAGCCGACATATCCGACGAAGGCGAGCCAGATGGCCTGCAAACAGTTCCGAAGCGTGACGTGGCGCATTACACGCTTCTCCGAAAACAGAATGTAGAACCCCACCAGACCCGAGACAACATGACGGATGAGGGCAAAATCAAAGGTGGAATAGTCACCGATGATGAAGGGCACAACAAAGTTGAGCGAAAAGGCAAAGGTCGCAAAGAGAGCGGCTGACACGCCAACATGGAAGAGTCTGTCCATAATGTTCACCCTCTTGAAGTTGCGTCGCTGAGCCTTGACTCCGGTGACGCCGACAGTCGGTTCGCTATCAAGGGAAACCCTTGATCGAATGGGCGAAAGTTACTTGCCGAAAGCCCTGACCGGTAGCCAGCGAAAATGAGAACCACCCTCTCGACGCTCATCCAGGCAATCGCCAATCAGTTCTGCTCCGAGGCCGAGTTGAACGGCAGGAGGCCTATCCGGCGCGATGATGGTGCAATGCCCCGACCATTGCTCCCCGCTTCTCGAGCGTCGCCTGCAGCGATGTGGCCGCGACACTTCTGGGGCAACCGCGCTGTGCCGCCTATTCACCGGAAGCGATTCCTCATATCCTCAAATATCAAGGCTTCTAATTGTCGGGGCGTTATGGATCGGCTTGATGCAATGCGGGTTCTGCTTGCCGTAGTTGACGCCGGGAGCTTGTCGGCGGGCAGCCGGAAGCTGAACGCACCGCTGCCGAGCGTCAGCCGCAAGGTTGCCGATCTGGAGCGATATCTCGGCACAAACCTTATCATCCGAACAAGCCGCAACCTGCAACTCACCGATGCCGGTCGCGACTATGTCGACGCGGCGCGCAAGATTATTGCCGATCTGGAGGAGGTCGAACGCAGGGCGTCAGGTGAGTATCAGACGCCCCGGGGATTGCTGACCGTCACGATGCCGATCGAGTTTGGCCACCGGTATGTCCTGCCGATTGCACTCGACTTCATGGACAAGCATCCGGAGGTGATATTGAACGTTCTTTCACTCGACCGCTCTGTCCATCTCGTCAATGAACAGGTCGATGTCGCCATCCGGCTTGGTGATTTGGTCGACAGTTCGCTCCACGCCGTCAAGGCCGGCGAGTTTCGTCTGTTGACCTGCGCGAGCCCGGCCTATCTGGAACGGCATGGCGTTCCCCAACATCCCACCGAGCTTATCAATCACGATGGGATCATGTTCCACAACCGGTCGTTCTTTTGGAGTTTCGAGATCGACGGGAAGTCCGTCGAACTGTTGCCCCAGAGCCGGATCGAGGTGAACACGGCCGCCAATTGCGTCGCCGCCGCGCTCAATGGAGCCGGCGTCGCCCGGCTCTTCGACTATCAAGTTCCGGAGGAAGTGTCCTCGGGCGCGCTCGTGCAGATTTTGAAGGACTATGGCGGCGAGTCCAAGCCGATCAACATCGTCTATTCGCGTCAGGGCTTACTCGCCCTCAAGGTGCGTGCCTTCGTCGATTGGGCGCTGCCCCGGCTTCGCGCGGCTTGCAGCAACTATGGCGATATGCCGTAGTCGCCCATCATTGTCATCTCGGTGGCTCCTCTTTCGCCTCAACGAACGACGCGATCGACCTGCGCCTGAAGGCGGGGACCGACCAGCAGGATGGCGGGAATGACGATGAGATAGGCGATGCTCCACGAGCGGAGCCATGTCAGGGCGAATCCTTTCGAAAAGCCCAGATTGAGCGCAATCAGCGTGAAGGAAATCAGCTCTGTCGTTACGATGCCCATCGACAGAGCGAAGACGATCTTACGTTTGAAATCCGTGTTCATGTCGGTCTCCCGGCTGGATGTGAAAGCGGGATCGCTTCAGCGGTTGCGACCCCGGGTTGGCGCTGTGACGATCGCGCAATTCCGGCATCGGCGGTAGCGAGAGAACCCGAGAGCCAGCCTCTTGAATCCTGAAAGGTCTCAACGGCCGGGAAACCGTGAGATCGGTCGAGAAGCGACAAACTCCCCTGTCGCCAACGCGCCCCGAGCTCCACCACTCATGCACCCAGTGTGACTGGCCTTGTCTACGCCGATCGCCTGGCGCGCTGCGGATATGATCTTTGCTGCTCACATGCCGATCGAAAACGAGAGGCTCACTCTCGTTTCAGCTCACTACTGGGCCGGACTTGCGACGCTCATCTTCTCGTCATCGCGCGGCCCCTTGATCCTGGGCGGCGTTCGTCAAACCAACAAGGAGTATCTGAATGTCGACAGTCATCTACACTGGCACCACCAACACCATCGGCGGGCGTGACGGCGCGTCTCGCAGTTCCGATGGGCGCCTCGACGTGAAATTGTCCCCGCCCGGTTCCGCGGGCTCGGGCACCAATCCCGAGCAGCTCTTCGCTGCGGGCTGGTCCGCCTGTTTCCTCGGTGCGATCGGGAGAGCGGCCGCCGAGCGCCAGCTGCGCGTCCCCGCCGACGCCGCCATCAATACCGAGATCGACCTGGTTTCGAATGACGACGGCTATGAGCTGCAGGCGCGGCTTAATGTGAGGCTGCCGGGCATCGCGGCGGACCTCGCCAAGTCCCTGATCGAACGTGCTCACCAGCTCTGCCCTTATTCCAAGGCCACCCGGGGCAACATCGCCGTCGAACTGAACGTCGCTTGATCGGTCTCCGATCAAGCGCTCTCCACCCCAACATTGCGCCGGCGTCCCGACAGTCGTCGGTCATAACCGGCGCACTACGCAGGGATTTTGTCATGACCGTGATCGCAAGAGCTCTCGCAACGGCAGGTCTTCTGTTTGCCGCCAGCACACCCGTCTACGCGCAAACACCGTATCCCGCAGCCACGCAGTTTCTTCCCATCAAGGACGAGCCTGCGCCCCAATTGTTCGTGGATCAGCCCCTTCCGGGACCACTGGCGAGCAGAGCGGTGGTCATCATTCCCTATCGAACCGAGAATTTCCGCATCCTGCCAATCTTTGGCGCCAGCGCCAGCGACGTCTCGCCAAGGGCCGGCCATCTCCATGTCAGCACCGACGGCCTGCCTTGGCGGTGGGCTGATGCGGGTGGTACCGGCGCTGTAGTCCTGACAGGCTTGCCGCCAGGCGAACACAAGGTGCTGATCGAAATCGCCACGCCGGAACACGAGGTGCTTGGCGGAAAGGCTGTGAAGTTCACTGTCCCGGCGATCGACAGCGCGCACCATTAGAGGTCACTCCGACATAGTGGCTCAATTCGGCTGCGTCCGCTTCGAGCCGGCAGCTGCCGCCAGCGGCGTTTGCTACCTCATCCCCTTTTCATCGGCATTCGTCGCCCTTGACGGATGCCCGGGATGGCTTACTCTGCCGCGATCATCCTCCGGAGCATCTCCATGACGCAGTCCCTGGTCTTCGGCGCCTTTCTGGCGGCGCTCTTTTACGTGCTCATTCCGGGGCCCGCCTTCTTGCAGCTGCTCGGCATCGGTGCCGGGCAAGGCCGCAAGGCTGGCGCCTTCTTCATGATGGGGCATCTAGTCGGGGATCTGATCTGGTCGTCGCTGGCGCTGATCGCGATCGTCGGCGCGAAGACGATCGGAACCTTCGTCTTCGACCTGCTCGGCCTTGCCTGCGGTTTCTATCTCGCCTGGATCGGCTGGAGCGCCGTCAATGCCAAGCCGAAAGCCGAGGGACAGGCTCTCATGGTGGTCGAGCGGCCGTTTCGTCGCGGGCTGATCTTCGGCGTCACCAATCCGAAGGGCTATCCCGTGGCCCTCGCCACCTTCACCGCACTGGTTGCGGGCTCGGCCGGGGCGCTTGATTTCGAGGCATTGCCGATGCTTCTCGGCGTGTCCTTCGTCGGCTTCGTGACGGCAGACATCATCCTGATCGGCGTCATCGGCGCCGGCGCGGTGCGGCGCTTCTATCGCGCGCATGAACGGCTGATTGTGCGCTGCTCCGGCGTGCTTTTCATGGGGTTTGCTGCCCAGGCACTCTGGCACGCAACCCCCGGCCTCATCGGCTGGCGCAAGGCTTAATTCAACTATCCAGGAAATTGACGATCGATTTCAGCGTCTGGACCTCATCGGGATCGCCGATCGACATGGCGATCTGCAACTGATTTTTGTAATAATCGAGAAAATTGAAGCTGGTGCCGTCGGTGACACTGGAAAGATCGATGACATTGCCGAGCGGATCGATCGCATGCATCGGCAGCGGCTCGGAGATCGCGGCGTAGGTGCTCTGGTCGATCAGGCCGCTGTCGAAACTCTGACGCGCGTAATTGCGCAATTCGCCAGGGCTGACCGCGGTGAAATCCGGCCCTTCGTCGAGATTGTCGTCGAGCTGGAATGAGGCCGGGGCGGAAGCTCTGGTCTCGATTTCAATATCAGAGGTCTTCGAACTTTTTGCGTTATTAGGATTGTTTTTAAATAGCAAACTCTGAGAAGACCGCACAGAAAAAATTTCCATGGCGCATGTCCCCGGACAAGAAGAAACATGGGGAAACTAGCGCTCGGCCCTGATTCGCGTCAATCGTTAACGGTTGGTTAATTCTAGCGCGTCAATTTTTGTCCACCAGATTTTGCAGGCGAGGCAAATGGCCCTGCCCGCATACCAATTCTACGACAGCTCTCCTATATTGACGAACCCGTGCATGCCAAAAAGGAATTCTTCGATGCCTTCTCCCCTTGATTTCAATCCGGCGCTGGTCAACTGGGACGGTCTACACGGCCTGCCACGTTTCGATGCTGTCGATGACGGCGATTTCGCCGCCGCCTTCGAAGCGGCGCTTGCCGCCCATGAACGGGAGATCGACGAGATCGCCGGAAATGGCGAGGCGCCGACATTCGACAATACGGTCACGGCGCTGGAGATCGCCGGCGATGCACTGTCGCGCGTCTCGGCGCTGTTTTGGAACAAGGCGGGCGCCCATACCAATGATGTGATCCAGGCGCTGGAGCGGGAAATCTCCCCGAAGATGTCGCGCCACTATTCGAAGATCGGCATGAATGCCGCACTTTTCGCACGCATCGACACGCTTTGGGAAAAACGCGAAAGCCTCGGCCTGACGCTCGAACAGACACGCGTGCTCGAGCGCCACTGGAAAGGCTTCGTCAAGTCGGGCGCCAAGCTCGAGAAGGCCGAGCAGGAGAAACTCGCAGCGATCAATGAAAAGCTTGCCGGACTCAGCACGCAATTCGGCCAGAACGTGCTGGCCGACGAGAAAGCCTGGGCACTGGTGCTCTCTGATGGAGCCGAGCTCGACGGGCTGCCGGAATTCCTGCGCGACGCAATGGCCGCAGCTGCGCGCGAACGCGGCGAGGAGGGCAAATATGCGGTGACGCTGTCACGCTCGATCATCGAGCCATTCCTGACCTTTTCGGAGCGCCGTGACCTGCGCGAGCAGGCTTTCAAGGCGTGGGTGGCGCGCGGCGAAAATGACGGCGAGACGGACAATCGCGCCGTCATCAAGGAAACGCTGGCACTGCGCCATCAGGTGGCGAGCCTGCTTGGTTACGGCAATTTCGCCGAGCTGAAGCTCGACAACACAATGGCGAAAACGGCGGAGGCGGTGAATGACCTGCTGAAAGCGGTCTGGGCGCGGGCGGTCAAACGCGCCGGCGAGGAGGAGGTCGATATATCGGCGCTGATCGCCGAGGAGGGGCGTAACCACGAGGTGATGCCCTGGGACTGGCGGCACTACGCCGAAAAGATCCGGGCGCGGAAATTCGATTTCTCCGAGGCTGAACTCAAGCCCTATCTGCAGCTCGAGAAGATCATCGAGGCCTGCTTCGATGTGGCCGGCCGGCTGTTCGGTATCCGCGCCGTCGAGAAGAAAGGCGTGGCGGTCTATCATCCGGATGTCAGGGTATTCGAAATCAGGGACCGCGAAGACCGGCTGGTGGCGCTGTTCCTCGGCGATTATTTCGCCCGCGGCTCGAAACGATCGGGCGCATGGATGAGTTCGCTGCAATCGCAGCACAGACTGGAGCTGAAGAACGGCCGCCATGGCGAGCTGCCGATCATCTACAATGTCTGCAACTTCGCCAAACCGGCCGAGGGCAAGCCGGCGCTGCTGTCGCTCGATGATGCGCGCACACTGTTCCACGAATTCGGCCACGCGCTGCACGGCATGCTCTCGAATGTCACCTACCCCTCGGTCTCCGGCACCGGCGTTTCGCGCGATTTCGTAGAGCTGCCATCGCAGCTGTACGAGCATTGGCTGACGGTGCCCGCTATTCTGAAGCGCTATGCCGTGCATGTCGAAACCGGCGAGCCGATGCCGCAGGCGCTGCTCGACAAGGTGCTGGCCGCCCGCACCTTCAATGCCGGTTTCAACACCGTCGAGTTCACCTCATCGGCGCTTGTCGACATGGCGTTCCACACGAGAACGGCCGTCGAGGATCCAATGGCGGTGCAGGCCGAAGTGCTGGCCGAGATCGGCATGCCGAAATCGATCGTCATGCGCCACGCGACGCCGCACTTCCAGCACATTTTCTCCGGCGGGTATTCGGCCGGCTACTACTCCTATATGTGGTCGGAGGTGCTCGATGCCGACGCCTTTGCCGCCTTCGAGGAAACGGGCGACGCCTTCAACGGCGAGATGGCGCGCAAGCTCAGGGAAAACATCTATTCCGTCGGCGGCTCGATTGATCCGGAGGACGCCTACAAGGCCTTCCGCGGCAAGCTGCCGAGCCCGGATGCGATGCTAGTGAAAAAGGGGCTTTCGACCTTCGAGGAATTGACAGGCAGCGACGCCTAAGACAATTTGATGACACGCTTCGATGCGGCATGGCGGCAGCCATGCCGCAGCTTTTGCGCGTTCCCCTCTTTCGCAAACGCAAAAAAAACTGTATGGACGCCCCAAACCAATAGGCGCGTCCTCAAGAGCGTGCGCCGCAGCCTCAGAGATTTCACATATGGCACTTCGCAATATCGCGATCATCGCGCACGTTGACCATGGCAAGACGACCCTGGTGGATGAGCTTCTCAAGCAGTCCGGCTCGTTCCGCGAAAATCAGCGTGTCGCTGAACGCGTGATGGACTCGAACGATCTCGAAAAAGAACGCGGCATCACCATTCTCGCCAAGGCAACCTCGGTCGAGTGGAAGGGTGTCCGTATCAACATCGTCGATACACCCGGCCACGCCGACTTCGGCGGTGAGGTCGAGCGTATTCTCTCGATGGTGGATGGCGCGATCGTTCTCGTCGACTCCTCCGAAGGGCCGATGCCGCAGACCAAGTTCGTCGTCTCCAAGGCGCTGAAGGTCGGCCTTCGCCCGATCGTCGCGATCAACAAGATCGACCGTCCCGATGGCCGCCACGAAGAAGTCATCAACGAAGTCTTCGATCTTTTCGCCAATCTCGACGCGACCGACGAGCAGCTCGACTTCCCGATCCTCTACGGTTCGGGCCGCGACGGCTGGATGAACGTCAATCCGGAAGGGCCGAAGGATGAGGGTCTTGCACCGCTTCTCGACCTGGTGCTCAAGCATGTTCCGGAGCCGACGGTCGAAGAAGGCCCGTTCCGCATGATCGGCACGATCCTCGAGGCCAACCCCTTCCTCGGCCGCATCATCACCGGCCGCATCGCATCGGGCTCGATCAAGCCGAACCAGGCCGTCAAGGTTCTCGGCCAGGATGGCAAGCTGATCGAAACCGGTCGCATCTCCAAGATTCTCGCCTTCCGCGGCATTGAGCGCACCGCGATCGAAGAAGCACATGCGGGCGACATCGTCGCGATCGCTGGTCTCTCCAAGGGGACCGTCGCCGACACCTTCTGCGATCCGGCCGTCTCGGAAGCCATGAAGGCGCAGCCGATCGACCCGCCGACGGTGACCATGTCCTTTATCGTCAACGACAGCCCGCTGGCGGGCACCGAAGGCGACAAGGTGACCTCGCGCGTCATCCGCGACCGTCTCTTCAAGGAAGCCGAAGGCAACGTCGCGCTGAAGATCGAAGAAGCCGAAGGCAAGGACTCGTTCTACGTATCTGGCCGCGGCGAACTTCAGCTTGCCGTTCTCATCGAAACCATGCGTCGCGAAGGCTTCGAGCTTGCCGTGTCGCGTCCGCGCGTCGTGATGCACAAGGATGAAAGCGGTCAGCTTCTGGAGCCGATCGAGGAGGTCGTCGTCGACGTCGACGAAGAACATTCCGGCGTCGTTGTGCAAAAGATGTCCGAGCGCAAGGCCGAAATGGTCGAGCTGCGTCCGTCGGGCGGCAACCGTCTTCGCCTGCGTTTCTACGCACCGACCCGTGGCCTGATTGGCTACCAGTCGGAGCTGCTGACGGATACGCGCGGCACGGCGATCATGAACCGCCTGTTCCACGACTACCAGCCCTACAAGGGTGTGATCGGTGGCCGCGTCAACGGCGTTCTGCTCGCCAACGCTTCCGGCGAAGCCGTCGCCTATGCGATGTTCAACCTGGAAGATCGCGGCCCGATGATCATCGAGCCGGGTGAAAAGGTCTATGCCGGCATGATCATCGGCATCCATTCGCGCGACAACGACCTCGAAGTCAACGTGCTGAAGGGCAAGCAGCTCACCAACATCCGCGCCGCCGGCAAGGACGAAGCGGTGAAGCTGACGCCGCCGATCCGCATGACCCTCGATCGCGCGCTCTCCTGGATCCAGGATGACGAGCTGATGGAAGTGACGCCGAAGAATATTCGTCTGCGCAAGATGTATCTCGACGCAAACGATCGCAAGCGTTTCGAAAAGTCCAAAGCGGCTCTCTGAGAGCTTCAAACACCCTTTGAAACCCCGGCCTTCGTGCCGGGGTTTTTTATTGTGCGCCGCGCTGATTCCGACTTGTGACAATCGTTAAAAAAGCGTTAAATTTTATCCGTCGTCCACATATCAAGTCTGTGGGCAATCGATCACGATGCGCTGACCGCATATGGTTAATTGCCTTTGGCGGGACCAGAGTAAACGTTATGAAGACGTTGTCGATCGATGTTCGGCGGGCCGAACCACACGATGCCCGAGCCATATCGGAAACGCACAGGCTTGCCTGGCAGCACACTTACGCAGGCATTATCCCACATCGGGCGCTGACGCAGATGATCGAGCGGCGCGGTGAAAACTGGTGGCGCAAGGCGACGCGCGGACCGGCGACGCTGCTGGTTCTCGATGTCGCCGGAACGGTTGCCGGCTACGCGACTCTCGGCCTCAACCGCGCCCGCGCTTTGCCGCAGGAAGGCGAAATCTACGAGCTTTATCTTCGGCCGGAGTATCAGGGCATCGGTCTCGGCCGCATGCTGTTCGGCGAGGCGCGGCGGCTGCTGAAGTCGCTCGGCTGCAACGGGATGGTCGTCTGGTGCCTCGAGGAAAACGAGACCGCCGGCCGTTTCTATCGCCATCACGGCGGTGTCGATTTCTGCGAAGGCATGGAAAATTTCGACCACAAGCAGTTGAAGAAGATCGGCTTCATCTGGAACTGACCGGCTTGGTCAGCAATCGCCTGTTTCCTATTCGAAAGATTCGAGCTCTCTGCGCCGGCGCCATCACGCATTGGTGATCTCAAATGTTGCGTTGCGACATGAAACTGATTATCTGGCTGCCAGCAATTCAACCTCGCGGGAGTTCCTATGCGCATCGACGCCATTTCCATCGGTAATAATCCACCTGAGGACGTCAACGTTATCGTCGAGGTTCCGGTTGGCGGCCATCCCATCAAGTACGAAATGGACAAGGAAGCCGGCACGCTGGTGGTCGATCGTTTCCTCTATACGCCGATGACCTATCCGGGCAATTACGGTTTCGTGCCGCACACGCTGTCTGAGGATGGCGACCCGATCGACGTTCTGATCGCCAGCACCCGTCCGCTGGTTCCGGGCTGCGTCATCAATGTGCGCCCGATCGGCGTCCTGAAGATGGAAGACAATTCCGGCAAGGACGAGAAGATCATCGCCGTGCCGTCGCCGAAGCTGACGCTGCGCTACGAGAAGGTGAAGGATTACACCGATCTTCCCGAGATCACGCTGAAGCAGATCGAGCACTTTTTCGAGCACTATAAGGATCTGGAGCCGGGCAAGTGGGTGAAGATCTACGGCTGGGGCGATTCCAAGGAAGCCGGCCAGCTCATTCTCGAAGCCGTCGAGCGCGCCAAGACAAAGGGCTGATCGCTCAGCCGAAAAGTGCTTCTAGTTTTTTTGCCAAATCCTCCGGGTCTCCGTCGATCCGGAGGATTTTTTTGCGCGCGGTGTCGCCGGAGACGAGGCTGATGCTGGATTTGGGGATGCGCAGCGATTGCGCGACGAGAAGGATCAGGGCCTTGTTGGCCTTACCCTTTTCCGGGACTGATGTGACGCGCGCCTTCAGGTGCGTTTCGCCCTCTCCATCCGCCTCGATGCCATCGATGCCGTCACGCCCGCCATTCGGCGTCAGCCGGACGGCGAGGCGCAGATGATCGCCGAAAAGGCTCCAGGGACGGCTCAAGCGACCAGCGGGTACAGCGTTGTCCAAAGCAAGGTGCGCAGGAAGAAAATGATCAGCAGCAGGATGATCGGCGAAATGTCGATGCCGCCAAGGTTCGGCAAGCGGCTGCGGATCGGCTTCAGCACCGGTTCGGTGACGTTATAGAGGAATGTGCCGACCGAATTGACGAACTGATTGCTGGAGTTGATGACGTTAAAGGCATAGAGCCAGGAAAAAATGGCACTGGCAATCAGGATCCAGGTGTAAATATTCAAAGCCAAATCAATGGTTTGAAACAGCGCAAACATCGTCTTCTCCAATTCGTTGTTGACAGACATGTAGACATTGGTGACTAAACGAGCAAGTGCCGTGTGGGAACGCGCGGTGAATCATGTTTAACGGGCGGCCTTGCAGCTATTCCGGCGCCCGTCTCCTCGGAAAACATCCATGTCGTTTTCGCCCACCGGAGACCGTTTTGCCGCGTTCCGGCATTCGTCCTACACGCGGTTCTTCTTCGCGCGTTTCCTGCTGTCCTTCTCGCAGCAGATCGTCAGCGTCGCCGTCGGCTGGCAGATGTACGACCAGACGGGCAAGGCGATCTATCTCGGCCTGATCGGTCTCGTACAGTTCCTGCCGTCGCTGCTGCTCATGCTCGTCACCGGTTCGGTGGCCGACCGGTACAATCGTCGGGCGATCGCCGCACTCTGCTCGCTGGTGAGTGCGCTCTGCACGCTGGCGCTGCTGGTCATGACCGTCATGGGAACCTTCACGCCGCTGCCGGTTTTCGCCGTGCTTTTGATCTTCGGCATCGAACGCGCCTTCATGTCGCCGGCGGTGCAGTCTCTGGCGCCCAATCTCGTGCCGGAGCACGCACTTTCCAATGCGATTGCCTGGAACTCGTCGTCCTGGCAGCTCGCCGCGATCACCGGGCCGGTGATCGGCGGCCTGCTCTACGGCGTCAGCGCGACGACCGCCTATACGGTGGCGGTGATCTTTTCAGTGCTCGGTGCGGCGCTTCTCTACATGATCCCGAAGCCGGAGCAAAAGACCACGGGCGAGACCAAGAGCTGGGCGATGATCCTCGGCGGCTTCAGCTTCATCCGCGCCGAAAGAGTAGTGCTCGGGGCGATCTCGCTCGATCTCTTCGCCGTGCTGCTCGGGGGGGCGACGGCACTGATGCCGATCTTCGCCCGCGATATCCTGACGCTCGGTCCCTGGGGGCTGGGGCTGCTGCGCGCAGCACCTGGGCTTGGCGCCATCGTCATGGCGATCTTCCTGGCCGCCTATCCGCTCAAACACCGCGCCGGCATCTATATGTTCATCGGCGTCGCCCTGTTCGGCGTCGGAACCATCGTCTTCGGCCTATCGACCAACACCGAAGTCTCGATCGCGGCGCTGGCGCTGATGGGGGCGGCCGACATGGTGTCGGTCTATGTGCGCGAGAGCCTGATTGCGCTCTGGACGCCGGATCAGCTGCGCGGCCGCGTCAACGCGGTCAACATGGTCTTCGTCGGCGCCTCGAACGAACTCGGGGAATTCAGGGCGGGTACGATGGCATCGATCTTCGGCGCGGTGCCGGCGGTTGTTATCGGCGGAATCGGGACTTTGGCGGTGGCGGCGATCTGGGCTTCGAGTTTCCCCAAATTGCGCAGGATCGATACGCTCGACGCGCCCAGTACATAATAGCGCGCGCTGCCAGCGGTGGGGCTCTATGCGGGAAGCGTGATCGGGGATGCGGCCTTTGCCGGCTTGCCTTCGAAGACGATATCCAGGAATTCGTTCAGCCAGGCTTTCAGCGGCGCATCGAACCGCATGCGGCCTTCGAGATGTTCGCGGCCCTGCTGGGCGTTCGGCAGGATGAAGCGGTGCGCGCCATGCACCACCCAGCGATGCATCATCACCCGGGTGAGTTCGGCATGGAACTGCAGGCCCCAGGCGTTGCCGTCATAGCGGAAAGCCTGGTTCGGGTAGGCATCGCCTTCGGCCAGCAGGTCGGCGCCGTGCGGCAGTTCGAAGCCTTCGCGGTGGAAGTGATAGACCATCTTCGGCCAATGCATCAGCAGGCGGCCTTTCTCGGTCGGGTGCAGCGGATACCAGCCGATCTCCGTCGAGCCGTCGGCATTCGACTGCACCTTGCCGCCGAGATGACGCACCAGCATCTGCGCGCCGAGGCAGATACCGAGATAGGGGCGTTTTTCCCGCAACGGAACATCGATCCAGCCAATCTCCTTTTTGACGAAGTCCTCGGGATCATTGGCGCTCATCGGCCCGCCGAAGACGACGACACCGGCATGGTTTTCAAGCGTCGTCGGCAGCACTTCGCCGAGAACCGGGCGGCGGATATCGAGGCGATAACCCTTCTCGACCAGCAATTGGCCGACACGCCCGGGGCTCGACCGCTCCTGGTGCAGGACGATGAGGATCGGGCGCCGGTCGTGGTTCGTGTTTTGCTCAGTCGCTATCATCTTGCGCAACCCGGACATCCGTCACCCTGGCGGCCGCCTCCTGCCGCTTCTGGATGCGCTCGCGTGAGGAGACGCCGAGCAGATCGGCGATTCGCCAGATCACATGGTCTTCCATTTCGCTGCGTTCGCCATCGGCATAGACGATGTCCCAGAGAATGCCGATCAGCTCCAGCCGTTGCTCGGTATTGAGATGGCGTTTCAGGTCGGCGGTGAACCGATAATAATCGACGGCGGTGCTTTCGGCCTCGAGGCCGGCCGCCATCAGGGCATCCAGCTGCTTGCCGTCGAGTGCATATTGCTCCTTCAACAGCTTGCGCAGCCGCTTCTTCTCGCTGGCCTTGATCTGACCGTCGGCCTCCATGACCTGCATGCAGAGGGCTGCCACCGCGATGCGGGGGTCGTCAGGGGCAAAACCTTTCCTGGGGTGGTCGGCGGTGAGCTTCTGGAAGAATGCCTGAAAGCGTTCGAACATGCGGTTTTCGTTCCATTTCAGAAAAGGCGGAGCCGTGTCTTGGGTCCCGGTTCCACCCTGGGGTCGCGAACGCCGGGATCATCCGGCAGGCCGCCAAAGAAAGGTTTCGCTTCGCCCGGTGCAGGCGCTTTATCGCTGACGGGTTCGACGGGCTTCGGTTTCGCCGGTGCCGGTGCCGGCGCCGGGCGCACGGCCTCGGCGATCGTCGCGGCGCGTTCCAGTTCGATGATGCGATGGTCGTTGACCGGACTTTCCGGCCTGACGTCGCGCAGCGGCGGCAAGGTCTTCAGGGCGGTCTCGATCGAGGCCGGCGCCGAACCGTCTTCGAGCGGACCCTCGATCTGACCGAAGGGCGCCTTCCATTCGAAGGCGTCGAGGCGGCCGGTCACGGGCGATACCGGCAGCCATTTGTCGGAGACGAAACCATCAGCCACCCAGGCTGGATCACGCGGGGCTTTCAGCGCCTGGGCCAGCCAGTGGCGCACCCGGCCCTGGTCTCCGGTCTCGGCTTCTTCGATGTCGGCCAACAGCAGGAAGGCGGCTTCCCGCGGCTGCATGCGCGCTGCCGCTTCCGCCTTGGCGCGGGCCTTGGCGAATTCCTGCGCGTCGAGTGCGGCCTGGGCGACGACGAGAAGGGATTCGACATTATTCGGGCGCAGCCCCTCCAGTCGTTCGGCGCGCTTCAGCCGGTCGAGCGTGGAATCGCCGCTGCGGGCCCTGACATAGGCCTGGCCGATCTCGGGATGCGGCGCCGATTTCCATGCCTGTTCGAGGATCGAGGCGGCCTTGCGCACGCCGCCCTCGCGAAACAACGCCTTTGCGGCAATGAGGGCTGCCGGAATGAAATCGGCGGCGAGCTTCAGTGCCTGCTGCGCGTCGTCGCGGGCGCCGGTCGGGTTGCCTTCCAGCTTTTCGCCGGCGCGCGCCGTCAAGAGGACCGCGTGCAGACGGTTGGCCTCGGCCTTTTCGACGACGCGGGCGGCCTTTTGCTGTTCGAGAAGGCGGATCGCATCGTCCCAGCGGCCGGACTGGCTGCGATATTCGAGCGTTGCCTGTGCGGCCCAGGGCAGATAAGGCGCGCTGTCGGCAGCCTTCTCGGCATATTGGCGGGCGGCCTCGTTGGCGCCGAGGCGGCGGGCTTCCAGATACAGGCCGCGCAGACCGAGTTCGCGTGTTTCTGGATCGTTGGCCATGGCCTCGAACTTGGCGCGCGCCTCGTCATAGCGGCCTTCGATGAGGGCGGCCTGGGCCTCGAGCAGAGTGATCAGCGGCTCCTGGTCGGCGCGGATGAGACCGCGCGAGCGGGCTGCCATCTTGCGGGCGAGCAGCGCATTGCCGGCGCCGGCAGCGATCAGGCCGGTCGACAGCGCCTGATAACCGCGGTCGCGCTTGCGGGCGCGGAAATAACGAGTGACCGAATGCGGCGAGGTCCAGACCAGGCGGATGAACCACCAGGTGATCATCACGGCGGCGACCAGAGCGATGATGGCGCTGGCGGCGACGATCAGCTTCGTCTGATAGATCTGGCCCTCCCAGATCAGCGAGAGGTCGCCGGGACGATCGGCAAGCCAGGAGAAACCATAGGCGAGGGCCAACACGAAGAGGGCGAAGGCGACAAGACGGATCAGCATGGTCTTATCCTTCCTTGCCGGTGCCGGAAACCGCTTTCGACAGCGCGCCCCCGACCAGTTCCTCGACGCGGATGCGCGCTTCGAGCGACTGCTTGAAGGCGGTGGAAGCCTGCTTGCCGGGAGCCGGCAGCTTGTTCCATTCGGCGGAAGCGCCCGGCAGATCGCCGCTCTTCACCTTATCCTCCATGCGGGCGGCGATGGCTTCGACGCTGTCGCCTTCGATATTGCCGACGGGGCGGACCGATACCAGCGACTTGGCGCTCGACATCAGCCGGTCCGACCAGCTCTCATTCGGATCCGGCTGGTTGACGGCTTCGACGATCGCGGTGGCGACATCGGGAACCTGACGCATGAGTTCGGCGCGTGAGGGAATGCCGGTTTCGGCAAAGCCGCGCAGGTCGGCGACGGTGGGATCGTCGGCTGCGACGCCGGCGAAGGTATCGAGCTCGGCCAGGAACGGCCCGCCGCGATCGATCGCCGCCTTGAGGGCGGCCGCGGCGATCGCCTTGGCGACGGCGACATCCTCGCGCGGCTCGTTCAGCTTCTTTTCGGCCTCGGCGAGGCGCTTGGCGATATCGGCGCCGCTGCTCGTCTGCTGCTCGGAGGATTGGGCAAGTGTGGCGCGCAGCTGGTCGAGCTGACCGCTCAATTCCACAATCTTCTGGTTGAGCGCCTCGACATTTGCCGAATCGGCCGGAGCGGCGGCTGCCGGCGTCTTGGCAGCCGTTTCCAGCGCGGCGAGGCGCTTTTCAATCTCACCGTCATCTGCGCTCGCCGGATTGGCGGCGAGGTTGGCGACCGCCTGTTTCAGGCCGTCGATCTCGCCGGAGAGATCGGCGACATCAGGCGAGGTCGTCTGCGGCGCGGGGGAACCGGGGAGATAGCCGGCATATTGAATGGCGCCGGCGCCAAGCAGCGCCACGAGGCCGCCGAAGATGCCGGCGGCGATGAGACCGGAGGTGGCGGCGCGGCGCGGCTGTTCGGGAGGAGGCATGAAGGCAGGCTCGGGGGCTGCCGGCTCCTCGGGCACCGCAGGCCGGTCCTGGTGTTCGGCTTGTTCGTGTTCGGCGTCTTCCTGCTCGGCCCGTCCCTGTTCCAACTGCGGCGCAGCCTCGGTTTCGGGCGTCACGCCGGCGCCGGCGGCGCTGTTGGCGGCGTCGCCGACATCATTCTCCACCGGCTTTTCGGTATCGGCTGCAGAGGCGAAATCCTGTGCTTCGAGGTCGATCGTGACCGGCTCGTCGGCGCTCTTCGAATGGCGTGGCGGGTTTCCCGATACCATGAGGTCCTCTTTATCCTGCATTGCAACGAAACTAGACAGTGATGCCAATTAAGGGAAGAGGTTAGATCAAATTTGGGCGGCTAAAGCATTCAAAGCAGCGACAAAAGACTTTTCTCATCCGGCATCGGCGCAATCGCCGCGTTTTTTTTCAAGGCTGCCGGAACGGCTTCAGCCACCGCTTGGCTGAGGCAGAGAAGGCGGATTGCGCTTTCCTCCGGCAGGGCCGAGCGGAGTTCCGCTACGCCAAAAAAATCGTCGGCCGTCTGCCGGGAATAGAACAGAACCGCATCCGGCCGACCGCCCGCAAAAACTGCTTCGATCTCCGCCGGGTCGGGGGCAACCGGCTGCATGCGATAACATTCAGCGACGGAAAAGCGGATGCCGCGTTCGCGCAATTTTCCTTCGAAAGTTTCGGCGCGCGGCATGCCGGCGAGATAGAGCAGTCCGTCCGCGCCCTGCGCCGCGACGAGATCGGCGAGATCGCTGCCATTGCCCTCAGATGAGAAAACCGATCGGAAGCCGAGGCGCTTCGCTGCTTCCGCTGTCGCATCTCCGACCGCGAAAAGCCGGCGGGCAAGATGCGGACGGAGTCGTTCGCCGAGCGCGGAGATGACCCTGACGGCTTCGGCGCTGGTCACGGCGATCGCGCCGCTGGTTCTTGCAAGCGCGGCTGCGGCTGCGGCGCTGTCATGCACCGGCCGGCGCAGCGCCAGCAGCAGCGGCTCGTGGCCCATATCGCGCAGACGTTGTGCGGTTTTCGTCGCCGAATGCGCGGGGCGGGTGACGAGCACGCGCATGGCGGCCTCAGTGCCAGTCGTCGAAGAAGGCGCTGCCGGCCCTGGCGCGCACGTCCTGGCCGGCGCGGGTGCCGAGTGCGGCCGCATCGCGGCGGTGGCCGTCTGTTGTTACCGCATGCTGGCTGCGGCCATCGGGGGTGATGATGAGGCCGGAGAAGCGGATCAGGTCGCCTTCGCAGACGGCATAACCGCCGATCGGCGTGCGGCAGGAGCCGTCAAGGGCGGCGAGGAAGGCTCGTTCGCAGGAGACGGTGTCGAAGGTCGTGGCATCGTTGACCGGCGCCAGCAGATCGTCGATCCCAGTGTCGCCGATGCGGCTTTCGATGCAGATCGCCCCTTGCGCCGGCGCCGGCGGGAAGGTGTCGGGGTCGAGGATATCGGTAATCACCTCGACCTTGCCGAGGCGTTTCAGGCCGGCGAGCGCCAGCAGGGTCGCGTCGACCTGGCCCTCTTCGAGCTTGCGCAGGCGCGTTTCCACCAGGCCGCGGAAAGTCACGACGTTGATATCCGGCCGCATGCGGCGGATCAGCGCCTGGCGGCGCAGTGACGAGGAACCGACGGTGGCGCCATGCGGCAAGTCGATCAGTTTGCGCGCAGTGCGGCCGATGACGGCGTCGCGAATATCCTCGCGCGGCAGATAGGCGGAAAGATGAAGGCCGTCCGGCAGGTGGGTCGGCATGTCCTTGGCGGAGTGCACGGCAAAATCCAGCTCGCCTGATGCAAGCTGCTGTTCGAGCTCCTCTGTGAACAGGCCCTTGCCGCCGATCTCGGAGAGCGACCGGTCGGTGATGCGATCGCCCTTGGTCGTCAGCACGACGATCTCGAACATTTCCTCAGGCAGATGGTGCGCCGCCATCAGCCTGTCGCGGGCCTCGTGCGCCTGAGCGAGCGCCAGCGGGCTGCCGCGCGTGCCGATCCGGAAAGGTTTTGTTTGCATCCGCTCAGTTCCGTTGTTACCGGAGTTCTCGTAAACGGGTTTCCATCCCATCGCAATCAACGAACAGGCCTCATGGTTCCCTTTCTGCGCATCCTTGGCATCGAAACGAGCTGCGACGAGACCGCGGCCGCCGTCGTCGAGCGCGATGCGGAGGGACATTCCAAGGTGCTGTCCGACGTCGTGCTGTCCCAGCTCGACGAGCATAGCGCCTATGGCGGCGTGGTGCCGGAGATCGCGGCGCGCGCCCATGTCGAGGCGCTGGACGAACTGATCGAGGAGGCGCTGACGCGCGCCAACGTGTCGCTCAACGAGGTCGACGCCATCGCCGCCACATCAGGGCCGGGGCTGATCGGCGGGCTGCTCGTGGGGTTGATGACCGGCAAGGCGATCGCGAGAGCCGCCGGCAAACCGCTTTATGCGGTCAACCACCTCGAAGGCCATGCGCTGACGGCGCGGCTGACGGACGGGCTTTCCTTTCCCTATTTGATGCTGCTCGTCTCCGGCGGCCATACCCAGCTCATCCTGGTGCGCGGTGTCGGAGATTATCAACGCTGGGGCACGACGATCGACGATGCGCTCGGCGAGGCCTTCGACAAGACGGCAAAGCTGCTTGGTCTGCCCTATCCCGGCGGCCCGGCGGTGGAACGGATGGCGCGGGACGGCAATGCCGATCGCTTCGCGTTTCCGCGGCCGCTGGTCGGCGAGGCGCGGCTCGACTTCTCCTTCTCCGGCCTGAAGACGGCGGTGCGGCAGGCGGCGCAGGATATTGCGCCGCTCAGCGATCAGGACGTGGCCGATATCTGCGCGTCGTTCCAGAAGGCGGTTTCGCGGACGCTGAAGGACCGGATCGGCCGCGGCCTGCAGCGGTTCAAGACGGAATTTGCCGCGACATTTCCAGCGGCTGCCCCGGCGACTGGCGAAAAGCCGGCGCTTGTCGTTGCCGGCGGTGTCGCCGCCAATCTCGAATTGCGCGGCACGCTGCAGACACTATGCGACAAAAACGGCTTCCGCTTCATCGCGCCGCCGCTGCACCTCTGCACCGACAATGCCGTGATGATCGCCTGGGCGGGGCTGGAGCGGATGGCGACGGGTGCCGCGCCTGATCCGCTCGACGTCCAGCCGCGTTCGCGCTGGCCGCTTGATTCCAATGCGGAAACGCTGATCGGATTCGGAAAGAGAGGGGCCAAGGCATGAGCGAAAATATCGCCGTTGTCGGATCGGGGGCTTTCGGAACGGCGCTTGCCGCCGTCATCGCGCTTGCCGGCCGCAGCGCGGTGACGCTTGTCGGGCGCAATCCGTCGCTGATATCAGATCTGAAGGCCGAACGCCTGCATGATGCAGCGCTGCCCGGCATTCTCCTGCCCGATACGCTGGAATTTGCCGCCGAGGCGGAAGCAGTCGCCGACGCCTCCATCGTGCTTTTTGCGATGCCGTCGCAGGCGCAGGCCGATGCGGCCCGGCAATACGGCCCCTATCTCTCGAAGGACGCCATTGTCGTCACTTGCGCCAAGGGCATCGAGCGCGCGACGGGCAATCTTCTGACCGACATGCTGGAACGGGAACTGCCCGACCATGCCGTTGCCGTGCTCTCCGGCCCGGGTTTTGCCGCCGATATCGCCAAGGGCCTGCCGACGGCGATGGCGATCGCGGCAGCTGACCTGGAGACTGCGGAGCGGCTCGCCCAGGCGATATCAGGCCGAACCTTTCGGCTCTACGCTTCTAACGACCGCATCGGCGTGCAGCTCGGCGGCGCGTTGAAGAATGTGTTGGCGATTGCCTGCGGCATCGTCGAAGGCGGCGGCATCGGCGATTCCGCCCGTGCGGCGCTAATTGCCCGCGGGCTTGCAGAAATGTCGCGTTTCGTCGTCGCCAAGGGGGGGCAGGCCGATACGGTGCGCGGGCTTTCGGGGCTCGGCGACCTGGTGCTGACGGCAACCAGCCATCAATCGCGAAACCTGCGCTTCGGCATCGCGCTCGGGCGCGGCGAAAAGGTCGATCCGCTGCAGGGCGCGCTGGTCGAAGGCGCGCTTGCCGCTTCCGTCGCCGCGCGGCTTGCGGCCGAGCTTGGGATCAGCATGCCGATCACCGATGCCATTTCCGCCATCATCGACGGCAAGCTCGATTTATCAGAGGCGATAGAGCAGCTGATGACGCGCCCGATCACCACCGAATAGGAGACAGACATGCTTTTCGCCCTTCTCTGCAAGGACAAGCCGGGACATCTAAACGTGCGGATGGAAACGCGGCCGACGCATCTTGAGTATCTGAACGGGCTGAACGCCGAGGGCATATTGAAGATCGCCGGCCCGTTTCTCGATGATGAGGGTAAGGCCTGCGGCAGCCTGATCATCGTCGAAGCGGCATCGAAAGAGGCGGCGCGTGCGCTTGCCGATGCCGATCCTTACGCCAAGGCCGGGCTGTTCGAAAGTGTTGACGTCAAGGCCTACAACTGGGTCTTCAACAAACCGGAAGCATAAGCATGGCGCACTGGCTCTATAAATCCGAACCCGCCTCCTGGTCCTGGGAGCAGCAGAAGGCTGCCGGCGAAACGGGCACGGAATGGACGGGTGTCCGCAACTATCTGGCGCGCAACAACATGCGGGCGATGCAGATCGGCGACAAGGGCTTCTTCTATCATTCCAATGACGGGCTAGAGATCGTCGGGATCGTCGAAGTCTCAGCCCTGTCGCAGCCCGATTCTACCGCCAAGGGCGATCCGAAGTGGGATTGCGTCCACATCCGCGCCGTCATGGACATGCCGAAGCCGGTGACGCTGAAGGACGTCAAGGCGAGCGAGAAGCTTGCCAAGATGGCGCTCGTCACCTCCATGCGCCTTTCCGTGCAGCCGGTGACGGATGACGAATGGGCCGAAGTCTGCCGCATGGGCGGGCTGGACAATCCGCCGCGGTGAAAACCGATCCGCAAGCCTTCATCCGCGCCCATACCAGCGTGATGGCGCCACCGCATGTGCCGGAAATTTCGCTTCATCTGGCGAGCGAGGCGCATGAGCTCTGGCTGAAGACGGAGGAGGAGCTCGAAGCGATCGGCCTGCCGCCGCCCTTCTGGGCTTTCGCCTGGGCGGGCGGCCAGGGACTGGCCCGCTACATCCTCGATAACCCGGAAATGGTGGGCGGCCAGCGCGTGCTGGATTTCGCCAGCGGTTCCGGCCTCGTCGGCATTGCGGCCGTCATGGCCGGCGCCCTTGAGGTCTCGGCCTGTGATATCGATCCCTGGGCGGAGACGGCGGTCCGGCTGAATGCCGAGGTCAATGGCGTTTCGCTCGGATTTACCGGCGCCGACCTGATCGGCAAGGCCGTCGATGCGGATATCGTGCTTGCCGGCGACGTCTTCTACGACAGCGCTTTCGCGGCTGCGCTCGTTCCCTGGCTCGCCAGGCTGGCGGTCGACGGCAAATTGGTGCTGGTCGGCGATCCCGGGCGCAGCTACCTGCCTAGAGATCGGCTGGAATTCTGCGCGGTCTATGAGGTGCCGGTAACGCGGGCGCTGGAGGATAGCGAAATCAAGAAGACCACGGTGTGGCGGTTCGTTTCTTAGGTCGGATCGATCATTCGCGATCGCCGGGCCCGAAGATGTCAGCCGACAATCAAGGCGGCTTCATATACCATCGTTGCGGCGGCAAGATCAGCCAACGCCGTTCCGACTGCCTTGTAGAGAGTGATCTCATCGTTGGACACCCGCACCGGAATATCCCGGCGGCACAGCTCGTTCAGTGTCGCACGCACCGCATCTTGAGAAATGACGCCTGCGCCGATCGGCTGAACCAGATCGCCCGCTTCGTGAAGGGCTTCGTGAGTGTCGATATAGACCGAGGAGCGCCGAACCGCCTCGTCATCGGCCTCGCGCATCGCCGGGGTGAAGCCGCCGATCAGATCGACATGGGTGCCCGGCCTCAGCCATTCGCCCCGGATCAGCGGTGCGGTCGCCAGCGTCGCAGCGCTGACGATATCGGCTTGCCGCGCCGCGGCTTCCAGATTCGTGACGGCAGTGGCCTGGAGTCCCCGTTGCCGGAGGCTCTGTGCCAGCCGTTCTGCGCTGGCGGGATCGATATCCCAGATATCGATCTGTGCGACCGGCCGGACGGCGCGGTAGGCATCGGGTATGAGACCCGCGACGCGGCCCGCGCCGATCACCAGCAGACGGCTCGCGTCCTTTCGGGCGAGATAGTCCGCGGCAAGGGCCGATGCCGCTACCGTACGGCGCGCCGTGATCGTGTTTCCGTCAAGGAGCGCAAGCTGCATCCCGGTGCGGCCATCATAGAGCATGTAAGTCGAGGTCAAACCGGGAATGCCGCGCGCCGTGTTGCCCGGAAAGACGGTAACGATCTTGATGCCAAGATAGCGCTCGGACCGGTGCGTTTCATGCCAGGCCGGCATCAGAAGCAGCGTCGCGTCCGGCTCGTCGCCGTTGGCTATCGTGTGGTGATGCCGTACCGGGACAACACAGCCTTCGGCAAATGCTTGCCGCAAGTTCGCGACCAGCGCGCCGAAAGGGAGAAGCTCGCCCGTCGTCCGGGCATCGAGAATACGGATTTGTGTGTCGGTCATTGAAGCGATCTCTCAGGACGTTCCGATTGCTGGACAAGGCGAGTTCTGTGTGATTGAACGAGAGCAGCGTCGCCGCTGCGCGGCGCACCAGCTTTTCAACCGGCATCGGCCTTTTGGGCACTCAGCCAAACGCCGCTTTCTTCTCCAGAATTCTGGCGAATTGCGTTAGCGGATAGCACAGGGCGAAGAAGATCACCGCGACGAGACCGTAGACCTTGAAAGGTTCGAAGGTCGCGTTGTTGATGGCGTTTGCGGTTTTCAGCAGTTCCTCGAAGCCGAGGATCGAGGCCAGTGCGGTACTCTTGATCAACTGGACCAGGAACCCGACGGTCGGCGCGCGCGTAATCCGGAAAGCCTGCGGAAGGATGATAAGGCGAAGTTCGAGGAGACGATGCAAACCCAGGCTGGATGCGGCGTCCCATTGCCCGCGCGGCACCGCTTCGACGCCGCTCCGCCAGATTTCGGCGAGATAAGCGCTGGCATAGAATGTCAGGCCGCAGACGGCGGCGGTCCATGACTCGATCCGGAAGCCGAGCATCGGCAGGCCGAAGAACATCAAAAAGAGCTGCATGAGCAGCGGCGTTCCCTGAAACAGGGCGATGTAGCCGGACGCCAAGCTGCGCGGCCAGCGCATTTCCGATATCCGTGCAGATAGGATCGCCAGGCCAACGATGGCGCCACCGGCAAAGGCCGCGAGCGAAAGCAGCAGGGTCCAGCGTGTCGCGAAAACGAGATTGCGCAGAATGTCCCAGAACGTGAACTCGATCATGCCAGACCAGCTCCCAGAAAACGGCGTTTCCCGGCGAAAAGAAGCCGGCGAAGTGCGGCGGACATCGAAAGATAGATCACCGTCGCCACCAGATAGGTCTCGAAGGAGCGGAAGGTGCGCGACTGAAGCAGATCGGCTTCCTGCGCCAGCTCGCGGACGGATATTTGCGAAACCACCGCCGATTCCAGCATCATGATGATGATCTGGCTTGTCAGCGCCGGGAAGATGATGGCGAGCGCTTGCGGCAGGACGATCTTGAAGAATACGAGCCGAGGCCGGAGGCCGAGTGCCTGCGCCGCTTCCTTCTGCCCTCTCGGTATGGCATCGAGCCCGGCCCCGACCACTTCGATCGTGTAGGCCGCCATGTTGAGGGTCATGGCGAGTACGGCGGCAGAAATCGGATCGAGGCGAATGCCCAGACTAGGCAACCCGAAGAAGATGAAGAACAGCTGCACCAGGAATGGCGTATTGCGCATGACTTCCACATACAGGCCGACGACCTTGCGCAACCATGGATAAGGTCCTCGGCGCGCGGCCGCGCCGAGAACGCTGAGAACGATCCCGAGCATCGTTGTCGAGGCTGTCAATGCAAGCGTCGTGCCTGCGCCATAAGCCAGAGCTCCCATTCCGTCCCAAAGCCAATTGAAATCGAGGCTGTATCTCATCGCTTGTCCTTTGGGGCCGGATGATCCGGGCCGGGTCGGTTCGAAATCCGGATCCGCCTCTCAACCAGAGAATTGGAGCATGATGCCACCGCAATCGCTCACGGTTTTCGGCATCATGCTCTGCTGAGCGGGAGGCCGGCCTCGTCAGTCCTTCAGATTTTCAGGGTTGAGCGGCGCTTTCAGCCAGCTCTTCGAGCTTGCGTCGAGTGAACCGTCGGCGACCATTGCGGCGACGCTGTCATTGACAGCCTTCTTCAGGCCTTCCTCGCCCTTGCGGAGCGCAATGTGCGAGGGCGAGCTGAGCAGCTGGAATTTCTGCTCCGGCTTCAGGGCGTCCTGTCGTGCCAGAACCTGCGCACCGACATCGTTGCCGACCACCATCAACTCGGACTGGCCTGAAATGAAGGCCTGGATGACCGAATTGTAGTTCTCGAAGCGCTGGATCGCGGCCGAGCCGGGAGCGGCGGCGGTCAGCGACGTGTCTTCGAGCGTCCCGCGATTGACGGCAACGGTTTTGTCGGCAAGATCTTCCTTGCCGCTCACCTTCAGCGCAGCCGGACCGATGACGGCGATATAATAGGGGGCGTACGGGGCGGCAAAATCGATAACCTCGGCGCGCTCCTTCGAATAGCCGACGCTCATCAGCAGGTCGACGCGGTCGTCGTTCAGGTAGGCGATCCTGTTCTGGCCGGTGACGCTGACGAGATTGAGTTTCACGCCGAGCCCATCGGCGATCTTCTGGGCGACGTCGATGTCATAGCCCTTGATGCTCATATCGGCGCTTGCCGAAGAGAAGGGTGGGAAATCGGAGAAGATGCCGATGTTAATCTCGCCTGCGGCTTTGATATCGGCAAGTTCGTCGGCCTGAGCGGCCCCTGCCAGAATGCCGAACACGGCAATTGCCGCGGTGGCGGTGTAGCGCAATTTCATAAGAGCATTCATGTCGTTCCCCTTTTTGAGATGTATTGTGCGACAGGCGTTGGACGGCAACGGGCACCAGGCCCGCTCCCGCTGTAAGCTGGGTCTCAAGTCACGTTTGTCCTGACCGCGGGACTGAACATCGCGAGGCACAGGAGTTCGAACAGGACCTGCGCGGCGATCTGCGCAGTGTTGGTGGTGTTGTCGTATTGCGGCGCGATTTCCACGACGTCGCCGCCGATGAGGTTGATGCCTTTGAAGCCGCGCAGCAAGGTCAGGGCCTCCCTCGGCTGAAGCCCGCCCACTTCTGGCGTGCCGGTTCCCGGAGCAAAAGCCGGATCAAGGCTGTCGACGTCGAAACTGAGATAGGTTGGACCGGCGCCGACAACCTCCAGAGCCTTTGCGATCACCGCCTTGAGACCCATCTCCGCCACCTCTTCCGCGTGGATGACGGTCATCCCGGAGGCAAAGGAGAACTCCCAGAGATATTCGCCGCCGCCGCGGATGCCGATCTGGATCGTACGCTTCGGATCGAGCACGCCGGCCAGAACCGCCTCGCGAAAAGGCGCGCCGTGATGGAACTTGGAGCCCTCATAGGGACCTGCGGTGTCGCAATGAGCGTCGATATGGATCATGCCGACCGGCTGGCTGGCCGCTAGGCCCTTGAGGATGGCGCCGGAGATCGAATGATCGCCGCCGACCGACAGCGGGATAACCCCGGTTGCCGCGATCATCCGATAGCATGCCTCGATGTCGGCATGGCATTCGGCCAGGCCGAACCGGCTGCGCATCGGCACGTCGCCGACATCGGCGACCCTTAGCCCTCCCATCGGCGCGACACGCAGAACATGTTCGTAGGGACCGATACGCTCGATCGCCCGGACGGCCCGCGGCCCCAGCCGCGCGCCGGCGCGATTGGTGACGCCGAGGTCCATCGGCACGCCGATCAGAGCCACGTCAAGCGCCTCGAGCACCTCGGGCCGCAAGCCGTTCTCGATGAAACGGGCGTCCAGAAAGGTCGCAGGATCGGCGAAGGGCCATTTGCGGCTGTCGCCGTCCTTGAATACACTCGCCGCCACGGCACGGAAGTGCGGATCTTCCATCTCCCCGCCCGCGGCGCTGCCGAAGCGCTTTCTCAAGTCTTCCAGAAAATCCCGGTCAATGGTCAAGGCAGGCTCCCACGGTATTGATGCTGACATCATCATCGGCTCCGCCTGCTACTGTTGGAACCGCGAAAATTCGAGAGGGGATATAACGATTATTGATAGCTTCGATCCGCTGAGCTCAGCGATGCGGGCAGCGCGTTTCATCGAGATATTCAGAAAACCTTATAACCCGGCGAGAATTTTCCCACTACCGCGGTTGGCAACCTCCAAGCAGTCTCCGATGCGAACGGTCCGGCAGAGGGCCGACAACAAAGGGAACTACCATGTTGCACGATATGACACGCCGCCGCTTCCTCGGGTCCGCCGCTGCCGCGGGGATTGCCGGCACGATGACCGGGTTTGCGAGATCCGCCGCAGCCGGCAGCGGCAATCTGACCGCCGTCGAATGGGGCGGCGATGTCGTCGAAGCCATGAAGCAGATTGCCGCCGACCAGAGTGCAGCGACATTCAACTGGGTTCTTCATCAGGGCGGCGCGGGCGCGATCCTTCCAAAGATCAAGGCCGTCTGGCCGAATGTCGACTACGACTATGTCGCCGGGTGGGAAGGCTCATTCAACAGCATGGT
Source organism: Rhizobium hidalgonense (assembly GCF_005862185.2). NCBI lineage: Bacteria > Pseudomonadati > Pseudomonadota > Alphaproteobacteria > Hyphomicrobiales > Rhizobiaceae > Rhizobium > Rhizobium hidalgonense. Next base: position 264,278 of record NZ_CP054027.1, read on the forward strand.
GAAGGAGGATTGGCTCGAGACCATCAATCCTGCCGATATTCCCAACCTTGCGAATATTCCTGAGAAAATCATCATTCGTGACGGCAAGGGTAATATCAAAGCGGTGCCACGCGCGGTCGGCGGCATGTATTTCGGTGCCCGAACCGACACGGCTCCTCTCGCCGTGAAAACCATCGATGATCTGCTGAGTCCCGATCTTAAGGGCGCGATCTGCTGGCCGGGCCCGACACAGAGCATGATGCTCCAGATTGTCGCGCTCGCCCTTCACGCCGGAGGCAGTGAAACGAATATGGAGCCCGGATGGAAGCTCATGAAGGAATTGGCGAAATCCGGCAATATCGGCCGCGTCGCCGTCACCGACATCGACTTCACCAATTCGCTGACGTCGGGCGAGACCTCCGTCGGCTTCTTCGCTGAGCCCGGTTGGGCGGCCGTGGCGAAGAACTTTCCCGTTACTCGCTTTACCAAGGACAACAATTTCAAGGTCTTCCTCTACCAGAGCGGTTTCGGCGTCCTGAAGAATAGACCGAACACCAAGGCAACGCTCGATTTCGTCAACTTCGCGATCAGCCCGGACATGAACTCGCTCTATGCCAAGGTGGCTGGTGAAGCGCCGTTGAACAGCGAGGCGGTCACGCCGGACAGTCTCAAGCATCTGTCCTTCACGTCGGACGAGTTTTCGAACTTCGTTTACGTGCCGGATTATAATGTCGTTCTCGAACAGCAGGATGCCTGGTCCAAACGCTGGGAACAGGACATCGCCCCGTTGCTCTAGAGCGGTTCAGGTTTTCACGGAAGTGCTCGAAGGCACCTCGCGGCAGGTTATCGAAGGCGTGAATGCGGACTTCGATAACCTCCCTTTCTCATGCCCGGTCAAGGGCGAGGAAAAGGCTGTTCCATCATGACCAAAGCAAGGCGGCAACCTGTTGCCATTTCAATTCCCGATCGCCGAGATGCTGCCCTGACGCTCGGGCCGGCTCTCCTGGTGTTCGCATTCGGTTTTCTGTCACCGCTAGTCAATCTGGCAGTCGAAAGCCTGAAGGAGTTTACGCCGGGGCGTGTCGGTTCCGTTGAAAATGCCGCGGCAACGGTTCAAAACTATTACGAGCTTGCAAACCAGGCGTTTGCGAGTGTGCTGCTGACAACCTTCTGGATCGGCGGAGCCGCTGCGATCATCGGTCAGCTTGTGGCGTTTCCTCTGGCCTACGTCATCGTGCGGCGCATTTCCCCGCGGATGCGCGCACTCACCCTTGGTTTTTTGATTACGCTTGTTCTATCCAGCGTCCTGATCAAGACCTATGCGATCGAACTGACCTTCGGGTCGGTCGGCATCTTCCGACCCCTCCTCCTGACGCTTGGCCTTTCGCCCAACAGCCGCGAATATATCAATATCGTCGTTACCGCGGGTCTCGTTCACTCGATCATACCGGTCGCAACGCTGACAATGATCGGCGCGATGCAATCGATCGATCCGCGTCTGCTCGATGCCGCCCAATCCCTCGGCGCGCCGGGATGGAAAGCCCATCTGTCGATCACGCTTCCCTTAAGCTTCCCGGCTCTGATCTCAAGCGCGCTTGTCTCGCTGACTTTCGCGATCAGCGCCTTCGTTATTCCCATGGTGCTCGGGAGGGGCCGGGTGCTTTTCATGTCGAACGTCATCTACACCCGGTTCAGCGATATCGCCAACTATCCGAGCGGCGCGGCGATCTCGCTCGTCATGCTTGCCGTGGCGTTGGCGGTTGTCGCTGTCATAACGTTTGCGCAGCCCTGGAGGGTTTCCCGATGAGCATACAGTCTCTTGCAGCGCGAACCGGAGACCGGATCGCCGGTTCCTTCGCCTACGGTGTCATCGGCCTTGGATTGGCGTTCCTCGCCATTCCGTTGGCGATAACATGTCTCATGGCTTTCGACGCTAGGACCTACCTTGGTCCACTGCCGCCGCCTGCCTTGTCGCTTCACTGGTTCGAACGGCTCGTCTCCCAGGCGGATATCCTTGCCAGCCTGCGCACCAGCCTCATCTTGGCTGTCCTCACGACGGTTCTGTCCGTGACGATCGGAACTGCGGCGGCTGTCGGCCTTGCCCGTGGCAATTTTCCAGGAAAGGGAGCGCTGACTTCGGTCTTTCTCTCGCCACTCATCGTCCCGCCGGTCGTCATCGGCTTCGGCCTGCTGCTTTTCCTTTCCAAGGTCGGTATTGCAAATGGTATGGCGCGCCTGCTCCTCGGCCACGTGATCGTGACGCTGCCCTACTGCATAAGGACGAGTCTCGCCAGCCTTCTCGGCAGCGACCGACGATTGACGGAAGCCGCGATGGTTCTCGGTGCTACCGAGCGCCAGGCCTTCTGGTCCATTACCCTGCCGCTCATGCGGACGGGCGTCGTCACCGGTGCGATCTTCGCCTTCGCGATTTCGATAGATGACGTGTCCATCAGTCTCTTCCTGAGCGATCCGTCCGCAACGACCTTGCCTGTTACGCTGGTCAGCAACATGCGCGCGGCTTTCGATCTGACGATCGCTGCAGCGGCCGTGGTGCTGATTGCCGTCACCGCGTTGCTGATCGTCATACTGGAGCGTGTCGTCGGCTTCGACACGGTCGTGGGTCAGGGTTTGTTTCGTTCTTGAGGACAATACGATGATTTCTGCCGTGGAATTTCAAGGGGTGAGCAAGCGCTTCGGCGAAACCGTCGCCCTCGGTAATATCTCCTTTTCGGTGAACCCAGGTGAAACAATTGCACTGCTTGGACCGAGCGGCTGCGGCAAGACCACCATTCTTCGTCTTATTGCCGGATTCGAGCGGCCTGACAAAGGGTCGATCTTGATCGACGGCATGCCGATGGCTGGATTGAAACCCTATGAACGCAACGTCGGGCTGCTGTTCCAGCACTATGCTCTTTTCCCGCATATGACCGTCGAACAGAATATCGGCTACGGACTTCGCCATCGCAACCATCCGCCGGGGCAAATACCGCGCCGCATTGCCGAGATGCTTGAGCTCGTCCGGCTCGTCGGTTTCGGACAGCGGCGGCCGCACCAGTTGAGCGGCGGCCAGCAGCAGCGCGTTGCGCTTGCGCGGGCGCTCGCCACCCATCCGAGCCTCGTTCTTCTGGATGAGCCCCTGTCGGCGCTCGACGCCAAACTTCGGCATGAGCTGCGCACCGAACTGAAGGATGTGCTTGCCGCGGTCGGCTCGACCGCAATCGTGGTAACCCACGACCAGGAGGAGGCGATGAGCCTTGGGGAGCGCATATTCGTGATGAATCGCGGCGCAATCATGCAATCCGGCAGGCCGGATGATGTGTATTGGCGTCCAGATTCGCGTTTCGTCGCGGATTTCATGGGGCGGACGAATTGGATCCACGGCTCGATTTCGGCAGCGGGCGAAACGGCCCGCAAATTTCGCTCCGAATTCGGCTGGGAATTTTCGGTCGCGTCAAGGGAACACATTTCAGGTGCCGCCGAGATTTGCGTGAGGCCGGAAAGCGTCGAGATATCGTCCGGCGCTCCGAGCTCCGGTGCCATGCCCGGACGTGTTGCCGACGTGGTGACACTCGGTGCCTTCAGGCATGTCGTTCTCGACTTGGTCAGTGGCGACCGCATAATCTCGGCTTGCACGAACCGTCCAGACATAGCTTTCACTCGCGGGCAGGAGGTCAGCGTTTCCATTCCCCCCGAGGCATGCGTTCTCTTCGCGCGATAAACTCTCATTGACGGGCGCAGGATCGCCAGTTGCCGGAAGAACATGGTTCGTCCAATATCGGTTATAGCAGAGAGGCCCTCGGCTCTCGAGCGTCACAAAGTATGGAATGCGGCTTCCGATGCTTGATCTTGATTCCTATCTGCTTCGCGCGTTTCTGACCGTCGCTGAGATCGGCACCGTTAATGGAGCAGCGGTTAAGCTCAACAGAACGCAAGCGGCCGTGAGCATGCAGATCCGCAAGCTGGAGGAGCTGGTCGGCGTTGCGCTGTTTTCGCGTTCGTCAAAAGGCCTCGAGCTCACGAGCCATGGGCAGATCATGCTGGCCTATGCCCGCGAATTGGTCGCCCTCAGCGACGAAGTCGAGAAAAGACTGACCGGCAAGATGATCGAGGATCGCATTCGCCTCGGCGTCGTTGAGGACTTCGCTGCCGGCCACCTGATCGACATTCTGAGCGATTTCAGAGCCCAGAACCCGAAGGTCGACATCGACATCATTGTCGAACCGAATCGCCGCCTCGCCCATCTGTTTGAAGACGGGAAGCTGGATCTCGTGGTTTGCGACATTACCTGTCTCTCGCGAAAGCCGACCCTGATCTGGACCGAATATTTGATGTGGACGGTCAGATCCGACTTTGTGGTGGATGCGGAAAAACCGCTTCCCATCATTATGTTCGAGGAGGAGTGTCCCTGGACGCTCCCGACGATTGCGGCTCTGTCGCAGCGCAGCTTCACGTGGAAGACGGCATGCGTCGCATCGACGCTGGTGGCCATGGCGACCGCGGTTCGCGTCGGTATCGGTATCGCACCGATGATGCTTACAACGAAACCGGAAGGCTGCCGGACACTTGACAGATCGACGGACCTGCCCGGTCCGGTACGCATCGAAATCGGTCTGTATGCTCAGTCCGAGACGGCCGAAGGCGCGCGGTACCTCGTGGATTTCATTTCGCGGCATACCGCGATATTGTCGAGTTAATTCACTTTTCCTGGAATTGGTCTAAGAGCGATGCTGAAAGATCGCGACGCGCTTTAGGCGCGTTCAGCTTCCATTATATCGGGTCAATTTTATTCTCTCTACCGGGATGGCGAGCGAAGCTCCATAGTGATCCGACGAAGGGTCGACGGCCCGATCTCCAGCATTCATGGAAGTCTGCGAATACGATGATGGGCCAAGCCAAAGTTGACGAAACTCTCCTCGCAGATGCCGCCTATCTGCCCGGCCAGGTCGCAAACCTGACGAGGGGAGCGAGCGTGACAGCGCAAACCAACGAAATACTGGAGCGTATCAATGATTTGCTGCTGCGCGAAGGTACAGACAAGTCGGAGATCATTCTCGCCAACATCTGGCTCAGGGACCTTGCCTCATTCGAGGAAATGAACAGAGCCTGGGATGCCTGGATGCCGGATGGCGGAACGCCGCGGCGGGCGACGTTCGAGGACAAGAATCTCCCACCGATGTGCGCCATCCGTATCGACGTAGCCGCGTCGCGAAAAAGCGGGACCGGGCAAATTTGAGCCGCCTGCGTTCGGCAATATTCTAAGGCCGAATGACGCAGACATTGGCCTCGTAGGTGCAAGGGTCGTCCTGGATGGCGACGTCGATGACCTTCGCCTTCGGGGCCTGCGGCTCGGGCCGTGCTGCGGGATAGTATCCATAGCCATAGCCGCCGACATACGTTCCGCCATCGACCTGATAGGCATAGGATGAGCCGGCATAGGTGCCGCCGCTGTCGCCACGTGGCGCCTGGGGAGCGATGATGACCAGAGCGCCGCGAGCGACGCGATTTGTCGCCGGAGATGAATACTGCTTCAAGAACGGCATCCGCTCCCTGACGTATCGGTGGCCGAAAGCATGATCGAAACGGATGCCGCGATTGCGCCAGCCTGCACGCTCACCGAGAAACAATCCGTTATGGACGGCGTGGCGATGGCCGGAAAAGCGATGATCGGGGAAGCGATGATCAAGACGGCGCTCGCCGGCGGTAGCGGGGAACACGGCAAGTGCAGACAGAGCAAGCAGAGTGACTGCGGATAGACTGCGAAACATGGGCGCCGGCCTCCGGAATTCCGAGGGTTAACAAATCGTTAACGCAAGATTGCGCCAAAAGCGGCAGCTTGTCCATGCGGCTCAGGAGATCGGCCTGATTATTGAGCCGAAAACCCCAGTTTCGTTAGCCTGCAAATTTCCTGGTAACCCGAATCGATTAAATTAAGGCGAGACAGCGATTGTGCTTGTCGTCGGCGTTTCCGGTGATTAAACGTCGCAATTGATGCAACGCACACAGAGAATTCGTCATTCGTGTGGTTGACTGAGCATGCTCCGAAATCCGGGAGCGCAGAGAAGCCGCCGCGAGGTTCTGATGGCGAACGTGACAAATAATCGGCCCCTGTCGCCGCATTTGCAAATTTACAAACCTATTCCCACCATGGTCATGTCGATCGTCCACCGCATTACCGGTGGCGCGCTCTACGTCGGCACGCTGTTGGTCGCCTGGTGGCTGATCGCGGCGGCAAGCGGCCAGAGCTCCTATGACTGGGCTAACTGGGTGCTCGGCAGCCTTCTCGGCAAGCTCGTGCTGCTCGGCTATACCTGGGCGCTGCTGCACCACATGCTCGGCGGCTTCCGCCACTTTATGTGGGATCTCGGCTACGGCTTCGAGAAGGAATTCTCGACCAAGCTCGCCATCGCCAATGTCATCGGGTCGCTCTGTCTGACCGTGCTGGTCTGGGTGATCGGTTTCCTCATTCGCTTCTAAAGGTTCTCTCATGGATATGCGCACCCCCCTCGGCAAGGTTCGCGGGCTCGGCTCCGCCAAGGACGGCACGGACCATTTCTGGCGCCAGCGGCTGACCGCGGTCGCCAACGTCCCGCTCATCCTGTTCTTCCTCTTCTTCATGATCGCCTATGCCGGCGCGCCCTATGCGGATGTGGTCCGCGCGCTGTCGAACCCTTTCGTCGCGGTCGTCATGGGGCTGATGGTGATATCGGGTGTCATCCATATGAAGCTCGGCATGCAGGTGATCATCGAGGATTACGTGCATGGCGAGTTCGGCAAGATCGCGCTGCTGATGCTGAACACGTTTTTTGCGATCCTGATCGCCGGCCTCTGTCTCTTCGCCATTCTGAAAATCGCATTCGTAGGATAAGCTCGATATGGCACCGACTTCACCCGCCCAGAACGGCAAGGCCTACAAATATGTCGATCACTCCTACGACGTGATCGTCGTCGGCGCCGGCGGCGCCGGCCTGCGCGCCACGCTCGGCATGGCTGAGCAGGGGTTTCGCACCGCCTGTATCACCAAGGTGTTTCCGACCCGCTCGCACACGGTCGCCGCCCAGGGCGGCATTGCCGCCTCGCTGCGCAACATGACGCCCGACAGTTGGCAGTGGCACCTCTACGACACCGTCAAGGGTTCCGACTGGCTCGGCGATGTCGATGCCATGCAGTATCTCACCATGGAAGCGCCGAAGGCGGTCTATGAACTCGAGCATTACGGCGTGCCGTTCTCGCGCAATGAGGAAGGCAAGATCTACCAGCGCCCGTTCGGCGGCCATATGCAGAATTACGGCGAAGGCCCGCCGGTGCAGCGCACCTGCGCCGTTGCCGACCGCACCGGCCACGCCATCCTGCATACGCTTTATGGCCAGTCGCTGCGCCACAACGCCGAATTTTTCATCGAATACTTCGCGCTCGACCTGATCATGTCGGAAGACGGCAGCCGCTGCACCGGCGTCGTCGCCTGGTGTCTCGATGACGGCACGATCCATCGCTTCGCCGCCAAGATGGTGGTGCTGGCGACCGGCGGCTACGGCCGCGCCTATTTCTCGGCAACGTCTGCCCATACCTGCACCGGCGACGGCGGCGGCATGGTAGCGCGTGCAGGCCTGCCGCTGCAGGACATGGAATTCGTCCAGTTCCACCCGACCGGCATCTATGGTTCGGGCTGTCTGATCACTGAAGGCGCGCGCGGCGAAGGTGGTTACCTCGTCAACTCCGAGGGCGAACGCTTCATGGAGCGTTATGCGCCGTCGGCCAAGGACCTTGCTTCGCGTGACGTCGTTTCGCGCTGCATGACCTTGGAAATCCGCGAAGGCCGCGGCGTCGGCAAGAACAAGGATCACATCTTCCTGCATCTCGACCATCTCGATCCGGCCGTTCTGCATGAACGCCTGCCGGGCATTTCCGAGAGCGCCAAGATCTTTGCCGGCGTCGACGTCACGCGCGAGCCGATCCCGGTCCTGCCGACCGTTCACTACAATATGGGTGGTATTCCCACGAACTACTGGGGCGAAGTGCTGAATGCCGACAGCGCCAATCCGGAACGGATCATCCCCGGGCTGATGGCCGTCGGCGAAGCCGGCTGCGCCTCGGTGCACGGCGCCAACCGCCTCGGCTCCAACTCGCTGATCGATCTCGTGGTCTTCGGCCGCGCCGCTGCGATCCGCGCCGGCGAGGTGATTGACCGCGCAGCGCCGATCCCGCATCTTAATATTGCTTCCTGCGACAAGATCATGGACCGCTTCGACGGACTGCGTCACGCCAGCGGCGGTACGCCGACGGCGGAACTGCGCGAGAAAATGCAGCGCGCCATGCAGGAAGACGCCGCCGTCTTCCGCACCCAGGAATCGCTGGAATCCGGTTGCCGGCGCATCTCGGCGATCTGGCAGGAAATGCGCGACATCAAGGTGACCGACCGTTCGATGATCTGGAACTCGGATCTGGTCGAGACGCTGGAGCTGCAGAACCTGATGGCCAACGCCATCACGACGATCTACGGCGCCGAGGCCCGCAAGGAGAGCCGCGGTTCGCATGCCCGCGAGGATTATACCGAAGGTGCATTCGCCGGCCGCGACGACGTCAACTGGCGCAAGCATACGCTTGCCTGGGTCGGCGAGGCGGGTGACGTCAAGCTCGATTATCGGCCGGTTCACACCGAGCTCATCGCCGAAGGCATCGATCCGCACAAGATCGAGCCGAAAGCTCGCGTGTACTGATCTCAAGAGGAACCGGATATGGTTGAACTCGCTCTCCCCAAGAATTCCCAGATGCGCGAAGGCAAGGTTTGGCCGAAGCCGGCGGGTGCCAAGAACACCCGTGAGTTCCGCGTTTACCGCTGGAGCCCGGATGACGGGCAGAACCCGTCGATCGACACTTTCTATATCGATGTCGACGATTGCGGCCCGATGGTGCTCGACGGTCTGCTCTACATCAAGAACAAGATCGACCCGACCCTGACGCTGCGCCGCTCCTGTCGCGAGGGTATCTGCGGCTCCTGCGCGATGAATATCGACGGCACCAACACGCTTGCCTGCACCAAGGGCCTCGACGACATCAAGGGCGCGGTGAAGATCTATCCGCTGCCGCATCTGCCGGTCGTCAAGGATCTGGTGCCGGACCTCACCAACTTCTATGCCCAGCATCGTTCGATCGAGCCCTGGCTGAAGACGGTGTCGCCGGCGCCTGCCAAGGAATGGAAGCAGAGCCACGAGGACCGGCAGAAACTCGACGGCCTCTATGAATGCATCCTCTGCGCCTGCTGCTCGACCTCCTGTCCGAGCTACTGGTGGAACGGCGACCGTTATCTCGGTCCGGCCGTTCTGCTGCAGGCCTATCGCTGGCTGATCGATTCCAGAGACGAGGCAACCGGCGAACGCCTCGACAATCTCGAGGATCCGTTCCGCCTCTATCGCTGCCACACGATCATGAACTGTGCGCAGACCTGCCCGAAGGGCCTCAACCCGGCCAAGGCGATCGCCGAAATCAAGAAGATGATGGTCGAGCGCCGGGTCTGATCAGGATGCATGCCGACGGCTGAAGAGACGGCTTCGAGCCGTTTCGCAGGCCAGGTCGCGCCGCAGTGCTGGTGGAGAGCTCGTGTCGAGCCTTATTCCGAGATATTGCGGGAGTTCGACAGGGGTCCGGACAGAGATCAACGCGCGCAACACCTTGCTGACAAATTCTATGTGCAGGAAGTTCTGCAGCGGGGCAGTTGAACTGTATCGTTTTTCGGTTAGTGGTTGTCACGGTCAATTTATGCAGTTCGACTTGATTAACCAAAGCGAATTACGATAATCGGACTTGTCTCACGCCCGTTTCTTTGCGGCGATAGCCGAATTCAGGAGTATGATGATGCAGTTGCGATATGCGATGACAGGTCTGGTGGTGGCTCTCGCGCTAGCCGGTTGTGATCGGACGGCATATAATTACAACTCCAGCCCCAATTCGATGCCGACGCCGCTGACGGCACAGCCGGTACCCTCGGTGCAGGGCGGGCAGCTTCCGCCGGTGAACAATTCGTCGTTTCCGGCGGCGCCGACGACGACGGCGCCGATGCAGGGTGGGGCTCAGCCTGGCGCAATGACCGCAAATGCGCTTGATGTCACCAAGGAATCGATGGTCGGAAGCTGGCGCGTCAATGGCAGCTGCGACATGTTCCTGACGCTGACCAATCTCGGCAGCGGTTCGCGCGGCGGCACGCGCGGCTGCGTCGGCGAGCTGACGGCGATGGGGTCCTGGGAGGTTGCCGGCAAGCAGGTGCTGCTCAAGGACCGCTCGGGCAACCAGCTCGGCAGCGTCTACAAGACGGCCGACAACCGCTTCGAGGGCCAGACCAGCACGGGTCAGCAGATCAGCCTCAGCCGGTAAACCAACCGGCGCGGTAAACCAACCGGCGCGGTAAACGATCCGGCGGTCTCCGCCGATGACTGACAGGCGGATGCCCTCATGCAACCCATGCCGGATTACGCGCTCAGCGTCTGCGAACAGCTCAAAGCGCTGACCGCCTCGGGTATGCTGCAGATCGATTCCGCCCAGATGGAGGTGGCAAAGAACCTCGACAGGGTGTTGGCCGGGCTGAAACAGCGGCGGCCGGCGGCAAAATCGAGCGCGCTCGGCTGGCTGTTCGCCGCCAAGAAGAAATCCGCCGACGGCACCAGGGGGCTTTACATTCACGGCAGCGTCGGCCGCGGCAAGACCATGCTGATGGACATGTTCTTTGCGATGGCGCCGTGCCGGAAGAAACGCCGGGCGCATTTCCACGAATTCATGGCGGACGTGCATAATCGCATTGCAGCGCACCGGCTGAAGCTCAAGAACGGCGAGACCAAGCAGGCCGATCCGATGCCGCCGGTCGCCGCAGCCCTTTACGAGGAAGCGGAATTGCTCTGCTTCGACGAATTCACGGTCACCGATATTGCCGATGCGATGATCCTGTCGCGGCTGTTCTCCGAGCTTTTCGCGCGTGGCTGCGTGCTGGTCGCGACCTCGAATGTCGAGCCCGACAATCTCTACATGGATGGCCTCAACCGCGGCCTCTTCCTGCCCTTCGTCGGCCTGCTCAAGCAGCATGTCGACGTCGTCACCCTGGATTCGCCAACTGATTACCGGATGGAGAAGCTGAGCAGCCAGCCGGTCTATCTGGTGCCGATCAACGATCACAACGACATGGCGATGGACGCGTCCTGGACGCAGGCGCTGCACGGGCGCAAGGCGCAGCCGCTGGACATTCCGATGAAGGGGCGCCACATCCACGTGCCGCTCGCCGTCGACCGCATGGCGCGATTCTCCTTCGCCGATCTGTGCGAGAAGCCGCTGGGGGCGACCGACTTCCTGGCCATCGCCGAGCGTTTCGACATGGTCTTCGTCGATCACGTTCCCTTGCTGGGGCCGGAAAAACGCAATCAGATCAAACGCTTCATCATTCTCGTCGATACATTCTACGATCATGCCGTGCGCCTCTACATTTCCGCCGCCGCGATGCCGGAGGAACTTTTAGTGCACCGCCGCGGCACCGAAGGTTTCGAATTCGACCGCACGGCCTCGCGCCTGTTCGAGATGCGCAGTGCCGAATATCTGGCGCTGCACCATGAAAAGCGCGCGGCCGAGTAACAATCCGGTGACAGATTGTCTTACGTTTACGTAAGAATTTTTGTATCTAAACGATTGAAAACGCTGCATCAAAATTAATGGATTGCCATTTTTAGGCTTTCGGTCTATGCGATTTCGTCATTGAGCGGTGCCTTGTTGCGCGTCGCTCGACGAATTTGATCGCAAAGGAAACAGCGAAATGGCGCGTAACAAGATCGCACTCATTGGTTCTGGCATGATTGGTGGCACGCTGGCACACCTCGCCGGCCTGAAGGAACTGGGCGACATCGTCCTCTTCGACATTGCGGACGGCATCCCCCAGGGCAAGGGTCTCGACATTTCCCAGTCCTCGCCGGTCGAAGGCTTCGACGTCAATCTGACGGGCGCCAGCGACTATTCCGCGATCGAAGGCGCTGACGTCTGCATCGTCACCGCCGGTGTTGCTCGCAAGCCGGGCATGAGCCGCGACGATCTTCTCGGTATCAACCTCAAGGTGATGGAACAGGTCGGCGCCGGCATCAAGAAATATGCCCCGAACGCCTTCGTGATCTGCATCACCAACCCGCTCGACGCCATGGTCTGGGCGCTCCAGAAGTTTTCCGGCCTCCCGGCCAACAAGGTCGTCGGAATGGCCGGCGTTCTCGACTCCTCGCGCTTCCGCCTTTTCCTCGCCAAGGAATTCAACGTCTCGGTCCAGGACGTGACCGCCTTCGTGCTCGGCGGCCACGGCGACACCATGGTGCCGCTCGCCCGTTACTCCACCGTCGGCGGCATTCCGCTCACCGACCTCGTCACCATGGGCTGGGTTACCAAGGAACGTCTCGAAGAGATCATTCAGCGCACGCGTGATGGCGGCGCTGAAATCGTCGGCCTGCTGAAGACCGGTTCGGCATATTACGCGCCGGCCGCTTCGGCGATCGAGATGGCCGAATCCTACCTCAAGGACAAGAAGCGCGTTCTGCCCTGCGCGGCTCATCTGAGCGGCCAGTATGGCGTCAAGGACATGTATGTCGGCGTTCCCACCGTCATCGGTGCGGGCGGCGTCGAGCGCATCATCGAGATCGACCTCAACAAGACCGAGAAGGAAGCCTTCGACAAATCCGTCGGTGCCGTCGCCGGTCTCTGCGAAGCCTGCATCAACATCGCGCCTGCGCTGAAGTCATAAAACAGGGACAGACCCATGAACATTCATGAATATCAAGCCAAGGCTCTGCTGAAGGGTTATGGCGCGCCGGTTGCCGAGGGTGTGGCAATTCTCAAGGTCGAGGAAGCCGAGGCTGCCGCCAAGTCGCTTCCCGGCCCGCTTTACGTGGTCAAGAGCCAGATCCATGCCGGCGGCCGCGGCAAGGGCAAGTTCAAGGAACTGTCGCCTGAGTCCAAGGGCGGCGTGCGTCTCGCCAAGTCGATCGACGAAGTGGTCGCCCATGCCAAGGAAATGCTTGGTCATACGCTGGTGACGGCCCAGACCGGCGACGCCGGCAAGCAGGTCAATCGCCTTTATATCGAAGACGGTGCCGACATCGCTCGCGAGCTCTATTGCTCGTTGCTGGTCGACCGCTCGGTCGGTCGTGTGGCTTTCGTGGTTTCCACCGAAGGCGGCATGGACATCGAAGCTGTCGCCCACGACACGCCGGAGAAGATCCACACGATCGCCATCGATCCGGAAACCGGCGTGACGGCTGCCGACGTGGCCGCGATCTCCAAAGCTCTGCAGCTCGACGGCGCTGCCGCCGAAGATGCGAAGTCGCTCTTCCCGGCGCTCTACAAGGCCTTCAACGAGAAGGACATGGCGCTGCTCGAGGTCAATCCGCTGATCGTCATGAAGGATGGTCATCTGCGCGTTCTCGATGCGAAGATGTCCTTCGACGGCAATGCGCTTTTCCGTCACGACGACGTCAAGCTGCTGCGCGACGAAACCGAAGAAGACGCCAAGGAAATCGAGGCCTCGAAATGGGACCTCGCCTATGTCGCGCTCGACGGCAATATCGGCTGCATGGTCAACGGTGCCGGTCTTGCCATGGCGACGATGGATATCATCAAGCTCTACGGTAAAGAGCCGGCTAACTTCTGCGACGTCGGCGGTGGCGCCGGCAAGGAGAAGGTTGCTGCGGCTTTCAAGATCATTACCGCCGACCCCAAGGTCGAAGGCATTCTCGTCAACATTTTCGGCGGTATCATGAAGTGCGATGTCATTGCCGAGGGTGTCATTGCCGCGGTCAAGGAAGTCGGCCTCAAGGTTCCGCTCGTCGTGCGCCTTGAAGGCACCAATGTCGAGCTCGGCAAGAAGATCCTGAACGAGTCGGGTCTCGCCATCACGGCGGCCGACGACTTGGACGATGCGGCCAAGAAGATCGTCGCGGCGATCAAAGGCTGAGACGATCATGACCTTCCAGTCCACGCCCTCCGCAGCGCATTTCCGCCTCAACGCCTTCGCCGGCGCATGGGACGGGGAAGAGCGTATTGCGGCGTCGGCGTGGACGACTGAAGGCAAGGCCAGTGCCGCGCTTTCCGGCGAGGCCCTGTTCGGCGGGTTCTTCATCGAGCAGCGCTATCGCCAGACGCGTGACGGGGCTGTTTCCTTCGAGGCCCGAAATGTTTTCGGCTTCGATGCTTCGGATGAGAGCTACAAGCTCTACCAGTTCGACAGCGCCGGTTTTGCGCCTCCCTCGCCGGCTTCCGGCACCTGGAATGGCAACGACCTGGTGCTGATGAAGACTTCGCCGCGGGGCAGACAGCGCACCGCATTCACTTTTGAAAATGAAGACTGCTACCGGATGGGCGTCAGCTTTTCGCCTGCAGGCAGCGATACTTGGCAGGAGGTCGTCAGCGGCATCTATCGTCGCGCGTCCTCCACGTCTTCCAACCTCTCCTAAATAAAGGCCTCGCATGTCCATTCTCGTCAACAAAGACACCAAGGTTCTCGTGCAGGGCCTGACCGGCAAGACCGGCACCTTCCACACCGAACAGGCGCTCGCCTATTACGGCACGCAGATGGTCGGCGGTATCCACCCGAAGAAGGGTGGCGAAACTTGGGCCGGCTCGAAGGGTGAAAGCCTGCCGATCTTCGCAACCGTTGCCGAAGGCAAGGAAAAGACCGGCGCCAACGCATCGGTCATCTATGTTCCGCCGGCCGGTGCTGCCGATGCGATCATCGAGGCGATCGACGCCGAGATCCCGTTCATCACCTGCATCACCGAAGGCATCCCGGTCATGGACATGGTGCGCGTCAAGGCTCGCCTCGACCGCTCCAAGTCGCGACTGCTTGGGCCGAACTGCCCGGGCATCATGACCCCGGAAGAATGCAAGATCGGCATCATGCCGGGCTCGATCTTCCGCAAGGGCTCGGTCGGCATCGTGTCCCGCTCGGGTACGCTGACCTATGAAGCCGTGTTCCAGACCTCCAACGAAGGCCTCGGCCAGACGACGGCCGTCGGCATTGGCGGCGACCCGGTCAAGGGCACCGAGTTCATCGACGTGCTGGAAATGTTCCTCGCCGACGAAGCCACGACCTCGATCATCATGATCGGCGAAATCGGCGGCTCAGCTGAAGAAGACGCGGCCCAGTTCCTCATCGACGAGGCCAAGAAGGGCCGCAAGAAGCCGATGGCCGGCTTCATTGCCGGCCGCACCGCACCGAAGGGCCGCACCATGGGTCATGCCGGCGCCGTGGTATCCGGTGGCAAGGGCGATGCGGAATCGAAGATCGCGGCGATGGAAGCGGCAGGCATCAAAGTGTCGCCGTCTCCGGCCCGCCTCGGCAAGACACTGGTTGAAGTCCTCAAGGGCTAATCCAACTTATACCCGGGCGGAGGAGCGGCATCTCAGCCTTTCGCCCGGCCTTGACGGCACGAGACATGCAGATGCGCCGCGGACAGGCGGCAATCGAAATGCGGCAGCCGGTGATCGAGCCGGCAAAATCATCAAAGTCAGGAGGCGGACGGAAGCGTCCGCATAACACCATGGCACGGCAAGAAGCCAACGAGCAGTTTCAGGTCACCTCGTTTCTGGATGGCGCCAACGCTGCCTATATCGAGCAGCTTTATGCGCGGTACGAAGAGGATCCAGCGTCGGTCGACGATCAGTGGCGCACCTTCTTCAAGGCGCTGGACGAAGATCCCAGCGATGTGAAAAAGGCGGCCAAGGGGGCTTCCTGGCGCAAGAAGAACTGGCCGATTGCGGCCGGCGGCGATCTGGTGTCGGCTCTCGATGGTGATTGGGGCGTTGTCGAGAAGGTCATCGAGACCAAGGTCAAGGCCAAGGCCGAAGCTCAGGGCAAGCCTGCCGACGGCGCCGACGTTCTGCAGGCGACGCGCGATTCCGTGCGCGCTATTATGATGATCCGCGCCTACCGCATGCGCGGTCACCTTCATGCCAAGCTCGACCCGCTCGGCATCGCCGCTTCGGTCGACGACTATCGCGAGCTGTCGCCGGAGAATTACGGCTTCACATCAGCCGATTACGACCGCAGAATCTTCATCGACAACGTGCTCGGCCTGGAATACGCGACCATCCGCGAGATGATCGATATTCTCGAGCGCACCTATTGCTCGACGCTCGGCGTCGAATTCATGCATATTTCCAACCCGGAAGAGAAGGCTTGGATTCAGGAACGCATCGAGGGCCCGGACAAGGGCGTGGCTTTCACAGCTGAGGGCAAGAAGGCGATCCTCGCCAAGATGGTCGAAGCCGAAGGCTATGAGCAGTTTCTCGACGTCAAATTCAAGGGCACCAAGCGCTTCGGCCTCGACGGCGGCGAGTCGCTGATCCCGGCCTTGGAGCAGATCCTCAAGCGCGGCGGTCATCTCGGCCTTAAGGAAGCCGTCTTCGGCATGGCCCATCGCGGCCGCCTCAACGTGCTCTCCCAGGTCATGGGCAAGCCGCACCGGGCGATTTTCCACGAGTTCAAGGGCGGCTCCTACGCACCCGACGAAGTCGAAGGTTCGGGCGACGTCAAGTACCATCTCGGGGCCTCTTCCGACCGCGAATTCGACGGCAACAAGGTGCATGTTTCGCTGACGGCAAACCCCTCGCATCTGGAAATCGTCGATCCTGTCGTCATGGGGAAGGCCCGCGCCAAGCAGGACATGAACGCCGCCGTCTGGGACGGTGACATCATTCCGCTTTCCGAACGCGCCAAGGTCCTGCCGCTGCTGATCCATGGCGACGCGGCTTTTGCCGGCCAGGGCGTCATTGCCGAAATCCTCGGCCTTTCCGGCTTGCGCGGCCACCGCGTCGCCGGCACCATGCACGTCATCATCAACAACCAGATCGGCTTCACCACGAACCCCGCCTTCTCGCGTTCGTCGCCCTATCCGTCCGACGTCGCCAAGATGATCGAGGCGCCGATCTTCCACGTCAACGGCGACGATCCGGAAGCGGTGGTCTATGCGGCCAAGGTGGCGACCGAATTCCGCATGAAGTTTCACAAGCCTGTGGTGCTCGACCTGTTCTGCTATCGCCGCTACGGCCACAATGAAGGCGATGAACCGTCCTTCACGCAGCCGAAGATGTACAAGGTCATCCGCGGCCACAAGACCGTGCTGCAGATCTATGCGGCGCGCCTCGTCGCCGAAGGCCTGCTCACCGACGGTGAAGTCGAGAAGATGAAGGCTGACTGGCGAGCTCATCTCGAACAGGAGTTCGAGGCCGGCCAGCACTATAAGCCGAATAAGGCCGACTGGCTGGACGGTGAGTGGTCGGGCCTGCGCGCGGCCGACAATGCCGACGAGCAGCGCCGCGGCAAGACCGCCGTGCCGATGAAGACCCTGAAGGAGATCGGCCGCAAGCTGTCGGAGATCCCGGCGGGCTTCAATGCCCATCGCACGATCCAGCGCTTCATGGAAAACCGCGCCAATATGATCGCCACCGGCGAGGGTATCGACTGGGCAATGGCCGAAGCGCTCTCCTTCGGCGCGCTTTGCGTCGAAGGCAGCAAGATCCGCCTGTCCGGCCAAGATTGCGAACGCGGCACCTTCTCGCAGCGCCATTCAGTTCTCTACGATCAGGAAACCGAAGAACGCTACATCCCGCTCGCCAATCTTTCGCCGACGCAGGGGCGCTACGAAGTCATCAATTCGATGCTGTCGGAAGAGGCCGTGCTCGGTTTCGAATATGGCTACTCTCTCGCCCGCCCGAATGCGCTGACGCTCTGGGAAGCCCAGTTCGGCGATTTCGCCAACGGCGCGCAGGTGGTCTTCGACCAGTTCATCTCGTCGGGCGAACGCAAATGGCTGCGCATGTCGGGCCTCGTCTGCCTGCTGCCGCACGGCTATGAAGGTCAGGGCCCGGAACACTCTTCGGCCCGCCTCGAGCGTTTCCTGCAGCTTTGCGCTGAAGACAACATGCAGGTCGCCAACGTCACGACGCCGGCGAACTACTTCCACATCCTGCGCCGGCAGCTGAAGCGCGACTTCCGCAAGCCGCTGATCCTGATGACGCCGAAGTCGCTGCTGCGCCACAAGCGGGCGGTCTCGACGCTCGCCGAAATGGCCGGCGAATCTGCCTTCCATCGCCTGCTCTGGGACGATGCCGAGGTGATCAAGGACGGCCCGATCAAGCTGCAGAAGGACAACAAGATCCGCCGCGTCGTCATGTGCTCCGGCAAGGTCTATTACGATCTTCTGGAAGAGCGAGAAAAGCGCGGTATCGACGACATCTATCTCCTGCGTGTCGAACAGCTTTATCCGTTCCCGGCGAAGGCGCTGATCAACGAGCTGTCGCGCTTCCGCAATGCCGAGATGGTCTGGTGCCAGGAAGAGCCGAAGAACATGGGCGCATGGTCGTTCATCGATCCCTTCCTGGAATGGGTCCTTGCCCACATCGATGCAAAGTACCAGCGCGTCCGTTATACCGGCCGTCCGGCCGCCGCCTCGCCGGCGACGGGTCTTATGTCCAAGCATCTGTCGCAGCTCGCCGCATTCCTCGAGGATGCACTGGGCGGCTAACACAAGGGGGCGCAAATGGCTTATTTCTTTCTGAGACTGCTGCCGCCGCGCCCCACTTTCCCGCATGACGGGACCGGGGAGGAAATGGCGGCGATGAAACGCCATGTCGAATACTGGCATCGGCACGCCCTTGCGGGAACGGCGATCGTCGTCGGCCCCGTCTTCGAGGGTGAAGGCGCCTTCGGCATGGCGATCGTCGAAGTCGAGGATCAGGCGGCGGCACAGCTTCTTGCCGACGGCGACCCGATCATTGCTTCCGGTTTCGGTTTCCGTTTCGATATCCTGCCGATGCCCTCGATCATCTTGCGGCCGCCCGCCGTCTGAAACGCTTAAAACGAACACACACGAAATCAGGATCTGAACAATGGCCACAGAAATCCGCGTTCCAACTCTCGGTGAATCCGTCAGCGAGGCAACCGTCGGCACCTGGTTCAAGAAGGTCGGCGACGCCATCAAGGCCGACGAGCCGATTCTCGAGCTTGAAACCGACAAGGTGACCATCGAAGTTCCGGCACCCACCTCCGGCACGCTTTCGGAAATCGTTGTCGCAGCCGGCGAGACCGTCGGCCTCGGCGCGCTGCTCGGCCAGATCGCCGAAGGTGCCGCGGCTAGCGCCGCACCAGCTGCTGCTGCACCGGCTGCCGCTCCTGCCCAGCCGGCCGCGGCTGCTCCCGCTCAGCCGGCGCCGGTTGCCGCTGCTGCCGCATCAGCATCGAGCGCCTCCGTCTCCACCATGCCGCCGGCACCGGCGGCTTCGAAGATGCTTGCCGAAAGCAACCTTTCCGCCGATCAGATCGATGGTAGCGGCAAACGCGGCCAGGTGCTGAAGGGCGATGTCATTGCCGCCGTCGCCAAGGGCATTTCGGCTCCGGCGGCAGCACCCGCCGCCCCTGCCGCCGCGCGCGGCCCGTCGACGGTCGAAGATGCCTCGCGCGAAGAGCGCGTGAAGATGACGCGCCTGCGCCAGACGATCGCCAAGCGCCTCAAGGATGCGCAGAACACCGCCGCCATGCTGACCACCTACAATGAGGTGGACATGAAGGCGGTCATGGATCTGCGCAACAAGTACAAGGACATTTTCGAGAAGAAGCACGGCGTCAAGCTCGGCTTCATGGGCTTCTTCACCAAGGCGGTGACGCATGCGCTGAAGGAACTGCCGGCGGTCAATGCCGAAATCGACGGCACTGACGTCATCTATAAGAACTACTGCCATGTCGGCATGGCCGTCGGCACCGACAAGGGTCTCGTCGTTCCGGTCATCCGCGATGCTGACCAGATGTCGATCGCCGAAATCGAGAAGGAACTCGGCCGTCTTGCCAAGGCAGCCCGTGACGGCTCGCTCTCCATGGCCGACATGCAGGGCGGCACCTTCACCATAACCAATGGCGGCGTCTACGGTTCGCTGATGTCTTCGCCAATCCTCAACGCGCCGCAATCCGGCATTCTCGGCATGCACAAGATCCAGGAGCGGCCGGTGGCGATCGGCGGCCAGGTGGTCATCCGTCCGATGATGTATCTGGCTCTATCTTACGATCACCGCATCGTCGATGGCAAGGAAGCGGTGACATTCCTCGTGCGCGTCAAGGAAAGCCTGGAAGATCCGGAGCGTCTGGTTCTCGATCTCTAAGGAGCGTTTCGATGCGGAACCGGATCATGCGAGCGGCGCGCCTTGTTCTTTGCGCTGCCGCCGCGCATGTCCCGGTCTCCGCGTCGGCGGCCGGCTGGATCAGCAGCAATTTCGAGCTGGTGGCGCTCAGCGACGCCGAACTTTCCGGACGGTCGATCAACGTGATCCATATGGGCAATGTCGAGCTGACCTCGGGACGTATCGTCGCGGCCGACCCTCTCGCCCAGCCCGATCGTCCAGCACTCGCAAAAACGGTTGCGCCGGGCGACTATCCGGTGACGCTCTACCAGGCCTTCGGGCGCATTGCCGCCGCCAGTATGCGGTTTGCCGAGGGTAAGCCGGATCGTTGGGAACTCGCGGTCCTGCCTGGGCAGGATCCAGCGACGCTGAAGGATGACGAGATTTTCGGCTATCCGGTCGATGCCGGCGTCGGCTGCTACATGGATGCGCAGACGCTTGCTTTGATCGACGAGCGTCAAGCGCAGGTGCAGGCGCAAAAACCTGACGCCGATATCAATTACTACGACGACGTGCTGGCCGCCGATCTCGATGCCAACAAGGGCACCTATGCGCTGCACCGGCCGGTTGCCGGCAAGAAGGGCAATGTCGCAGTGTTCTGGAGCGGCTGGGGCGACGGTTTTTATCCGGTTTTCTGGGGGCTCGACAAAGACGGCCGGGCGCTGGTGCTGCTGACGGATTTCAGCGTGATCGAGAATGCTGACGGGCGAAGGGAGCCAAAGCTGCAATGAGCGCGGGGATCAGGATCACGGGGGGGCGGAAGGGCGTGGCTGCAATTGCGGCCGCTGCATTCTTCGGCGTTCCTGTGACTGCCTTCGGCGCCGCCTGCAAGCAGGAACAGGCCGTCTACGTCGATCGCGACGCGGCGTATGAATTGCGGTTTACGCCGCTGAATTCGCCATCCGCTGCCGCCAGCAATCAGTTCAAGGTCAGCGCCCTCAGGACAGCCGTCGTGATGGAAGGCTATGTCATGGCATCGGAAGATCCGGTGCGTGCCATCGGCATCCTGATGTTCAATTGCCCCGAGGGTGATGCGACCGGCGCCGATCTCAATGCCTGCACGGTCTGGCAGGGCGCCGTCTACGGCATCGATGCCGAGGGCGAGATGGACAATCTGCAGCCGGAAGGCGCCGAAGCGGCTGAAAAGCTGGTGCTTCCGGGGCTTGGTCCGGCAATTCGCGAATCCAGCGCCTGGGGCGAGGGCAAGGCTTCCGTGGCGCCCTGGGACGTGCTTGTTTTCAAGGAGTGTGCGACATGAGCGATACCCCTGTTGTTCTGGTGACCGGCGGAAGCCGGGGCATCGGCGCTGCCGTCTGCCGCCTCGCCGCTCGCCAGGGCTGGCGCGTCGCGGTGAATTACGCCTCCAACCGCAAGGCTGCGGATGCCGTCGTGGCTTCGATCGTCGAGGATGGCGGCGAGGCGGTGGCGATTGAGGGCGATGTCGGCAAGGCTGCGGATATCCCCGCGATGTTTGCCACGGTCGACCGCCATTTCGGCCGGCTCGACGGCCTCGTCAACAATGCCGGCATCGTCGACTATCCGCAGCGGGTCGACGAGATGTCGGCAGAGCGGATCGAGCGCATGCTGCGCGTCAATGTCACCGGCTCCATACTCTGCGCCGCAGAGGCCATACGCCGCATGTCGAGCCGCCATGGTGGCCAGGGCGGCGCGATCGTCAACGTCTCGTCGATGGCGGCGATCCTCGGTTCGGCGACGCAGTATGTCGATTATGCCGCCTCGAAAGCGGCGGTCGACACGTTCACGGTGGGGCTTTCGCGCGAGGTTGCCGCCGAGGGCATCCGTGTGAACGCCATCAGGCCCGGCATCATCGAAACCGACCTCCATGCTTCGGGCGGCCTGCCGGACCGGGCGCGCGAAATGGCGCCGTCAGTCCCGATGCAGCGCGCCGGTACGCCCGAGGAGGTGGCGAATGCAATCCTCTATCTTCTTTCTCCTTCGGCTTCCTATGTAACCGGCGCGATCCTCAATGTGAGCGGCGGCCGCTAGAGCGACAGGGCGAAAAATAGCATGCAGTCTATTCTCGAATTCCTCGGCATGATGGCCGTCTTCTCGGTCGCCTATTTCTTCACGGTCAAGGCGATCCGTGACCGCTTCATCGCCAGCGGCAAATGGTTCAACCGCATTACCGGAGCGGCGCTCGTCGGCTTCGGCTTCCGCCTCGCGCTCACGCGCGCGGCCGACTAATTGAAAAATCCAAAGGAAAAGAAGCAATGTCCTACGATGTGATCATTATCGGAACCGGCCCGGGTGGCTATGTCTGCGCCGTCAAGGCAGCCCAGCTCGGCCTCAAGGTCGCCGTTGTCGAAAAGCGCGCGACCTATGGCGGCACCTGCCTGAATGTCGGCTGCATTCCGTCGAAGGCGCTGCTGCATGCCTCCGAAATGTTCCATCAGGCCGGTCATGGCATGAGCGCACTCGGCATCGATATCGCGCCGCCGACCCTCAACCTCGGCAATATGATGGCCCACAAGGACGCGACGGTGAAGTCGAATGTCGACGGTGTCGCCTTCCTCTTCAAGAAGAACAAGATCGATGCCTTCCAGGGCAGCGGCAAGATCGTCTCGGCCGGCAAGGTCGCCGTCACCGCCGACGACGGCACGGTGCAGGAGATCGAAGGCAAGAACATCGTCATCGCCACCGGCTCGGACGTCGCCGGCATTCCCGGTGTGCAGGTCGAGATCGATGAGAAGACCATCATCTCGTCCACCGGCGGCATCGCGCTGGAGAAAGTGCCGGAAACGCTGATCGTCGTCGGCGGCGGCGTCATCGGCCTCGAGCTCGGCTCGGTCTGGTCGCGCCTCGGCGCCAAGGTCACTGTCGTCGAATATCTCGACACCATCCTCGGCGGCATGGACGGCGAAGTCTCCAAACAGTTCCAGCGCATGCTCGCCAAACAGGGCATCGATTTCCATCTCGGCGCCAAGGTCACCGGCGTCGAAAAGGGCGAAAAGGGCGCCAAGGTCACGTTCGAGCCGGTCAAGGGCGGCGACAAGGTGACGCTCGACGCCGAAGTCGTGCTGATCGCCACCGGCCGCAAGCCCTATACGGCGGGGCTCGGCCTGGAACAGGCCGGTGTCGCGCTCGATAATCGCGGCCGCGTCGAGATCGACGGTCACTTCAAGACCAATGTCGCCGGCATCTATGCGATCGGCGATGTGGTCAAGGGCCCGATGCTGGCGCACAAGGCCGAAGACGAGGGCGTGGCGCTCGCTGAAATCCTCGCCGGCCAGCATGGCCACGTCAATTACGACGTTATCCCGAGTGTCGTCTATACCCAGCCGGAGATCGCTTCGGTCGGCAAGACCGAGGAAGAGCTGAAGGCGGCTGGTATCGCCTACAAGGTCGGCAAGTTCCCGTTCACCGCAAACGGCCGCGCCCGCGCGATGCTGGCGACCGACGGCTTCGTCAAGATCCTTGCCGATAAGGAAACCGACCGCGTGCTCGGCGGCCATATCGTCGGCTTCGGCGCCGGCGAGATGATCCACGAGATCACCGTGCTGATGGAGTTCGGCGGGTCGTCGGAAGATCTCGGCCGCACCTGCCATGCGCATCCGACGATGTCGGAAGCGGTGAAGGAAGCCGCGCTTGCGACCTTCTTCAAGCCGATCCATATGTAATCTTAGATAATCTTAACAAAGCACAAAGCCGCTTGCCGCGAGGCAGGCGGCTGTTTTCGTTCTATTGCCTGGTGCCCGACAAGCTGGCCGCGATAGGTGGAGGGAGGTTCAGTCGAAAAAGCCCGCATCCTCTTCCCTGAGGTACCTCCTGGCCCCCTCAGCGTCGATATCGAGGCCCAGCCCCGGCGCTTCCAGCAGGTCCACCATGCTGTCCTTCACGATCCGCGGCGGCAAGCCGATTACCAGATCCTCCCACCAGGGGTCGGAGGCGGTCGGATATTCGAATGCGATGTAATTTGCCGGCAAGGTGGCGCAGACATTGATCAAGGCGCCGAGGCCGAGCAGGCCGTTAGCGGTGCCGTGCGGTGCCATCAGGATCGAGTGCATGTAGGCGTGCTCGGCGACCCATTTTAGCTCGGCAATGCCGCCAACATCGGCGGGATCGGGGCCGATGACGCGGACCGCCTGCGTCTCGATCAGTTCCTTGAAATTGTGCCGCAGGTAGATTTGCTCACCAGTGTGAATTGGCGTCGAGGTGGAGGTTGTCAGTTCCCGATAGGCCTGCGGATTGACCCAAGGCACGTAGTCGCCGGTCAGCATGTCCTCCAGCCACATCAAATTGTACTTCTCGACCGCGCGCGCGAACTTAATCGCATCGGGCAGCATCCAGCCCGGGCCGCAGTCGAGCGCCAGGCTGACCTTGTCGCCCAGCACTTCCTTCATCGCAATCACGCAGTCGAGCATGTGATTGAAACCGCGCTCGCTGATCAAACCCTGATCCATGGCGCCGTGATAGCCGGCCTTCTTCTGGGTCACGCCGTAATGGAAGTCCTCGATGCTGTCCTTCATGTTGGAGTGGAACGAGATGCCTTGCTTGACCATGAAGAAATTCTGGGGTTGCTCCATCATCCATTTGACGTCGGCGGCGTAATCTTCCGGCCGATCGCCAGTGCGTTTCTGGCGAACCGAGCCGTTGTAGACGCGGACTTTGTCCCGGACTTTGCCGCCGAGCAGTTTGTAGACGGGCACACCCGCGGCCTTGCCAGCAATATCCCACAACGCGTGCTCAATAGCGCTCACCGCCGCGCCGTAGGGCTTGAAAGAGCCGCGTTGGCGGATTTTCAGCATGACTCGCTCGACGTCGGTCGGGTCCTCGCCGACCAGTGCCTCGCGGAAATGCAGCACCCAGGGCTTGAGATAGGACTTGGTGAATTCGACTTCGCCCAAACCGTAGAGGCCCTCGTCTGTCACGATGCGGACGATCGGGTGTTTGCCGATAACGGCGCAGCGCAAATCAGTGATCTTCATCCTCGTTCCTTTTCGCCTCAGCTCCAGGTGCGATCCCAGGAATATTCATCATCCCACTGGTCAGTCGGTTGCCAAATGCCGGTGACAGCCGGCCGCAGATGCTGCGAGATCACCTCGTCGACAATGTCTTCAATCCCGAGGCCCGGCTTATCCGGAACCGTGATGAAGCCGTTTTTCACCAGCGGTTTGGGAAGGCCCGTGACGATATCGTCCCACCAGTCGACATCGGCAGAATGGTATTCGAGCGCCATGAAGTTTTCGGTCGCGGTCGCGACATGTGCCGCGGCCATGGCTGCGATCGGACTTTCTGCCATATGGATGGCCATGGCGACACCCCGGTCCTGCGCCATATCACCGATCTTCTTGGTCTCGAGGATGCCCCCGCTGGTGAGCAGGTCAGGATGGATAACGGAGACGCCGCCGCTGTTGAGCAGAGGCTCGAAGCCTTCCTTGAGGTAGATGTCCTCGCCAGTGCAGATCGGCACCGTGGTGGCGTCCTGCAATTGTCGGTATTGCTCGGTATATTGCCATGGGATCACATCCTCGAGCCAGGCCGGCACGTATTTCTCAATTCGCCTGGCCAGGCGAATGCCGTTCTGCATCGAGATATGGCCGATATGGTCGATCGCCAGTGGCACATCCATGCCGATGACCTCACGAACCTCGGCAATGTATTGCTCGAGCAGGTCGAGGCCCTTGTCGGAAAAATGGAGGCCGGTAAACGGGTGCTGGATGTTATGCAAATCGTAGGCAGCGTTGCGGACACGCCGCTCTTCAATGGTCTTCAGCGGCCCGCGACTGGGATGGTCGCGGTAGCCTTCCAGTGAGCCGGCAGGAAACACGACCGCACCGGGCACATCGGCGATCTGCATCAGTCCCAGATCCATTTTGAGGAAGGTGAAGCCGAGCTCCATGCGCTGCTTGAGGCGCTTGCCCGTCTCGGTGCCGCTCGGCACGGTGGCGTCGGTATCGCAGTAGACGCGCACTTTCTCCCGAAAACGGCCGCCGAGCATCTGGTAGACGGGGACGCCATAAGCCTTGCCGGCAAGATCCCACAACGCGATTTCCACCGCCGATACGCCGCCGCCTTGCCGGCCGTGCCCGCCGAACTGCTTGATCCGGCGAAACAGTCGATCGATGTCGCAAGGGTTCTCGCCGAGCAACCGGCTCTTCAACATCAGCGCATAGCTGGCGCTGGCGCCGTCGCGCACCTCGCCAAGCCCGACGATGCCCTGGTTGGTGTAAATCTTGAGCAGCACCGAGGTGAATGGCGCGCCGACAATTTCGGCTACCCGCAAGTCGGTGATGCGAAGGTCGGACGGCTTGGAATGCGTGTTCACCCGATTGAGCGCCTCGTCGGCTCCATCTGCCTCTGGCATGATTTATCCTCGTTCTGGTGGGCGGGGGTCGCCGCGTACGCTCGCACGGCGTAAAGCGTTGCTAGTGCAGTTCTATTTCGTGGCTTTGAAGGTAGTCGCGGTTCATTTCGACACCGAGACCAGGCTTGGGTGTCAGCTTGAGGTTGCCGTTCGAAACATCGAGTGGTCTGTCGATGAGGTGATCGTATTTGCTGAGGTTCCACTCCGACGTTTCGAGTTTGTAGAAGTTGGGAATGGTCATCATCACCTGCGCGCCCGCAACCACGTTGATCGGCCCCGCGGCGTCATGCGGCGAGACGGGGATGTAGTAGGCTTCGCATAGGGCAGAAATCTTCTTGAGTTCGGTAATGCCGCCGGTCCAGGTGACATCAGGCATGATGTAGTCGGCGAGCTTGTTTTCGAGCACCGGCACGAAATCCCACTTCGTGTGGCCGCGCTCGCCCCACGAGATGGCGGCGCTGACCTTCTCGCGGACCTGTCTGAGAGCGTTGAGGCTCTCCGGCGGACAGGGCTCCTCGAACCAGTCGATCTGACCAGCTTCCTCGAGGCTCCGACAAAGGCGAATGGCGGTGGGAACGTCGAACCGGCCATGCGCATCGATAAGGATATCGACATCAGGGCCCGCCGTTTCGCGGATAAGGGCCGTGAGTTCGGCGGCTTCGCGCTCATCCTTGCGGGTCATGCTGCCGTCGAGGTAGCCGTCCCGCTGTTCGCGAGGCAGTCCATCGGCGGTGCGGCCTTGGTAGGGGAAAGGATCGAACTTGAGCGCCGTGTGACCGGACTCGACGATATCTCTGATTTCGCGGACCACAGCCTCATTGCTGGTAAACTTGGCCTGGTTGGGATGGGTGTAGAGCGCAATTTCATCGCGCACCGGTCCACCCAACAGCTCGTATATCGGCTTGCCCAGGACTTTGCCTCGGATGTCCCAGAGGGCGATGTCGATGCCGCTCACGCATTCGACTGCGGCGCCGCGACTGCCCATGTAGGTGAAGCTGCGGAATATCTTGTGCCACAGATGCTCAATGCGCGCCGGGTCCTCGCCTGTCACAGCGGCCCCGATCTGCCGCAGGATCGTGCAGAGGGCGCGATTGGCAAGTCTTGTCGTGGTGGTGATCTCGCCCCAGCCGCTGACCCCCTCATCGGTCGTCACTTCGACGAACAGAAACTCTCCCCAATAGGAAGCATCGGACTTGATCAGCCACGGCCGAACGCTGGTGATTTTCATCTGAACTGCCTTTGTGTGAAGTGGTGGGGATAACGACGTTTCAGGCGTGCATTCTATCCTGCCCGGGCGGCGTTACGCGCTCGCATGTGTTCGAGGATGTGCCGGCCCGAGCCCTCGACATGGCGTGCAATGAGTTCGCCCGCCTCGTTGGCATTTCCCGCTTTGACATGCGCGATGAGCTCGCGATGCTCGCCAAGGATCGCGGCACGCCGGGCGAGCGTGAAGTTGAAACGCCGGCTCACGGCTCGAAGCACTTCGCGATGCTTCCACCAAAGTTCGGCGGCATGGCGGTTGTAGTGCCTTTGGTACATCACGGTGTGAAAGGCGGTGTCCAGCTCGCTGTGCCGGAACGTGTCGGCGAAGTCGTTCTCTTCAATCAAGCCTTGGATGCGTTCGAGTTCAGCAATGTCCTCGACAGTGGCCATGTTCACAAACCATCGCGTCAGTGCCGGCTCGATCAAAACTCCTATCTCGTAGATGTCCCGAACAAAATCCTGATCTATGGGCCGGACGCGCGCTCCGCGGTTGGCAACGAAAGTGACAAAGCCCTCCCCGCGCAACAGTTGCAGAGCCTCGCGCACGGGGTTGGTCGAGGTGCCGTGGCGCCGGGCGAGATCGGTGATCACAAGCCGTTCGTTGGCCGCGAGCCGCCCCTCGATGATGTCTTCCCTGATCAGCTGATAAAGCGAGGCACCCTCGCTGGAGGCCCCGATCGCGTCGATCCCTTCGGGTGGCTGTGCTTTAAAATCGCTTGTTTCGGTCAAAGCTGTCCCCAATCAATCCACATATCGCTCGAATATCACGCGAGGTTCCCGTAAACAATGTACGATTTCGCTAGTTGACACGCAATCTGTGATCTGAAAACGTATGATAAGCTCAAAGTGATACATTGGCTGAAAACATCCCGCGGCCAGCGAGCAAAGACCGCCCGCCTCGAGAAGCGCGGCATGGGAGAGAACCTGGAGGATACCTATGACGAGGATTTCACTCGGTGGTGCCGTCCTGCGCGGCACTGTCTCCACTGCTTTGATGGTATCGTTGATGTCCGCGTCTGCGCTGGGGGCGCCGGTCGACCTGAGCAAGTGGTCGCCGCAATATGTGCGCTCGATTGCCGGCACGCAGGATTTTGACACGGCGGCCGATTGCGGCAAGGTCACCCCACTCGACTATAAGGGGCGACTGACTTTCTGGTACCAGGGCGTGTTCGAGGGCGACCCCGACCTCCTGCGCCAGTATTATAAGGAGTTCTTCGAAACCTTCCGCAAAACCTATCCAAATATCCAGCTTGAGGAGCAGGCCCTCACCTATAACGACCTGCTGGACAAGTTCCGGACCGCGCTCCTCGGCAATGCAGCGCCGATGGCGGTCCGACTGCAGATCCTGGGCGGCACCGAGTTCGCCTCAAAGGGTTATCTGGAGCCGCTCAAGCCCGAAGATGTCGGGTATTCGACCGAGGATTTCTGGCCCGGCGCAATGAAGGCTGTAACCTGGGAGGGAGTGACCTACGGCATTCCAACCAACAACGAGACGATGGCTTTCATCTGGAACGCCGACATCTTCAAGCGGGCAGGCCTCGATCCGGACAAGGCCCCGGCAACCTGGGACGACGTCGTCAAATATTCCAAACAGATCCACGACAAGCTCGGCATTGCCGGTTACGGCCTCGTGGCTCGCAAGAATGCCGGCAATACGCCATATCGCTTCATGCCGCAGCTGTGGGCCTATGGCGGCGGGGTTTTCGACGAAGCGACCGCCAACCCGACCTACAAGCAGGTCGAGCTCAATAGCGCGCAGAGCAAGGCGGCATTGCAAGCCTCCTACGATATGTATGTTCGCGACAAGTCGGTTCCGGTTTCGGCGCTCACCAACCAGCAAGCCGACAACCAGCCCCTCTTCCTTGCGGGCCAGCTCGGCATGATGATCTCGCACCCGTCCGACTACAACGTCATGCTCGACTTGCAGAAAAAGGCGACGGATACCGACAAGGACAAGGCGCAGACCGTCATCGACAACATGCGCTACGGCCTGATTCCGACTGGCCCCGACGGCAAGCGTGCCGTCGTGTTCGGCGGCTCCAACATTCACATCCTGAAGCCCGAATATGTCGAGGGCGGCAAGGTAGACGAGCCGGCCGCAAAGGCGATCATCTGCATGTGGACGAGCCCCGAATGGTCGCTGAAGATGGCCTATGCCGGCTCGAACCCGGGAAACCTCAATGGCTTCAAGACCAAATGGATGAAGGAACGTCTTGATAGCATCAAGTTCCTCGATGTCACGACCTCGATGTTGCCATACGGCATTCCGTTCCCAGCGCTGCCACAGTCCCCCGAGATCATGAACATCATCGTCCCGGACATGCTGCAAAATGCCCTGACCGGAGCCATGAGCGTCGACCAGGCCGCGGACGACGCAGCCAAAAAGGTAAAAGACCTGATGGACGGCGGGCTCTAGTCCAGCCTGACGATTTGACCGGCTGCGCCTCGCGTGCAGCCGGTTTATTCCCAAGAATAAGGGCACGGGCACAGTGACGATATTGACTGGCAAGGCCGAGGCTCGTCGAAGACCGCAACCCGATAGGTCCGGGTTGCTGCGAAAGATTTGGGAGCATCGCGCTGACTACGCTTATGTGCTTCCGGCGATCGCCGTGATGCTCATCGTCATTGCCTACCCTATCTACTACACGATCGAGCTGTCGTTCTTCAATACGCCGCCCGGCCTGCAGCTCCGGGACAAGATTTTCATCGGTCTCAACAACTACACCTCCATCCTCACAAGTCCGGTATTCTGGAAGGTCACCTCGAACACTCTTATCTGGACGCTGGGATCCACGCTCATCTCATTTGTCCTGGGGTTTGCCTGCGCCCTGGCGCTCCATCGTGACTTTGTCGGCCGTGGGATTCTACGCGCCGTCCTGATCATTCCCTGGGTCATCAGCGCGGTTGCGGCATCCTATATCTGGAAGTGGATCTACCATTCGGACTTCGGGATCATTGGCGCGGTGCTGGTCGGCCTCGGATTGGCCGACCGGCCGCCGAATTTCATCGACAGCGTCAGCACCGTGCTGCCCTCGCTGATCGTCGTCAATATCTGGCGAGAGTTTCCGTTTGCCATGATCATGATGATGGCCGGCCTGCAGACGGTTCCCGACCAGTTGCTGCGCGCCGCAAAAGTCGATGGAGCCAATGCATGGCAGCGGTTCTGGCACGTCACCTTTCCGCACTTGAGAAACGTCTCGACGGTGACGATCCTTCTGCTGGCGGTGGCCAACTTCAATTCTTTCATCATCCCCTGGATCATGACCGGCGGCGGGCCGTCGAACGCATCGCATATCTGGATCACCCATATTTATGAACTCGCCTTCGGCCGCCAGCGCTGGGGTGTGGCATCGGCCTATTCGGTGCTGCTGTTCGTGATCCTGATGTCGCTCGGATACTTCTACGTCCGTGCGCTGAGCGGCAACGAGCAGAAGGACGGGAGCGCATGAGCACGATTGCCGAGATTGCCCATCGAGGCCAGGCGCACCGCCGTATGCGCATCGATGGATGGCGGTGGGGCGGACGCGTCTTCCTTGTGTTCATGCTGCTTTACACCGCATTGCCGATGATCTGGATGCTGATCACCTCGATCAAGTCCGGCTTCGCGGCCATGCAGTTCCCGCCGCAATGGTGGCCGGATCAACCCACCCTCGCCAGCTACCAGAAGCTGCTCGATCCGCAAAACAGCGTCGGCCAGGACTTCTTGCGCTTCTTCTGGAACAGCCTTTTCGTCTCCACCGCCACGACCATCCTTTCGGTGATCGTGGCGGTTCCTGCGGCCTACGCCTTTTCACGCTTCACCTTCCCGGGCCGGAACTTTCTGTTCTTCGCCGTCTTGCTCCGCAATATGTTCCCTGCGGTGATCTTCCTCGTGCCGCTCTTCATCCTGATGCGGGCAATCGGGCTGGTGAACACGCATGCGTCGCTCGTCCTGACCTACCTCACATTCGGCCTGCCGCTGGCAATTTGGCTCCTCAAGGGCTTCTACGACAACATCCCGGTGCAACTCGAGCAGGCGGCCCGCATCGACGGGGCAACGCGGTTCCAGGCCTTTATCCTGATCGTGATGCCGCTCTCGGCGCCAGGTATCATCGCCACGGCGATCTATTCCTTCATCGGCGCGTGGAACGAGTACATTTACGCCTACACCTTTCTCTCCAAGAACGAGCAGCTGACACTGCCAGTCGGCATCCAGCGCTTCTTCTCGGAAAATACAACGGACTTTCCGGGCCTTATGGCGGCCAGCTTCATGATGAGCGTGCCCGTCGTGGTCTTGTTCCTTGTCCTGCAGCGATACTTCGTACGCGCCCTCACGGAAGGTGCAGTCAAGCACTAGAACAGGATGATTTTAGGCCGGTCGGCCTAAAATCTGAATCCTGTTCTAAATTAAAGAGTTAGAGCATGATGTCTTCCGAAAACCGCTCACACTTTTCGGCATCATGCTCTAGGGGAGTTGCCGGTGGCCCACGTGGTCCTCAAAGATCTGGTCAAGACCTACGGCAGCTTCAAAGCTGTCAACAACGTTTCGCTGACGGTCAACGACGGCGAATTCGTTGCGCTCGTCGGCCCTTCCGGCTGCGGCAAGACAACCACGCTCAACCTTGTGGCGGGGCTCATCCCCATCACATCTGGCGACATCGTCATCGGCGACCGGGTGGTCAATGACCTCGACCCCAAGGACCGGGACATCGCAATGGTGTTCCAGAACTACGCGCTCTATCCGCAGAAATCGGTCTACAAAAATCTGGCGTTCCCGTTGCAGATGCGCAAACTGCCAAGAGACGAGATCGACAAGAAGGTCAAGGAAGCAGCGCGCGTGCTCGACATGACGCAGCTGCTTGAGCGCAAGCCGCGCGAACTTTCGGGCGGGCAACAGCAGCGCGTGGCGCTCGGCCGTGCCCTCGTTCGCGATCCGGCGGTATTTTTGATGGATGAACCACTCTCAAACCTCGACGCAAAGCTGCGCGTGCAGATGCGGTCGGAGATCAAGCGCTTTCACCAGGACCTCAGGGCGACGATCATCTACGTGACCCATGACCAGCTCGAAGCGGTCACCATGGCTGACCGGATGGCGGTGATGAACGGCGGCTACCTGCAGCAATACGATTCACCGGCGCAGGTCTTTGCCCATCCGGTGAACATGTTTGTCGCTAGCTTCGTCGGCAGCCCGGCGATGAGCCTTGTTCCGCTGGAGGCATCGACGGCAAGCGGCAACACTGTATTGACCGGCGCGGAGGGCTGGCGCCTCGAGCTCTCGCCCCAGAACGCACAGAAGGTCGCGAGGGCAACAACCAGAAAGGTCGTGCTCGGCGCGCGTCACTCAACGATCAAGCTGCACAAGAGCGCGATTCCTGGAAGCGTGCCGGCCAAGGCATACACGGTGGAGCCGACCGGAGACGTCACCTTCGTACAAGCGTTCCTGTCCGGCGCCATCGTCAATGTCAGCGTGCCGCCAACCATTGCCGTCGCGCCCGACGAACAGATTTGGCTCGAGTTCGATCAGGAGCGGATGCATCTGTTCGACGGCGAAACAGAAATGGCCCTCAGGGCCAACTGATGACCGCGTGGATGCGCGTGAAAACGAGGGCATGGATGACGACGAAGCTTAAAATCACGGCGATCAAGCCCTATCCAGTATGGGTAGGAACGCGCAATCAGATGCTGGTCAAGGTCGAGACCGACAACGGCATCTTCGGCTGGGGCGAGAGCGGCTTGAGCGGTCGCGAGAAGGCGGTGGCCGGCGCGATCGAGCACTATCGCGAATTTCTCATCGGCCGCGACGCGATGCAGATTGGTCGGATCTGGCAGGAAATCTATCGCAGCCAATACTTCGAAGGCGGGCGTGTCCTGCAGGCGGCGATTTCCGCCATCGATATTGCCCTTCACGACATCAAGGGCAAAGCGCTGGGGGTGCCGGCCTACGAGCTGCTGGGCGGCAAGCAGCGCGACCGCATTCCGACCTTCGCCTCGACCGGCGACGAGGCCGAGGGCGATGTTGCCATCGAACGAGCCCGGGAACTCCGCGCACAAGGATGGCAGGCGATCCGCTTCTTCCCCATCGGGCAAAACAACAAGGACATCTTTGAGCCGCGGGAGTCGATCGGCGCGACCGCAGCGATGCTAAACAAAGCGCGCGAGGCGCTGGGCGACGAGGTCGTCCTCGGCATCGACTATCATCATCGGCTGTCGGTGGCGGAAGCCGCGAGCTTCTGTAACAAGCTCGGTCGTGGCGTGCTTGATTTCCTCGAGGAGCCGATACGAGACGAGACACCCGAGGCCTATGAATCCCTGCGCACGATGACCGACATCCCGTTCGCCATCGGCGAGGAGTTTGCCAGCAAGTGGCAATTCCTGCCCTACATCGAACGTGGCATCCATCAGTTCAACCGGCTCGATGTGTGCAATGTGGGCGGGCTCACTGAAGCGATGAAGGTCGCTGGCTGGAGCGAAGCACATTATGTGGACCTGATGCCGCATAATCCCCTCGGCCCAGTCTGCACGGCCGCGACCATCCATCTCGCCGCCGCGGTACCGAATTTCGCTTGGCTTGAGACCAGGGCGCCCGAAGCAAAGCTCGGCTTCGATAATTCCGACTTCTTCCCCGTGCAACCCCGGCTCGACGGCCCCGACTATCCGGTCAGCGACCTGCCGGGGCTCGGCGTCGATGTCAACGAAGAGGTGGTCAAGGCAGAGAGCTTTCGTTTCTGGGAAGCGCCCCACCTGAAGCGCCGCGACGGTTCTGTCACAAACTGGTAGTTTCATCCACCGGAGCCTAAAATGACGCAGACGCCCGACATTACGCGACCGCCCAAAGAGCTGATCGACGCGCTGAAGGAAATTGGCGCCGCGACGGTTGCCGGCACGCTTGGCCACATGGGCTTTCGCAATCCGCACATGGTCGGTCCCGTGTCGCAGAACCGCGGGAGGTCGGTCGTCGGGCCGGCCCTGACGCTTCAATTCATGCCGCAGCGGCCGGACCTTTTCACCGAGGGAGAATATGCAGATCCGGAGACGCAGTTGCACCGCCACGTGCTTTACCACGTGCAGGAGGGCGATGTGGTCGTGGTTGACGCGCGCGGCGACATGAGCTCGGGCGTCTTCGGCGATATGATGTCGACGTATTTCAAGGGCAGAGGCGGCGCCGGCATCGTGATCGATGGATGCATGCGCGATCGGCCCAATGTCGAGAAGCTGAATATCCCTCTATGGCTGCGCGGCTGGACGCCCAACTATCATGTGCAGACTGGCATCTATCCCAACGCCGTCAACGTTCCGATTGCTTGCGGCGGAGTCACTGTCATCCCCGGGGACATCATCGTCGCCGACGACGACGGGGTGGTGATGCTTCCAGTCGCGATGGCCGCCAAGGTCATCGAAGAATCGCAGAAGCATCACGATTGGGAGGAGTTCTCGCGAGTGAAGCTGATGGGGGGCGGGTCGCTGCAGCGTTACTATCCGCTGCATGACGACGCCCGCGAAGAGTACGAAGAGTGGCGGAAAACAAACCACTCGGGAACAACTTAGCCATGGATTACCCTTAGTCTAATGTTTGTGAATCGCAGAGATAAACATTTGACCAAGGTCGAGAAAATGCAGCAGCCGTCCACCATGGCTTACAGTCTCAACCAACGCTTCCTGCATTGGGCGATCGCGCTTTTGATCTTCTTCAATCTGCTGTTTCCCGACGGCATGAATACCTGGCATCGGCTGATGCGCAGGGGCGAGGTGCCGACGCCCGAGCAGATTGCGTCGGCGAATATCCATGCCTATGTCGGCATCGCCATTCTGCTGCTCGCCGTCGTCAGGCTCGGACTGCGTTTTGCCAAGGGCGTGCCGGCCGAGGCGGCGGCGGAGCCGCCGATCTTCCGCCTCGCGGCGAAGCTTGCCCATGCCGGCCTCTACATCTTGATCTTCGCCATGCCGCTTTCGGGCATCGCCGCCTATTATTTCGGCATCAATCCCGCCGGGTCGTTCCACGCGGATATCCTGAAGATCATTCTCTGGGCGCTGATCGCGGCGCATGTCGCGGGCGCGCTCGTGCACCAGTTCTACTGGAAAACCAATGTGCTGCGCCGCATGACGCTCGGCTGACTCAATTCACCGCCGTCACCGTAAACCCCTGCTGGCGCAGCAGTTCGATGACGCCGGCCTTGCCGGGCAGGTGCAGGGCGCCGACCGCCATGAAGACGTTGCCGCCGTCGAGAATGGGGGCGGCGCGCTCGGCCATCACCTTGTTGCGGTCGAGGATGACGCGCTGTTCGAAGGCGGCGTAGTCGCTATCTTCGCCTTCCGTCTCCGGCGTTACGGTCTTCAGCATCGGCATGGTCATGCCGATATCGCCGGAGAGATAGAGGTCGGTCATCGTCTCGACGACGTCGCTCATCTTGTCGCCGAGTTCCAGCGTCTCGATCAGTGACTTCAGATGGAATTCGATCGGCAGGTCGGCCATGGCCTGGATCTGCTCGGCTAGTGTCTCCAGCCCCTTGACTTGTTTGCCCTGAGAAACGGCATCGGTCGCGATCTTCTGGTCGAGGAACTGCACGCCCTTGGCCTTGCGCGCGATTTCGCAGGCCGGCAGGGCGACGGCGCTCGAGATCATCCAGGGCCGCATGCGGGAGACCGCACTGAGCGGAATCCCCCGCGTCTTGAGGCCGGCTTCGAGGCGCTTGTAATCCTCGGGAGAGAGCAGCTTGTCGATCGTCGTGCCGTCGGTGAACATCGTCAGCTCCGGCTTTGCGAGCAGGGCCGCGGTCGCCTTGCGTTCATCGAGTATCTCATCGGATTCGATAAGGATCGTACTGGCCGCGTCGTGGGCTGCCTGGGCACGCGGCGGCAGGGCAAGTACGCGCGGATCGGTGACATGCATGCTGCCGAGCAGCCACGAAGGCTGAAGTCCTGCTTTCTCGATCTTCCAGAAGATGCCCTTGCCGTTTGGCGTAGCGTCGGCTTCCTTCAGCGCCTCGGCATAGCGGGCGGGATCGTTCTGCTGCAGCTCGACCATCAGGTTGCGACCGGTGCAGGCCGCGTCTTCGGCCGCCGCCGGCCTTGCAGTCAGGAAGGCCACAAACAGGGCGGCAAGAAGCAGGATATGAAAGGCCGCAATCAGCCAGAGCAGCAGATTGCCCGGTGCTGCGAGAAAAGTTCGGCGGCCGATTGATGTCGTCATGATGATGTTCCGGTCACATGCCTTATTGTTTCATGCTCTACGCCCGGCTTGCGCATAATCCTTTAAGAGAATGCGTTAACGAAAGCTTAGAGTCCTCTTGCTTCGGCAGAATGTTGCAATCTGACCAGAAAAGGCTCTACGCGCGTGGGTGAGCACGATCATACACCTCAAGCAGGCGCGATGCATCGACGCCGGTATAGACCTGTGTCGTCGAAAGGCTGGCATGGCCGAGCAGTTCCTGGATGGTGCGCAGGTCGCCGCCGCCGGCCAGCAGGTGGGTGGCAAAGGAGTGGCGAAGCGCATGCGGTGTTGCCGTCTCCGGCAGGCCGAAGGCGCTGCGCAGCTTCTGCATGGCGCGCTGGATGATCGCGGGCTGTAGCTTGCCGCCGCGGGCGCCGCGAAACAGCGGTTCGCCGGGCTCGAGATCATAGGGGCAGAGCGTGCGATATTTCTCGACCGCGTCGAACACCACCGACAGCAACGGCACCAGCCGCGTCTTGTTGCCCTTGCCGGTAATGCGCAGCGTTGTGGCGCCCTTCTTCAGCTCTGAGGGAATGAGATCCAGCGCTTCGGAGATGCGCAGGCCGCAACCGTAAAGCAGCGTCATGACAGCCGCATCGCGCGCGGCGATCCAGGGTTCGTCGTGGAGTTGGGCTTCGTTGCTTACGACGGTGATCGCCTGCGTGTCCGAGAGGGGTTTGGGCAGCGATTTCGGCTGTTTCGGCGAGCGGATCGCGCCGGCGCCGGCGGCATTGACCAAGCCCTTCTTTTCGAGGTGGCGCAGCAGTGAACGAAGGCCGGCGAGATTGCGGCCAAGCGAGCGGGCGCCGGAGCCCTGCTTGCGCCGGGCCGCCAGGAAGGCGCGGAAATCGGCGGGACGCAGCTCCCTGATATCCCCAAGCGTCGCCGGGCCGGCGAGATGGCCGGTCAGAAAGGTCAGGAACTGGCGGGTGTCGCGCTCATAGGCATCGAGTGTATGCTCGGAAAGACGGCGCTCGCGGGCGAGGTTTTCGAGCCATGCGGCCCGTTCCGCCATCAGGCTGGGATCGGCGATAACAAGCAGTTCGTTCACGTCGCGGGGCCTTGAATTTGCCTTCAAGTCCGCCAATTTGAAGCAGGAACGGTTATGGAATTGCTAATGCCGGCCAAGCCTTTGTCATCCTTAGATCATATTCCACTGCGATAGCTTATAGCCCATAGACAGGATCTTTCATGGCACGGCGCGACTCCATGACGGCTTTCGGACAGCTCGCGGAAGCGATCGCTCTCGTTTCACAGGGAAAGCCGGGTCATATCGTCGATACGCTGATTGCCGAACGTGGCCGGAGGATCGTCAAAAATCCGCTCTGGCCGGTCATGCGCCCGTTCCTCTACACGCTGCTGCGTTACAACAAGGCGATCGAATTTGCCAATGCGGTGGCCAAGATGCCGGGTTTCCAGTCGTTCGAATATTTGAGCGACGTGCTGAAACTCGATATCGGCATCACCAATGGTGAACGCATCCCCGATACCGGCGGCTTCATCCTGGTCAGCAATCACCCCACAGGCATTGCCGACGGTGTTGCCGTGTTCGATCTGTTGAAGACGCGCCGGCCGGATATGATGTTCTTTGCCAATCGCGATGCGATCCGCGTCAATCCACGGTTTGCCGAGATGATCATCCCCGTCGAATGGCGGGAGGAGCACAAGAGCAAGCTCAAGGCGCGCGAGACGCTGCAGTTGACCAACCATGCGGTCAGGGAAGGCAAGGCGACGGTGCTCTTCCCATCAGGCCGCATCGCCTACTGGGCGAACGGCCGGCTGAACGAGCGCCCGTGGAAGACCTCGGCGGTCGGGCTGGCGCGCAAATACAATCTGCCGATCCTTCCCGTCCATATGACGGCGCGCAATTCCGGCCTGTTCTATTGGCTGGCGAAATGGTCGACGGAGCTCCGCGACATGACGGTGTTCCACGAGCTCTTGAACAAACGCGGCGACCGCTTCGATTTCCTGATCGGCAATCTCATTCCGGCCGAACATCTGGACGGCGATCTCAATGAGGTGACCAAGGCGCTGGAGCAACATACGGTGCACGACATGGCTAGGGATGGCGACGCGACCTTCGTGCCGGTCAGCCTTCCGGCCGCTGCAACGCCGCGAGAGCTTGCCGTTCCTGCGGTCTAAACAGGTTTTGCCATGCTGGTCGACATCCGTATGATCCGCGATCGATTGCCGCGGGAGATCGGCGACCTCGACAGTGAGGCCCGGCAGGAAGGGTATCGCCATATCACCCGCCTTGTCGACGAATGGTCGGCAGGCGACGTCAGGTTCGAGCGTATCGTCGAAAGGCTCCTCGGCGCCTATGTCGGGGAGACGCTTGCCGGCGTCGGCGGCATGACCGTCGAGCCTGCCCTATCGGGGGCGTTGCGGATGCGGCGTTTCTACCTCAGTCCCGCGATGCGCGGGTGCGGCATCGGTCGGCTGCTGGCCCTGGCTCTGCTCGATCATGCGCGGGATTTCTGCCGTGTTGTCACCGTTCATCCGGGCAATCCCGGCGCAGCCAGGTTCTGGGAGGCTCTCGGTTTTCGGCCCTGTGCGCCGGACGGCGATACACTTTGTCTCGACATTGCCCCCATGCCCTCCGGTCGGGATGTTTCAGGCTCGTTCCACACGCTTTAAGCTTTAGGCCCCGATCTCTTTGAGACGAATGGCCTGGCGCGCCAGCAGCCGCTCGATATCGGCAATATCGAGCGCCGAAAGCTTGGCGCCCGGCTTGCGCAGAGTGGCGGATCTGATCACGCCGCGCTTGGCAAGAACGTATTTACGGCAGGCAAGCCCGATGCCCTGCTGTTGTTCGTAGCGGGCGAGCGGCAGATAGGCGTCGAAGATTTCGTGGGCGCGATCCGGATTTCCGGATGCATAGGCCGCGACGACGCCGACCATCATCTCGGGATAACAAAAACCGGTCATGGCGCCATCTGCACCGCGGCCCATCTCTTCGGGCAGAAAGAGCCCGCCATTGCCGCAGAGGATGGAGATGCGCCGCATGCTGCCCTTGTCGCTGGCGGTGCGGAGTGCGGTGATTTTTGACAACCCCGGCCAGTCCTCGTGCTTGAGCATGACGCAATTTTGCACCTCGTTGACGATGCGCTCGATAAGCTTGGGCGCGATCGTCACATTGGTGGTGAGCGGATAATCCTGCAGCACGAAGGGCGTATCGCCGAGCGTCTCGCCGACCGACTGGTAGAAGGCGAAAGACTGGTCGTCGGTCTTGACGGTCCAGGGCGGTGCGACCATGACGCCGGCGGCGCCTTCGCCCATGACGGCTTCGGCCAGTTCGTGCATCGGCGCAAGCCCCGGCGCCGACACGCCGACGACGACGGGAAGCCGCCCGTCGAGGCGCTTCAGCACACGCTCGACTGCGGTCCGCGATTCCGCGGCGGTCAGCTTCGGGGCCTCGCCGAGCTGGCCAAGCACCGTCAGGCCGCTGACGCCGGCGCCCTCGTAGAAATCGACCATGCGGTCGATGCTGCCGAGATCGAGCGCGCCGTCATCGGTGAACGGGGTCACGGCAATGACATAGACGCCCTTGGCATCTTCGGTCAGTCTGGCCATTCGTCTTCTCCGTTTCAGCGGCCGAAGAGCAACGCTTCGGCATTTCGAATAAGATCTTTCGGCAATCTATGCGGCCAACCGCTTGTCCAGCAACCTTTTCGTTCGGGTCCAGGAAATCGCCGTACAGCTTCGTCATCCACATTTACCGACGGAGGCGCCGCCTTGTCTTTACGGTTCCAATTCCGTCGATTTGCGGGCATGGTCTCGCGCGATGAGCATAGATTCGTCCGATCTCTTTGGCGCGCTTTTCGAGGCACCGCCCGCGAACCGAACGGTTCCCGTGCTGGTGCCGATGCCGGCGCCCAAACCCTATTCCTATTCGGTGCCGGATGGCATGGCGGTCGAGCCCGGCTCGGTCGTACAGGTGCCGCTCGGGCCGCGGCAGGTGATCGGCGTCGTCTGGGACGGCGGCGAGGATGGTGTCGATCCGAAGAAGCTTCGGCCGATCAGCCATGTCTTCGACTGCCCGCCGCTTTCCCGGGAGATGCGCGATTTCATCGATTGGGTTGCGGCCTATACGCTCTCGCCGCCCGGCCTCGTCGCCCGTATGGCGCTCAGGGCACCGAACGCCTTCGAACCGGAACCGATGGTCGAGGGGCTGAAATTTGTCGGCGGCGAACCGGAGCGGATGACGCCGGCGCGCGCCCGGGTACTTGAAACGGCCTCCGACGGCCTGTCCTGGACACGTAGCGGCCTGGCACATGCGGCGGGTGTTTCGACCAGCGTCGTCGACGGGCTGATCACGCTCGGCATCTTCGAAACCATATTTCTGCCGCCGCCGCCGGTCGTGGCATTGCCCGATCCGGAATTTGCCGCCGCCCGTCTCGAAGGGCCGCAAAAGGAGGCGGCGGCGGAGATCGTTTCCGACATCCGCAAGGGCGAATTTTCGGTGTCGCTGATCGACGGGGTGACCGGATCCGGCAAGACCGAAGTCTATTTCGAGGCGATCGCCGAGACGCTGAAACGCGGCAAGCAGGTGCTGATCCTGCTGCCGGAGATCGCGCTGACAGCAAGTTTCATGGAGCGCTTCCAGGATCGCTTCGGGGCAAAGCCGGCCGAATGGCATTCCGATCTGGCGCCGCGCATGCGTGAAAAGGTCTGGCGCCAGGCGGTGACCGGCGAGGTGCGCGTCGTGGCCGGCGCCCGCTCGGCGCTGTTCCTGCCTTTCGAGGATCTCGGCCTGATCATCGTCGACGAGGAGCATGATCCCGCCTACAAGCAGGAGGATCGCGTCTTCTACAATGCCCGCGACATGGCCGTGGTGCGCGGTCGCATCGGTGATTTTCCCGTCATTCTGGTGTCGGCGACCCCCTCGGTCGAAAGCCAGGTCAACGGTCAGAGCGGGCGCTACAGCACCGTCCATCTGCCGACGCGTTTCGGCGACGCGGCGCTGCCGGACCTGCATCTTGTCGACATGCGCCGGCACGCACCGGAGCGCGGCGGTTTCCTGTCGCCGGTGCTGATCCGGGCAATCGGCAAGACGGTGGAAAGGCGCGAACAGGCGCTGCTCTTTCTCAACCGGCGCGGTTATGCGCCGCTGACGCTCTGCCGGGTCTGCGGTCACCGGTTCCAATGCCCGCAATGTTCGAGCTGGCTGGTCGAGCACCGCT
Organism: Rhizobium hidalgonense; assembly: GCF_005862185.2. Taxonomy (NCBI): domain Bacteria; kingdom Pseudomonadati; phylum Pseudomonadota; class Alphaproteobacteria; order Hyphomicrobiales; family Rhizobiaceae; genus Rhizobium; species Rhizobium hidalgonense. Next base: position 306,390 of record NZ_CP054027.1, read on the forward strand.
TCCGCAAACAGCTGCAATGCCATCAATGCGGCCATGCCGAGCGCACGCCGGAGGCATGCCCGGAATGCGGCACACTCGACCATCTCGTTGCCTGCGGACCAGGCGTCGAGCGCATCGCCGAGGAGGTGGAGCGGCATTTTCCGGAGGCGCGGACGATCGTTCTCTCCTCCGATATCATGGGCGGGGTGAAGCGGCTGCGGTTGGAGCTGGAGGCGATTGCCAAGGGTGAGGCCGATATCGTCATCGGCACGCAGCTCGTCGCTAAGGGACATAACTTTCCGCTGATGACGCTGGTCGGCATCGTCGATGCCGACCTCGGCCTGGCCAATGGCGATCCGCGCGCTGCCGAACGCACCTTCCAGCTTTTGTCGCAGGTGACGGGCCGCGCCGGGCGCACTGGTCTCAAAAGCCAGGGGCTGCTGCAGACCTACCAGCCCCAGCATCCCGTCATGCAAGCGATTGTGTCGGGCGATTCCGACGCCTTTTATGAGCGCGAGATTGGCGAACGCGAACGCGCCATATTGCCGCCCTTCGGCAGGCTCGCCTCGATCATCGTTTCGGCTGAAACCCGCCACGATGCCGAAAACCATGCGCGCGGCATGCGCAATGCGGCGCCGCAGATTTCCGGCATTTCGGTGCTCGGCCCGGCCGAAGCCCCGTTGGCGCTGGTGCGCGGCCGCCATCGCTTCCGCCTCCTGGTGCACGGTCGGCGCAACTCGGACATGCAGGGGTTCCTGCGGGCGATGCTGTCGCAATCGCCCAAGGAGCGCGGCTCGGTGCAGGTGCAGCTCGATATCGATCCGCAGAGTTTTCTCTAAAACAGTGCGCCGCCATTTCCTCCGTTTCCGGCGCATGCGATAAAACACCGAATCATCCGGGCGATTTGGGGCTGATGCATGGATTTTTATTTCCCGACCGAGCTTGGCGAGCAGCTTGCCTTTTGCTCCGCCGCTTTTACGGCGCTCGCCGGTTTCATCATGATGTTTGCGCCAGGTCAGACCTTCCGCCTTCTCGGCCTCCCGGCGCAGGAGGGGCGGCCGGAAGGTTTTGGCGAGGGCCGCTCGATGGGCGGTTTCTATCTCGGCTTCGGCCTGTCGGCGATCATGCTCGCCCAGGACTGGATTTACATGGCGCTCGGCGCCTCCTTTGCGATGGCGGCCTTTGCCCGCATCATATCGATCCTGTCCGATAAGGGGAGTAATATCGTCAACTATTTACTCCTGGTTGTGCAAATTGCCTTGGCTGCGCTGCCGCTGCTCTATGTTTTCGGCTTCATCCAAACGTGAATCTCGCAGTCCGCGGGCGGCTTCTTCGGCCTGCGTCCAGACCATCGCGCAATTTTGCGAACAGAAATTCATGTGAAAGGCGTATTCGGGCATTACGCGTGTTGCGAGTCCGAACATCCTATGTTAGACGGACCCCGAATTTCGGAAGAAGCAAGAGGCTTCTCTTGTGATTTCTGGGGGAAATCAAAACGAATTCAAGATCATAGGTTCGGCGCCCGCCGAGAGCCGGATTTTGGGTTGAAATCAGGGAAATTTGTGCCAGTGGCAGACACGTCCCAGCTTACATCTGGTGTTGCCGAGCGCTATGCCTCGTCGCTTTTCGATCTGGCGCTCGAGCAGGGCGCCGTCGACAGCGTAACCGCCGATCTTGACCGTTTCCAGGCCATGCTGGACGAGAGTGCCGATCTGAAGCGTTTCGTCGTAAGCCCGGTTTTCTCTGCCGAGGACCAGCTGAAGGCGATCGTCGCCATCAGCGAGAAGGCCGGAATCAGCGGCTTCTTCGCCAATTTCCTGAAGGTCGTGGCGCGCAACCGCCGCCTGTTTGCCCTGCCGGGCATGATCAAGGCCTTCCGCATCATCGCCGCGAACCATCGCGGTGAAATCTCCGCCGAGGTCACCTCGGCGCATGCGCTTTCGCAAGCGCAGGAAACCGAATTGAAGGTGGCACTCAAGAGCGTTACCGGCAAAGACGTGACGATTGCCGTCGCGGTTGATCCGTCAATTCTTGGTGGTCTGATCGTCAAGGTCGGGTCCCGCCAGATTGATACGTCTCTTCGTACCAAACTCTCCACTCTTAAGCTCGCATTGAAAGAGGTTGGCTGATGGATATCCGCGCCGCGGAAATTTCCGCAATTCTCAAAGACCAGATCAAAAATTTCGGCAAAGAGGCAGAAGTCTCGGAAGTCGGCCAGGTTCTCTCCGTCGGTGACGGTATCGCCCGCGTCTACGGTCTGGACAATGTCCAGGCCGGTGAAATGGTCGAGTTCCCGGGCGGCATCCGCGGCATGGCGCTGAACCTCGAATCCGACAATGTCGGCGTCGTTATCTTCGGCTCCGACCGTGACATCAAGGAAGGCGACACCGTCAAGCGGACCGGCGCCATCGTCGACGTTCCGGTTGGTCCGGAACTGCTCGGCCGCGTCGTCGACGCGCTCGGCAACCCGATCGACGGCAAGGGCCCGATCAACGCGACGCGCCGCTCGCGCGTCGACGTCAAGGCTCCCGGCATCATTCCGCGCAAGTCGGTTCATGAGCCGATGTCGACCGGCCTCAAGGCCATCGATGCGCTCATCCCGGTCGGCCGCGGCCAGCGCGAACTGGTCATCGGTGACCGCCAGACCGGCAAGACCGCTATTCTTCTCGACGCCTTCCTCAACCAGAAGGCCATTCACGACAACGGTCCGGAAGGCGAAAAGCTTTACTGCGTCTACGTCGCCATCGGCCAGAAGCGTTCGACCGTCGCCCAGTTCGTCAAGGTGCTCGAAGAGCGCGGTGCGCTGAAGTATTCGATCATCGTTGCCGCCACCGCTTCCGATCCGGCGCCGATGCAGTATCTGGCACCGTTTGCCGGCTGCGCCATGGGTGAATATTTCCGCGACAACGGCATGCATGCGCTGATCGGTTACGACGACCTGTCGAAGCAGGCCGTGTCCTACCGCCAGATGTCGCTGCTGCTGCGCCGCCCGCCGGGCCGCGAAGCCTATCCGGGCGACGTTTTCTACCTGCATTCGCGCCTGCTCGAGCGCGCTGCGAAGATGAATGACGATCAGGGCGCCGGTTCGCTGACCGCTCTGCCGGTCATCGAAACGCAGGGCAACGACGTGTCGGCCTTCATTCCGACCAACGTGATCTCGATCACCGACGGCCAGATCTTCCTCGAAACCGACCTTTTCTACCAGGGTATCCGCCCGGCCGTGAACGTCGGTCTCTCGGTTTCCCGCGTCGGCTCGTCGGCGCAGATCAAGGCGATGAAGCAGGTTGCCGGCTCGATCAAGGGCGAACTCGCCCAGTATCGCGAAATGGCCGCCTTCGCCCAGTTCGGTTCGGACCTTGACGCTGCGACGCAGCGCCTGCTGAACCGTGGCGCGCGCCTGACCGAACTCCTGAAGCAGCCGCAGTTCTCGCCGCTGAAGACGGAAGAGCAGGTCGCCGTGATCTTTGCCGGCGTCAACGGCTATCTCGACAAGCTGCCGGTTGCTTCGGTCGGCAAGTTCGAGCAGGGCTTCCTCTCGTATCTGCGTTCGGAAGGCTCCGCCATCCTCGACGCGATCCGCACGGAAAAGGCAATCAGCGACGATACCAGGGGCAAGCTCACCGCTGCTCTCGATAGCTTCGCAAAGTCTTTCTCGTAATCAGGCCCTAAGTTAGGACAGATCACGGATGCCTTCACTTAAGGATCTGAAAAACCGGATCGCCTCCGTCAAGGCGACGCAGAAGATCACCAAGGCGATGAAAATGGTCGCCGCGGCGAAGCTTCGGCGTGCGCAGGAGGCGGCCGAGGCCGCCCGGCCCTATTCGCAGCGCATGGGTGCGGTTCTGGCGAACATCGCCAAGGCAGTCACCGATGCAGATGGCGCGCCGACGCTGATGACCGGTACCGGTAAGGACCAGGTCCATCTGCTGGTGGTCTGCACCGCCGAACGCGGTCTTTGCGGTGGCTTCAATTCGCAGATTGCGCGGTTTGCCCGCGATCACGTCCGCAGGCTGATTGCCGAGGGCAAGACGGTGAAGATCTTCACCGTCGGCAAGAAGGGTTACGACATCCTTCGCCGCGAATATGCTTCGCTGATCGTCGAGCGCAAGGAACTGCGCGACGTCAAGCGCATCGGCTTCGAGAATGCCGACCAGATCGGCAAGCGTCTCATCGAGATGTACGAGGCCGGCGAGTTCGACGTCTGCACGCTGTTCTACTCCGAGTTCAAATCGGTCATCTCGCAGATTCCGACGGCGCAGCAGCTTATCCCTGCCCAAGCTCCTGACGTTGTTGCCGAGGATGAAGCGCATGCCGGCGCCGTCTACGAATACGAGCCGGATCCGGCGTCGATCCTCGACGATCTGATCCCGCGCAACATCTCTGTCCAGGTCTTCCGCGCGCTCTTAGAGAACGTCGCCGGCGAAATGGGCGCCAAGATGAGCGCGATGGACAATGCGACGCGTAATGCCGGTGAGATGATCAATAAGCTGACGCTGAGCTACAACCGCCAGCGTCAGGCGCAGATCACCAAGGAACTCATTGAAATCATTTCGGGCGCGGAAGCGCTCTGAAGCTAGGAAAAGAGGGTCAGAAAATGGCTGAGGCAGCTACCCCCAAGACCGGCTCTGTCGGCAGAGTCACCCAGGTTATCGGCGCCGTCGTCGACGTTGCTTTCGAAGGCGAACTGCCGAAGATCCTGAACGCGCTGGAAACCACCAACAACGGCAACCGTCTGGTTCTCGAAGTTGCGCAGCACCTTGGCGAAAACGAAGTCCGCACCATCGCGATGGACTCGAGCGAAGGTCTCGTTCGCGGCCAGCAAGTCACAGACACCGGCGAACCGATCCTGGTCCCGGTCGGCAACGAGACGCTCGGCCGCATCATGAACGTCATCGGTGAGCCGGTCGACGAAGCCGGTCCGCTGGTCACCGCCCACAAGCGCGCCATCCACCAGGACGCACCTTCCTACGTCGAACAGTCGACGGAAGCGCAGATCCTGGTCACCGGCATCAAGGTCGTCGACCTTCTGGCACCCTATGCACGCGGCGGCAAGATCGGCCTGTTCGGCGGCGCCGGCGTCGGCAAGACCGTTCTGATCATGGAACTGATCAACAACGTCGCCAAGGCGCATGGTGGTTATTCGGTTTTCGCAGGCGTCGGTGAACGCACCCGCGAAGGCAACGATCTTTACCATGAAATGATCGAATCGAACGTCAACAAGCTTGGCGGCGGCGAAGGCTCGAAGGCAGCACTTGTTTACGGCCAGATGAACGAACCGCCGGGCGCCCGCGCCCGCGTCGCTCTGACCGGTCTGACGGTCGCCGAACATTTCCGCGATCAGGGCCAGGACGTTCTGTTCTTCGTCGACAACATCTTCCGCTTCACCCAGGCAGGTTCCGAAGTATCGGCTCTGCTCGGCCGCATCCCGTCGGCCGTCGGTTATCAGCCGACGCTCGCAACCGACATGGGCCAGATGCAGGAGCGCATCACCACGACGACAACAGGTTCGATCACCTCGGTCCAGGCCATTTACGTCCCGGCCGACGACTTGACCGACCCGGCGCCGGCAACCTCGTTCGCGCACCTTGACGCGACGACGGTTCTGTCGCGCTCGATCGCTGAAAAGGGCATCTACCCGGCCGTCGATCCGCTCGACTCGACCTCGCGCATGCTCGACCCGATGGTCGTCGGCGAAGAGCATTACGAAGTCGCTCGTAAGGTTCAGTCGACGCTGCAGCGCTACAAGGCTCTGCAGGACATCATCGCCATCCTGGGCATGGACGAACTGTCCGAAGAGGACAAGATTGCCGTCGCCCGCGCCCGCAAGATCGAGCGTTTCCTGTCGCAGCCGTTCTTCGTCGCCGAAGTCTTCACCGGCTCGCCGGGCAAGCTGGTTGCTCTCGAAGACACGATTAAGGGCTTCAAGGGCCTCGTCAATGGCGAATACGATCACCTGCCGGAGGCTGCCTTCTACATGGTCGGCTCGATGGAAGAAGCGATCGAAAAGGCCAAGAAGCTCGCAGCTGCTTGATGAGCGACGCGCTAGACGAGATATTCTGCTGCGATTCTCTGAAAGGGGTCGTGGCGGATCTCCCGGAACCAGCCGCACCGACCATCTATCGCGCAGATAACGGCGTGCTGATGATGGTGGTCGGTCTGGTCCAGAGCGAGGAAGGCCTCGGTTATCTCGACCAAGCGATAATGCACTGCCCGTTCTGCGGGACCCAATTGCAAGATGCGAAAGCCATAGCCGAGAAGGTAAGTCACTGATGGCTGACAATTTCAACTTTGAGCTCGTTTCGCCGGAGCGTCTGCTGCTGTCGGAGATGGTGACCGAGGTCGTCATTCCCGCGACTGAAGGCGAAATGACCGTCATGGCGCACCATGCGCCGACGATGACGACGGTCAAGCCCGGTGTCGTGAGCGTGCGTTCGGCCTCCGGCAAGAAGCAGGACTACGTCGTGTTCGGCGGCTTTGCCGATATTCTGCCGACCGGCTGCACATTGCTTGCCGAATCCGCCGTTCCGGTCGAGGAACTCCACAAGGACGAGTTGACCCGTCGGATTGAAGCTGCCCGCCTGGAGCTCGAACATGCCGAGCTGCACGAACACAAGTCGAAGCTCGAGCACTTCATCATGGAACTGACGCATCTGAGCGGCATCGTTCAACAGGACTGATCGCAATCGACTGCGATGATCAAAGGCGGCTGCAACAGCCGCCTTTTTTGCGTCCGTTGACCTGTCGGCAGGCGGACGGCAGCGCCATCGGGCTGCCTGTTGGCGAAAAACCGGCTAGGACCGTCGCATTATCAACGCGTCTCAGAAGCCGGTGCCGCCACGCAGCTCGATGACCAGTGTCTTCAATAAAATCTTCAAGTCGAGCAACAGGCTGAAATTCCGGACATAGTAGATATCGCAGGCGATGCGGGCGCGCGCTTGCAGCGGTCGCGCCGTCGGGCCGCGCCAGCCGCGTGTCTGCGCAAGGCCGGTAATGCCGGGGCGCATGATGTGGCGTTGGTGGTAGTCCGGCACCAGCTCCTCGTAAAGCCTGCCGGCAGCACGCATATTGATCGCATGGCAGCGCGGACCGACCAGCGACATCTCGCCGATAAGCACGTTGAAAAGCTGCGGCAGCTCGTCGATGTTGGTCCTTCGGAGGACCGCTCCGATGGAGGTCATCCGGCTGTCGCCCTCGACGGTCTGCTGAATGCCGCTCGGATCACAATCTTCGGCGCGCATCGAGCGGAACTTGAAGACCACGATCTTTCGGCCGTTCAGGCCCCAGCGGATCTGCCGAAAAAATACCGGACCGCCATCGTCGAGTTTGATGAAGAGCGCGATCGCCAGAAAAAATGGCGCCAGCACGGTGAGGGCGCTGACTGAGGCGACGATGTCGAACAGCCGCTTGACGCCCAGTCGCGTAGCCATCTTTCTGTCGACAGGCGAAAAGCTGTCCGGCTGGCGAATGTTGGAATTCGCGACAACCAGGGACCTGATTTTGTCCTGACGCTGAGACGGATCGAAGCGTGAATTCGTCTTCGAAGTATAAGCATTCATTACGCAAGGCCCACAAGTTTAGATGCGATACTGAACTGTAGGGAGACAGATACATCGTCATGTATCGTTTGTCATCGGTATAAATAAGAATCCCGTAATCATAAAGTAGCCAAAAATGGGAGTATTACGCCATTAACCTTAGCGCCTTAGTTGAAATGGTCGGAAATTTATACTTTGAAAGGAGTAGCCCGATTGGATGGGTTGAATGTCAGGCGGTTGCCGAGGTCGATCGCCGGTCTCTCCAGCAGGTGGTAGCTGAGGCTGGCGACGAGAAGGACCAGTGTGGCCGCCAGTCCGCAGGACTGCAGCCAGCCGGTGACGACATTTTCCGTGGACACGCCGAACGAGCCGGGGTCGAGCCTCTGGATCGATATCAGGATGATCTCCTGCCAGATATAGATGCCGAAGGAGATCTTGGCGATGTAGCGGACGGGCGCATTGTCGAGCAGCCTGCCCAGGTGCTGTGAATGACAGAGCGAAACCAGCGCCGTTGCGATCGCCAGGGGAAAGACCGGAAAGCCATAGGGCATGCCGAGCCAGCCGTAAGCTTCAGGGGTGCCGCCGAGCGATATGGCGAGGCGGTAGCCGGCAACGGCAAGGGCCAGCAGCGCTGCAGCATCGAACCAGAAGGTGGACCGTCTTCTCAGCATGCCCTCGACGCCGGCGGCGAACGCGCCGAGGGCGAAGATGGAAAAGAAGCCGATCGGATTAAATCTCGGCATCCACTCCTTCGCCCCGCCCTGGAGGCCGTAATCCCAGCCGCGTCCGATGTCGTCCAGCGGAAAGACGGTGAGGATCAGCAGATGGACGAGGAGTACGCCTGCGATGACGCAAAGCCAGGCGACGCGGGCAAGCAGTGGATGCCGCCTGAGAAGAGGCAAACGAAACAGCAGGAGAAAGCAGATCGGCAGGAGCACATAGCTGGTGACCTCGAAGGGAATGGACCACAGCGGCCCGTCGGCTTCGACGGGAAACAATGTGCGCCAATGCCACTGGCTCATGAACATCAGCCCGGAGACGTAGCGAAGTGTCAACTCCGGCGTCAGCGGTAGGGCAAGCAGCGTCAGGCTGAGGGCGAAGCTGACGGTTGCGGCCACCCAGAAGCCCGGTGCGATGCGCGCCGCTCTGCGGATCGTGTAATGGCCAAGGCTCGGCATGTTGCCGCCCGCGTCGAGCGCGCGCCAGAAGGGATGGGCAAGAAGAAAGCCGCTGAGCACGAAGAAGATGGCGACGCCAAAATTGCCGAAGCGGAGGATGTTTGCGGCCGGCCCCAATTCGTCGGGAATTCTGCGCATATCCAGCCGGAGCGTCAGATGATGGGCAAGCACCAGAAGACAGGCCGTTGCGCGCAGAAAGTCGGCTCCGGCCAGTCGCTCCTGTTGTCGCATCTTGTCCTCGCCTTACAGCGCCGCGCGGTCCTAGAGCGGTTCAAGTTCTCACGGAAGCGCCGAACCGCTCTACCCTTTGTTTTTACGCAATCCCGGACGGAAAACCACGTCGCGCTTTTCCTGGGATTGCTCTAGCGATGCGCAAAGGCGCTGTAACACTTTGAATGCTGCATCATTTTTCTTATACCGATTCCGATTTAAGAAATCATGCAGTGCCCGAGGACTTTGCCGTGGAACGCCGCGGCGGGCAAGGTCGGGGCTGAGCTCAGTCCAGCAGTTCGTTGGTATAAAAGGTCGAAAAGTCCGGCTTGTCCTTGAGTGCGGCGCCATTCGCATCGACCAGAATGCCGTTCTCGACCAGGAAGCCGCCGATCGCATCGGCCTTTGTCGGATCGAGGGTGCCGATCACACCGGCCTCGGACTTCAAAAAGTGTCCTTCGATCAGTGCCGTCTGCGAAGCTTTCACCAATTCGGTATTCATCAGCGCGCCGTTGCTCTCTGATATCAGCAGCGCGCAGGCTTCGTCGGGATGATCGATGGAATAGGCATAACCTTTTCGCGTCGCCTGAATGAAGGCGCGGGCATTGTCCCGATTGGCCGAGAGATAGGTATCGCTGGAAACGATGACCGTGGTCTGCTCGTCTGGAATGCCATAGTCGGAATAGTGGAACCGGGCAATCTTCCTGTTTTCCAATTCGGCAGCAACGCCTTCCCAGGTATAGATCTCCAGGGTGAAGTCGATCGAGCCGTTGTCCAGCGCCTCGTAAGCGGAGGTGCCGAGGGTGACAGTCTTGACCTCGCCTTTGCCGCCATCATTGCGGATCATCGCAGAGACCAACGCGCTTTCCCACGTGCCGCCGAAGCCGCCATAGGTCTTGCCGTCGAGGTCCCTGGGGCTCTTGATGTCGTCGCGTCCGCCCTTGAAGATCAGCCGCGCTGTTTCGGTCTGGACGACGCCGTAGACCATTTTCACGTCGCCGCCGGCGGCGCGCTGCGTGATCGCCTCGATCTCGCTGCTGATACCGAAATCAGCGACACCGTTCGATACCAGCGTTCCGGCGCTGGTATCGGCAAAGGGAAGAATTTCGACATCGAGGCCAGCCGCGGCATAAAAGCCCTTCGCCTTGGCGACATAGATGCCGATATGGTTGGTGTTGGGCGTCCAGTCGAGTGCGATGCGAGCCTTTGCGGGCGCCGACTGGGCGAAGGCAGGCCGGCCGACAAGGCTTGCCGCGATGGCGGCGAAGATCGTCTGGCGACGGGTGAGAAGCAGCATTGTGACCTCCTCAGGTCTCTCGAGCATGGTGCCGAAATGCGTGAGCTGTTTTCGGCATCATGCTCTAACTCTTTAAATTCGAACAGGATTCCGATTTTAGGCCGATCGGCCTAAAATCATCCTGTTCCAGCGGATGAAGCAGGGTTTGCAGGATTTCGGTTTCGATCGCCTGGGCCGCCGGCGAGCCGAGATCGGCAAGGCTTCTCGGGCGGGGCAGGGGAACGCGGAATTCACGGATGATACGCGCCGGGCGGGCCGAAAGCACGTAGATGCGGTCCGAGAGGAACACGGCCTCGCGAACATCATGGGTGATCAGCAGCGCCGTCCAGCGGTGTTCCGTCCACATGCCCTGCAGCCATTCCTGGATCTGCGTGCGCGTCAGCGCGTCGAGCGCGCCGAACGGTTCGTCGAGCAGCAGCATGTCCTGGGTCTGGACGACGGTGCGCAGCAGGGCGGCGCGCTGGCGCATGCCGCCTGACAGTTCGGAGGGATAATGGTGTTCGAAGCCGGCAAGACCGAAGCTTTCGAACAGGGGCGCCACAACATTGCGGGCAGCCCGTCGGCCCATGCCCCGCACCTCGAGGCCAAGTGCCGCATTGTCGATGATCCGGCGCCAGGGCATCAGCGCATCGCGCTGTGGCATGAAGGCGAAGGCATGCGGTGCCTGTTCCAGTGGCGTGCCGTTGAAAAGCAGTGCGCCGGAATCGGGACGAAGTGCCTGCGTCAGCAGTCGCAGCACCGTCGATTTTCCGGAGCCGGACGGGCCGACGATCGAGACGAATTCGCCGTCTGCGACGTTGAGCGAAATATCGCCCAGCACCTGCATGCCGTCGAAGGATTTCGAGATATTGCGCAGTTCAACCATTCTGTCGCTCATCGGCGCCGCTCCCCGGATGGTTGCCAGGGCATCAGCAGGCGCTGGATCAATAGCGTCAGCCCGAACAGGCAGAGGGTGAGCACGGCGCTGACGAGGACGGCGGCGAGCACGAGATCGGGACGGAAATTGTTCTTGGCGTTGAGAATGTAGATGCCGAGGCCGCGGGCGGCGCCGGCATATTCGGCAAATATCGCGCCGACGACGGCATAGGTGATCGAGATCCTCAGGCCGGCGAAGAAATAGGGCAGCGCGGAGGGAAGCCGTGCCAGGCGGAAAATGCGCCAGCGGCTCGCCTTCATCGAATGCAGCAATTCGGCGATGTCGCGGTCGGTCGATTCATAGCCCTGCAGCAGGGCGACGAGCAGCGGGAAGAAGGTAACGAGCGCCACCAGCAGAATCTTCGGTAGGAGGCCGAAACCGAACCAGAGGACGACGAGCGGTGCGATCGCCACTAGCGGCAGGGTCTGGCTGGCGATGAAGATCGGCAGCAATGCCCGGCGCATGAAGGGCATGAAATCCATCAGGATCGATGCGACGAAGGCGAAGGCCAGCGACAGCGCGAAGCCGCCGAGTGTGGCGCCGAGCGTCGGCCAGGTATTTGCGATCAACGCCTCGCGGTTCAGCCAGCCCTGGGTGACGATGCGCGAAGGCGCCGGCAGGATGGACGGTTTGATCCCGGAAAGATCGACATAGAGTTCCCATGCCGCCAAAAAGGCGCAGCCTGCGAGCAAGGCGGGTATGCCCCGGGTGAGAGCGGCGCCGAGCGCGGCGAGGCGGGAAGGTTGCGACGGTGTCATCAGCGCTCGATTTCAGGATATATGGTCGGTCTCGATGCGCAGCCGGTCGCGATAGGGATCGGGCGCCGTGACGGCATCGCGGATGATGCCGACGAAATTGCCGGACATCGGATAGAGTGACACTTGTGCGCCTGAGACCATCTGAACCTCGCTCCGCTGGCATTACCCAGATCAGCTTTGAAGGGTCCAGAGGTTTGCGCCTCACATCTCAGCCCCGGCGATACGGAGCTCCCCTGTTATTTCGGCGGAAACTATCACCCGGCTTTTCTTCCGGCAACCGCAAAATTGCCAACCGGTCCGCGTGGTCGGAAGGGACCCAATGTCAGGGAAACACCCGAGCGGGATCCCGCTCGGGTGGTCCTCGGCGGTCCCGTACCTGCCGGGAACGGGACGACAGCTTGCTGCCTCAGGCGGCAATATCGGCATAAGGTGCGAGCGCCCGATTGGGCTTTACGATTGCTGGAGCAAGAGATATAAAACCTCAACCAATATTGAGGTCAAGAGGCAATGGATAGGATTCCTGCAACTCCGCTCGGCAAGCTGCTGACGGTCGGCGAGGTGGCGGAACGCAGCGGCATTGCGGTCTCGGCGCTGCATTTTTACGAGACCAGGGGGTTGGTCTCGAGCATTCGCACCCGCGGCAACCAGCGCCGTTATGGGCGTGATGTGCTTCGCCGGCTCGGGATCATCAAGGTGGCGCAGCGGGTTGGCATTCCGCTTGCCGAAATCCAGGCGGCGTTCGAATCTCTGCCGCAGGGGCGCACGCCGACGGCCGCCGATTGGCAGACGCTGTCGGCGCGCTGGAAGGACGATCTCGACGCGCGAATAAGCCGGCTCAGCCTGCTGCGCGACCGCCTGACCGGCTGCATCGGCTGCGGTTGCCTGTCGGTCGATAGCTGTCCGCTGCGCAATCCCGGCGACCGGCTCGGCAAGGAAGGGCCGGGGGCGCGGCTGCTGGAGACCGAAAGCTAAGCAAGGGGTTTAGACGAGCTCCCGCGGAAAGATCGATACGCTCCTTTCTTTCGGCCGGCGCGCTCATATGTTAAGGGCGAGTGCTGCAACCGGCGGCACTGGCCGCTAGAACAGGATGATTTTAGGCCGTGTCGGCCTCAAATCTGAATCCTGTTCCAAATTCTAGAGCCAGAGCATGACGTCGTCCGAAAACCGCTCACACTTTTCGGCGTCATGCTCTAAGAGGACGGCTTCGTGTTTCATCCCAGACTGTTCGAAAATCGCAATGTCGTCGTCACCGGCGCCGGCCGCGGCATCGGCCTCGAAGTCGCTCGGCAGTTCCTGGATTGCGGTGCCAAGGTGATCGTCCATACCGGGCGCAAGCCGGGGCGGGACCTGCCGGATTTCCTGCTGACGGCTGAATCGGAAAGACGGGCGCTGCTGCTGCATGCCGATTTCTCCGCCGCCGGCGGGGCGGCGCAATTTGCCGAAGATGTTCTCGGTTTCTTCGACAGGGTCGATGTGCTCGTCAACAATGCCGGCACCATGCTTGGCCGTTTTCCCGCTGCCACGCTGACCGACGCGGAGTACGAGGCGGTCATACGGTTGAACCAGACGTCGGTGGTGGCGCTGACGCGCGCATTGCTGCCGGCATTGAAGGCGGCCGAGGGTGCTGCCGTCGTCAACACCGTATCGATCTCGGCGCTGACCGGCGGCAGCCCCGGCTCCTCGATCTATTCGGCCTCGAAAGCCTTCGTTGCGACCTATTCCAAGGCGCTTGCCCGCGAGCTTGCCCCGGATGGCATCCGCGTCAACTGCGTCTCGCCGGGAACGATCGAGACGGATTTCCACGAGCGCTATTCCTCCCGAGAAAAGCTGGAGCAAACCCGGAAATCCATCCCCCTGCAGCGGCTCGGCACGGCGGAGGATTGCGCTCCCGCCTATCTGTTCCTGGCGGCTCCCTTACTATCGGGATACATTACCGGCCAGGTGATCGAGATCAATGGCGGACAGCTTATCTGCTGATTTGTTTGGACCTTTTTTGGCATTTCATCGCTATTGACCAATTCGCTTGTGCGAATATGCTATTGTGCTGATTGACTACACTTTCTCCCTTCCGAGATATCGAATGCCGTTGCCTAAACCGGAGCCGGGGATGACCGGCCAGGACTTGCACATACTCGCTGGAAAAGCCCATGAAGCGAGCGATCTGCTGAAGGCTTTGGCGCATCACACCCGCCTTCTGATCCTCTGCATACTGGCGAAACAGGAGCGGACGGTCGGTGAAATCGAAAATATTCTCGGCATACAGCAGGCGATGGTTTCGCAGCAGCTTGCGCGTTTGAGGCTCGAAGGCCTGGTCAATACGCGCCGCCAGGGCAGGCTGGTTTATTACAGTATCGGCAATGTCAGCGTGCTTGCCTTCCTCGAATCACTGTTCGAGCTTTTTCCGATTGTCGAAAGCTATTGAAACCCGCCGCGCAAAAGTGAGCGGCGGTTTTGAGATAACGACACGCGAAAAAACATTTAAAAGTGCGACAAGCGAATCTGAAAGATCGCGACGCGCTTCAGCGACCGCCCTTGCGGAGCACGGCTGCTACGTCGAAGATGAGGCCGGACGCGAAATGTCGCGGGAGACCGGATGATCGACAAGCTGGAATTCTTCATCACCCTCGCCAATGAAAAGCATTTCGGCCGCGCCGCCGAGGAGTGCGGGATCTCGCAACCAACGCTGTCGGCCGCCATCCGGCAGCTCGAAGATCAATTGGGGGTCATGCTGGTGCAGCGCGGCTCGCGGTTCCAGGGGCTGACGCCGGAGGGGCAGCGCGTGCTGGAATGGGCCCGGCGCATCGTCGGCGATGCCCGAACCATGCGCGAGGAAATGCGCGCCGCCCGCCGCGGCCTTTCCGGCCACATTCGCCTTGCCGCCATTCCGACGGCGCTCGCCATGCTTTCGCGCATCACCACGCCCTTTCAGGAACGGCATCCCGGCGTCACCTTTTCGATCGTCTCGCGCAATTCGCTGCAGGTGCTGAGCATGCTGGAAAACCTCGAAATCGATGCCGGCATCACCTATCTCGAAAACGAGCCGCTCGGCCGTGTCACCAGCGTTCCGCTCTATGCCGAGCGCTATCATCTGATCACCGCTGCAGGCAGCCCGCTGTCCGATCGCGACAATGTGACCTGGAAGGAAGTCGGTGATCTTCGGCTTTGTCTATTGACCGCCGACATGCAGAACCGCCGCATCATCAACCGGCATCTGACGGAAGCGGGCGCCACGGTCCATCCGACGCTCGAGTCCAATTCGATGATCGTGCTGTTTTCGCATGTCAGGACCGGACGCTGGGCGAGCATCATGCCGCGCAACGTCGCGAAATCCTTTGGTTTTCCGGTGGAAATCCGGATGATCCCGATCGTCGAGCCGGAGGCGCATCATCTGGTCGGCCTTGTCGCGCCTTATCGCGAGCCCTTCACGCCGCTCGTCTCGGCCTTGCTGCATGAAGCCAGAGTGCTCGTTCGAGATGAAGAACTTTGATAGGAAAAACCTATCAACCGACGTGATAGCGTTATTGATCGCTAGCGGCTTCCCTGAGATGCTGCCCACGGAATAGCACTTGGGCTGGGGAGGCCGCCATTCCGCAACGAGCAAGCCGTCGGGAGGGCTGCCTTATGACCATTCATATCGCCGAAGGCGATATCACAGCGCGCACTCGTGCCATCATCGCCGATCTTCGCTTCCGCGAAGGGCCGCTGCTTCCCATTCTGCACGAAGTTCAGGAAGAATTCGGCTATGTGCCGCCGGAAGCTCTCCCTGTGATTGCCGAAGAATTGAACCTCTCCCGTGCCGAGGTCCATGGCGTGGTGACTTTCTATCACGATTACCGCGACCACCCGCCCGGCCGGCATGTGCTGAAGCTCTGTCGTGCCGAGGCCTGCCAGTCGATGGGCGGCGATGCGGTGGCCGAGCGCGTCAAGGCGCTGCTCGGCATCGACTTTCACCAGACGACGCTCGACGGCAGCGTGACGCTGGAGCCGGTCTACTGTCTCGGGCTCTGCGCCTGCGCTCCGTCGGCGATGCTCGACGGCGAGGTCTATGGCCGGATCGACGAGCAGCTGGCGGCCGAACTCGTTACGGAGGCCCGCCGATGACAGTCAGGATTTATGTTCCGCGCGATGCCGCTGCGCTGGCGCTCGGGGCCGAAAAGGTGGCAAAGGCGATTACCCAGGAGATCGCCGCCCGCGGCCTCGATGCCGAGATCGTGCGCAACGGCTCGCGCGGAATGTTCTGGCTGGAACCGCTGGTCGAAATCGAGGTGGCCGGCAAGCGCATCGGCTACGGACCGGTGAAAGCCAAGGATGTAGCTGCGCTGTTCGAGGCAGGAATGATGAGCGGCGGCGAACACCCACTCTGTCTCGGGGAGGTTGAAGACCTCCCGTTCCTGAAAGAACAGACCCGCCTGACTTTCGCCCGCTGCGGCGTCATCGATCCGCTCTCGCTGGCCGATTACGAAGCGCATGGCGGCCTTGCCGGCCTTCGCCGCGCCGTTTCGATGACATCTGCCGAAGTGGTCAAGGAAGTCACCGATTCCGGCTTGCGAGGCCGCGGCGGTGCGGGCTTCCCCACAGGCATCAAGTGGAAGACCGTTCTCGATGCCGGCGGCGACCGCAAATATATCGTTTGCAATGCCGATGAGGGCGACAGCGGCACCTTTGCCGACCGGATGATCATGGAGGGCGATCCCTTCGTGCTGATCGAGGGCATGGCGATCGCGGGCCTCGCCACCGGCGCCACGAAGGGTTTCGTCTATACGCGCTCGGAATATCCGCATGCGATCGCTGTAATGACCGAAGCCGTCGGCATCGCTCGGCAGGCCGGCATTCTCGGCCTGTCGGTGCTCGGCTCCGGCCGCGCCTTCGATATCGAGGTGCGCACCGGCGCCGGCGCCTATGTCTGCGGCGAGGAAACGGCTCTGCTGAACAGCCTAGAAGGCAAGCGCGGCGTCGTGCGCGCCAAGCCGCCGCTGCCGGCGCATAAGGGACTGTTCGACTGTCCGACCGTCATCAACAACGTGATCTCGCTTGCCTCCGTCCCGGTGATCATGGAGAAAGGCGCCGCCTTCTACCGCGATTTCGGCATGGGCCGCTCGCGCGGCACCATTCCGCTGCAGATCGCCGGCAATGTCCGATATGGGGGGCTTTACGAAACAGCCTTCGGTCTTTCGCTCGGCGATATCGTCGACAGGATCGGCGGCGGCACGGCGACGGGACGGCCTGTCAAGGCCGTGCAGGTCGGCGGGCCGCTCGGCGCCTATTTCCCGAGAGCGCTGTTCGATACGCCGTTCGATTATGAAGCTTTCGCGGCGAAGGATGGACTCATCGGTCACGCCGGCATCGTCGTCTTCGACGACACCGCCGATATGCTGAAGCAGGCGCGTTTCGCCATGGAATTTTGCGCCGTCGAAAGCTGCGGCAAGTGCACGCCCTGCCGCATCGGCTCGACACGCGGCGTCGAGACAGCTGACAAGATCGCCCATGGCATCGAGCCGGAGAAAAACCGGGCGCTGCTCACCGATCTCTGCAACACGATGAAGTTCGGATCGCTCTGCGCGCTCGGCGGCTTCACGCCCTATCCGGTCATGAGCGCCATGACGCATTTCCCGGAAGATTTTTCGCCGGCACCGATCGCGGAGGCGGCGGAATGATGACTTTCTACGTGCCAGCCCCCCTCTGGCCTGCCGGCCATCTCCCCCACAGGTGGGGAGATTGGCTGGGCGCGCTGGTTTCCCCAAACAATTCCCGTAGCGCGGTGAAACGCCAAAACTGGAGGTGTGAGCCGCTTGTGATCTCCCCACTTGTGGGGGACCTCGAACGCCGCCCTGACTTGCTCAATTCTATTTCCATACAGGAGGCCGACCATGTCTCTCATCCATGAAATCGACTACGGCACTCCCGCTTCGACATCCGAAACCATGGTGACGCTCACCATCGATGGGCAACAGATCAGCGTGCCGGAAGGCACGTCGATCATGCGCGCCTCGATGGAGGCCGGCATCACGGTGCCGAAGCTCTGCGCCAGCGACATGATCGACGCCTTCGGCTCCTGCCGACTCTGCCTTGTCGAGATCGAGGGCCGCAATGGTACGCCGGCCTCCTGCACGACGCCGGTGGCGGCCAATATGGTGGTGCACACGCAGACGGGACGGCTGAAAGATATCCGCCGCGGCGTGATGGAACTCTATATTTCCGACCATCCGCTCGACTGTCTGACCTGTGCCGCCAATGGCGATTGCGAATTGCAGGATATGGCGGGCGCCGTCGGTCTGCGCGATGTGCGCTACGGCTATGATGGCGATAACCACGTCAGGGCGCGCAACAACGGCGACATCAATTTGCAATGGATGCCGAAGGACGAGTCCAATCCCTATTTCACCTTTGATTCTTCCAAGTGCATCGTCTGTTCGCGCTGTGTGCGGGCCTGCGAGGAAGTCCAGGGCACTTTCGCGCTGACGATCGAGGGGCGTGGTTTCGGCTCGCGCGTTTCAGCGGGTGCGCACGAAAGTTTCATCGATTCCGAATGTGTCTCCTGCGGCGCCTGCGTCCAGGCTTGCCCGACGGCGACGCTGACGGAGAAGTCGGTGATAGAGATCGGCCAGCCCGAGCACTCGGCCGTTACCACCTGCGCCTATTGCGGCGTCGGCTGTTCCTTCAAGGCGGAAATGCGTGGCGAGGAGCTGGTGCGTATGGTGCCTTGGAAGGACGGCCAGGCCAATCGCGGCCATTCCTGCGTCAAGGGCCGCTTTGCTTACGGTTACTCCACCCACAAGGACCGCATTCTCAACCCGATGATCCGTGAAAAGGTCAGCGATCCCTGGCGCGAGGTGAGCTGGGACGAGGCCTTCGCACATGTTGCATCGGAGTTTCGTCGCATCCAGTATCAATATGGCCGCGAGGCGGTCGGCGGCATCACCTCGTCGCGCTGCACCAATGAAGAAACCTACCTGGTGCAGAAGCTGGTCCGTGCCGGCTTCGGCAACAACAATGTCGATACCTGCGCCCGCGTCTGTCATTCGCCGACCGGCTATGGCCTCGGCCAGACGTTCGGCACCTCGGCCGGCACGCAGAATTTCGACAGCGTCGAACAATCCGATGTCGTCGTCATCATCGGCGCCAATCCGACCGACGGGCATCCGGTGTTCGCCTCGCGGCTGAAGAAGCGGCTGCGTCAGGGCGCCAAACTCATCGTCATCGATCCGCGCCGCACCGATATCGTCCGGTCGCCGCATATCGAGGCCTCCTACCACCTGCCGCTGAAGCCCGGCACCAACGTCGCCGTCATGACGGCGCTGGCGCATGTGCTTGTCACCGAAGGGCTCTATGACGAGCGCTTCATCCGTGAGCGCTGCGACTGGTCGGAATTCGAGGATTGGGCCGCCTTCGTCGCCGAACCGACGCACAGTCCGGAGCAGACCGAGGTATTCACCGGCGTGCCGGCGGCGGATCTGCGCGGCGCGGCACGGCTTTATGCCAAGGGCGGCAACGGCGCGATCTACTACGGCCTCGGCGTCACCGAACACAGCCAGGGCTCGACCACGGTCATCGCGATCGCCAATCTGGCGATGGCGACCGGCAATATCGGTCGTCCGGGCGTCGGCGTGAACCCGTTGCGCGGCCAGAACAATGTGCAGGGCTCCTGCGACATGGGATCCTTCCCGCACGAGCTGCCAGGCTACCGGCACATTTCCGACGATGCGACTCGTGACATCTTCGAAAAGCTCTGGGGCGTGAAGCTCGACAACGAGCCGGGCCTGCGCATTCCGAACATGCTGGATGCGGCGGTCGACGGCTCCTTCAAGGGTCTCTACGTCCAGGGTGAGGACATTCTCCAGTCCGACCCCGATACCAAACATGTCGCGGCCGGGCTGGCGGCGATGGAATGCGTCGTCGTGCAGGACCTGTTCCTCAACGAGACCGCCAATTACGCCCATGTCTTCCTGCCGGGCTCGACCTTCCTCGAGAAGGACGGCACCTTCACCAATGCCGAACGCCGTATCAACCGCGTGCGCAAGGTCATGTCGCCGCGCAACGGCTATGGTGACTGGGAGGTGACGCAGAAGCTTGCCCAGGCGATGGGGCTTAATTGGAATTATGCCCATCCGTCGGAGATCATGGACGAGATCGCCATGACGACGCCAAGTTTCGCGCTTGTTTCCTACGACTATCTCGACCAGATTGGCTCGGTGCAGTGGCCCTGCAACGAAAAGAACCCGCTCGGCTCGCCGATCATGCATGTCGACGGTTTCGTGCGCGGCAAGGGCAAGTTCATCCGGACCGAATATGTGGCGACCGACGAGCGCACCGGCCCGCGCTTTCCTCTGCTGCTCACCACCGGCCGAATCCTCAGCCAGTACAATGTCGGGGCGCAGACGCGCCGGACCGAGAATGTCGCCTGGCATGCGGAGGACCGGCTGGAAATCCATGCGCACGACGCCGAACAGCGCGGCATTCGCGACGGCGACTGGGTGAAGCTCGTCAGCCGCTCCGGCGACACGACGCTGAGGGCGCTGATCACCGATCGCGTGGCGCCGGGCGTCGTTTACACGACCTTCCATCATCCGAATACGCAGGCGAACGTCATCACCACCGACTTTTCCGACTGGGCTACCAACTGCCCGGAATACAAGGTGACCGCGGTGCAGGTCTCGCCTTCCAACGGGCCGAGCGACTGGCAGATGGAATATGACGAGCAGGCACGGCAATCGCGCCGCATCGCCGGCAAACTCGAAGCAGCGGAGTGAGGATGGGGAAACGGTCCGGCTTTGTCGACGAGGCCTCCCCTTCTCCCCTTCGGCCCCCCGCTGGGGAGAGGGGGGAGCGCGCATTCATCACCACCGCCCCTGCCCCCGAAACCGCCCGCCGCAACGGCCTCATGCACAGCGGCTCTCGTATCGTGCCGGAGGAAGTGCCGATCGCCTTTTCTTATGGCGGCAGTTCGCATGCGGTGATGATGGCGACGCCCGCCGATCTCGAGGATTTTGCCGTCGGCTTCAGTCTGACCGAAGGCATCATCACCGGGCGGGCGGAGATATCAGGCATTGAGATCCTCGAGGGTGAGCAGGGCATCGACGTGCAGGTCAGTCTCGTCGATGACGTCGCCGACCGGCTGCGGGCGCGCCGCCGCAGCATGGCGGGGCCGGTCGGTTGCGGGCTTTGCGGCATCGAATCGATCGAACAGGCGGTCCGGCCCGTGCCGGATGTCTCGGCATCGCCGCTGGGGCTATCGCACGCGGATATCGTTCGGGCAGTTTCGCTTCTGAACGAGGCGCAGCCGCTGCATCGCGAGACGCGGGCGGTACATGGCGCCGCCTTTTATCTTCCCGGCAGGGAACTGTTTGCCGTGCGTGAAGATGTCGGCCGGCACAATGCGCTGGACAAGCTCTGCGGCGCTGTCATCGGCTCGGGCCAAAAAGGCGGGGACGGTGTTGTCGTCGTTACCAGTCGGTTGTCTGTCGAGATGGTGCAGAAGACGGCGATCCTTGGCAGCCCGGTGCTGATCGCCATTTCAGCGCCGACGGCTCTGGCCATCCGCACGGCCGAAGCAGCCGGCATGACGCTCGTCGCGCTGGTGCGCGGCGAGGATTTCGAGATTTTCACCCACCCGCACCGCATCTTGCCTGGAAGCATCGCCGATGTCGCATGATACCAAGTCCAAGCTCGTCTATATGGCAAACCAGATCGCCACTTTCTTCAAAAGCCAGCCGGCAAGCGAGGCCGTGGAGGGGGTTGCCAATCATATCAATAAATTCTGGGAGCCGCGCATGCGGCGGCAATTGTTCGAAATCCTCGAGACGGAGGAAAACGGCCTGGATGCGCTCGTGCTCCAGGCCGCTCCCATGATCCGCAAACCTGCGGCGGAGGCTAACCAAGTCCGGTAATTACGATCGACGCATGCGGGAGGAGGCGGCAGTTCGCTGCCTGCGCTAGTTCGTCGGCGCCGTCCACGGCCGGCTGCTGACGGCTTGGGCAACGGCCGGCATCGTCGGACCTGTCGTCGTCAACTATACCCGCGAAGCACAGATTGCCGCCGGCGTTGCGCCCGGACCGAGCCTCTACACCGGCACGATGTATATCCTCGCTGGAATGTTGGCCCTCGGGCTGGTTGCCAACGCGCTGATCAGGCCGTTATCGGACAAGTGGTTCATGTCCGATGACGAGGTCGCCGCGCTGCAGGCAAAGTCGGCGGCCGCCAATGCCGGACCGACGGGTTCCTTCGGCATCGGCACCGGCGGGCTGGACGCCAAGGCGGTGCTTGCCTGGGCCGTCGTCGGCATTCCGCTGCTGTGGGGTGTCTGGGTAACGTTGAAGGCGACCTTCGCGCTGTTCGGCTGACATATAGAAAGCGCGCCGCATGAACCTCATGCGGCGCGCCTATCCCTGTTTTGTGCCTGTTGTTATTTTAAAACGCTGTCGGCTTTATGCCGGGAACGGAGGACAGGGTCAGAACTCCTCCCAGCTTTTGGCGCCAGCTACGGTCGCGCCATGCGCCCTTGCCACCCGCGAAACGAGATGCAGCGCCGGCGAGCCCTGTTTTACGTCGTGCCTGCCAGGGCTCTGGACTTCGCCCGGGAGGCGGAACCGCGACAGGAGGACACGCAGCGTTTCGGCTTCCGTCGCAAGCTTGTGACTGGCGGCGGTACTTTCCTCGACCATTGCGGCATTCTGCTGGGTTGCCTGATCCAGCGAATTGACCGCCTGGTTGATCTCCTTGAGGCCGGTTGCCTGTTCCCTCGATGCTTCGACGATCGCGACGACATTGCCGTTGATATCGCCAACCTGAGCGACAATCTCCTCGAGTGCCTTGCCGGTCTGGCCGACGAGGCCGACGCCGTTCTTGACGAGCTCACTCGAGGTGTTGATCAGCGCCTTGATCTCCTTGGCGGCCTTGGCGGAGCGCTGAGCGAGTTCGCGAACCTCCTGGGCGACGACCGCGAAGCCCTTGCCGGCTTCACCGGCGCGCGCCGCCTCGACGCCGGCATTCAGCGCCAGCAGGTTGGTCTGGAAGGCAATGTCGTCGATGACGCCGATGATGTTGGTGATTTCGCGTGAAGATTGTTCGATCTGATCCATGGCCGCGACGGCATTGCGGACGACCGTGCCGGATTGTTCGGCACCTTGTTTGGTCTTGGCGACAAGGCGGCCTGCTTGGTCGGCGCGACGGCTGGAATCGTTGACCGTGGTGGTGATCTCTTCCAGCGCTGCTGCCGTCTCCTCCACGGATGCAGCCTGTTGTTCCGTTCGCTTGGAGAAGGAGTCGGCCGATGCACCGATCTCGCGCGAGCCGGCGGCGATCGCGCCGCCATTCTCGCCGATCGTCTTCATCGTCTCAGCAAGGCCTTGAATGGTAGTGTTGAAATCGTGGCGCAACTGCTCCATCGAGGGGACGAAGGGGGTATCTACCGTCTTCGTCAGATCGCCCTCCGAGAGAAGGCGCAGCGCACCGCCGAGTTGGGAAATTGCGCTCATCCGCTGGGTGACGTCGGTCGCAAACTTGACGACCTTGTAGACCTTGCCGTCGGCATCGACGATCGGATTATAAGCTGCCTGGATCCAGATTTCGCGCCCGCCCTTGCCGAAACGGACAAATTCGTTGGCGATGAATTCACCATCGGCAAGACGGCGCCAGAAGTTGCCGTATTCCTCGGTGCGGATATGGGCCGGGTCGCAGAAGATGCTGTGATGTTTGCCGGCGATTTCGGCCAGCGAATATCCCATGGCCTGGCAGAAATTCTCGTTCGCTGTCAGGATTTCACCCTTCGGAGTGAATTCGATCACCGCCTGCGAGCGCGAGATCGCCTCCAGCTTGCCCGCATCTTCGACCGCCTGCTTCTTCGCCGCCGTGATATCGGCGGCGAATTTCACCACCTTGAATGGCTTTCCACCTTTTGTAACGGGGTTGTAGGACGCCTGGATCCATATTTCCCTGCTGCCCTTGGCAAGACGCTTATAGGCGCCGGCATCATATTCGCCGCGTCCGAGCCGCGCCCAGAAGGCGCGATATTCAGGCGTTGCCGTATAGGCCGGCTCGCAGAACATACTGTGGTGCTTGCCGATGATCTCGTTCAAGCGATAACCAAGCGCGTTGCAGAAATTCTCGTTCGCCGTGAGAATATTGCCGCTGAGATCGAATTCGATGATCGCCTGCGATTTGGAGATGGCGTCGAGAATATATTTCGAATCGGAGGTGAGACCAAGCATTTCTGTCCCTTTGAGATGCACAGCGTCTGCTGTTTGGCTGGAGAAGCGAGAGGGCGGACGAGGTATGCCGGTGCCGGGAAGAAACAATATTCGCTTATCGTTCCGTCTGCGCCGGATTTGCCATCCGTATGCTTCCTGACGATGCTGAGGGAGCGTGGTTAATATTACGTATAAAAGCTAATGCTAATAATATGGTAGTGATACAGCAAGTTTGGCGAAGACGGCAATAAAAAACCGCCCCGGTAGGGCGGCTTTCAAGTTACGAATGATAACGGCCTTTCAGGCCGCCAGTTCATCCGTCTCGTTTTCCTTGAACATCTTGGCGAGGTTCAGGAAGCAGATCATGCCATTTTCCGATGCGATGATGCCTTCGCAATAGGCGCGATCGAAGGAGGCGGTCACTTCGGGCACCGGCTGGACCTGGCTGGACGAAATGGTGAGAATATCCGAAACGCGGTCGACGAGCATGCCGATGACCATGCTGTGCACTTCGGCGACGACAATGGCGCTGCGTTCATTGGCGACCGTGCTCTTCATGCCGAGCTTATAGGCAAGGTCGATAATCGGGATGACCGAGCCGCGCAGGTTCATGACGCCGATAACATCGGCCGGCGCATGCGGGATCGGCGTCGACGGCGCCCAGCCGCGGATTTCGCGGATGGTCGTCGTCTTGACGCAGAATTCCTGATCATGCAGGCGGAAGGCAATGATCTCGAGCGTATCGCCGCTGAAGCTAGTGGAATTGATCGTGGTCATAGAATTCTTCCCAACTGTCGTAAGCCAGGGCAGAAGCGGGCGCGCCACCATTGGCGCGGACGAGCTTTGCCTTCACACCACGCGATGGCTTTGCGCTCGGCCAAGCATCGTTACGGTTATCGACGACATTAACGGAAGAGTGTTGCCCAAATCTAAATCGGCAACCGGATTTGCGAAGGTTTGGTCCTCGATTGAGGTCAGCTAATGGTCTTTTCGATCTGCGAGACCGCCCAATCGACCTGCTCCCTCGTGATCACCAGCGGCGGAGCGAGGCGAATCGTATGGTCGTGCGTATCCTTGGCGAGCAGGCCGCGTTCCTTCAGCGCATGACAATATTGGCGCGCGCCGCCGGCTTCGGGTTCCAGTTCGACAGCCATCATCAGGCCGCGGCCGCGCACGTCCTTGACGATGTTCGAGCGGATCGACCTGAGGCCTTCGAGAAAATAGTCGCCCATGACAGCGGCATTCTCGATCATGCCCTCTTCCGTCAGCACCTTGAGTGCTGCGCGCGCCACCGCGCAGGCGAGCGGATTGCCGCCAAAGGTCGAGCCGTGCTGGCCGGGCTTCAGCACCCCCAGTACCGCGGAATTGGAAAGCACTGCCGAGACGGGATAGAAGCCGCCGGACAACGCTTTGCCGATCAGTGTCACATCGGCCTCGATGCCTTCGTGCTCCTCGGCCAGCAGCTTGCCGGTGCGGCCGAGGCCGGTCTGGATTTCGTCGAGGATGAGGGTGACGTTGCTATCGGTGCAGAGCTCGCGGATGCGGGTGAAATATCCTGCCGGCGGGATGATGACGCCGGCTTCCCCCTGGATCGGCTCGATCAGCGCGGCGACCGTATTGCCATTGATGGCGGACTCGAAGGCCTCGGCATCGCCGAAGGGAATGGTGCGGAAGCCCGAAGTGTAGGGGCCGAAGCCGGTGCGGGCGTCGGGATCGGTGGAGAAACTGATGATGCTCAGCGTCCGGCCGTGGAAATTGTCGGCGCAGACGATGATCTCGGCCTGGCCTTCCGGCACGCCCTTGACCTCGTATCCCCATTTGCGCACCGCCTTGATGGCGGTCTCCACCGCTTCGGCGCCGGAATTCATCGGCAGGATCTTGTGCGAGCCGGTGAGCGCCGCAAGTTCTTCGTAGAGATAAGCGAGCTGGTCGTTGCGGAAGGCGCGGGAGGTGAGCGTTAGCCTGCCCGCCTGCTCGACCATGGCAGCGAGGATTTTCGGGTGACAATGGCCCTGGTTGACGGCGGAATAGGCCGAGAGGCAATCAAGATAACGATTGCCGTCGGTATCCCAGACATGAACACCTTCGCCGCGCGTCAGAACAACGTCGAGCGGCTTGTAGTTGTTGGCGCCGAGACGCTGTTCGGTGGCGATCAGTTTTTCCGAAGTGTTCATGTTTCTTCCCCTCTAGATCATGGCCGAAAAATGTGAGTTCCAGGCGGCGCGTGCCTTTTAAGCCGCACGTGTCGGGCGATCGAAGATGCGGCGGCCGAACAGGCTTGCCGTCAGTTCCACCAGGACGCGGGCGCTCTTGCCGCGATCGTCGAGAAACGGATTGAGTTCGACGAGATCGAGCGACGAAACGAGGCCGCTGTCGGACAGCATTTCCATCACCAGATGCGCCTCGCGGAAGGTCGCGCCGCCGGGCACCGTCGTGCCGACGCCGGGGGCAATTTCGGGATCGAGAAAATCGAGATCGAGGCTGACATGCAGCAGGCCGTTCGCCCTGGCGACGGCATCGAGGATCTCCCGCATGATGGCGCCGATGCCCTGCTCGTCGATCGCGCGCATATCAAAGACGTTGACGCCGTGTTCGTGAATTTCCTCGCGCTCACGCGCATCGACCGAACGGATGCCGACCTGGAAGACATTCTTCGGGTCGACGAAGGGACGATCCTTCGGCAGGATCTCAGCGAACTCCGCCTCGCCGCAGAAGAAGGCGACGGGCATGCCGTGAATATTGCCGGAGGGCGAGGTGGCGGGAGAGTTGAAATCGGCATGGGCATCGAGCCAGAGCACGAAAAGCGGTCGGCCTTTGCCGGTGGCATAACGGGCCATGCCGGAGACGCTGCCCATGGAAAGACTGTGGTCGCCGCCGAGAATCAGCGGGAAGCGGCCGGAGGCGGCGACGTCGTGGACGCTGCTTTCGAGCGCACGGGTGAAGGCGCCGACGATTCTCAGATTGTGAGCTTTCGGATGGTTTGGCAGGTCCATCGCCGGCACGATCCTGAGATCGCCGATATCGGCGACGTCATGGCCGAGCTCGATCAGCGTCTGGTCGACGCCGGCGATGCGCAGGGCCGCAGGCCCCATGGCAGCGCCCCTGCGGCCGGAGCCTTCTTCCAGCGGCGCGCCGATGAGGGTGACAGATCGCGATTGGGCATTCATTCGAAGGGCTCCGTGTTGAGGCCTGTTTGGGCCGATAGTGGGATAAAGCGCTGACGGCAAAAAGATGGAAAAGTGTCAGAAATGGATTATGATTGCGCAAATTGATAAATCTATTTTGACAAAGTGATCAGCGTGGACGATCTCGATACCGAACTTCTGAGTGCACTTCGCCACAATGCCCGGATTTCCGTTTCCTCGCTTGCGGCTATGACCGGCGCCTCGCGGGCAACGGTTGCCGCCCGTATCGACCGGCTGGTCGCCGGCGGTACCATCGTCGGCTTCACCATCCGCACCGGTCATGAGACGCGGTCGGCCGGCGTGCGCGCCATCGTGATGATCGAGGTGCTCGGCAAACTCGCCGACCGGGTGGCCGATCAGCTCCGTGGCCTGCCGCAGGTCCGTGCCCTGCACAGCACCAACGGCAAATGGGATTTCGTCGCCGAACTCGAGGATCGCGACCTCGTTTCGTTCGACGAGACGCTGCGCCGCATCCGGCTGATCAACGGCATCAACTCGACGGAGAGCAATATTCTGCTCAAGACCAGCAAGACGGGTTTTTAGCGTATGATCTGCGGAACTAGCCCCTCATCCGGCTGCCGCCACCTTCTCCCCGCACGCGACCTCTCCGTCCCTCTCCAACCTTTCGCGTGGCACGTCCCCACTCCCGTCAAAACGGGAGAGGGTTAGGGTGTGGGGCAGTTTTGGGATTCGAACTGGACCACCATCCGCTACGTGCTTCTCCTGAATTAAGCCGGCTCAATATTCCCGTTCATAGACGATGCCCGCTTCGCCGGCGCCGTTGCCGCCGGCCGCGCCGCGGAGCTTGACGCCGCGGCCGACGTCGAGGTTGATGATCGCCTTAGCTCCGGCCGCACCGCCCTGCTGCAATTCGAAATAGGTGCGGTCGTTCAGATAACGGCCGACGCTGACACTCGTCTGGCCCTTGGAATCGGTGCTGATATCGAGATCGTCGACGCCGAGCTGATTGCGCAGGCCTTCGAAAAGCGAGGTCGAGCGGTTGCCGGCCAGCTGGCTGACGGCGTCGGCGAGCTGGGCGATCTGCACCGGCGAAAGTTTTGACATCGACTGGCCGAAGATCAGCTGCGCCAGCACCTCATCCTGCGGCAGCTGCGGCGAAGAGGAGAAGGTAATCGCCGGATCGGTGGCGAGGCCCGCGACGTCGACGGTCAGTGTCGTCGAGCCGGAGGTTGAGCTCGCTTCCATATCAAGGGCCGGCGTCAGGTCACCGGCAAATGTGATCCTGCTTTTGTCGGTAAAATCCAGACGGCGGTTGAGAATGGTCAGGCGGCCGCGGCGCATGGTAAATCCGCCGGTCACGATGGGTGCAGCCGCCGTTCCGCGGATCGTCACCTGGCCGCCGAGCTCGGCATCGATGCCGCGGCCGCGTGCAAAAATATGCGAAGGCGCGTCGATTACGAGATCGAGGGTCATCGTCGAGGATTTCTCGCCGGGTTTCCGCTCGCCATCGTCGCGCAACTGCGCAAGCACCGCTCGGGGCGCATTCTTGTGGCGGATATCGATTTCCCTGAGCGAGGTCGGCAATTTTTCAGGCACGGTGATCGAAGTCTTGTCCAGGCGAAGCTTGCCGGTCAACGTCGAATTCATGATCGGCCCGCGCAGACCGAGCGTGCCGTCGACCGTCGAGACGACAAGCGTCCCATCGACATAGACCGCTTTGTCGAGCTTGATCGAAATATCGGCGGGAAAGCCGCCGGCCGGTTGGATGCCGATGGTGCCGCTCGCCGAAATCGTGCCGCCGCCACCGAGATTGCCGTTGAGGCGCGATATCACGGCCTGGCTGCCGTTGAAGGTGACGGCCGCCGTCAGATTGTTGACGGCGAGATTGCGCCGGACATCGACCAGCTTCGCGCCTGATGTCGAGACGGTGCCGTTGATGACGGGTGCTGCGGCCGTTCCGCCAACCTGCAGGTTGACGGTGGCGACGCCGTCGGCGACGAGTCCCTGCTCCGCCAGCGGCGCGCCGAGCACGGCGAAGGGGAGATTGCCGTTGAAGCGCATGTCGAGGGCGCGATTGCCTGATATCACCACGCTGCCGCCGCCCTTCAGCGACATGCCGGCATCGCCGGCAAGGCTGGTGTCGACCGTCAACCTGTTTCCGGCAAGCTTGCCTGATGCCCCGATGGTGAACGGCGAAAGGCCGGCGCCTTTTGTCTGGCTGGTTGCGGCGTTTTTCCAGTCGACCTTGAAATCGACGGAGGGCGCCGATAGCGCGCCGGTGGCCTTTGCGGTCGCCGAAACCGCGCCCTCGGCCGCAAGGCCCGGAACAAAGCCATTGGCGATCGCAGCCGGAACATTGGCGGCATTTGCCGTGACATCGACCGCGCGGATCGACGTGCCGGCGAGCGAAAGATTGCCGGCGGCTTTCACCGCAATGCCGCCGCCGCCGCTGAGATTGGCATCGAAATCGAGCCGGTCACCTGCGTATTTACCCGTCGCCGCCAGCGCCAGGCGGGAGAGGCCGGCAGCCTTGGTGTGGCTGGTTGCGGCATCTTTCCAATCGAGCTTGAAATCGACGATCGGATTGGTCGAGGTTCCCGAAGTGACGGCGCTTGCCGAAAGCGTGCCTTCGGCACCGAGACCGGGAACGAAGGCATTGGCGATATTGGCCGGCAGTGCGGGAATATCGGCATTGACCGAAAGGTCGCGGATGGCGGTACCCGCGATGGTGACGCCGCCGGTCGCCTTGGCCAGCACCCCGTCCTTGCCGGCAAGGTTGGCGTCGAAGTCGACCCGGTCATTGGCGTATTTTCCGGATGCCGCGGCATTCAGGCCCGAAAGGCCGCTGCTTTTGGTCTGGGCCGTGGCGGCGTTCTTCCAGTCGAGCTTGAAATCGACGGCCGGTTTGGGAAGCGCGCCGGAGGCGGATGCCGTTCCCGACACCGTGCCTTCGGCGGCAAGACCGGGGACGAAGCCGTTGGCAAGGGCCGCGGGCAAGTTGTTGAGATCGGCCTTGACGTCAAGGTTGCGGACCGACGTGCCTGACATGGCGATATTGCCTGCGGCTTTCAGCGAGAGGCCATCCTGGCCCCCGAGATTGGCATCGAAATCGAGCCGGTTGTCGGCCAAACGACCCGATGCGGCAAGCGCGAGGCCCGAGAGATGAGCAGTTCTCGTGTGGCTGGTCGCGGCATCCGTCCAGGCGAGTTTGAACTCGGCCGTCGGTGCGGCGATTTTGCCGGCGGCGGAAAGGCCGCCCGATATTGTGCCCTCTGCCGCTAGGTCAGGGACAAAGGCATTGGCGAGACTGGCCGGAACCTTCCCGATCTCGGCATCGACCTTGACGCTGTCGATCGTCGTGCCGGCCAGCGCGACGTTACCGTCGGCTTTCAACGACAGGCCCTTGTCGCCGCCCGCTGCCGCATTGAAATCAAGCTTGTTGTCGGCGAATTTTCCAGATGCGGTCATGTCGAGGCCCGCAAGGCCGGCACGTTTCGTGTGGCTCGTCGCCGCGTCTTTCCAATCAAGATCGAAATTCGCGGTTGGAGTCGAAAGTGAACCGCTCGCCGAGACCTTCCCGGAAATCATGCCTTCGGCTGCAAGATCGGCAACGAAGCCGTTTGCCAGCCTTGCTGGAATATTTGCCAGCGTTGCATCGACCTTGATGTTCTCGACCGTCGTGCCTGATATGGCGACATTGCCCGCGCTTTTCAGCGAGAGACCTTCGTCACCGCTGGCCGCCGCGTTGAAATCAAGCTTGTTGTCGGCAAACTTTCCCGATGCGATCAGATCGACGGCGGCAAGGCCGGCACGTTTCGTTTGGCTCGTCGCTGCCTTTTTCCAATCGAGATCGAAATTCGCAGTGGGAGCGGCTAAGGAACCTGCGGCCGAAAGCTTTCCGGAGATCGTGCCTTCGGCGGCGAGATCGGCGACGAAACTATTTGCGATACCAGCCGGAACATTCGCCAGCACTGCATCGACATTGGCGTTGCCGATTGTCGTATCTGTGATGTCGACATTGCCGTTTGCTTTCAGCGACAGCTTGTCGGCGCCCGATATCGCCGTGTCGAAATCGAGTTTGCTGTCGGCGAATTTTCCCGAAGCCTTCACGGCGAGATTCGCAAGGCCAGCCCGTTTCGTGTGGCTCGTTGCAGCACCTTTCCAATCGAGATCGAAATTGGCGATCGGAGCGGAAACGGGCCCGGTCGCCGAGACCTTTCCGGAAACCGTGCCTTCGGCGGCCAGATCGGCAACGAAACCATTGGCGATGCGGGCGGGCAGGTTGATTATATCGGCGTTAACATCCAGGACCAGTGCCTTTGGGTCGGCGAGCCCGACATTGCCGGCGGCCTTCAGCGACAGGCCGTCATCACTGCCCATCGTCGTATCGAAATCGAGCCTGTTGTCGGCGAACCTGCCGCCCGCAGTGATGCCGAGCGGCGCCAGCCCGGCGCCCTTGGTCTGGCCGGTCGTCGCATCCTTCCAGTCGAGCTTGAAATCGGCGACGGGGGCGGCCGGCGTTCCTGTCACCGCAATCGTTCCGGAGATCGTGCCGCCAGCGGAAAGGTTCGGCACGAAACCATTGGCCAGCGCCGCCGGCAGTTCGTGGATGTCGGCATTGAGCTTCAGCGTCTCGCCGGCGGAACCGGTGACGCTCACAGAACCGGTGCCGGTCTTCAGCGTCAGCCCGTTCAGACTGGCGGCACCGCCGCCGATGGCGACCTTTGTCGGTGCGGCAAGCTCGACCGGGATATTGCGGGGGCTTGCCGAGAAGCGATCGAGGTTGAGGTCGATCACGCCGCCTGCGGCCTCGATATTGCCTGCCGCGACAACCGGATTGCCGTCATAGGCGGCATTCAGATCGAAATCGGTGTGGTTCTGCTGCTTGGTGAAACCGAGCGAAAGGTCGGCGAGCCTGTTTTCTCCGGCCGCCACCGCGTCGGCCTTGACCGTGCCGTTTGCCGCAAGGGCGCGGAGATCGCTGATGTTGACATCGATATCCGGCTTGACGATCGCAAGCGTGTCGCGGCGGATCGAGCCGCCCGATGCCAGTAGCTTCAGGGCGATCTTGCTGCCGTCGCTCTCGACGCCGAGCGACCCCTTCAGATCGCCCTCAGCCTTTGTCCGCCGAGGGCGGCGAGCAGGCCGATATTGGGGAAGTCGAAGCTCAGGGCGCCTGTCGGTTCCAGGGCCGGCGAAAAATCCAGATTGCCGGTCAGCCGGTTGCCGCCGATATCGGCGGTCAGCGCCGGAATGCTGATCTTGCCGTCTTCGGAGCGGATGTCGCCGTTGATGCCAATCGGCTGGCCATCGATCGTGCCGGTGGCGGCGATCTTGCCCTGCGGCGCCTTGGGATCGGCAAGACCCGACAGGTCGATATTAAGATTGCCGAGTACGCGGTCGGCCATCTCAACGCGGGGGGCCTTGAGATTGGCCGTCACCGAGATTGCCGGCAGCTCGCCGCCAACTCTCAACGCGTAACCAGCCCCGCCGCTACCGCCAGTCATGAGTTTGCCGATGTCGGGCAGCCGGCCGGAGAGATCGGCATTCAACTTCGAGCCGTCGATCGCGACATTGCCGGAGGCCTCAAGCGTGCCGGAGTTCAAGACCAGGTTGGACAGCGCGAATTTCGATGGGATGGTGCCGGCCAGCTGGCTTTCGAGCGAGATCGGTCCGTCAAACCTGCCTGAGACCGCAACTGGCAGGGCTGCCGGCGCGATGGTCAGCTTGACGTTGCCGGTCAGCGCCTGGTCTGTCAGCCGGTAGGAACCGTTGAGGCCGCCGTTGATATTGGCGCTTTCGACGGTGGTGCCGTTAAAGCCGATGCTGCCGGGCGTTATCTGCAGAGGCGAGGCGATCGTGACCGGGCCCTGGACGGCGCGATTGAGGTTCGGCTCCGTAAAGGTCATGTCGCCGGCAACGAGACGCAGCTGGACGCTGCCGGACCGGGCGGCGAGATTGAAGGCATCACTCTTTGCCGTCAGCTTGATATTGCCGATATTGCCCTGCGGCAGGGTTGCGGTGTCGAGCGAGCCGCTGACATTCAGCCGCGCCGCGCGAGCATCGCCCGTCAGTGCCAGGTTGAGACCGGAAATCAAAAAGCGAGCTTCGCCTTCGGCGAGCGGCCAGCGGAAATCGACAGGCCCCGATGTACCGAGCAGATTGGCGTTTAGGCTGTTGTTGCCGGCCGGATCGAGCGTGCCTGAGGCGGCGATGACGACGCTGCCGGTGGCGATATTGCCGGTCTGGATATCGATCCTGCCGTGATCGTCGAAGGTGGTGGCGAGATCGATATTGGTCTGGCCGGCAAAAAGCGGCCGGAATGCCGATGGAAGCAGCGAGCTCAGGTCGCCGCCGCCCTTGAGGTCGAGGTGGTGCAATCCGTCTGCACCGATCTGATGCCGGGCCTCGATTGCGGCGCGCTGCTGGCCGTCGAGAGCGGCCTGCACTTTGCCCCGCCAGTCGGATATCGGTCCCTGACCGTCGAGATCGACGTTGACGGCGGGATTGTCGGGCAGGCCGAGAAAGCCCGCCAGCAGCCCGCCCTTCGGTTCGGAAAGCTGCGCCTTCAGCCGCAGCCGGTTTTCGGCCGGCGCATAGGCGATATCGGCGGCGAGCCGTGCATCCGGGACGGCATGCCGGCGAACATTGACGATTGCCTCGCCGCCCTCGCGGTTTGCCGACAGGCTACCCTCGGCGGCGAGCGCGAAGGCGCGGCCGGCAAAGGGTTCGGCCAGTTTGATATCGGGCAGCGCCACACGGTCGATATCGACTTTGATCGGAAGAGCGAAGCCACCGGCATCTTCTGCTTTGGGCCGCGAGGGCAGGGTGCGCACCGGCTTGCGCAGCACGTTGATCGCTTCGATCTCGAAGCGTTTGGCGTGGAAGGTCCCGGTCAGCAGCGCCAGCGGGTTCCAGTCGATCGCCAGCCCATGAATTTCCGCAAACACGCCCCTGGTGTCGGAGACCGTGATGTCGGCGGCGCGAAGCCCGCCGGTCAAAAGACCTTGCGGTTCACGCACCGTAATTGTCATGTCGCGGTTGGAAAGCGTCGAGGCGATCTTTTCGGTGACGATGCGGGCGCCAAAGGCGGTAAAGCCGAAGATCGCCAGTGCCATGACGGCAAGAATCAAGGTGGCGCCCACACCATAGGCGGTGAGCCGCAGGAACCAGTTGACGATTTTTGCCAGCGTTTGCATCGGCGCGGACACTACCCCGTTTTCATAATGGCTCACAAATCGGCATTGGTCATTCTAGAAGGACTGGCCGATGCCGGCGTAGATTCCATAATCTGTGCCATCTTCGTACTTGTTCAGTGGCACGGCAAAATCAAGCCGCAGCGGGCCGAAAGGTGTGGCATATCGTATTCCCGCACCGGCGCCGGCGCGGATATCGGAAAAGCCGGGAAAAGTGCTGTCCGATACGGTGCCGACGTCGACGAAGGGCACTATGCCGATCGTATCGGTGATCTTGATGCGGGCCTCCAGCGAACCGGTGACATAGGACCGGCCGCCGGTGGGGTCGCCATTGTCGTTATAGGGCGAGATTTCCTGATAGCTGTAGCCCCGCACGGAGCCGCCTCCGCCAGCGAAGAAGCGCTGCGTGGCGGGAATATTCTCGATGCCATCACCGCCGATCAGCACACCGGCGGCGACCTTGCCGGCGAGCACCAGGCGATCTTCGGCGCCGAAGGGCAGATAACCGGAGACCGAGCCCTGAAAGGCGGCATAGGGCGTGGCGTTGAAGATCTCGTAACCCGGCTTGGCCGAAAATGTCGCGCGATAGCCTTCGGTCGGGTTGAACTTGTCGTCGCGGGCGTCGCGGTCATATTGAAGCGGCAGGGTGAAGGTCAGATAGTCGTTGATGCCGAAAGCGTCGTCGTCGCGCTCCCAGCTGACCTCGCCGCTTGCCGAGACGGTGTCGCGGTCGGTCAATTCGTAGGAGAGGCCGAGCGAGGCGGTGACGAGCGTCGCATTATAGGCATCCGGGTTTTCGGTCTTGGCGACGATGCCGGCCTTCAGTGTGGCGGCCGGGAAGAAGGCGCCGGGCTTGGTGAAGAGGATACCGGCGGAATAGTCGAGGCTGCCGAGATCGGTGGTTTCGCCCAGTCGCGAGACCGATCCCTCGATCCGCAGCGTTTCGGCTTCGCCGAACAGGTTGCGATGGCCCCAATAGCCCTGAAGACCGAAGCCGTCGGTGGTGGAATATTGCGCGCCGACACCGAAATAGCGCCGCTTGCCTTCGGAAACCTCGATCGTCATCGGCAGCGTGCCATCCGGGGCCAGCGCATCGCCTTCGTGGATGGTGACGCTCGAAAAGACGCCGAGGGCGCGAAGCCGCTCGCCGGCTTTTTTCAGCGCTTCCGGGGAATAGGCTTCGCCCTTGTCGAGCCGGGAATAACGCTGGATGAAAGCCGGCTTGACGGTCTTTTCGCCGGTGACGCCGACATCGCCGATCGGGGCGACCGGGCCGCCTTCGGCAGCAAGGACGATATCGACGGTATCGCTCCTGTGGTCGGCGACCACCTTGCGTTCGGTCAGCTTGGCGAAGGGCCGGCCCTCGCTCTTCAACTGTTCGACGATCTTGTCACCGGCCTTGATGATGGCAAGCGATCCGGCCTCGGCGCCCGGGGCCAGATCGTAATCGGCGGGATTATGGTTTGCGGCATCGCCGCCGAACTGGACCTCCCTGACCTTGAAAACCGGGCCGGGGGTTATGTCGACGGTGACCGGGACCGGCCCCGCCCGGTCGAAGGTCGGATTGGGCGGCAGGGCGTCGATATCCTTGCCGTCGATCGTGATCGTCACCACGCCGCCATACCGGGCTTTTTCATATAAGGCTGCGATCAGCCGCTCGCGGTCGTCGCGCGCCTTGACAACGACGCCGAGATCGCCGGAAACCGGCTGCTTCTGGTCGCTGAGGAGGCGGGAGCTGTTTTGCAGCGCTTCTTTCAGGTCGGGATCGGCGGTTTCGGCTTTGAGGTCGACCTCATAGCGCACCGGATCGGGCACTTGCTGAGCTTCGTCCTCGTCCTTGCCGAAGATGGTGATGCCGAAAAGCTTGAAGGCGTAAGCGTCGCCGATCAGGACCGGTGAGAACGCAGCTGCCGCTGCGACCACCATCATGGTGCCTGTTCGCCGATACGCAATACCTGTTTTCGGGCCTGTCCCTCTAATCCGCATACGCCGCTTTTGGTTACGTCTAAAATGAAGCTTCGTTGCCCAGCCGTGAACAGCTTAGCGGCAAAATTGCGCCGGGTGTACCATTTTAAATTGCCAGCGCGTTATTTCAGCACAAAAAATCCCGGAGGTGTGTCCGGGATTTCCTGTTTTTGCCGATTTGCCAAGCGGTCTCAGCGCGGGCAGGCATCGATGTAGCGGCGGCCGTAACGGTCGCGATAGTAGCACTGGCCGGGCTGTTCGGCGACGCTGCCGATCAAGGCGCCGGAGACGCCGCCGATAGCGGCACCGACCGCTGCGCCGCGAACATCGCCGGTGACGACGCCGCCGATGACCGCACCGGATGCAGCGCCGATGCCGGCCCCCTGCTGAGTCGGGGTGCAGCTTGCGATCGACAGGCCGATCAATGCAAGTATGACAGCTTTTTTCATCGTTTTCTCCTGGGTTGTCGCCCAATGGGCATAGGCCGTCCCTATTGTTTTTTGGCACGCTAGCTCGAAAACTATGTCGGAAGAAAGGGTTGTCCACTACTGCACTGTTTTTTTTGCGATAGGGGCGGTCGACGTCCTCCCCCAGGGATCGCAAACCCGACTGCGTCTACGGCATCAATTTCCTTGCTCGCGGCGTGCAGATTTTTTATCTGGAATCATTCAAAAAACTGGGCCTTTTGCCGCAGTTGATGTTAAAGCAAAGGGTAAGCATTGACGCGCGGACGTCCGGTCGGCAAGAACGGCCGCGCGATACTGGAGCATATGATGGATTTCGAAGCGTTTTTCAAAAACGAACTGGACGGGCTTCATGCCGAGGGCCGTTACCGCGTTTTTGCCGATCTCGAACGTCACCGCGGCAATTTTCCGCGCGCGACGCGCCATACGGCCGATGGCGTAAAGGAAGTCACGGTCTGGTGCTCCAACGACTATCTCGGCATGGGCCAGAACCCGAAGGTGATCGAGGCGATGAAAAACGCCATCGACCACTGTGGCGCGGGTGCGGGAGGCACCCGGAATATTTCTGGCACCAACCACTATCACGTCATGCTCGAGCGTGAGCTTGCCGATCTGCACGGCAAGGAAGCAGCACTGATCTTCACCTCCGGCTATGTCTCCAACTGGGCAGCACTCGGCACGCTCGGCGCCAAGATTCCTGGCCTCATCATCTTCTCCGACGCGCTGAACCACGCCTCGATGATCGAGGGCATCCGTCATGCCAAATGCGGCAAGGTGATCTGGAAGCATAACGACGTCGCCGATCTCGAAGCCAAGCTTGCTGCCGCCGATCCGACGGCGCCGAAGCTGATCGCCTTCGAGAGCGTCTATTCGATGGACGGCGATATCGCCCCGATCAAGGAGATCTGCGATCTCGCCGACAAATACGGCGCGATGACCTATCTCGACGAAGTGCATGCGGTCGGCATGTACGGCCCGCGCGGCGGCGGCATTGCCGAGCGCGAGGGGCTGATGGACCGGCTGACGGTGATCGAAGGCACGCTCGGCAAGGCTTTCGGGGTGATGGGCGGCTATATCGCCGCGTCGGCGGCCCTTTGCGATTTCATTCGTTCGTTCGCCTCCGGCTTCATCTTCACCACGGCGCTGCCGCCAGCGCTTGCCGCCGGTGCGGTCGCCTCGATCCAGCACCTGAAGGTCAGCCAGTTCGAGCGCGCCCGCCATCAGGACCGGGTGCGCAAGCTGCGGGCGCTGCTCGACCAGCGCAGCATTCCGCACGTGCCCAATCCGAGCCATATCGTGCCGGTGCTGGTCGGCGATGCCGCCAAATGCAAGTGGATCTCCGACCTGCTGCTCGACAATTGCGGCGTCTATGTCCAGCCGATCAACTATCCGACAGTGCCGAAGAAGACCGAGCGCCTGCGCATCACGCCGACGCCGCTGCATTCCGACGCCGATATCGCCCATCTGGTCGAGGCGCTGCATTCGCTCTGGTCGCGCTGCGCGCTGGCAAGGCACGTCGCCTGATCATTCGATGATCGCCCGGGTTCAAACCGCGAATCAGGACCTCCCTCGGAGGTTCTGACCGCGCTCGCTTCTGCGCGCCCGAGCTCCCCCACAAATCCCCGATCGCCCCGCAAGAGCATCCGTTGCCGCCGCTGTGCTGCTGCGCTCAGCGGCCGCGTATGTCGCAAGCCGGCTTGGTCGATGGGGATCTGTCTTCCCCTGCATTCCTTCCCCGCTGCGCCTGCCGCCTCCATCCTTCTTTCGAATTGCATGAGAAAACCTTTTCTCACTTGACACTGAGGTTGGTAAAAGCTTTTCTCAAGCCAATTCAGCAGGAGGACGGTCTGAACATATCGGGAGGAAAAAGAGGCAGGATCACCATCCATGAGGTGGCGGCGGCTGCCGCGGTGAGTATCTCGACCGCGTCGAAGGCGCTCAACGACACCGGTCGGATGGGAGCGGAAACGCGCGAACGGGTGAAGCGGATCGCTGGCGAAATCGGATATCGGCCGAACGCGCTGGCGCGAGGTCTTCTCAGCAAACGCAGCTTCACCATCGGGCTGCTGACCAACGACACCTACGGTCGTTTCACGCTGCCTGTGATGGCGGGTATTTCGGACGCGCTCGTCGATCACGGGGTTTCGGTTTTCCTGTGCGCCATCGAAGACGATCCGGCGCTCGCCCAGATCCATGTCGATGCGATGCTGGACAAGCAGGTCGACGGCATCATCGCCACGGGAAAGCGCCTGGACAGGCGTCTGCCTGTCGATCTGTCGAATTTGCATGTGCCTGTCGTCTACGCCTTCACCGAGGGGACGCCGAACAGCGTTACCTTTCGTTCGGACGACGAACAGGGCGCGCGACTGGCGGTGGAATGGCTAGTCAAGGCCGGTCGGCGGCGGATTGCGCATATCACCGGGCCGGAGGAGTTCTTCTCGGTGCGCGAACGGGCCGGCGCCTATCATGAGGTGGCAGGCCATCGCGAGCCGGTGCTTTACGGCGTCTGGGCGGAAAGCTGGGGCCATGAGGCGGTCGAACAGCTCTGGAAGAGGCCGGGAGAAAAACCGGACGCGCTCTTCTGCGGCAACGATCAGATCGCCCGCGGCGCCTCGGATGCGCTGCGCGAGCGCGGCGTCAAGGTGCCGCGGGACGTTTCGGTGATCGGCTTCGACAATTGGGAGATTGTCGCGGCGCAGACGCGGCCGCCGCTGACGACGGTGGATATGGAGTTGAAGGAGCTCGGGCGGCAGGCCGGATTGACGGTGCTGGCGCTTGCGGAAGGACGGTCCGTCGAGCCGGGTGTCCGGAAATTGCCGTGCCGGCTGATCGTCCGGCAATCATGCGGGGGCAATGCCCCCAAGGAATGAGAAGCAGGAAATGAGCAAGGGCGCAGGGAGATGCGCCATATCGGGAGGAAAGTCATGATCAAGCGTCTATTGGCGGCGACCAGCATCGCTACCCTATGTCTGTTTTCGGCCGCATCGGCGGCTGAAAATGTCGAAATGTGGGTTCGTTCCGGCATCGGCGACGCCTTCAAGAAGGTGGTCGAATCCTATAATTCCAGCCATGAGAACAAGGTCGTGATGACCGAGGTGCCGTTCTCCGAGCTGGTGCAGAAATATGCGACGGCGATCGCCGGCGGACAGGCGCCGGACGCGCTGTCGATGGACCTCATCTACAATCCCGCCTTTGCCGCGGCCGGCCAGCTGGAAGACCTGACGGACTGGGCAAAATCGCTGCCCTATTTCAATTCGCTGTCGCCGTCGCATGTCCGCCTCGGCACCTATCAGGACAAGATTTACGGCCTGCCGCTCTCCGTCGAGACATCGGTCTTCGCTTGGAACAAGGATCTCTACAAGAAGGCCGGTCTCGACCCGGAAAAGGCGCCTGATAACTGGGATGAAATCACCGCCAATGCCGAGAAGATCCGGGCTCTTGGTGACGATACCTACGGCTTCTATTTCTCCGGCGGCGGCTGCGGCGGCTGCATGATCTTCACTTTCACGCCGCTCACCTGGGGTGCCGGCGCCGATATCCTGTCGACCGACAGCAAGAAAGCGACGCTCGATACGCCTCAGATGCGCAAGGCCGTCGATATCTACCGCAACATGGTCAAGAAGGACCTGGTGCCGGCGGGTGCGGCCAGCGATAACGGAGCCAACTTCCTGTCCTTCACCAACGGCAAGATCGGCCAGCAGAGCCTCGGCGCCTTTGCGATCGGCACGCTGGTGACCCAGCATCCCGATATCAACTTCGGCGTCACCCTCATTCCCGGCGTCGACGGCAAGCCGTCGTCCTTTGCCGGCGGCGACAATTTCGTCATCACCAAGGGCACCAAGAAGATCGACGCGGTGAAGGGTTTCCTCGAATATATCTATTCGATGGACGGCCAGAAGATCATGGCGAAATACGGCAGCCTGCCGACGCGCGGCGATATCGCCGACAAGGTGCTGGAAGGTCTCGATCCGCGCATGCAGGTCGGCCTGAAGGCGATCAGTGTCGCCAAGACGCCCTATACGCTGCAATTCAACGATCTGATCAACAGCGCCAACGGCCCGTGGGCAAGCTTCACCAACGCCGCGATCTTCGGCGACGATGTCGACGGTGCGTTCTCCAGCGCCCAGTCGGAAATGCAATCGATCATCGATAGCGGCCAATAACTCTCCCAAGGCCGCGGCCGGGGAGCGGTGGCAGCTTCCCGGCCAATTTCAATTGACAGATGCGGAGCGTGTTGATGACCGGTTCCGGTTCAGAGACCCTATTGCCTCGGCGCAGGCGACGGCGCCAATCGAATTGGCGCGGCCTTGCCTATATCGCGCCGGCTATGGCGCTGGTCATCGTCTTCTTCGTCATGCCGGTGGTCTTCACCGGCTGGATGAGCCTGCATAACTGGCCGCTGATGGGCGCGTCGCGCTGGATCGGCCTCAACAATTATTACCGCATGGTCAACGACACCCGCTTCATGACGGCGCTGAATTTCACCGCCTATTATACCGTGATCGTCACCATCGCGATTTTCGCCATCGCCTTTCCACTCGCCATCTTCGTCGAGAAGGAACGGCAGTTCGTCAGTGCCTATCGCACCATCATCTTCCTGCCCGTCGTCGTCGGTCTTGCCACCGCCTCGCTGCTCTGGGTCTGGCTTGCCAATGTCGATAGCGGCTTTATCGGCCCGGCCCTGAAAGCGCTCGGTCTTGTCGAAAAAAGCCCCAATCTGCTGGCGACCTTCGACACCGCCTTTCTGACAATCGTGGTGATGGTCGTCTGGAAGATCGCCGGTTTCACCATGATCATTCTATTGACCGGGCTGCAGGCCATTCCGTCCGAACTGACGGAGGCCGCCCGCATCGATGGCGCCGGCCGCTGGCAGCGTTTCCGTCACCTGACGCTGCCGCTGATGCGCAAGACGATCGCGCTGGCGCTGATCGTCTCGGTCACCGGCTCTATCCTCGCCTTCGACCAGTTCTACATCATGACGGCGGGTGGACCGCAGAACAAGATGATCTCGGTGGTCTACTACATCTTCAACCAGTCCTTCGTGTCGTTCAATCTCGGTTATGGCGCGGCACTGTCGATCGTGCTGCTCGCCATCCTGATGGCGATCAGCGTCGTGCAGCTCTGGCTGCTGCGCGTCGGGGAGGAACGCCCATGAGCACCTCACGGCAACGCCGCGCCCGCAAAGCGATCCGCGTGAAATCCGCTTATCATCTCACCGGCATCGCCATCTCGATCTTCTTCCTGGCGCCGTTTGCGATCACGCTGCTGTCCTCCTTCCGGCATGGCACCGAGGCCAGCCTGCCGCCCTTGCCGCCATGGCCGACCTCGGGCGTCAGCATCGATTCCTATGCGCTGCTCGACACGTTCGGCGCCGGCATCTGGCGGCATATGATCAATTCGCTGTTCGTCTCGGTCGCCACCGTTGTGCTGACCGTCGCCGTCAGCCTGCTCGCCGGCTACGGCTTCTCGCGCTATCGCTTCCCGATGAAGAATGCGCTTTTCGTGCTGATCATCGCCACGCTGATGATCCCGTTCCAGTCGATCCTGACGCCGCTGTTCATCATTCTGGCAAAGCTCGGCCTCAACAATTCGCTGCTTGGGCTGACGCTGGTCTATGTGACGCTGCAGCTGCCCTTCTCGGTCTTCATGATGCGCAATGCCTTCGATGCCGTGCCGAAGGAGATCGAAGAGGCGGCGCGCATCGACGGCGCCCGCGACCTCAGGCTGCTTGCGCGCGTTCTGCTGCCGCTAGTGCTTCCGGGGGTGGCGACAGTGGCGATCTTTGCCTTCCTCAATGCCTGGAACGAGTTTCTGGCCGCCCTCGTACTGCTCTCCAGCAACGAGAAATACACTTTGCCGGTGCTGATGACGGCGGTTCGCGCCGGACGGCTCGGCGCCATTAACTGGGGAGCGGTGCAGGCCGGTGTCGTCGTCATGACGATCCCCTGCCTGATCGTCTTCCTGCTGCTGCAACGCTACTACATGCGCGGGCTGATGGCCGGCGCGGTGAAATGATCATAGGGAAAGTCGAGCCATGACCAAATCAAGCAACGACCGCCAGTTTCGTCCCGTCGCCGTTCCCGATGTCGAGCTCGGCGGCTTCTGGGGCAGATGGCAGGACGCCGTCTGTAACTCCACCGCCGAAACCCTGCTCGACCGCTGCGTCGAGGCCGGCATGCTGAAGGCGATCGACGTCAATCAGCCGAGCCCCGGCGTCGTCATTCCCATTCAGCCCTGGGGCGGCACGACGCAGATGTTCTGGGATTCCGATCTCGGCAAGTCGATCGAGACCATCGCCTATTCGCTCTATCGCCGGCCGAACCCGAAGCTGGAGGCGCGCGCCGACGAAATCATCGACATGTATGAGAGACTGCAGGATAAGGACGGTTATCTGAATGCCTGGTTCCAGCGCGTCGAGCCCGCCCGCCGCTGGACCAACCTGCGCGACCATCACGAGCTTTATTGCGCCGGCCATCTGATGGAGGCCGCGGTCGCCTATTATCAGGCGACCGGCAAGCGCAAGCTGCTCGATATCATGTGCCGTTTTG
Source organism: Rhizobium hidalgonense (assembly GCF_005862185.2). NCBI lineage: Bacteria > Pseudomonadati > Pseudomonadota > Alphaproteobacteria > Hyphomicrobiales > Rhizobiaceae > Rhizobium > Rhizobium hidalgonense. Next base: position 349,765 of record NZ_CP054027.1, read on the forward strand.
CCGATTACATGATCACCATGTTCGGCCATGGCGAAGGCCAGCTCCCGGGCTATTGCGGCCATGAGGAAATCGAGCTGGCGCTGGTCAAGCTCGCCCGTGTCACGGCTGAGAAGAAATATCTCGACCTTTCGAAGTTCTTCATCGACGAGCGCGGCACCGAGCCGCACTTCTTCACGGCGGAAGCCGCTCGCGACGGCCGGAGCGCTGCCGACTTCCATCAGAAGACCTATGAATATGGCCAGGCACACCAGCCGGTGCGCCAGCAGACGAAGGTCGTCGGCCATGCGGTGCGCGCCATGTACCTCTATTCCGGCATGGCCGATATCGCCACCGAATATAAGGACGACAGCCTGACGGCGGCGCTGGAAACGCTCTGGGACGATCTGACCACCAAGCAGATGTACATCACCGGCGGCATCGGCCCGGCAGCCTCCAATGAAGGCTTCACCGACTATTACGACCTGCCCAATGATACGGCCTATGCGGAAACCTGCGCCTCCGTCGGCCTGGTCTTCTGGGCAAGCCGCATGCTCGGCCGCGGGCCGGACCGGCGTTATGCCGACATCATGGAGCAGGCACTCTATAACGGCGCGCTGCCCGGCCTTTCCACCGACGGCAAGAGCTTCTTCTACGACAATCCGCTCGAAAGTGCGGGCAAGCACCACCGCTGGAAATGGCATCATTGCCCCTGCTGCCCGCCGAATATCGCCCGGCTGGTGACCTCGATCGGCTCCTATATGTATGCGGTTGCCGACGATGAAATCGCCGTGCATCTCTATGGCGAAAGCACCGCCCGGCTGAAGCTTGCCAACGGCGCCGAAGTCGAACTCCAGCAGGTGACCAACTATCCGTGGGACGGTGCGGTCGCCTTTGCCACCAAGCTCAAGACGCCGGCGAGATTCGCGCTGTCGCTGCGCATTCCCGATTGGGCGGAGGGGGCTACCCTCAGCGTCAATGGGGAAAGGCTCGATCTCGGCGCCACCATGCGTGACGGCTATGCCAGGCTCGATCGGCAATGGGCCGATGGCGATCGTGTCGATCTTTTCCTGCCGCTATCGCTTCGCCCGCAATATGCCAATCCGAAGGTGCGCCAGGATGCTGGCCGCGTCGCCTTGATGCGCGGCCCGCTGGTCTATTGCGTCGAGACAACGGACAACGGCCAGGATCTCAATGCCATCGTCCTGCCACGCGAGCTGCCGGCGGCCGAAGCCGTCGTGCTGAAGGACCTCAACGATGCAGTCGCCCTCGATCTCAAGGTCGAGCGCGAGGAGACGTCGAATTGGGGCGCGCCGCTCTACCGCAAGGCGCCGGCCGAAAGGCAGGTCGCCACGGCGCGTTTCGTGCCCTATCATCTCTGGGATAACCGTGCGCCCGGCGAGATGCTCGTCTGGGTCCAGTCGGACAAGTAGGTCGTTTGGGGATGACGAACGGTATGGCTAACAAGAGCGTCGTGCTCCAGGACGTGCGAAAAAGCTATGGCAATCTGAAGGTGGTCCACGGGATCGACCTGACGATCGAAGAAGGGGAGTTCGTCGTCTTCGTCGGCCCGTCCGGCTGCGGAAAATCGACGCTGCTTCGCATGATCGCCGGCCTGGAGGACGTCACCGACGGCGAGGTCGAGATCAAGGGACGCATGGTCACCGATCTCGACCCGTCCGAACGCGGCATCGCCATGGTTTTCCAGTCCTATGCGCTCTATCCGCATATGAGCGTGCGCGACAACCTGGCTTTCGGGCTGAGGATGGCGCGCACCGATGCCACGGAGATCGAGACGCGGGTGAAGGCTGCGTCCGCCATCCTGAAGATCGACCACCTTCTCGACCGGCGGCCGGGCCAGCTTTCCGGCGGCCAGCGTCAGCGGGTGGCGATCGGCCGGGCGATCGTGCGCAAGCCGGACGTTTTCCTGTTCGACGAACCGCTGTCCAATCTCGATGCGGAACTGCGCGTTTCGATGCGCATCGAGATTGCCCGCCTGCACCGCGAGCTCGGCAACACGATGATCTATGTCACGCACGACCAGACCGAGGCGATGACGCTCGCCGACAAGATCGTCGTGCTGCGTGACGGCCGGGTCGAGCAGGCCGGAACGCCACGGCAGATCTACGAAGATCCTGCCAATACCTTCGTGGCGGGCTTCATCGGCTCGCCGAGGATGAACCTGCTGAATGCCCGCTGGGGAGAGGGGGGCGTCGAGGTCGCCGGCGCTCGCATCGAAACCGCCTTGATCGGGACGGACCGGCCAGCCGGAGGCGCGGTGACGCTCGGTCTGCGGCCGGAGCATCTGAAGGTGGCGGCCGATCAGTCGGGCAAGCTGACCGCCAGGGTTGATTTCTCGGAATATCTCGGCGGAACGCAATATCTCTACTGCCAGCTTGCCGATGGCCAGTCGCTGACGGTCGAGCACCGCTCACCGATCGGCATCGCGGCGGGCGAAGAGGTCGGCCTGCTGTTCGAACCGGCGGATTGCCGATTGTTCGACGAGGCTGGCAACCGGCTGCGGTAAGAGCTAGCCAGCGACCTCCAGGTTCATCAGATCAGCTGCCCTTTGCCGCGCCTGCCTGTCGGCGGCAAAGACCTCGTCCATGGTGGTGGCCGGCGGCAGGCCGGCCAGATCGTCCATCACCCGTTCGGTGATCTCGGCCATGGCGAGGAAGGGCAGCCGCCCTTCGATGAAGGCTTCGAGTGCCACTTCCTTGGCGCCGTTCAGCACCGCGCCCTGAACGCCACCGCGTGTCATCGCCAGCCGCGCCAGCCGCAATGCCGGAAACCGAACTTCGTCCGGCGCCTCGAAATCGAGCCTGGCGAGCCTGGCGAAATCCAGCCGCTCGATCGGCAGGTTCGGCCGGCGCGGAAAGGACAGGGCATAGCCGATCGCCGTGCGCATATCCGGCGCGCCGAGCTGGGCCAGCACCGATCCGTCGGTATAGCCGACCATCGAATGGATGATCGATTGCGGATGGATGATGACCTCGATCTGTTCGGGCGTCAGGCCGAACAGATGCCGGGCTTCGATCATCTCCAGCGCCTTGTTGAACATCGAGGCGCTGTCGATCGAGATCTTCAAGCCCATCGACCAGTTCGGGTGGGCGCGCGCGGTTTCCGCCGTCACACCGGCCATTTCCTTCAGCGAGGCGGTGCGGAACGGGCCGCCCGAGGCCGTCAGCACGACCCGCTCGATGGCATGGCGCTGGTTTTCCTCCAGTACCTGAAAAATTGCATTGTGCTCGCTATCGACCGGGAGCAGCCGGCCGCCGCCCTTGCGGATCGCTGCAATGAACAGATCGCCGGCCGAGACCAGGCATTCCTTGTTGGCAAGGGCGATATCGGCGCCGCGCTTGGCTGCTGCCAGCGTCGGCGCCAGGCCGGCCGTGCCGACGATCGCCGCCATCACCCAGTCGGCGTCGCGGTCGGCCGCTTCCATCAGGCCGGATTTTCCCGATGCGACCGCAATGCCGCTGCCGGAAAGTTCGTTTTTCAGTGATTCGTAAAACCGGTCATTTGCCGTCACCGCCATCCCAGCGCCGAAGGCTTTTGCCTGCTTGGCCAGCAATTCGACATTGCCGTTGCCGGTCAGCACGGAGATTTCGAAGTTTTCCCGCCCGCCCAGGTGATCGACGACCTTGAGGGTGTTCCGGCCGATCGAGCCGGTCGAGCCGAAGATGCTGAGGCGCCGCGGCGCGGTTTTGCCGGTCATTATCTGCAATTTCGCGAAAATTTCCCTTGTAGGCTCAGGCTCTACTAGGCTTTGCGGGGGGCGGCAAGTGTGCAGTGCAGCAGATTTCATCCCTCAAGGGGTTTACAGAGCGGCGGCTGGATGTGATCCTTGTGACGTTGCTGGCGGATTCGAAATTCGTCGCGCCGTTCACGGTCGCAGAGGCAATTCGGGACGCTGCGGCACCCATCGAAACCGGTACTGAGGTGCCGGCGGCCTTCGGCCAAACATGAAAATCGAGGATGAAACCGGGATAGACGGCTTGGCCGCGATCCCTCATCGCGTGCGCTGCAAGCGCATTCATACCTGCTGTTGCGGTGTCGGCGCCGCAGCCCTGTGCCTGGTCAAAATGTTGGATTTCATGACGATCTTCAAAACAGCCTGCATTCTTCTGGCGGCCCTGCCGTCGCTCACTTCGGCTGCAAAGGCCGACGACCTGCTGATCTGGTCGCCGGCAAAACTCTCCGACCGCTCCTACAAGGCGACGATGGGTTTTCGCCTGCCGGCCGAATGGGAAACCAGCGCCGGCGCCGATATTGCGCTCGCCTCGACCAAAGGCGGAGCGCCGCTGCCCGATTCCGAACAGGCCATGCTCTGGGGACGGATCGTCAGGACAAACGTCACGCCGGCAGGCCAATCCCAGCGGGGCGCAAGGATCAGCGTCGATACGCTGCGCGGCAGCGGCGCGCTGACGCTCAGCCGCTCACGCAGTTGGATCCTATCGGACTCGCTCGATATGCAATCGAGCCGGTCGATCAGTGTCCAATATGACGCGGTCGATATCAAACAGGCTTCGGTGACGGCGTCGCAGGCGCTGAAGCTGATCCATCCCTGGACGGGAACCTCGCTTTCGGCGGGTGCCGGCATCAGCAATGCCAGCGGCGATTTTTCGAGTTCGGTTGCCGTCAACCAGGCGATCCTGCCGAACCTCAATCTCGATGCCTCGGTGAGCAACCCGTTTTCACCATCTGAGGCCGGCAGCGTCAATCTGCGCTATCGCCTCAATTGGTAGCGGGCCTGAAACCAAATCCAGCCGACGGGCGTTTCCTCCGAAGGTTTGACGCCCAGCTTCTACGGAGAAACGGATCATGGTTTTCAAGGAACAGACATTTCACGGGCTCGAGCCCGAGATCGAAGCGGAAATTGCCAATCGCGCATCGGTCGAAGCGGCCGTCGCCAACGCCCTGGCAATTGCCGGCGGCATCGACGCGGCCGATGTCGAAGTGACGATGGAAAATGATCAGATCGTGCTGACCGGTACGGTCGGCACAGTCGGCGAAATCGAACGGGCGACCGCGGTAGCCATGGCCGTGGAAGGCGTGCATTCGGTGCAGAACCGGATACTGCTCGGCGGTCCTGCGATCAATGAGCGGCATTGAGGGGGCGCCTTCGCGTCTCCCAATCCAGCGCTCAGCCTCAACCAGCGAAACGTTCGACCAGGAAGGACGAACCGGCCAGGCGATCTGTCTTCTGCATGGCACCCGATCCCTGTGGGTGATAGGCGATTGCCAGAAGGACGGCGCTGACGGCGACATAGGCGATGGCCAAAAGACTGAGCTTGATACGCATGACGCTTCTCCCTTTCGCCCATAACGCGGCTGATATGGCCGAAGTTCCGCATCGAAAGATCAAATGAAAAGCCCGGCTGATCGGCCGGGCTTCGTGGTTGGATCGCCTATCGGCAGACCCTGGTTTCCTTGATGACCGTATGGCCATGACGACGGATCTTTTCCGTCTTGGTGAAGCAATCGCGGGACACGTGGCGCGCCCGCATATGCTCGCGGTAATAGGGCCGCTCCGCATGACGATAATAAGGGCGTTCCGCATCACGATAGTAGGGGCGGGCGTCATCCGTGGTGATGGTGACGCTGGCCGCTTGCGACGGCATGGCGGAAAAAATGGATGCAGCAGCGAGCGTGCAGGCAAGGATAATCTGTTTCATGACAAGCCTCTCTTTTTGAGTTGGTCATCGGATCAACTCGGCGGAAGCGCTGTCGGTTCAATCACATAGCGTTACCGATTGTGTCGAAGAGAAACCTTTGCGGCCGCGGATCGTTAAAGCATGTCGCGCAAAAGTGTCCGCGGTTTGCGATAACGACGTGCGTAAAACAAAGAACTAAAGCGCGACCAGCGTATCGAAACTCGCTTTAGTGCTGGGGAGAGCCGGAGAGATCGAGAATGGGACCGATTGCAAGGATTATCGCCATCGTCGCCGGGCTTGCCGGCGGCACGGTCTTTTCCCAGGCGCCGGAATTTGCGCAGCAATACCGCCAGCGGATCGGCGGCGCGATCGACGAATTGCGCGTCATCGTCGAGGATTTCAACAAACAGGCAGCCGACCACCATCTCGATCGCCAGCAGGCGCTGAACACCTATGCGCAATCCTCCGACGATTTCCTGCGCGACCGCGGCGTCTCGATGCAGAGCACGATCACGCGCTACGAAACACTGCTGTCGCAGCAACTGAAACTCGGCACCGCCGCCCCCGTCGCCAAGCCCTTCGTGTTGCTGGGAGAACCGGACGACGTCGTTTTCGCCAATACCTGGCGGGATTTTGTGCCGGGCGTGCCGGTCAGCTTTGCAGGGCTTGTCTGGGGCGCGATCGGTTTTATCGGTGGCTGGGTTGTGGCGGCGCTGTTGGGATTGGGGGCGCGGCGGGTTGTGCCGAGACCGAAGGGCGTTCGTCGGGTGAGTTGACCGTGCGGCGAGCGCAGACTGCTGATCCACATAGGTTGATCCCGTCCGTCCGTTTGAGCCCTACTCTCGCAATTGCAAGCTAGTTTGGTGTCGGCTCAGGGTAAACGCCCGTGGATGCTGCGAATGGTGGCTATTTGCGGCTCAAGCGGCCGATTAACTTGGCTTCACCTGCTCAAATCAGCGTAGGCTGCGGCGGCAGCAAGACAATCTTATTGTTCGCCAGCGGCCGCTGCAGCTTGCCTGCATCCTCCCAAGGTGCCGTAAGCCACGTTTCGATTTCCTCTTCGGTCGAGAGGATCACTGGCATTGCCCGATGGATCGGCGCGACCACGGCGTTCGGCTCGGTGGTCAGGAACCCGAACAGATCGTTCGTCGTCATTCCCTCTTTGATCTTCCGCACGCACGTCCACTGTGGCGTCCACAAACCCGCGAAGAACATCAGAGATTCGTCGGGTGCTCCGAACCAAGCATTTGGTGTCTTGCCGCCTTCTGGCTTGTTTGCGGGGTCTGGCTCGGCAAAGCGGGTGAAAGGGACCAGGCATCGGTTCTCGACCGCAAGCCAGCGTCTCCAGTGCTTGCTGCTGACATTGCGGACATTTGTCGTGCCGCCGTCCGGCTCCATCTTGAGGAGTTCGTCGAAATCGACTGCTTTCCCCTTCTTGCGCAGCCCGTCCGCGCGTTTGGACGCCGCGTCAAAGAGTGCTTTTGAGGAGCTCGGCAATCCCCATCGGACGTTTGCCAGTTCTCGACCTGCCGGGGTGTTGCGGACAATCGGCGCCATTCGGTCGGGCCAGATCTCTTGAAGCGGTTCCAGATTGCCGGTGCTGTCCACCATCGCGCCGGTGATCGCGCGGATAGCCTCCTGATTGCTCATCATCTGGTATAGATTGCACACATCTCCCTCCCTGGGCGTCCACGCGCCGTTCCGGTTTACTTCATCCGTATCGATGAACTGGCCGTTCCAGCGGTCCCTAAAATGCTCAGCAGCTTCGCGGCTCCCAAAACAGAAAACAAGGTATTGGTCCGGCTCTATGGCAGCGGAATATGATTTCGATGCGCCATCGAGAGCCAGCGCAGAATTGATGATCTCGCGTCTCTGGCGAAAGTCATGGGGATGTTCCCCGGAATTATAGTTGCCCCACCAGATGATGACGTGTTGGGGAAGCTCGGCGTTTAGCCGCCAGCGGGCGAGCGGATTATCTCGGCGGGACGCCATCCTATAAAACTCCGTCTTCCCATATCGGCTTCTTGACGCTGGTGACCCTGACCAGCCGCCGCACCGTGAGCTTGCCAGGTTCGGACCCCCAAATTTGGACGACTTTCAAGCTCATGTAGTCCCTGCGGTTGCAGCGCTCGCAGCGGAAGCGGTTAGCCAAGCGGTCCAGGCTGACATTCGTCGTCAGTTGCAGCAAGTCCCGCGGAAAGAAGCGGTATGTCCTTCGGCAGAATTGACATCTGACTTCCAGCAGTTGACCGGCCTCGGCCGCGTCGCGCAGGCTCCACCCGCGCAACTTCTTGGCTTCGTTCATTTCCGGCATTGTCAGTCTCGATCGTAACTCGGCCGCCAGCCGCGCGTCATGCCGCGGCTCAGGGCGACTTCCGCCAACGCAAGCTGCTGGCGCAAATGGCGGACATCACCAAGCGGCGTGTTTATCGCGGCTTGCATATCGCCTTCGTGATAGGCGATCACCTCAGCGAGCTCGCTATCCGCTGGTTTCGGGGACCCTTCAGGTTTCATTGCTGCACTCAAGGGATCACGCCTGCCAGTGTCATCTTTTCGCAAAGGCTGGATATAGCTTCCTCAACACCACCAGTGCACGGGAACTTGAATGGCCGCGTGGCCTCCTCTACCAGAACGGGCTCTCCGGTTTCTGCATCCAGGTCAGTTATGTGAGTGGTCAGATAGATGCCACATGCCTCGCCTGCTGTTTCATCGATAGCCATCTGTAAATTTCCCAAATGGCAGTCGCTGGGAACGTCAATCAGGCGAGTAGCAAAAAACCTCACGCCGCGACTGCCTGCGATGGCCTTGGCCAGGCTCGCGTGGACCTCGGAGACCTCGATCTCCGTCCCCGGCGGCCACATCACCCCGGTTAGATCCAATTCATCATCTTCCACGGCTTCGCCGATCGGCTGCTCTCGCATATCCGTTCTCCACATCTTCGTTTGTCAGATTGGCGGCCGCACGCCGATGTTCTTATTATGTTCGCGGAGAAAGATGAGTCAATAATCAATCTGGGCAAATTGCTTTTTTAAGTGTTGCTGATGAACTGCCTGCATGACAACGACGCCCAAGCCATCCATGCCGCTGCTCGGTGAAGCCGACGCGCCGCTCCGCAGCCGGCCGCGCCGGCGCCGAGATCCCACCCAGCCTAATCTTCCTCTGGACCCTATGCCGGCGCGCGTTGAGCCCTGTCTGGCGCAGCCGAAGCCGCGGCCGCCGAAGGGCAGCCAATGGATCTATGAAATCAAGTGGGATGGTTATCGCCTAGCCCTCCACGTCGAGCCGTCGGGAGTTCGCATCCTGACGCGCGGCGGCCTTGACTGGACCGACCGCTTTCCGGCAATCGCGGCCGAAGCAAAACGCCTTCCCGTTTCGACAGCGATCCTCGACGGTGAAGCCGTCGTGTTCGATGAGCAGGGCCGTTCTAATTTCGGTCGGCTTCAGCAGTCGTTAGGCGGACGCGGCGGAAAGCGGACGTCCCGGGAAGCGGTCTTGTTGGTGTTCGATCTTCTCTATTTTGATGGCCATGACCTCACCGGAATCGAGCTCACCGCGCGGCGCCATCTCCTCGAGGGTCTGGTGCCAGCCGGCGGGGAAGAGGCCATTCGGCTCTCCGAGGAGATCGAGGCAGATGGAGAAACGCTTCTGCGCATCGCCTGCGAGCATGGGCTCGAGGGCATCATAGCGAAAGATCGGAATAGCACCTATCGCAGCGGCCGCGGTGGCGAGTGGCTGAAGATCAAATGCATCCATAGCGATGGGTTCGTGATCATCGGCTATGAGAAGTCCACCGCATCGTTCGGGGGTATCGGACGGCTTCTGCTCGCCGCGCGCAAGGGAGGGGAGCTCGTCTATGTCGGGGGAGTGGGGACCGGCTTGAACGAGCGTTCCGCAGTCGAGCTCCGGCAGCAGATGGACAAGCTGATGATCAACAAGCCTGCGGTCGATACCGGGCGGAAACGAGATGCGGTCTTCGTTGATCCGAAGCTTGTTGCTGAGATCGAATATCGAGACTGGACGCGTGACGGGAAGCTGCGGCATCCATCATATAAGGGGTTGAGGGAGGAGCAGGATAGCGCGGCGGTCATGGAACTCGGACCACAGCGTCACGACAAGAAAGTCTCAGCGCCAAACGACCGCAAAATTAGACCGTCAGGCTAGGGATGAACGACCACTCCTCGGCCATGAATTCAAGCGTTTCGTCGCGAAAATAATAGAGGAAATGTCGTGAGTTAGCGGTGTCTTCCTGGATTGTTTCCCACGGCACGGCATCGCGGATCGGGTCGTGGCCAACTAACTCATAGAACTCGCCCCATCGGGGAGCTATGCCACTGTAGCGACCATGGCCATCTACCTTATACCATTCATGATCGTTGGTGTCGTCCCAGCGCCACCGGCAGCAGCAAATGAAACTTAGAGTGCCCCATGTCTCATCAAACTTCGGGCCGGCCTTCGAAAATAGGTTCAAAGCCCTAAGAATACCCGACGGTTTTTCGTCTCGCACGGGCCTATGCGAGCGGAAACAGACGTTGACCTTGGAGCCCGCAACTGAAACTTCAGGCTGGGGGGCATTTGGCTCGGCAACCCAACCCTGGCCGAGTTGTAGTTCTACAAACTTAAGCATGGACGACGACTAGCCGAATCGCATCATGGTCTCCACCCGCTCCGTTAGTTTTGTTGAACAGAAAGGTGTGCGCGGCGCGGCGGAGGATGATCTGCAGATCAGCCCGGGAGACATCGGCAATCCGATCGGCGGCGTCTTCAATGAGGGTGATGGTGTTGGGCATGGTCATGGGGCTCGGCCGGCCGTAGCCGCTAGTCCGACGGGTCGGAGATGCCGCGGTAGAAACGTGTCGGCTTCAGCAGCGAACTGACGATGTTGGCTACGATGGGCCCATCCGCCTCGCTCCTCGCCTTCGCTTCCAGCCACTCCGGATCGGCGATGAACTCGGCCCATTTCTGCTCGCGCTCCGCCAGCGACCGCCATTCGATCAGGTAGGTCAGATCGTTGCTGGAAGAACCGATCATCGTCGTCCAGAAGCCGAGTGAGCGGATGCCGAGGCGTTCCCAGATCGCCAGCGTCGCGGTCTCGAAACGCTGTTGCAGTGCCGGCAGCCTCTCCGGCAGACATGTATAGATGCGCAATTCGTGGATCATCGGATCCTCCTCATGCTGGATGCCCTTTGGAGCGCCCTCAAACGGCTCTCGGAAATGAGCGGCAGCTTATAAAATTCCACAAGGCAATCAATAGTCCGGCGGCGCCCTTCAGCATGATAAGGGGTCGCGCACCGCGAGGATGTTGCCGCCGCCTACAGCATGGTTGAAATGTCGGTGGCTTCCCTTCACACGAACGTCATGCTTCTCTTCGAGATGCCCGCAGCCGCTTAACAAATGCGCGGCACACATACCAAGCTAGATAGGTCACTAGAATTGCTAGCTGCTGCAACAAGACGGCGACGATGGCAAGAAACTGTTTTACTTCGTCTGGCTCATAAGAGTCATCCACAGTGGTCATAGCTGGTGTGAAGGTCACTCTGTCGCATAAGTAGACTGACAGAACGATCCAGACCAGCGCCAAAAAATGCAATGTCTTCCGGCAACTTGGCCATTTCCGCCCAGCGATAAAAGCCAAGAGCGGAGCTACGAAGTTGCTCGTAAAAATGATGACGAATGCGAGTTCAGGCTTGATCATCGAAATTGATCCATCCAGCGGCAGATGCATCTCGGGTCACTCGTCATCTTCCATGTCAGCGATGTCCTCGGCCAACTCCGTAGCGTGCTCTGATAAAACCGCAGCCAAATTATCGAGAAGCATCGCCAGGTCGGGATCGCTGTCGAAAAGCTGTTCCTGCTTAGTTTTCAACTTTCCGATATAGAAATTGTATATGCAGTGACCCGGTCATCTGCGCGAGGCTTGTCATGCTGGGCTCCATTTCGTGTTCGCAAGCCCGGTTCCAATTTGGAATAGTGCGGCTCAGGCACTTCCATCAACATCGCCGTCTCCGTCAAGCTCGTGAACCGGCACATAGGTGTTCTTCCCCATCCACTTGCCGCGCATTGTTGCTGATTTGGGCCGCAATAGCCGCGCAGCCTTCGCTGCATGTCCTGCACACAAGCCAATAGCCTTGATCGCGGAGAGCGCGGTGAAAGAGGCGCAATACATCGGCCGCGTGCATCTGCCGTTCGATGATCGGATCGCGGGCTTTGGCCGTCGAAATGTTCCCGGCGCTATAGTCGATAGCTCCGGAACCTTTGCATCCATCGCCTCCCGAAGCGCTCGAAACTTGCTGGCGGGGCCGAATCGTCGCGACGAGAATTCAATTTCGTAAGCCCGAGGTTAGCCCGAGCCGCGTTTTCATTGTTTCAGTGCCTTCACGAGCACCTTAGCTATTTGAGAATAAATGGTGATCCCGACGCGATTCGAACGCGTGACCCCCAGATTAGGAATCTGGTGCTCTATCCTGCTGAGCTACGGGACCACTTGATGCCATGCATACAAAAGGCTTGGCGCGAAGCCAAGCCTTAATTGTCGTCAGAGGCCGAGCCGTTGTTCGGCCAGGCGAACCCAGTAGGAGATGCCGTGGGCGATGGCTTCGTCGTTGAAGTCGTAGGCCGGGTTGTGCAGGCCGGCGCTGTCGCCGTTGCCGATGAAGATGAAGGCGCCGGGGCGGGCGTTCAGCATGTAGGAAAAGTCTTCGCCGCCCATCATCGGGTCGATCTCGGCATTGACGTTCGCCTCGCCGGCGATGGCGGCAGCGGTTGCGACCGCATGCTCGGTCTCGTCGGGATGGTTGACGGTGACGGGGTAGTTGCGGTGGAAGCTGATTTCGGCCTCGGCGCCGTGGGCTGCGACCATGCCCTCGATGATCTGCCGGAACCGCGTCTCGGCCAGCGTGCGCATCTCGGGGTCGAGGGTGCGGACGGTGCCGGCGAAGGTCGCATCGTTCGGGATGACGTTATGGGCGAAACCGGCATTGAACTTGGTCACCGAAACGACGACCGAGCTGATCGGATCGGCGGTGCGCGAGGCGATCATCTGCAGGTTGGCGACGATCTGGGCGCTGATCACAATCGGGTCGATCGTCCGGTGCGGCTGGGCGGCGTGGCCGCCGCGGCCCTTGATGGTGACGGTGAATTCGTCGGTCGCCGCCATGATCGCGCCCTTGCGGGTGGCGAACTGTCCCACCGGCAGGCCCGGCAGATTGTGCATGCCGTAGACCTCTTCGATCTCGAAGCGCTCCATCATGCCGTCCTTGACCATCAGGTTGCCGCCGCCGCCGCCTTCTTCGGCGGGCTGGAAGATGACGGCGATATTGCCGTTGAAATTGCGGGTCTCGGCCAGATATTTCGCCGCGCCGAGCAGCATGGCGGTGTGGCCGTCATGGCCGCAGGCATGCATCTTGCCCGGCGTCTTCGAGGCCCAGGGTTTGCCTGATATTTCGGTGAGCGGCAGGGCGTCCATGTCGGCGCGCAGGCCGACGGTGCGGTGGCCTTCGCCCTTGCCCTTGATCAGGCCGACGACGCCGGTGCGGCCGATGCCGGTGACGATCTCGTCGACACCGAATTCCTTGAGTTTCTCAGCGACGAAGGCGGCGGTGTTTTCCACCGCGAAGAGCAGCTCGGGCCGGGCGTGGATGTGGCGGCGCCACTCGGCGACCTCGTCCTGCAATTCCGCGGCTCTGTTCAAAATCGGCATACTGACGTTCCTGTTGAAAACCCGACCATCTTTCATCGCATCACAAGGGTGTTGAGGCTGGGCTGTGAGGCTTTTGGAAATTACTTAGTCAATGACCTTTGCCATGTCATAGCCATATAGGCTAAATAGGGGAAGATTTCGAGATTTTCCTGATATCCGAAGGACGAACCGTGTCGACGAGCCACTTCCGTTTGTTTGCTGCCATGCGGCCGCTTTCTTTCGTATCAGCGGCGACTGCCGTTTTTCTGGCCTCCGTTTCGCTTGCCCAGGCCAACCCGCATATTCTCGTCGATGTGCAGACCGGCCGCGTGCTCGAGCATGAAGAAGCCTTTCGCAAATGGTATCCGGCCTCGCTGACCAAGCTGATGACCGTCTATACCGTGTTCGATGCGATCCGCGCCGGCCAGATCAGCCTCGATACGCCCATCGTCATGAGCAAGCGCGCCGCCGCGCAGCCGGCCGCCAAGATGTATTTCAAGCCGGGGCAGAAGCTGACGCTCGACAGCGCGCTGAAGATCCTGATGGTGAAATCGGCCAACGACATCGCCGTTGCGGTCGCCGAAGCCATCGGCGGCACGCAGGAAGGCTTCGTCACCCGGATGAACGGCGAGGCGCTGAAGCTCGGCATGACGGATTCGCATTTCGTCAATCCGAACGGCCTGCCGGGCAAGGGACAGTATACGACGGCGCGCGACCTTGCGGTGCTGACGGTGGCGCTGCGCCGCGATTTTCCGCAATATGCCGGTTATTTCGCACTTGAAGGTTTCACCAACGGCCAGCAGAACGTGCCGAGCCTCAACATGCTGATCGGCCGCTTCGCCGGCGCCGACGGCATGAAGACCGGCTTCATCTGCGCCTCGGGCTTTAATCAGATCGGTTCGGCGACACGCAACGGCCGCACCATCGTCTCTGTCGTGCTCGGCACCGACAGCCTTGCGGCGCGCGCCGATGCGACGGCGAACCTTTTGCAGAAGGGTTTCACCACCCAGTTTCCCGGCAATGACACGCTGGGTTCGCTGAAGCCCTACGGGCAGGGACAGGACCAGGTGACCGACATCTCCGCCGACATCTGCAGCGCCAAGGGCGCCAAGGTGCGCAGCGAAACGCGCGACGAGGTCGGCCGCATGCGGGTGCAGTCGCCCTATATATTGGAAATGGATCACGATCCGCGGTTCGTCTTTGCCGGGCTCATCCCCGGCCAGGATCCGCAGCCGGCGGCGCAGCCTGAAAAAATGGCAAGGGGTGATACGGCGGGAGGGATCGCCAACGTGCCGGTGCCGATGCCGCGCCCGACCTCCTTTTAAGTTTCAAGGTTAGATGAGATGAGCGCGCTTAACGACAGGATTCCGGTCACCATCCTGACCGGCTTTCTCGGCGCCGGCAAATCGACGCTGCTCAACCGCATCCTCAAACATCCCCAGATGAAGGATGCGGCCGTCATCATCAATGAATTCGGCGATGTCGGCATCGATCATCTGCTGGTCGAAAGCTCCGGGGATTCGATTATCGAACTCTCGGACGGCTGCTTGTGCTGCACCGTGCGCGGCGAGCTTGTCGATACGCTCGCCAACCTGATGGATGCGGTGCAGACCGGCCGCGTCAAGCCGGTGAAGCGCGTCGTCATCGAAACCACGGGCCTTGCCGACCCTGCGCCGGTGATGCAGGCGATCATGGGCAATCCGGTCATTGCCACGAATTTCGAGCTCGACGGCGTCGTCACCGTCGTCGATGCGGTCAACGGGCTGCAGACGCTCGACAATCACGAGGAAGCGCGCAAGCAGGCGGCGGTCGCCGACCGGCTGATCGTCTCGAAAAAATCGATGGCCGGCGCTGGAACGGATGCCTTGGAAAAGCGGTTGCGGGCGCTCAATCCGCGCGCCGCGATGATGGATGCCGACAGCAGCGAGGCGAGCAGTGCCGCGGTGCTGGTCAACGGGCTCTATGATCCCGCGACGAAGATCGCCGATGTCGGCCGCTGGCTGCAGGACGAGGACGCGCACGAGGCGCATCATCATCACGATCATGGTGGCCATGATCATGATCACGATGATCACGGCCACCACCATCATGATCATCATGGTCATGCCCAGCAGGACGCGCACGACGTCAATCGTCACGATGCCTCGATCCGCTCCTTCTCGATCATCGAGGCGAAGCCGATCGACCCGATGGCGCTCGACATGTTCATCGATCTCCTGCGCTCCGCCCATGGCGAGAAGCTGCTGCGAATGAAGGCGATCGTTGCCGTCTCCGACCGACCGGAACGGCCGCTGGTGCTGCATGGCGTGCAAAGCATCTTCCATCCGCCGGTGCGGCTTCCCGCCTGGCCCGATCCGCAAGACCGGCGCACGCGCATGGTGCTGATCACCAAGGATCTGCCCGAAGCCTTCGTGAAGGATCTGTTCGACGCCTTTCTCGGCAAGCCGCGCATCGACAAGCCCGATCGTGCTGCGCTCTCCGACAACCCGCTCGCCATTCCCGGTATGAAAATTTGATGCATGTCGCCCGGAAGTGTGTAGCGGTTCCGGGATAACGACATGCATAAAACAAAGCGCATCAGCCCTTGCGGATCAGGAAGCGGTGGCCGTCTTCGGTCTTTTCGGCCTCGACCAGTTCGTGGCCGTCCTCATTGCAGAAATGCGGCATGTCGATCACAGCCAGCGGATCGGTGGTGTCGACGCGGATGAGGGTGCCGCTTGCCATGGCGGCGAGCTTCTTGCGCGTCTTGATCACGGGGAATGGGCATTTCAGGCCGCGAAGGTCGTAAAGAACGGGGCTCAAGCCGTTCAGTTCCGCGCCCAGAATTTCCAGAACGGCTTCTTTGCCGCGGCTTCCGCCGTTTCCTGCGGTTCGGGCGCCGTGAAGGCCAGCGGGTTCTGCGTCGGGACCGGCACGACCGCCGGTGTCGCGGCAGCGATTGCGGTTGCCTGCGGCTGGGCGGAGATTGCCTGCGGCCCGGCAGGCGGTGCCGGCGTGGCGCCTGTCGCGGTCTTGGCGGCGATGCCCTGCGCGGTGCGCTTGGCCATCAGGTCTTCGAGTTCGGCGACCTTGACCATGCGCCCGGCTTCCAGCGAGGTGCCGGTCGGGGCATAAGCCAGTTCGCGGCCCTTGCGCGTCTTGGCGACAACGGCCTTGCGCTCGGCTTCGGACGGGTCGTACCAGGCCATGCCGTCGAATTTGCCCATCGCCTTGGCATAGTCGGCATCATAGGTCTTGCCGTAGTTGGCAAGGGCTGCCGTCAGCGCCGGCGGCGTCGACATGGCAGGGCATTTGCCGGCGGCATTGAAGGCGCCGCCATCGGTTGCCTGCTGGTTGAAGACGTATTTCTTTTCGCAGACGTTCACCTCGGGCGGGCGTTTCGTCACTTCGAAATTGTCGTAGCCGACCTTCAGCATCTTCCAGAAATCGTAGCTGGAGTCGAGGCGATGCTTGACCATGTTTTCCGCCGTCATGCGGAAGGGGAAGGCTTGCAGCTGCACCGTCGCCTGGCCGCCCTTGAAGGCGTCGCGGGCAAAAGCGTAGATCTCCAGCACCTGCTGGTCGGTCATCGAATAGCAGCCGGAGGAAGAGCAGGCGCCATGGATCATCAGATCCGAGCCGGTGCGGCCGTTGGCCGCGTCATAGCGGTTCGGGAAGCCGGTGTTGATTGCCAGATAATATTTGGAATTGGGGTTCAGGTTGGCGCGTGTCAGGTCGTAAAAACCTTCCGGCGCCTGCCGGTCGCCGGTCTTGACCTTCGGGCCGAGACGGCCGGACCAGGCGCAGATCTTGTAATCGGCGATCTTGTCGAAACGGTTGTCGG
Source organism: Rhizobium hidalgonense (assembly GCF_005862185.2). Taxonomy (NCBI): domain Bacteria; kingdom Pseudomonadati; phylum Pseudomonadota; class Alphaproteobacteria; order Hyphomicrobiales; family Rhizobiaceae; genus Rhizobium; species Rhizobium hidalgonense. Next base: position 366,896 of record NZ_CP054027.1, read on the forward strand.
TCTTCGCCTTCCAGATTTCCATGGCACCTTCTTCCTTGAAGATGCGGATCATGATCGGCGAATTGCGGTCCATGCCCTTGGCGGCCATGGCGGTGAGGATATGAGAGGGAAGCGGCTGCTCGACCTTGTTCTTGACCTTGGAGAGGTCGACCTGCGCGGTTTCCAACGCGTCATTGCAGCCGGTCAGAGCCAGCGCCATGAGGGAAACATAGGCAAAATGACGTATGCGCATCCAAACTAGCCCATAAAGATTGTGCGACCCGGTCCGCCTATGGAGTTCGGGCATTGGAAGGAATCATAGGCGGTTTATACTTTACAAAAGCTTACCAGCCTATGACCTGCCCTGAACATCCCCGCAAGCGCGAAAGTTACAGATAACATCAATGTGGCCAAGATTTGGCCCCAATCGATGAAAGCCGCTCTTCTCCAGAGCATGATGCAGAAAAGTGTCAGCGGTTTTCGGGCGACATTAGGCCGCTGGACTCGGCTCGGCGTCTTGGAGATTGGCCCGCCCGCAGGTCTAAGCCATCGTCGGGTGTTTAATCGCTTGACGCATCTCCTTGACATGCCGCGCCGGCGGCGCGCCAAATTGCCGAAGATACTCGCGGCTGAATTGGGAGGCGCTCTCGTATCCAACCGCGAACGCCGCGTCCGACGCGCTATGGCCGCCCGCTAGCAAAAGTTGGCGGGCTTCCTGCAATCTGAGCTGCTTTTGATACTGAAGAGGACTGAAGCCAGTGATCGCCAGGAAATGGCGATGCAAGCTTGCGCGGCTCATCCCGCTGGCATCGCAAAGGGCCTCGATGCGAAGGTGCTGGTCGGGGTGATCCCTAATCCACGCGATGGCGCGCCGGACGCGGTCCAAGGCGCCTTCAGGCCGTGCGATCTGACGCAGCAATCGCCCCTGGGGACCTTGTAGCAACCGGTAGAGTAGCTCGCGCTCGATCATCGGGCTGAGAATGGGAATGTCCGCCGGGTTATCGAGCAACGACAGCAACCTGAGCAATGTATCGCGAAGCGGAGCGATCATCGGATTGACCGCGACGCCCATGCCTTTCTGATCGCTCTCGCGTATAGGGGGCATGGTCGCAGCCAACTCGGCCAGCAGCGCCGGCTCCAGGACGAGTGAGACCGCGACATAGGAGCGGCCTTTGCCGGCATCCAGGATTTGCCCAATCAGCGGCAGGTCGAGAGCGCTGATGAAATACTGCGCGCTGTCGTAACTCAGAAGGGTGTCGCCGATTGCAACGCGCTTAGACCCTTGCAGGATGAAACAGATCATTGAGCGATAAAGGCAAGGCACGTTGACCGGAGAATCTTGTCCTACGAACATGTCGAGGCGGGGGATCGGTGTGTCCGTCAAGCCTGTCGCGGCATGACGCAAAACAATGTCCAGATGCGGTGCGAGATCGTCTGTCATTTCTTCAGTGTGCCACCGCTCTGCAGAAAAGCAAAGGCGTTGAGACGATCAGGCAAGAACTTGAGCCGATCGGGCGGGTTCCCAACCCAGCATTAGCCTATCTTGGATCCGAACACAGCGCGCCTCAGGGCGCTACGATCCGAGAAAGGCATCCATGACCCACCCAATCGCACTTATCACCGGCGCAAGCCGCGGCCTTGGCCGTAACATGGCGCTTCAGCTGGCCAAACGAGAGGTCCACATTATCGGCACCTACCGTACTGGCGAGGTCGAGGCCAACGCCTTGCGTCAGGAAATCGAAGCGCTGGGCGGGAAGGCCTCGATGCTGGCGCTCGATGTGACCGATACGGCGAGCTTCGCGGCATTCGCAGGCGCCGTTGCCGAGACGCTCAAGGCGGATTTCCACCGAGATCGTTTCGACTATCTCGTCAATAACGCTGGCAACGGCCTGTTCTCGAACTTTGTCGATGCGACCGAGGAGCAGTTTGCTTCCTTGGTTTCTACCCATCTCCAGGGGCCAATTTTCCTGACCCAGAAGCTCCTGCCGCTGATCGCGGATGGCGGGCGCATCCTGAACGTGTCCTCTGGCTTCGTGCGCTTCACCTTGCCGGGGTACAGCCTCTACGCGGCTATGAAGGCGGCGGTTGAAGTGCTTTCGCGTTATCTGGCTGTGGAGTTGGGTGAACGCAGGATTCGCGTCAACGCCATCGCGCCGGGCGCCATCGCAACCGATTTTGGCGGCGGCGCAGTGCGCGATAATGAGGGCGTGAACGCGTATGTGGCGCAGGGCATCGCGCTTGGCCGCGTTGGGCTGCCCGACGATGTCGGCGGTGCCGTCGCCGCCATCCTGTCCGACGATATGGGTTGGGCCAATGGCACTACGTTCGACATTTCGGGAGGACAATTGCTTTAGACCAGGCAAGCTCTCCCCAGATATCGAAAGGCCATCATGACGACCAGCAAGCTCACCCTCATCAGCCATCCGCTATGCCCCTTCGTTCAGCGCGCGGCCATTGTTCTCCTGGAGAAAAACGTCACCTTCGAAAGGGTCAACGTCGATCTCGCTGACAAACCGGACTGGTTTCTGGCGCTTTCACCGACAGGCAAGGTGCCGCTGCTGAAGGTGGAGCGGGCAGGCGACAGGGACGCAACTCTGTTCGAAAGCATGGCGATCTGCGAATATCTCGAAGAGACGCAGGGCGGCGGCAAGCTCTACGCCGAGGATGCGCTGTCGCGCGCGCAGCAGCGCGCGTGGATCGAATATGGCACGGCGACCCTCGCCGAGGCCTGGTAATTCCTTAACGCTAAGGATCGCACGACCTCAGACGCCAAACGTGCCGCCTTTCGGGACAAGCTACAGCGACTGGAGTCAGTAATCGCAGCAGAACCCTATTTCAGCGGAACTGCCTTTAGCATGGTCGATGCCGTATACGCGCCTCTCTTCCGCTATTTCGACATTATTGACGCTGCAGTATCGCAGTCGATCTTCGAGGACCTTCCGCGCGTCACGGCGTGGCGAGCGGCACTGGCGGGACGACAAAGCGTCGTTGCCGCGGTGGGAGGAGATTATGCCGAGCGATTCCGGCGGTACCTCAATCTGCATGGTAACGAGCTGTGAAGAAGTCCATTTACGAGCGAGCGTCGTCGTAGCCGTGGGTTGAGACTACGCTCGCCATTTCAATCAACATCTGGTCGAGCACCAAGCGCTCTTGGCCGGTTGATTCCCCCCAAGCCCGCCTTCGCTCTCCCGGTGTCTTGACCCGGCGGCGCTCCGAAGAGACGCTTGTACTCACGGCTGAACTGCGAAGCGCTTTCATAGCCGACCGCGAAACCCGCCTCGGCTGCACTCGACTGGTTCGCGATCATGCGACGGCGGGCCTCGTGGAGCCGGATATACTTCTGATACTGAAGCGGGCTGACGGCGGCGACGGCTTTAAAGCGGTCGTAAAAGACGGATACGCTCATGCCCGCGAGCGCAGCGACCGCCTTGAAATTGAGGCGCTCGGTGTAGTGGTCGCGGATCCAGGCCATGGCCTTTCGGATGTGCATCAGGCGGGAGTCAGATCCGGCAATCTGGCGGAGCAGGCCGCCATGCGGTCCCATCAGCAGCCGAAACATGAGCTCGTGTTCCAGGGACTGAGCCATGACGGGGATTTCGGTTGGGCGCTCGAGTAACTCCAACAGTCTTCCCCAGGCGCCCAGAAGCGACGCGCTCGCGGTGCTAACCCCGTATCCCGATTCAATCGGCGGCTCTGGCATCGCTGCCATCTCAAGGACGAGGTCGGACAGCAGTGCCGGGTCCAGAAATAGACCGACCGCGACAAATGGTCTATCTTGCGAAGCCTCGCAGACCTGCCCCAACGCGGCGATCTCGGCCGCGACAATCATGCTTTGACCGGGTCCGTACTCGAACCTCTTGTCGCCGATAAACATGCGCTGAGTGCCCTGTATTACCAGGGACGCCGCGGGATCGTAGATCAGCGGGTCGATCTCGGTCGTATGGTCGAGGGTGTAAGCGAACAGCCGCGGCAATTTAAGACTCGGACGGCCGGCGTGGCGCATCGCGATGGCGCGCATTTTTTCGAGTTCGCTCATTGAGCCATCCTAAACCGATTGCCCAGTTCTATCGAACATTTCGGAAGATCAGGCAAGGGTGATGGAAGTTTCGGCATCGTGGCCTTGGGGTTCAAATCTTACTATCGGGCCAAGACAGAGGCCATCGGGGCTTCTGATGGTCCAGGAGAAACTGCCATGCCCACCCCAATCGAAACTGTATCGGCTTTTTGCGCCACGTTCGTTGAAGACGGCGGAAGACCAGCCGTCCGGCGCTGGTTCACACCCACTACGCGCTGGGTCAACGAAGGCATTTCAGTCACGACCGGCGCCGACGAGGCCATTGCAATGATCGATGGACTGGAGACGTCGATGGGCATCTCCACGGTCCATATCGACATGCTTGCGATCGCCACTGACGGGACTCGCGTTCTCACCGAAAGGCTCGACCGGTTCGAGCGTGCTGACGGCAGCGAAATCGGACGCGTGATGATCATGGGCATTTTCGAACTCGAGGGCGACAAGATTGTCGAGTGGCGGGACTATTTCGACGTTACCGCCGTCCAGAAGTTCTCTGCCGGCTGAGACGCCGGCTTGCGAAAGATGGGGCTGGGCGCGGAGATTATTGTGTCCGCACTCAGCACGCCCACCCGCCGGGTGATCGACCTGCGGAACCCGCGCGACAGGATTCAGGTTTTAGGCCGATCCGGCCTAAAACCATCCTGTTCTAGAGATTGCGGCCCATATTGAGGAATTTCTGACGGCGCTCGTTGCGCAGCTGTTCGCCGGAGCGGGAGGCCATTTCGCCGAGCGCATTGGCGATCACGTCGCCGGTCGCGGCGATGACGCTGTCGGGGTCGCGATGGGCGCCGCCGAGCGGCTCGGAAATGATGCCGTCGATGACGCCGAGCGATTTCAGGTCTTCGGCGGTAATCTTCATATTGGTCGCCGCTTCCCGGGCGCGGGTGGAATCGCGCCAGAGGATGGAGGCGGCGCCTTCCGGCGAGATGACGCTGTAGATCGAATGCTCGAGCATGTAGACCTTGTTGCCGGTGGCGATGGCGATCGCGCCGCCCGAGCCGCCTTCGCCGATGACGACGGAAACGAGCGGAACCTTGATGCCGAGGCACATTTCCGTCGAGCGGGCGATCGCCTCGGCTTGGCCGCGCTCTTCGGCGCCGACGCCGGGATAGGCCCCGGCCGTATCCACCAGCGAAATCACCGGCAAGCCGAAACGATCGGCCATTTCAAGGATGCGGATCGCCTTGCGGTAGCCTTCCGGGCGGGGACTGCCGAAATTATGCTTCAGACGGGTCTTGGTATCGTTGCCCTTTTCCTGGCCGACGACGGCGACTGGCTGACCGCGGAAGCGGGCAAGGCCTGCCTGGATCGCGGCATCCTCGGAAAATTTGCGGTCGCCGGCGAGCGGCGTGAATTCCTGGAACAGGGTCTTGGCGTAGTCGACGAAATGCGGGCGCTGGGGATGGCGGGCGACCTGGGTCTTCTGCCAGGGATTGAGCTTGGAATAGATTTCGACGATCGCCTCGCGGACACGAACCTCCAGCCGGCCGATCTCATCGGTGGTGTCGATGCTCTCGTCTTCCGTGGCGAGCTTCTTCAGCTCGATGATCTTGCCTTCGAGGTCGGAGATCGGCTTTTCGAAGTCGAGATAATTGTGCATGAGGTGCGTTTCCGTTCCTTGTGCCGCGGGGCGTTTTCCTGGCTCCGCCCCTTGTCGCCGGTCCTATTCGTGCTTTTTCGCCTGTTTGGCAAGGGGGTGATGCGTCTGGACGAGCTGCTGCAGCCTCTCTTCGAGGACATGCGTGTAAATCTGTGTGGTCGAAATGTCCGAATGGCCGAGGAGTTCCTGGACGACGCGCAGATCGGCGCCGTTGGCCAGCAGATGGCTGGCAAAGGCGTGGCGCATGACATGCGGCGAGATCATCGACGGCGTCAGGCCGGCGCGGATCGCCAGGTTCTTCAGGTCGCGGGCGAAAACCTGGCGCGGCAGATAACCCTCTTTCGAGGCGGCGGGAAACAGCCAGGGGCTTTCCTGCGGCGCCTTGGCCGCCGCATTTTCCGCCGCCAGCAGGCGCCCGTAGGATTTCAGCGCCGATATCGCCGATTGCGACAGCGGCACCAGCCGCTCCTTGTTGCCCTTGCCGCGGATCATCAGGAAACGGCCTTCCTGGTCGAGCACTCGGGCGGGAAGCGAAACCAGTTCGCTGACACGCATGCCGGTGGCATAGAGCAGCTCCAAGAGCGCCAGCATGCGCAGGCGCTGCAACTGGCCCGGCGCCGCATCGGCTGCCTCGGCCTCAGCCTGCGAAAGCAACTTGCCGACCTCCTCGACACCCATCGTCTTCGGCAACGGGCGGCCTTTCTTCGGCGCATCGAGAATGCCGGTGGGGTCGTCGGTCCTCAGGCCCTCGGCGTAGAGGAACTTGTAGAACTGCCGCATGGCGGCAAGCCGGCGCGCCTGCGAGGAGGGTTTGAAACCCTTTCGGGCGAGCGAGGCGAGATAGGCGGCCAGATCGGCGGAGGCGGCTTCGGTCAGCCGCACGCTGCGCCCGGTCAGGAACGAATGGATATCGTCGAGGTCGCGCTCATAGGATTGCAGCGTGTTGACGGCCGCGCCGCGCTCGGCGCTCATCATTTCCAGGAAGGACTCCACATGGACGCGGCTGAGATCCACCATGGCGGTCACTTCCTGGTCGTGTCGATCGTGCCCGTCGACGGCGGATTGACCCGCTCGGACGGAATACGGATCGTCACGTCGCGCGGCTGCGGCTCGACGAAGGTCACAAGCGCCCACATCGCTCCGTAGACCGTCCCGGCGAGGATCGCGCAGACGAACAGAAAACGGAACAGGGTCGGCATCCGGCAACTCCTTCATGCTCTGCTTCTGTTATAAGAAGCGTATCTGCAAGTGCAAGAAGCGGTATTCAAGCCATGATTCCCTTGTCCGCGACTTGACGCTCTACCTGCATTTGTCGATACGGTTTGCAAACAAAGTGTGAATGGACCGATGAGTGAACCACTGCTGACCGTTGCTGACAGCTTGAAAGACAGAGCTCGCGCCGCGCTCGGTTCACGCAATCTGATCCTCGTCGGGCTGATGGGGGCTGGAAAATCCGCCGTCGGCCGCATCGTCGCCAGCCAGCTCGGCATTCCCTTCATCGACAGCGACCACGAAATCGAGCGCGTTTCGCGCATGACGATCGCCGAACTTTTCGCCGCCTATGGCGAGGACGAATTCCGGGCGCTGGAAACGCGGGTGATGAAGCGGCTGTTGAAGAGCGGGCCGCGGGTCGTCTCCACCGGCGGCGGCGCCTTCATCAACGAGCGGACGCGCCGGCATATCAGGAAGGGCGGCGTCTCCGTCTGGCTGAAGGCGGATCTCGAGGTGCTCTGGGAGCGGGTCAACAAGCGCGACACGCGGCCCTTGCTCAAAACCGAAAATCCGAAGCAGACGCTCGAAGGCCTGATGAATGCGCGCTACCCGATCTATGCGCAGGCCGACCTCACGGTGCTGTCGCGCGACGTGCGCAAGGAAATCATGGCCGACGAGGTGCTGAAGGCGGTGATCGAAGCTCAGAAGGAAAATGCAGCGTCATGAATGCGATACCCTCCGCCTCATCAGTCCAGACGGTGCATGTGCCGCTCGGCGAGCGGGCCTACGACATCCTGATCGGGCCGGGGCTGATCGCACGGGCCGGCGCCGAAATCGCCTCCCGCCTCAAGGGCCGCAAGGCGGCTGTCATCACCGATGAAAATGTCGCGCCGCTCTATCTCGACGCCCTCGTTGCCAGCCTTGATGCATCAGGCATCGCCTCGGCTGCGGTCGTGCTGCCGGCCGGCGAGAAGACCAAGAGCTTCGAACATCTGATGACCGCCTGCGACAAGGTGCTCGAAGCCCGCGTCGAGCGCAACGATTGCGTGATCGCGCTCGGCGGCGGCGTCATCGGCGATCTCTCCGGATTTGCGGCCGGCATCGTCAGGCGCGGCGTGCGCTTCGTGCAGGTGCCGACCTCGCTGCTGTCGCAGGTGGATTCGTCTGTCGGCGGCAAGACCGGCATCAATTCCCGCCACGGCAAGAATCTGATCGGCGTCTTCCACCAGCCGGACCTGGTTCTGGCCGATACGGACGTGCTGAATACGCTGAGCGAGCGCGAATTCCGCGCCGGTTATGCCGAGGTCGCCAAATACGGGCTGATCGACAAGCCGGATTTTTTCGCCTGGCTCGAAGCCAATTGGAAAGCGGTTTTTGCAGGCGGCTCCGCACGCATCGAGGCGATTGCCGCCAGCTGCCAGGCCAAGGCCGATGTCGTCGTTGCCGACGAGCGCGAAAACGGCCAGCGGGCGTTGCTCAATCTCGGCCATACTTTCGGCCATGCGCTTGAGGCGGCGACCGCCTATGACAGTTCCCGCCTCGTGCACGGCGAAGGCGTTTCGATCGGCATGGTGCTGGCCCATGAGTTCTCCGCGCGGATGAATCTGGCAAGCCCCGACGATGCGCGGCGCGTCGAGCGGCACCTGAAGGAGGTCGGTCTGCCGACCCGCATGGCGGAGATTCCGGGCGAACTGCCGCCGGCCGAAACGCTGATGGATGCGATCGCCCAGGACAAGAAGGTCAAGAGCGGCAAGCTCACCTTCATCCTGACCCGCGGCATCGGCCAGTCCTTCGTCGCCGACGACGTTCCGGCCTCCGAAGTGATCAGCTTTCTCCGGGAAAAACATCCTTGACGACGATTGAAGGCGCTCTGGCATTTCTTGCAACCTATTGGCCGGAGATCCTTTCGATCACCGCGCTCGTGCTGATGTCCGCCTTCTTTTCCGGCTCGGAAACCGCCCTGACCGCCGTGTCGCGCAGCCGCATCCATACGCTTGAGGTCAACGGCGACGAACGCGCCGGCCTCGTCCGGCAGCTGATCGAGCGGCGCGACCGGCTGATCGGCGCGCTGCTGATCGGCAACAATCTCGCCAATATCCTGTCTTCCTCGATCGCCACCAGCCTGTTCCTCGGCCTGTTCGGCAGTTCCGGCGTGGCTTTGGCGACGCTGGCGATGACCGTCATTCTGGTCATCTTCGCCGAAGTGCTGCCGAAGAGCTGGGCGATTTCGACGCCCGACCGCTTCGCGCTTGCCATCGCCGTTCCGGCCAGGCTCTTCGTTCTCGTCGTCGGCCCGATTTCCTCCTTCGTCAATGCGATCGTCCGCCGGATCCTGGCGCTGTTCGGCATCAACCTCTCGCGCGAGGTATCGATGCTGACGGCGCATGAGGAGCTGCGCGGCGCCGTCGACCTGTTGCACCGCGAGGGATCGGTGGTGAAGGCCGACCGCGACCGCCTCGGCGGCGTGCTCGATCTCGGCGAGCTCGAACTCTCCGACATCATGGTCCACCGCACGGCGATGCGGGCGATCAACGCCGACGATCCGCCGGAAGCGGTGGTGCGCGCCATTCTCGAAAGTCCCTATACGCGCATGCCGTTGTGGCGCGGGACGATCGACAACATCATCGGCGTCGTGCATGCCAAGGATCTGCTGCGGGCGCTTGCCGAGCCGAACATGGAGCCGCAGAACCTCGATATCGTGAAGATCGCGCAGAAGCCGTGGTTCGTGCCCGACAGCACCAACCTCGAAGATCAGCTCAACGCCTTCCTGCGCCGCAAGCAGCATTTTGCCGTCGTCGTCGACGAATATGGCGAGGTGCAGGGTATCGTCACGCTGGAGGATATTCTCGAGGAAATCGTCGGCGATATTTCCGACGAGCACGATATCGAGATCCAGGGCGTGCGCCAGGAGGCCGACGGTTCGGTCGTCGTCGACGGCGGCGTGCCGATCCGCGACTTGAACCGCGCGCTCGACTGGCATCTCCCCGACGAGGAGGCGACGACGATTGCCGGCCTGGTCATCCATGAATCGATGACCATCCCGGAGGAGCGCCAGGCCTTCACTTTTTATGGCAAGCGTTTCGTGGTCATGAAGCGGGAAAAGAACCGCATCACCAAGCTGCGCATCCGGCCCGCCGGCGAAGACGGCGCAAAACCTGGCTGATCCGGCTTGGGTCGCGGCCGATCAGTCTCCATATAGGCTTTTCTACCAGCGGGTCGGCTCACCGGGGGCTGCCGGTTCGACGGCCAGCGCATGCAGGCCGGCATCGAGTTCCGGTTTCAACAGATCGGTAATCGATCGGTGGCGCGCCAGCCGCGACATGCCGGCGAATTTGGTCGAGACGATTCTCACCCGCATATGGGTTTCGCCGGTGCCAGTAATGTCAGGCTGATGGCCGGCATGCAGATGGCTTTCGTCGATGACGCTCAGGCGCTCCGGCGCGAAGGCTTCGACTAGTTTTTCTTCGATGCGGGTTCGCAGGGTCATCGTCCGGTCTTGCTGTTTCGCGAAAAAGGTTCCCACCAAGCCAGCAACAAACCCATTTGTCAATTCTTGTCGTCGCCTCACGACAGCCCCATAATTAGCGCCGCTATGAGACTTGATTCCAAATATTTCGATCGCATCCGAACACGCCGCAAACGCGAGCAGGAGACAGAGCAGGCCCCGCCTACCTGTCAATGGGACGGCTGCGACAAGAAAGGCTCGCATCGCGCTCCTGTCGGACGCAATGCGGAAGGCCAGTTCTTTTTGTTCTGCTTCGAGCACGTCAAGGACTACAACAAGGGCTACAATTATTTCTCCGGTCTTTCGGACGGCGAGATCGCCCGCTACCAGAAAGAGGCGATTACCGGCCACCGGCCGACCTGGACCGTCGGCGTCAACAAGTCGGCGAAGGACAGTCCGCTGCATTCGGAGATACGCTCCGGCGCCTATACGCGCGTTCGTGATCCCTTCGGCTTCGTCAAGGAAGGCGGCAAGGGCAGCGGGCCGCGTTTTCCCCAGGCGCGCAAGCTGAAATCGCTGGAAAGCAAGGCCTTCGATACGATGGGTCTCGACGCCAATGCGACCTCGGCGGAGATCAAGAGCCGCTACAAGGAACTGGTCAAGAAGCACCATCCGGATGCCAATGGCGGCGACCGTGGCTCGGAGGAGCGTTTCCGCGCCGTCATTCAGGCCTATCAATTGTTGAAGCAGAACGGTTTTTGTTAGTTCCCGTCCTTGCTCTTGGGCTTCAATCGGGTATGGTCCAAATCGGCTGAGGCCGCAGGCAAACGCGGCTCATATTTGTGCGTTTTCCCGACATCGCCTCCGCCGACCTTCCGGACGCGGCGTTTCTTGTCCGGGACTCTTCAAGAATGCTCGCACGCGGTCATTATCCCGCCGAGGTTTCGTTTCAGTCCCGGAGAAGCATCGCCGACGTTCCGACCTGGACGGGCGCGGAATAAAATCCCGGCGTCACGGTTGCGACATGGCTGAGACAGTATGGCCGGGTGGCATCACCCGCCTTGGAGACATGATGAGCAAGATCGACCTGGATATTTCAGAACAGCCCGATACCACCGTTTCGGTCCGCGAGACCTTCGGCATCGATTCCGACATCCGCGTTCCCGCCTACAGCAAGGGCGACGCCTATGTGCCGGATCTCGACACCGACTACCTGTTCGACCGCGACACGACGCTCGCCATTCTTGCAGGCTTCGCCCATAACCGCCGCGTGATGATTTCCGGCTATCACGGCACCGGCAAATCCTCGCATATCGAGCAGGTGGCGGCACGCCTCAACTGGCCCTGCGTGCGCATCAACCTCGACAGCCATGTCAGCCGTATCGATCTCGTCGGCAAGGATGCGATCGTCGTCAAGGACGGGCTGCAGGTCACCGAATTCAAGGACGGCATCCTGCCTTGGGCCTACCAGCACAATGTCGCACTGGTCTTCGACGAATATGATGCCGGCCGCCCCGACGTGATGTTCGTCATCCAGCGCGTGCTGGAATCTTCCGGCCGCCTGACGCTGCTCGACCAGAGCCGCGTCATCCGGCCGCATCCGGCCTTCCGCCTGTTTGCGACCGCCAACACGATCGGCCTCGGCGATACCACCGGCCTCTATCACGGCACCCAGCAGATCAACCAGGCACAGATGGACCGCTGGTCGATCGTGACGACGCTGAACTACCTGCCGCATGATCACGAAGTGAATATCGTTGCCGCCAAGGTGAAGAGCTTCGGCAAGGACAGGGAAGGCCGCGAGACCGTTTCGAAGATGGTGCGCGTGGCCGACCTGACGCGCGCCGCCTTCATGAATGGCGATCTCTCCACCGTGATGAGCCCGCGTACCGTCATCACCTGGGCCGAGAATGCCGAGATCTTCGGCGACCTCGCCTTCGCCTTCCGCGTCACCTTCCTCAACAAGTGCGACGAACTGGAGCGTCCGCTGGTTGCCGAGCATTATCAGCGGGCCTTCGGCGTCGAGCTGAGGGAAAGTGCCGCCAATATCGTTCTCGGAGCCTGAGGCCCGACCGATCATGGCAGCTCGCGGTGACAATTCGAAAGCAAAGCCCGGCGCGCCCGTCGACGTCGAGCCATTGCGCCGGGCGATAACCGGCTGCGTGCGCTCGATCGCCGGCGACGGCGATGTCGAGGTGACGTTCGCCAATGAACGGCCGGGGATGACCGGCGAGCGCATCCGGCTGCCGGAGCTTTCCAAGCGGCCGACGGCGCACGAGCTGGCGGTTACCCGCGGGCTCGGCGATTCCATGGCGCTGCGCCTTGCCTGCCATGACGAGAAGATGCATGCGACGATGGCGCCGCAGGGCTCCGACGCCCGGGCGATCTTCGACGTCGTCGAGCAGGCGCGTGTCGAATCGATCGGCGCGCTGCGCATGGAGGGCATGGCGTCGAATCTGCGCTCCATGACCGAAGAGAAATATTCCAAGGCGAATTTCACCGGCATCGAGCGCCAGGAAGACGCCCCTGTCGGCGAAGCCGTGGCGATGATGGTGCGCGAGAAGCTGACCGGGCAGCGCCCGCCAGCTTCCGCCGGCAAGGTTCTCGACCTCTGGCGCGGCTTCATCGAAGACAAGGCCGGCACCGAGCTCGACAATCTGTCGGGCGCGATCAACGACCAGCAGGCCTTCGCCAAGGTCATCCGCAACATGCTGTCGGCCATGGAAATGGCCGAGGAATACGGCGACGACGACAGCGACGCCGACAATGACGACCAGTCGGATCAGGAAGACCAGCCGAGCGGCGACGAGCAGGATCAGGACGAGGTCGACGAGGATGCCGGCACCGATGCCGCCCCGGTCGAGGACAGCGAAGTCGCCGACGAGCAGATGGAGGACGGCGAGACCGAAGGCGCCGAAATCTCCGACGACGACATGATGGAAGAGGGTGAGGACGATTCGGAAACGCCGGGCGAGACCCGCCGTCCGAACACACCCTTCGCCGATTTCAACGAGAAGGTCGATTATCACGTCTTCACCGAGGAGTTCGACGAGATCATCACCGCCGAGGAACTCTGCGACGCCGCCGAGCTGGAACGCCTGCGCGCCTTCCTCGACAAGCAGCTGGCGCATCTGCAGGGCGCGGTCGGCCGCCTCGCCAACCGGCTGCAGCGCCGCCTTATGGCGCAGCAGAACCGGTCCTGGGATTTCGACCTGGAAGAAGGCTATCTCGATCCCGCCCGGCTGCAGCGCATCATCATCGATCCGATGCAGGCGCTGTCCTTCAAGATGGAGCGCGACACGCAGTTCCGCGACACCGTCGTCACCCTGCTGATCGACAATTCCGGCTCGATGCGCGGCCGGCCGATCACGGTTGCTGCCACCTGTGCCGATATTCTCGCTCGCACGCTGGAGCGTTGCGGCGTCAAGGTCGAGATCCTCGGCTTTACGACGAAAGCCTGGAAGGGCGGGCAGGCGCGTGAAAGCTGGCTGGCTGGCGGCAAGCCGCAGACGCCGGGCCGCCTCAACGACCTGCGGCACATCATCTACAAATCGGCCGATGCGCCGTGGCGGCGCGCGCGCGCCAATCTCGGGCTGATGATGCGCGAGGGCTTGCTCAAGGAAAATATCGACGGCGAAGCGCTGATCTGGGCGCATAACCGCCTGCTCGCCCGCCGCGAGCAGCGCCGCATCCTGATGATGATTTCGGACGGGGCGCCGGTCGACGATTCGACGCTGTCGGTCAATCCGGGCAATTATCTCGAGCGGCACCTGCGCGCCGTCATCGAACGGATCGAGACGCGCTCGCCGGTGGAATTGCTGGCAATCGGCATCGGTCACGACGTGACGCGTTACTATCGCCGCGCCGTGACGATCGTCGATGCCGACGAACTCGCCGGCGCGATGACCGAGCAGCTGGCCTCACTGTTCGAAGATCAAGCCACCCAGCCGCGCGGCGGCCGGCTCCGCCGTGCCGGCTGACGCTGCTCCAGGGAAACGGGAATGATAGGCAAGCGCCTCTGCCATGCGGCGTCGATCGCTCTCTGCGTCGCAGCCGGCGCGTGCCCGTCATGGGCGGGCGAAGTGCCGGTCATTAGCCGGCAAATATCCGATTTCAGGATCGGCTCTTCGCAGATGCAATTCGGATCGCTGGAATTTCTCGGCGGGCTGGAGATGGTCTCGAGCAGAGCGCTGTTCGGCTCGCTCTCCTCCATCCGCTTCCGGCAGGATCAAAGGCATTTCGTCGTGGTGCTCGATACCGGCCAATGGCTGACCGGCAGTATCGAGCGCGACGTCAAGGGCAGGCTTTCCGGCCTTTCCGATGTCGAGATCACCCCGATGAAGAACAGCGCCGGGCGCAGCTTCGAGGGCAAGGGGCATATGGATGCCGAGGGCCTGGCGTTTGATGGCGACCGTATCCTGGTCTCCTTCGAGCAGGATCATCGCGTCGACGTCTATCCCGACCCGGGCTTTGCCCAATCGGGAGCGATCGGCACTCTGCCGATCCTCATCCCGCGCAAGATGCTGAGGGACAACCGCGGTATCGAGACCATCACCGTCGCGCCCGCGTCGAGCCCACTCAAGGGCGGCGTGGTCATCGTTTCGGAACGCGGTCTCGACCGCGACGGCAACCGGTTGGCGGCCATTCTGAGCGGGCCGCTGAAAGGGCAGTTCGCGGTCGCACGCGACGGCAGTTTCGACGTCACCGATGGCGCCTTCCTGCCGAACGGTGACCTGCTGCTGCTGGAACGCCGCTTCAACATGGCCGAAGGCATCGGCATGCGCCTTCGGCGCATCAAGGGCGCCGATATCCGGCCCGGCGCCGTCGTCGACGGCGAATTGCTGCTCGAAGGCAATTTCAACTCGCAGATCGACAATATGGAAGGGATCGACACGTTCCAGGCCGCCGACGGCACGACCCATATTATCCTGGTATCGGACGACAACCATTCGATCCTGCAGCGCAATCTGATGCTGGAATTCCGACTTTCCGACAATGTGAAGCAGGCGGCGTCAGACTGACGTCACAAGCTTTGGCTATCGGATTGAACCGCAGTCGGTCGATCTGAGCCTTTGGTCCTGTCGCCGCTCTCGGAGGGAAATCATGGTGCATATCCATGTCATGGGCGCGTCCGGTTCCGGCACGACATCGCTCGGCCTGGCGCTTGCCGAAAAGCTCGCTATCGCCCATCTCGACACCGACGATTTCTTCTGGCTGCCGACCGATCCGCCGTTCACGACGTCGAGGGATGCAGACGAGCGCATCCGGCTGCTGCTTAAGGAGACGGGCCGGCCGGGTGGTTGGGTTCTCTCCGGATCGGCGCTGAAATGGGGAAGGCCGATCGAGCCGTTCTACGATCTGATCGTGTTCCTCAGGATCGAGCCGGAGCTTCGCATGACGCGCATCCGTGCGCGGGAGATTGCCCGCTACGGAAACAGGATAGGACCCGGCGGTGACATGGAAGTGAAAAGCGGGCAGTTCCTGAAATGGGCGGCAAGCTACGATACGGCAGGTCCCGAACGCCGCAGTCTTTCCGCGCATGAGCAATGGCTGGAAACGCAGACGGCGCCGGTGCTGCGGCTCGATTCATCACGCGAGATCGACGATCTGACGGCAGAGGTGCTTCTGCACCCTGTGATCGCCGCCGGGGCTGTCCGGCGGCGTCGGTGATCTCGTTGCTCAACTGGCGCGGGCGGCCTGCATCGGCCGCAGCACGTTCATCAGGGCGCCGTAGGGCAGCAGCATGACCAGGCCGACGATCATCTTGACGGCAAAATCGCCGAGCGCCCAGGAAATCCAGCGCGGCGCCTCTGTGGTCAAAACGCCGAAGACGGGAGCGGCTTCCAGCGCGAAAGGTTCGTTCGGGCCGAGGAAAACGAAAAACGCGGCGAAGGACAGCGAGAAGAACATCACCGTATCGAGCGCCGAGCCGATCAGCGAGCCGACGAGCGGCGCGCGCCACCAGGCCTGGCGGCGGAGGCGATTGAAGACGGCGATATCGAGCAGTTGGCCGGCGAGATAGGCCGAGCCGGAGGCGATGGCGATGCGCGGCACTGACGTAAAGAAGGACAGCGTCACGCCGACGACGAAGCCGGCCAGCACGACCTTGCGGGCTGCCTGCGGGCCGAACTGGCGGTTGGTCAGATCGGTGATCAGGAAGGCGACGGGATAGGAAAAGGCGCCCCAGGTCAGGATATCGGCAAGGTTGATGCCGGCGACTTCGGCGTTCAGCGGGAACTGGACGAGGAAGTTGGAGGCGACGACGACCAGCGTCATCAGGGCGACATAGGCGATCGTATAGCGCGTCTTCAGCATTTTTTTATCCTGGGTGATGCCACCAGTTGGAGTGCTCAGGCAAAGCAAAAGGCTTGACCGGGTTTATCCGTGCAAGCCTTTCGAAGCCGTATGAAAGACGGGCAGAAGCTTAGGCAGCAACAGCCGCTTCGGCGGTCTTCTTGACGATCTGGCGGCGCAGCAGGCGGGCGCGCATCGACAGTTCGGTTTCGCTTGCCTTGATCAGGAAGGCATCGAGGCCGCCGCGATGCTCGACCGAGCGAAGGGCAGCAGCCGAAACGCGAAGACGATAACGCTGGTTGAGAGCGTCGGAAATTAGCGTCACCTGGCACAGGTTCGGCAGGAACCGGCGCTTGGTCTTGTTGTTGGCATGGCTGACATTGTTACCAGTCAGGACGGCCTTGCCGGTCAATTCGCACACGCGGGACATGGAACACCTATTCTTGTTTTTGTCGGGCCATCGAATTGCCATCCCGGTCAAAACCAGGCGCGCAATCCAACGGGCATGATTGGAAAGTTGCGGTTCTATAGTCAGACCGGCTGCTCGCGTCAAGCCAAACCTTGGCCTTTCCCGCAATTCTGTCAAAAAGCTGCTGTTTTCTTCCCTTCACGGCAGGAGTATAGAGCGCTCGGCAAAGGCTGCCGGCGCGCGGCAAGACAAGGCTCTTTTCATGGCTCATTCGGGCAGACGGATTTTCATTTCGGCCATCGCAGCGCTTCTTGCCATACCGGCATCGGCGGCCGAAATCCAGCATCGGACGGAATATCGGGTGACACTTGCCGGCCTGCCGATCGCGCGCGCCGCGTTCCTGACGGAGATCGAGGACGATCACAGCTATAAGATTGCCGGCAGCATCAATTCGGCCGGTCTTGCCGATCTCATCACGACGATTTCGGCCAAGACCAGCGTCACCGGCGTCGTGCGAGACGATCGGCTGCAGGCGCAGAAATATTCGCTCTATTACAAGACCGGCAAGAAGGCCCGCGTCTACGAGGTCAGCTACCGCAACGGCAACATCGTCTCGGCGACGACGACACCGACGCCGAAACGGCCGAAGAACTGGATCGACGTGACGCCCGGCGACATGCGCTCGGTGCTGGATCCGATCTCCGGCCTGGTCTTCACCGGCGATACCAAGGTCTGCTCGCAGACGTTGCCGATCTTCGACGGCGAGACGCGCATGGATCTGGTGCTGTCGCCGAAGGGCGACGAGGATTTTTCGACCAACGGCTTCAAGGGCAAGGCGATTGTCTGCGGCGTGCGCTTCGTGCCGCGCTCGGGCTACAAGAAGGGCCGCAAGGACATCGTCTATCTCAGCAAGAGCGACCGGATGGAAATCTGGTTTGCCAAGTCGGAGGCGGCAAATGTATACGCTCCCGTCTATGTGCGCATTCCGACCGAATATGGCATGGTGACGATCACTGCCGTCAAATACGGCAGCAGCTAACGGAGTTCATGTCTCCGTCAAAGGGGGCGGGTGAAGCTTCGCGCGACATTGATCGGTTTCACGGCCATTTTGATGTGGTCGTTCCTGGCGCTGTTTACATCAGCCTCCGGCAAGATGCCGCCGTTTCAGCTTTCGGCCATCTGCTTTGCGATCGGCAGCATTCCCGGCCTCGTCGTGCTTGTCGTCAACCCGTCACGCCTGGCGCTGCTGAAGCAGCCGGCCAAGGTCTGGTTGACCGGCATCGCCGGCCTGTTCGGATATCATTTCCTGTATTTCACCGCGCTCAGAAACGCCCCGGCGGTAGAGGCGGGGCTGGTCGCCTATCTCTGGCCGCTGCTGATCGTCGTCGGCTCGGCGCTGCTGCCGGGCGAACGGCTGCGCTGGTATCATGTTACCGGCGCCCTCGCCGGGCTCTGCGGCACCTTCCTGATCGTCGCCCGCAACGGCATCGATTTTAACGGCGCTTATGCGGTCGGCTACGGGGCCGCCTTTCTCAGCGCCTTCACCTGGTCCGGTTACTCGCTGCTGACCCGGCGCTTCGACGCCGTCTCCACCGATGTCGTCACCGGCTTCTGCCTGGCGACCTCGCTCCTGTCGCTCGTCTGCCATCTCGGCCTGGAGACGACCGTCTGGCCGGCAACCGGTTTCGAATGGCTCGCCGTCATCGGGCTCGGGCTCCTGCCCGTCGGGGCTGCCTTCTATGCCTGGGACTACGGCGTCAAGAACGGCGATATCCAGATTCTCGGCGCGGCCAGTTATGCCGCACCATTGCTGTCGACGCTGATCCTGACGTTGTTCGGCTTTGCCGAGCCGAGCTGGCGCATCGCTCTCGCCTGCCTGCTCGTCACCGGCGGGGCGGTGCTGGCCGCCCAGGACATGTTCCGCCGCAGGATCCAGCCGCCGGTTGCGGCGGAATGATCTAGCCGCCGGGCGTCCAGCCGGATGGCGCCATCTCGAAGCTGGAAAATTCGAAGCCGGGCGAGACGGTGCATCCCACAAGGGTGAAATCGCCGAGGCTTTCGGCCGCTTGCCACCAATTGGCGGGAATGATCGCCTGCGGCCGTTCGCCGGCGGAAAGGTTTGTTCCGAGCGTCAGCGTTTCGCTCGTCGTTCCGTCTTCAGAGCGATGCAGCGAGAGCGGGGCGCCGGCGTAATAATGCCAGACCTCGGCGGCGTCGTGGACGCGGTGCCAGTGCGAGCGCTGTCCCCGGGTCAAGAGGTAATAGATCGCCGTTGAGTGGCCGCGTTCTCCGCCTGCCGCGTCGCGGAATGTTTGCACATACCAGCCGCCTTCCGGATGTGGCTGCATGCCGAGGTCGCGGATGATATCCTCGGGCGACATCAGAAATTGTCCTTGCGCTTGCGGATCTCTGCAAACACTTCTTCGTTGGTCTTGCCTTCCATCAGCAGATTGCGGCGGATCGCCGGATCGGCGGCGCGCAGGAACGGATTGGTTTCCTTCTCCAGCCCCAGCGTCGTCGGAATGGTGAATTTGCCCTCAGTGCGCAAGGCCTCGATCTCGGCGGCACGGCTTTTCAGCCGTTCATTGCCGGGATCGACCGTCAGTGCGAAGCGGGCATTGGAGAGCGTATATTCGTGGCCGAAATAAACGGCGGTCTCATCGGGCAGCACGGCAAGCTTCTGCAGCGAATGCCACATGTCGGCGGCGGGGCGTTCGAACAGCCGGCCGCAGCCGAGCGCAAACAGCGTGTCGGCGGCAAAGAGCAGCTTGTCGTCGGCGAAGTGATAGCAGATATGGCCGGCGGTATGGCCCGGTGTTTCGATGACGTTGACCGTGTGATCGCCAAAAAGGAAGCTGTCGCCATCGGCCATCGTCCGGTCGAGGCCGGGAATGGCGATGGCCTCGTTGATCGGGCCGATGATCTCGCAGCCGAACTGTTCCTTCAGCGCCAGGTTGGCGGCGACATGGTCGGTGTGGTGATGGGTGGTAAAGATATGGGTGATCTTCCAGCCGCGGCGCGCCGCCGCTTGCAGAATCGGCGCTTCCTCCGGCGCGTCGATCGCCGCGGTCAATTCTGTTTCCGGGTCGTGGACGAGAACGCCGAAATTGTCGGTGCGGCAGAGAAAAACGTCCAATTCCAAAGGTTTCATCGTGCAATAATCCCTTGTCATGCGAGTCTCGCGGAAATGTAGAGGGTCCGGCCTTGAAGTCCAACCGCCCGCTGATAACATTTATCGCAATGCACGCCGATATCGTCGACCTACGCCAGTTCTACCACTCCGAGCTCGGGCGTCTTGCCGAGCAGTCGATCGCCATGGCGCTGTCGTCGCTCTGGGTGCGGCTGCCGCAGGAGCGTCTCGTCGGCCTCGGTTATGCCGTGCCCTTCCTCGATCGCTTCCAGGCCGACACCGAACGCACCTTCGCCTTCATGCCGGCCGGTCAGGGCGCGGTTAACTGGCCAATGGGCTCGCTCTCGACGACGACACTGGTCTTCGACGAGGAACTGCCGCTGCCGGATTCCTCGATCGACCGGGTGTTGATGGTGCATTCGCTGGAATTCGCCGAAAGCCCGCGCGAAACGCTGAAAGAGCTCTGGCGGGTGCTGGCGCCGGGCGGACGGCTGGTCATCGTCGTGCCGAACCGGCGCGGTGTCTGGGCGCGGATGGAACATACACCCTTCGGCTCGGGCCGGCCCTATTCCCGCGGGCAGCTGACCCATCTGCTGCGCGAGACGAATTTCACGCCCGGCGCGACCGCTGAAGCGCTGTTCTTCCCGCCCTCGAAGCTCAGGACCATCCTGCGGCTTCGCCGCGCTTTCGAGCGGATCGGCCGGACGCTGTGGCCGGCCTTCTCAGGCGTCATCATCGTCGAGGCGCAGAAGCGGCTCTATCAGGGGCTGCCGGTCGCTGCACGCGCCTCCCGCCGCGTCTTCGTGCCGGTTCTGGCACCCCACGGCGTGCCGACCACACGCAATCGCTGACGCCGTTGCCTGCTCTCGACAAGAACGGCATTCCGCTTTAATGCGACGTGGTCATTTCCGGCAATTCCAAGGTCGACCCATGAGCGTTGAGATGAGCAAGCCTGTTCCGCGTCCCGGTATTCTCGATATCGCATCCTATGTGCCGGGCAAGGAACATGCGCCGGGGGTTGCTCGCGTCTACAAGCTTTCGTCCAACGAAACGCCGCTCGGCGCCAGCCCGAAGGCGATCGAAGCCTGCAAGGGGGCTGCCGACAATCTCGGGCGTTATCCCGACGGGCAGTCGGTGGAATTGCGTGAGGCGATCGCCACCGTGCACGGACTCAACCCGGCGAACATCCTGTGCGGCAACGGCTCCGACGAGCTGCTCGGCCTGCTCTGCCATGTCTATCTCGGCGCCGGCGACGAGGGCATCATCACCGAGCACGGTTTCCTGGTCTACAAGATCCAGATCATGGGCGCCGGCGCGACGCCCGTCGTCGTCAAGGAAAAGGATCATACCGTCGATGTAGATGCGATCCTTGCCGCGGTGACGGAGAAGACGAAGATCGTCTTCATCGCCAATCCCGGCAATCCGACGGGCACCTATGTCCCGGTCAGCGAGATTCGCCGCCTGCAGGCCGGGCTGCCGAAACATGTCGTCCTGGTGCTCGATGCGGCTTACGCCGAATATGTCCGCCGCAACGATTATGAGGCCGGCATCGAGGTCGTGTCTTCCAATGCCAACGTGGTGATGACCCGCACTTTCTCGAAGGCCTACGGACTTGCGGCGCTGCGCGTCGGCTGGATGTATGCGCCCGCTGAGATCGTCGACGCGGTGAACCGCGTGCGCGGGCCCTTCAATCTGAACGCGGCGGCAATCGCTGCGGGTGCCGCGGCCATCCGCGACCAAGCCTTCGTGCAGCAGGCCGTTTCCTTCAACCAGATGTGGGTGGAGACGCTGACCCAGGCGCTTGAGGCGATCGGCCTGAAGGTGACGCCGTCGGTCGCCAATTTCGTCCTTATCCATTTTCCCGACATCGACGGCAAGCGCGCCGCCGATGCCGACGAGCTGCTGACGAGCCGCGGTTACATCCTGCGCGCCGTGCGCAGCTATGGTTTTTCCAATGCGCTGCGCATGAGCATCGGCCCCGAAGAGGCCAACCGCGGCGTCATCGCCGCACTCAGCGAATTCATGGGACGCAAGGTATGAACGTGCAGTTCGATCGTATCGCGCTGATCGGCATCGGTCTGATCGGCTCTTCGCTTGCCTACGACATCCGGCGGCTCGGCCTGGCAAGAGAGATCGTCGTCGCCACACGCAGCCCCGATACGCTGAAGCGTGCCGAGGAACTCGGTCTCGGCGACCGCTACACGACCTCTTCGGCCGATGCCGTCAGGGATGCCGATCTGGTGATCGTCTCGGTGCCGGTCGGCGCTTCGGAAAGTGTGGCCAAAGAGATAGCAGCAAGCCTGAAGCCGGGGGCTGTCGTCACCGATGTCGGCTCCACCAAGGCCTCGGTGATCGCGCAGATGCTGCCGCATATTCCGGCCGGTGTGCATTTCATTCCCGGCCATCCGCTGGCAGGTACGGAAAAATCCGGCCCGGATGCCGGCTTCCCCGGTCTCTTCGAAGGTCGCTGGTGCATCTTCACGCCGGTCGCAGGCACCGACGAGACGGCAATGAAGCGGCTGCGCGGCTTCTGGGAAGCGCTCGGCTCGAAGGTCGATGAGATGGATGCGGAGCATCACGACAAGGTGCTGGCGATCGTCTCGCACCTGCCGCACATCATCGCCTACAACATCGTCGGCACCGCCGACGATCTGGAGACGGTGACGGAATCGGAAGTCATCAAATATTCCGCCTCCGGCTTTCGCGACTTCACCCGCCTTGCGGCCTCCGACCCGACCATGTGGCGCGATGTCTGCCTGCACAATCGCGATGCGATCCTCGAAATGCTGGCGCGCTTCTCGGAGGATCTCGCCTATCTGCAGCGGGCGATCCGCTGGGGCGAGGGCGACAAGATCTTCGAACTCTTCACCCGCACACGCGCCATCCGCCGCTCGATCGTCCAGGCCGGCCAGGACGTCGACGCACCGGATTTCGGTCGCCCCCACGCACTGGACAAGAAGTAACCTCGCGATGGTGGAGGTAGCGAGCGCAAGTCAGGCGGATATCAACTGGCTGGCTCGCGAGGATGCCAGTGCCGGCAAGGCATGGGTATCGCGATGCGTGGCGCTTGGCGAATATCTCATCGCCAGGCAGGCTGGGGAGATCGTCGGCTTCCTGCGCTTCTCCCGCTTCTGGGGCAGGGTTCCCTATATGGAAATGATTCGCGTCCTGCCCGGCCACCACCGGTCGGGCGTCGGGACCGCACTGTTTCTCGCTTGGGAAGAGGCGATGCGCGGCGAGGGCGCCCGCCTGCTGATGACCTCAAGCGAATGCGACGAGAGCCGTCCTCAGGACTGGCATCGCCGCAACGGATTTTCCGAAACCGGTGCGATCGAGCTGCCAGGCCTGCAATTGGTGCCTGAGGTGTTCTTCGTCAAACGGATTGATTAGATAGGCGGAATCCGGCCGAGCGGGATGAAGCCACTGACGGTGGCGTTGCCGTGATCGACGACGAGATCGACCGAGACCTTGTCTTTGCCGCCGGCAAGCGATTTCAAGAGCTTCGTCGCCGTATCGACGGTCGAGGCAACATCCGGAAAGGCCTGTTTCAAGCTGTGGCCCCAGGGGCCGAGCTGTTCGATCTCCAGCTTGAATTTTCCGGAGAGCAGACCCTGCTCGTCGAAGGAGAAGGGGCCGGTCAGCGTCATTACCTTGCCGTCGCCGATGTCGGCGACGATGCGGCGCAGTTCGCCGCTGGCGCCGTTGAGGCCGCTCGGATCACTGCCGTCGATCAAGCCGGCTTTGCCGGCGACGGTCAGATCGATGCTGGCAGAGAATTTCGGGAAGATCTGCGGCCAGTCCTTGATCGCCGTATTCGCATCCTGCACGGAGATCGCGCCGTCCAGATCGCCGCCGTTCTGGCGCAGATGGATTTCGGTCCGAGCCGCATCGAAGCTGATTGTCTGGCCGGTGTAGGAGGAGACGGCCGTCGCCTTCAGGCCCTCGATGGCGGTCGAGCTGCGGTTGATGCCCCTGAGCCTGGTCGCCAGACTCGCCTGCAGATCCGTCCATTGCGCCGAGATCGAAAGGCCGTTGGTGGTGCGGATCTCAGCCGGCGAATCGAGTTCCCAGACGATATTCCCGGGTGCGTAGACCTGGGCTGCCGAGCGCAGCGCTCCGAAGCTGGCCGAGACGCCGTTGACATTGTCGTCGACATCGACCTTGGAGCAGAACAGGCCGATGCGGAAGGGATAGCCGCGGAATTCGATATCGGAGCATTCGCCGGTCACGCCTGCCTGGTCGCGCGGCGCGATCGCCTTCAGCACCGTGGTCTTCAACGCCGAGGCCGCATAGAACCAGCCGCCGGTATAAAGCGCGATCACCAGGAGGATGCCGCCGCCCAGCAGCCAGAATTTCTTACTGCTACCGGATTGGCTGCTGCCGGATTGGCTTGACGCTGCCATGATGTTCTCCAATGGTGAATCGCAAATGTGATTCCGGTCTGGCGTGCGATATGGACGAATTTTGGGTGTTTGGCTACGGTTCGCTGATGTGGAATCCGGGCTTCGAGTTTTTGGAACGGGCAGATGCTCTGGTGCACGGCTACAGGCGTTCGCTCTGTGTACGCTCCTTCGTCCATCGCGGCACGCGCGACAGTCCGGGCCTCGTCCTCGGCCTCGACAGAGGCGGCGCCTGCCGCGGCATGGCCTTCCGTATTTCCCCGGATAAATGGGATGAGGTGATCGATTATCTGCGCGCCCGCGAACTGGTCACCAATGTCTATCTGGAGCGGCGGGTGCGGCTGCAATTTGCCGGAGGCCGCAGGGTGGGTGCGGTTACTTATGTTGCCGATCGCGACCATGAGCAATATGCCGGTACGCTCGACGCATTTGAGGCGGCGCGCGTGGTGAACGAGGCCACGGGCCAGTCCGGGCCGAACGATGCCTATGTTTTCAACACGCTGGCACATCTGAGGCAGATGGGCATTCGCGATCACTGGCTGGAGCAGGTCGTCAACGAAGTGGAGCGGCTGCGCGCCGCTTGACTTCAGGCGGTCGCCGCCTTGAGCTTGCGCAGCTCCGCCAGCCTTTCGACTGCGGTCGGCGGCAGCGGCAGATGCGGGTTCGCCTCGACGGTTTCAAGCAGAAGCTCGTCGCTTGCCCGTTCCGAAACCTCGATCAGATGGGCGAAAAACGCGTCCGGATCCATGCCCGGCAGGATCGGCGGCAGGATCCTGACCTTGAAATGGCCGGGATAACGACGAATGCTCCGGCGTGGCCAGAACAGACCGGGATGCATGACGATCGGCACCACGGGAATGGCGAGATCGCGGTACATACGGGCGATGCCGTATTTATAGACCGGCTCGGCGCCCGGCGGGCGGCGGGTGCCCTCGGGATAGATGATCAGCTGGCGGCCGGTCGAAAGCTCTTGCTTTGTGCGCTTCAACACTTCCACCATCACCTTGCCGCGGGCGCCGCGATCGACGGGGATCACCCGCTGCTTCTTGGCATACCAGCCGAACAGCGGAATCCACATCAGTTCGCGCTTCAGAATGTAGACCGGGTCCTTCAGCCAGGGCAGCAAGGCATAGGTATCCCAGAAGGACTGGTGCTTCGGCGCCAGGATGTAGCTGCCATCAGGCAGGTTCTCCAGACCCTCGATCTCGAAGGTGGTGCCGACGATCACCCGCATCAGCCAGTGGTTGGAGCGCGCCCAGTTCTTCGGGATCGCATAGGCGGTCAGGCGTGGCGCCAGAAAATAATATGGCGAGAGCACGATCATCCGGATGATGAGGTTGGCGTAGAAGATCGTGTTGAAGAGGACGGAACGCAGAGCGATCATGAAACTTTCCCGAGGCATGCTCACGCGACCGGCCTACACGATATTAGCCGCCATAAAAAGCGTTTGATGACGCCTCGATGCAAAAGCCTCGAGCATTTTGCCGATTTCTCCCGACTCAAGGAAAGGCTCTAGTTCTGGCCAGACGCACTTGCCGAGCGCAGCCCGGTGTGGCGGCCGAAGCCGGTGATGTTGCGGGCGCCGGTCAGCAGCACCTTTACATATTCGGCAAGCATGACGCGCATCGCGTTCGGGTCGGTGAACCAGTTGCGGCTCTTTAAATCCGAATTGACCACGGGATAAGCGATGAATTCGATGTCGGGGTCGACATAGGAGAGTTCGGCGAGGCTTCGCGGCATATGGTAATTGTTGGTGACGACGATGACGCTCCTGTAGCCGTTGGCGTGGATCCAGTTAGAGGCTTCCTCGGCATTGCCGATCGTGTCGATGGCGTCGTGGCCGATGTCGACGCAGCAGGAAAAAAGGTCGGCCGATCCCTGCGTCATCCTGCGGATCTGCCGTGGCGTCGTCGTCGGGTGGACGCCGGAGATCAGCAGCCGTTTGCCGGCGCCCTTCTGCAGCAATTCGACGGCCTGGTCGATACGCTGGTAGCCCCCCGTCAGTACGACGATCGCATCCGCCTTCGGCTCGACCGGAGGCTTCAGAGTCGTGACGGAATCGGCAAAACGCAGGAAGCCGCCGAACACCAGCGCCATTGCCAGCACGCAGGCAAAGCCGCCCCAGCGCAGCAAGCGGCGGATCAGCCCGCGCCGCGGCGGCAAAGCCGCCGGACGGTCAAGCTCCGGGCCCTGATGAATCGGGTTGGGTGTCGTATCTCCCATCGTCATGAATCGTGACTATACGCTGATTGCGGCGCGGAACAGACGCTTTCAGAACAAAACGGCATGGTGACGATCAACTCGCAATGCCGTCGGTGCGTGTTGGGTCCGAGCGCAATGTATCGATTTCATAGATCGTCCGCATGACGGTCAGGCGCGCGGTGAAGGTGGTCAGCAGCGCGATGACGATCATCGTTGCGAAGATGCCGGCATAACCGAGCACGCCGACGGAAAAGGTGCCGAAAAGCGCGGTGGCCTGGTCCGTCTCCGGGGTGGCCAACGTGCGGCTCTGCCAGAAACCGGCGGTGGCGAAGAAGAGAGCGGCAAGGGCGCTGCCGATCGCCGAACCTTTGAGGCTGATCTTGAGGAAATGCTTCTGGAATTCGGTGGCGACGAAGGAGCTTTCGGCGCCGACGAAATGCAGCACTTCGACGATGTGGCGGTTGCCCGACAGCGCGCCGCGCGTGGCGAAGACGACGGTCAGCACCATGGCCGAGAAGACCAGCAAGAGGATGCCCGTGCCGATCATGACGGTCGTGTGCGCCATCGACACCAGCCGGTCGACCCAGGTGCGGTGATCGTCGAGGCTGGCCTGCGGGATGCTGTCCTTGAGCATCGCCCGCATGCCATCGAAATCCGGCGGATTGCTCTCGTCGATGGTAATGACGACCAGGCGGGGGACGGGGAGATCCTTGAGATCGAGACCGGGGCCGAGCCAGGGTTCGAGCAGTCGGGCGGTCGCCGCCTCGTCGACGATCTGGCCGCTCTTGGTGCCGACGAAGGTCAGCGCCAGGTCGCGCGCCTGCGCCAGCGCCTTTTCCATGTCGAGATTGTCGTCCGGCTTGATCTGGATAGTGATCTCGCGGGAGATCTGGCTCTCCCAGCTTGCCGCCGTCGAGCGCACCATGCTGACGCCGCCGAGCGTCAGGCAGGCGAGAAAAGCCATGATTGATATCACCACCATCAAGGCGCTGCCCTGGATGTTGGACGGCGGCAGGATCGGCGCGGTCGGACGCACGCGCATTTCCGGCCGCTTCTGCTCGGCCTTATCAGGCGCCTTGCCCGGGTTTCTGGATGGGGGCTCAGTCATAGATATCGAGATGCCCCCCCGAAAGGATCATGCGGCGGGCCTCCACCTGTTCCATCAGCGCCAGGTCATGCGTGGCGATGACAACGGCCGTGCCGAGGCGGTTCAGCTCGAGAAAAAGGTTGAGCAGGCGCTTGGCCATCGGCGGGTCGACATTGCCCGTCGGTTCGTCGGCAAGCAGCACTTCCGGCCGGTCCATCAGTGCCCGGGCGATCGCGGCGCGCTGCTTCTCGCCGCCTGAGAGCACGGGCGGCAGCACGTTGATGCGTTCGCCGAGGCCGACCCATTTCAACAGTTCCAGGACGTCGGTCTTGTAGGAACTCTCATCCTTGCCGCGCACGCGTAAGGGCAGAGCGACATTCTCATAGGTCGTCAGATGGTCGAGCAGGCGAAAATCCTGGAAGACGATGCCGACGCGGCGGCGCAGCAGCGGCAGTTCCGGGCGGGGAATTTCGGAAATGTCGCGCCCGAACATGCGGATCAGGCCGCGGGTCGGCTGCAGCGACATGAAGAGCAGCCGCAGCAGCGACGTCTTGCCGGCACCCGATGGGCCCGTCAGGAACTGAAAGGATTTTTTCGGAATGTCGAAGGTCAGGTCCCGGAGGATTTCCGGGCCCATGCCATAGCGCAAACCGACATTCTCGAAGTGGATCAACGGGCAGCTCAGTCTGTTCTTGGTTTCACCGTGTGACTTGTTAACCAACACCGTTAACAGCCGGTAAATTTTGCTGGAAAGACGCCCGTTTGATGGCGATCTTTGCGAAGCATTAACCATTAAAATTTACGACTGAGGAGGATTCGTTTCAATGCCAAGATTCCCCCTGGCAGCGAAACCATGTGGACATCTGCGAGGCAGCCATCATGGAAGCATCCTCCTTCAGCCGCCGGACGCCGGGCCAGGCCTATGATTTCCTGCCGCCGGAACCCGCACGCCGCCAATATCGCGCGGCGCGTCCCGCCGATATTTCCGACGCCGAATTCGTAACGCTCGGCAAAGTCCGACCGACGGAGTTTGCTGCAAGAACCTATAACGACAACCGCAGGCGCGCGGCCCAAACACAGGCAGCGCCGCCGCAGCAGGCGCCGGCAATGGCAACTGTTCTGCGCGATGCGGAAGCTTTCCTGCAGCGCGCGTCGATGCGGAGCTTCGCAGGCTTGGTGCTGGCGCTCGCCGTGCTCGTCTTCGGGCTTGCGGGCGGCTTTTCCGGTTTTTCGGCAGAGCCGGCCTATTCCGGAGCGCCGCTGCATTTCACCCATGTGACGGTGGCGCCGCGCGACGCGAACGGCATGCGGGTGCTCGTCATCAACGGCATCATCGAAAACGACAGCGGCACTACGCAGATGGTGCAGCCGATCCGCGCCGATCTCGTCACCGACGAGCGGCTGACTGCAAGCATCGTCATCAATCCGCCCTCCGATGTCATCTATAGCGGCCAGAGCCGAGGCTTCTCGGCGCGCGTCCAGCATGCCGGCGGAAAACTACCGGAGGTCCGGCTCTCGTTCCTGCCGTAGACGCCACTTCCGCACCGAGTGGCGGAAATTCCCGCTGCAGGTCGCGCCAATCCCGTTAATTCATGGCTGACGAGGCTGTTTCAAGCTCGCATATGTGCTAACGGCTTACCCTTCTTTTCATGGAGCAAGCCCTTATGCCTGTCGTGCGCGGAAAAAATATCGAGCCGCTCTTCACTGCCGAGCAGATCGCCGAGCGCAATCATTCGATGGCGCGGGAGATCGCCAACGGCCCGACCAAGGACCTGCTCGTCATCGCCGTGCTCAAGGGTTCGTTCATCTTCGCCGCCGACCTGATCCGCGCTCTGCATGATAGCGGACTTGCCCCGGAGGTCGAGTTCATCACGCTGTCGAGCTATGGCATCGGCACGGTTTCGCAGGGCGTCCGCATCGTCAAGGATATCGACAGCGACGTCCATGGCCGCGACGTCCTGCTGATCGACGATATTCTCGAGTCCGGCCGGACGCTGCTGTTTGCCAAGGAATTGCTGTTCGAGCGCGGCGCGCGCAACGTCACCATCGCCGTGCTGCTCGACAAACGCGTCAAGCGCAAGGAAAAGCTGGAGGCCGATTATGTCGGCTTCGAGTGCCCCGACTATTTCGTCGTCGGCTACGGCATGGATGTGGCTTATGCCTTTCGCGAACTGCCCTTCGTCGGCGTGGTCACCGGCGACGCCTGAGCTGCTGCGGCGTGTTCCGGCATCTTTGACCTCCGAAAGATGCGGGGCGCGCTGTCTTGCCGGTCGAGACGGGTTGTTAACCATTCCGTCCATCGCTTCGCCATCTTTACCGATCGAAAAGGAAAGTCTGGTGATTTCCGTCGCGGGGCTGAAGACGGAGCAATGCACATATGGCAAGAATTCTGATTACGGAAGACGAGGACTCCCTGCGGTCTTTCGTAGCTCGGGCGCTCAGGCTCGACGGTCATGAGACGGATGAAGCGGCCGATGGCGCCGAGGGGCTGGAGAAGCTGAGGGACGGGGCCTACGATCTGCTGCTTTCAGATATCCGCATGCCTGTGATGGATGGCATCGAACTCGCCCATCAGGCAAAAGACGCCTTTCCCGGCCTGAAGATTCTGCTGATGACCGGTTATGCCGAACAGCGTGAACGGGCCGATGATCTTGCCGAAAAGATCATCGACGTTGTCGCCAAACCATTTGCGCTTCCGGATATCCGCAAGGCGGTCGCCAGGGCGCTCGTCGCCTGAGGCATGATGCCGAACGCCTGAGCGGGTTTCGGGACGACGTATGCACCGTTTTGCGGTCACCTGTTTTAGCGCGCCGCCGATCCATTATACGGCGGCGTAAGGCCTACTGAATATCCAGCAACCGTTCGAGATACCGCCGTTCCATTTCCTGCGGCGGATTGTTGCCGAGCTTTTCGCGGATCGCGTCGAGGATTTCCCGGGCGCGCTGAACGTCGATCTCGTCGGGCACCTTCACGCTGTTGTCGCCGAAATCCGGCCCCTGGACGCGGCGCGGGCGGCCGAGCGGGTCGCGGCCATTCTGATCCCCCTGACCAACCTGGCCGTTCGGACCTTGCCCTTGCTGACCCTGTTGGGCCTGCATCATCTGGTTCATCATGTCGCGGGCGCCCTGGCGAAGCGCTTCGAGCGCGCGGCCCTGGCCCTCGATGGCCGGCTGGCCGCGGCCCTGGCCGAGCTCACGGCCCGCACCTTCCATCTCGCGTTGCGCCTGGCCGAAGCCGGGGCCGGGCTTCATTCCCATCTCGCCCAGCTTTTTCTGCAATTCGCCGAGCTGTTTGCCGAGCCCATCCTGCTGGGCGCGCAGTTGTTTCAGCGCCTCGCGCAGCTGCTCGGCGGTCATCTGGTCGGAGGGCTGCTGGCCGTCCTTGCCTTGCTGGCCCTGCTGCTGATCCTGCGGCTCGCCGTTCTCTCCAGGGTTCATCTCGTCGAGCAGCGGATCGTTTTCGCCCATCTCGGGTTCGCCGCGCTGCATGCGATCCCTGAGCTGCTGATCGAGACGGAAGGTCTCTTCCATCAGCTTCTGCTGGTCGCGCAGGATCTCACCGAGCTTGTCGATCTGCTTGCGGGCTTCGCTGTTTTCCTGGCTCTGCTGGCCGCGCTGCGGCCTGCCGGCCTGCAGGTTGTTCATCATGCGCTGTAATTCCGACAGCATCTGCTGGGCTGCGTCGCGATTGCCGGAGCGGGCGAGATTCTCGATCTGGTCCATCATCCGTTCCAGATCCTGCTGGCGCAGGATATTCTGGGCGTTCTGGTTCGGCTGCATCGGCGCATTCTGCATGCGTTGGGCAAGCTCGGTCATATAGTCCTGCATCGCCTTGCGCAGCTCATCCATCAGCTTCTTGATTTCCTCGTCCGGCGCGTTGCGGTCCAATGCGTCGGCAAGTTTCTGCTGGGCCTCGCGCAGCTTGCGCTCGGCTAGCGAAAGATCGCCGTCCTCCATGCCGAGAGCGATCTCCCAGAGATATTGGGCGGTATCCTTTAGCGCCTCATCACCCCTTGCAAGCTTCATGCGCGTCAAGGCGGATTCCAGCAGCAGATAATTGGTGAGCTTGGGGATGGTCTCCTCGGGGCGGATGGTCAGCGCCTCGTTCAGCGCGATCGCCTGCGGCATTTTGCGGGTGTCGAGCGCGAAGACTTGCCGCTGCTCGGCGACGGCCGCGGCAAGCGGCTCGTTGAAAGGCCGCGACGGCAGGATCATCTCATGCGGCGGGCTGCGCCCGGTCTGGCCGGCGGCATCCTTGGCGACGAGTGTCACGCGCACGCGCTTGCCGGCAAGCGGATGTTCGGTCAGGTTGCGGCTGGTCACGCCCTTGGCGTCGCGGGCGTTGCGGCGGGGAATATCCAGCCGGTATTCCGGCAATGGATAGAGCGGCGTCGCCGTCGGATCGGTCTCGACCGGAACGATCTCCGCATGCGCCTCCTGGACGCCGTAATCGTCCTTGACGGTAAAGCCGATTTCAAGCGCGCCGTTGACACTGGGCTTCGGCAAACCGTCGAAGGCGATCTCCGGCGCCTTATCGGGGAGGACCTCGAAGCTCCAGCGGCGACCGTTGACTTCGAGGGCGCCATTCTCTTCGAGCTTCATCACATGCGTCTGCGCGACCAATGCCTGGCTGGTGGGGGCCTGGCTGGTGGGTGCTTGGCCGGCGGGGGCCGTCTTCGGCTGTTCGCTGCCAGCCGCCGTCTGCTGCGGCTTGGTATCGGCCTGCACGGCGATATCCTGCGCCTGGCCGTTCGCCTTGCGGAACACGACCTTTTCGGCAGTCTTTCCGCCGCTGACGCGAACGGTGAGGCCCGAAAACTGCGGGATGCCGATCGCCGCCTGCTCGCTGCCGTCAGCGGTCAGGTAGATCGGTGCGCGGCCGGTATAGGAGGGCGGTGTCACCCAGGCGTCGATGCGCACTGCCGGATCGACGATCACCTGCTCGGGCGCTGCTTGAAAGGCGTCTCCAAGCGAGCCGCCGTTGATCGACAGCGAATAGGCAAAGGCGGTGACCAGCAACAGCGCCGGCACGGCGCGCAGGGCAAAACGGTCATGCGCGGCGATATCGGGTCGCGGCAGCCCGGCATCGAGGGCTGCGATCTTTTCGGCCATGCGGGTCTGGTGCTCGCGCCAGAGCGCCCGGGCGAAGGGCGTATCGAAGGCCGGTTCGTCTTCCTGGACGGTGACCGGCTGGTGCGGCAGGCCGTTGCGCTCTTCCAGCATGCGGTCGGCTTCGGTGACCCCCGGCCAGCGCAGATTGCGCAAGGGCAGGAGCGAGACGAGAAAGGCGGTGGCAAAGCCGACCAGCAGCAGGATGCGCAGCCAGTCCGGCACACTACGGAAGAGGCCGAACCAGGAGGCTGAGAGATAAAAGGCGGCGACGGCCAGAACCGGCATCAAAGGCGGCAGCAACTGCTCGAAAAACAGCACGACGCGCGCCAGCAAGCGTTTCGTCGTTACCAGCCGGGCAAGCGAAGGGCGGAGCGCAAATGCACCTTTCCTCTGCTTCGAGGGGCTTGTCATCGATCCGGTCTCCGCGATCTGGCGTTTTGGAACAGAGGGCGCTTCCGGCGATTGC
This sequence comes from Rhizobium hidalgonense, assembly GCF_005862185.2. Classification (NCBI taxonomy): domain Bacteria; kingdom Pseudomonadati; phylum Pseudomonadota; class Alphaproteobacteria; order Hyphomicrobiales; family Rhizobiaceae; genus Rhizobium; species Rhizobium hidalgonense. The sequence continues at coordinate 400,306 of NZ_CP054027.1, forward strand.
GGGGCAATACGCTCATGACTGACAAGGATAACACTCTTTGTGGCGAAGGCGAGGGCGAGCGGCCGGCAATACCGGCTTTTCACGTTTATTCGCCAAAAAGTGATGGCTGGTTAAAGCGCGTCGCGATCTTTCAGATTGCTCCTCGCGCTTTAGGTCGGTGTTTTAGGCATGTCGTGATCGCAAGAACGCTGCACAGTTTGCGCGAGATGCTTCAGTCCAGCCAGGTCGGAACCGAGTCGAGGCTGATCAGCTCCGCATAGGTCCTGCGCGGGCGAATCGTATGGAAATCGCTGCCTTTGACCAGAACCTCGGGCACCAACAGGCGGCTGTTATAGGTGCCGGCCTGCACCGCGCCATAGGCGCCGGCCGTGCTGACGGCGATCAGGTCGCCGGGCTTCGGCATCGCCATTTCGCGATCGAGCGCCAGGTAATCGCCGGTCTCGCAGACGGGGCCGACGACGTCGGCGCGGATGCGGGGGGCGTTCGCCGCCGAAATCGTCACCGGACGGATCTCGTGATAGGCCTCGTAGAGGGTGGGGCGGATGAGATCGTTCATCGCACCGTCGACGATGACGAAGGTCTTTTCGCCGCCATCCTTCACATAGAGGACTTCGGTCACGAGGATACCGGCATTGCCGACGATCAGGCGGCCGGGCTCGGTGATGATCTTGCAGTTGAGGCCGCGCAACTGGTTCTTGACGATCGCCGCATAGGCATCCGGCAGCGGCGGCGGATTGTTGTCGTCCTTATAGGGGATGCCGAGGCCGCCGCCGATATCGACGTGATCGATGGTGTGGCCGTCGGCGCGCAGCGTCGCGACAAGATCGTGCAGCAGCCTGAACGCGTCGTCAAAGGGCTGCAATTCAGTAATCTGGCTGCCGATATGCATGTCGATACCGGTGACCTCGATGCCCGCCAGCTTGGCGGCATGGGCATAGATGGCGCGGGCACGTTCCCAGGAAATGCCGAATTTGTTTTCCTTCTTGCCGGTCGAGATCTTGGAATGCGTTTTCGCGTCGACATCCGGGTTGATGCGGAAAGAGACCGGGGCTTTCTTGCCGGCGCTGACGGCGCGCTGATTGAGGATTTCGAGCTCAGGCTCGGATTCGACGTTGAAGCAGTAGATGCCGGCCTCGAGAGCGAAATCCATCTCGGACGGCGTCTTGCCGACACCTGAAAACATGATGCGGCTTGCCGGAATATCGGCGGCGAGCGCGCGGCGTAGCTCGCCTTCCGAGACGACGTCGATGCCGGCGCCGAGCCGGCCGAGCGTCTTCAGCACCGCCTGGTTCGAATTCGCCTTCATCGCATAGCAGACCATGGAGTCCATATCGGCAAAGGCTTCCGAAAAGATGCGGTAGTGGCGCTCCAGCGTTGCCGTGGAATAGACATAAAAAGGCGTGCCGACCGCCTTGGCGATCTCGGGAACTGGGACGTTCTCGGCATGAAGGACGCCGTCGCGGTATTCGAAATGGTTCACGGGCTTAAGCCTTAAAGAAGCGGGTCGAGAAGGAAGGGCTTATCGACGGTTCCCGGCTGTTTCGTCGGCTTGGAAACGTCGCCTTCCTTGGTTGCCGCAGCACTCGGCGGATCGAGATCGCCCTTGCGCCCGCATCCGGCAACGGCAAGGCCGATGACGGCGAGCGCCGCCGTCAGGCGGATGAGGTGCGGCAAGCTCTTCTGCATAGATATCCTCTTGTGCGGCATTTGATGTCCATCGTTCATATCGAAGTTTAGCCGCCTTGTGCACCCTGATTGTTGGGCGCTTTTCCCGCCTGCGACGAAGGGCGAGACGGCATTTCACACGCCCGCTATTTCTCAGTTGCGGGCGCGCCAGAAGGCGATCTGCTTGCGCACCTCGGAGGGCGCCGTACCGCCGAAGCTCTTGCGGCTGGCGACCGAGGCCTCGACGGTCAAGACGTCGTAGACCTTGTCGGTGATCGCGGAATGGATCGCCTGCAGGTCGGCGAGCGGCAGTTCGGCAAGATCACTGCCCTTGCTTTCGGCAAGCGCCACGGCGCGGCCGGTCACGTGATGGGCATCGCGGAAGGGCAGGCCCGCTTCACGCACCAGCCAGTCGGCAAGGTCGGTTGCCGTCGAATAGCCGGAGCCGGCCGCCGCCTTCATGCGCGCGGTGTTGACGGTCATGTCGCGCACCATGCCGGTCATGGCGGCGATTGCCAGTTCCAAGCTCTCGGCCGCGTCGAAGACCTGTTCCTTGTCTTCCTGCATGTCCTTGGAATAGGCGAGCGGCAGGCCCTTCATGATCGTCAGCAGCGCCACGAGCGAGCCATTGATGCGGCCGGTCTTGGCGCGCACCAGTTCGGCCGCATCCGGGTTCTTCTTCTGCGGCATGATCGAGGAGCCGGTGGAGAAGGCGTCGGAGAGGCGGACGAAACCGAATTGCGGGGTCGACCAGATGACGATCTCTTCGGCCAGGCGCGACAGATGCATGCCTGTTATCGCTGCGATCGACAGGAATTCGATGGCGAAATCACGGTCGGAGACCGTGTCGATGGAGTTGCGGGTCGGTTCACGGAAACCGAGCGCCTTGGCCGTCATGTGGCGGTCGATCGGATAGCCGGTGCCGGCAAGGGCGGCAGCGCCGATCGGGCTTTCGTCCAGATGCTCGATGGCGTGGCGCACGCGCGAGCGGTCGCGGCCGAACATTTCGACATAGGCCATGCAATGGTGGCCGAAGGTAACGGGCTGGGCGGTCTGCAGATGGGTGAAGCCCGGCATGACGCTTTCGGCATGTTCCTCGGCGCGGTCGAGGAAGGCGGCGATCAGGCCGGTCAGCATTCGTTCGGTCTTCTCGAGCTCTTCCTTCACCCAAAGGCGGAAGTCGAGCGCTACCTGATCGTTGCGCGAGCGGGCGGTGTGCAGCCGGCCGGCGGCCGGTCCGATCAGCGTCGCCAGACGCGCTTCGATATTCATGTGGATGTCTTCGAGCCGGCGCGAAAATTCGAAATTGCCGCTTTCGATTTCTGACAGGATCGTGTTTAGCCCGTGAACGATCTTGTCCTTATCGTCCGATGAAATGATCGCCTGGTGGGCAAGCATGGTCGCATGAGCGATCGAACCGCGGATGTCCTGGGCGAATAGCTTCTTGTCGAAACCGATCGAGGCATTTATCTCCTCCATGATCGCGTCCGGGCCGGAGGCGAAGCGCCCACCCCACATCTGGTTGGAGGATTTGGTGTCCGTGTTGCTCTCGGCCATGGAAGATGCCCGTCCTGGAGAATGAAATGACGACAAAAAAACCTTTCGGCCTGCCGTCCGTAAAATTGATCGCAATCGCCGCCGTTGCAGGCGTCATTGCCGGTGCGGCAGCGGTATACGTGAAGGAGACCGGGATTGGCAATGGCGGCGGTGAAACGGCTTCGGCCGAATGCTCGCTGGCCAAGGAGCGCGCTGCCAATCTGACGCCGCTGATGAAGGGGCAGGTTGCCGCCATGGTTGCCGCCAATGAACCGCGCAAGCTGACCGGGGTGTCCTTCAACGGCCCCGACGGCAAGCCTATGACGCTCGATCATTTTGCCGGCAAGACCGTGCTTCTCAATCTCTGGGCGACATGGTGCGTTCCCTGCCGCGAGGAGATGCCGGCTTTGAACGCGCTCGAAAAGCAGATGGGCAGCGACAAATTCCAGGTCGTGCCGGTCAATATCGATAGCGGCGACGACGAGAAGCCGAAGGCTTTCCTCGCCGAGACTGGCGTCGATGCGCTGCAGCTTTACCGGGACAATACGATTGCCGTCTTCAACAGCCTGAAGAAGGAAGGCCTCGCCTTCGGCCTGCCGGTGACGCTGCTGCTCGACGACCAGGGCTGCCTGATTTCTGCGATGAACGGCCCGGCTGCCTGGGACAGCGACGATGCAAAGGCGCTGATCAAGGGGGCGATCGGGTCGTAAGGAGGCCGGTCAGGAGTCGCCGTCTCCTTTGATGAGAAACACACCCGCGAGCCCGATGAGGACGCAGCATTGCAGCAGGAACATCGGTGTTTCGGTCGACATGGCATTTCCTCCCGTTCACGGCAAGGAAAGCATGTCGCGGGCGCTCGGTCCATTCGCCCTTTCTGATGATGTCTGCATAAAGCATGTCGCGCAACATTGGTTTTGCGATCACGACATGCGGAAAACCTGAAAGATGGCGACGCGCTTTAGCGCGTCGGGACTGGCACTTCGCCGCGATAATCGTAGAAGCCGCGGCCGGATTTGCGTCCGAGCCAGCCGGCTTCGACATATTTCACCAGTAGCGGGCAGGGGCGATATTTCGAGTCTGCCAGACCGTCGTGCAGCACCTGCATGATCGACAGGCAGGTATCGAGGCCGATGAAATCGGCAAGCTGCAGCGGCCCCATCGGATGGTTGGCGCCGAGCTTCATCGCCGTGTCGATCGCGTCGACCGTGCCGACGCCTTCATAGAGGGTGTAGATCGCCTCGTTGATCATCGGCAGCAGGATGCGGTTGACGATGAAGGCTGGGAAATCCTCAGCGACGGTGATGGTCTTTTCCAGCGTACCGACGAATTCCTTGGCGGCGGAGAAGGTCTTCTCATCGGTCGCGATGCCGCGCACCAGTTCCACCAGTTTCATCACCGGCACCGGGTTCATGAAATGAATACCCATGAAGCGCTCGGGGCGGTCGGTGGCGGCAGCAAGCCGGGTGATGGAAAGGGAAGAGGTGTTGGTGGCAAGCAGCGCTTCCGGCTTCAGGACCGGACAGACCTGGGCATAGATCTTGCGCTTGACCGCCTCATCCTCGGTGGCGGCCTCAATGACGAGATCGGACGGAGCGAGATCGTTGATATCGGACGAGCCCGAGATGAGCGACAAGGTCGACTTGCGCTCCTCTTCGGTCATCTTGCCGTTCGTCACCAGCCGAGCAAGGTTGCCGTTGACGGTAGCAAGGCCGGACTCGATGCGATCCTGTGAGAGATCGTAGATGTGAACCTTGTAACCTGCGGCGGCCGAAACATGCGCGATGCCGCAGCCCATCTGGCCGGCACCGATAATACCAATATTCTTCAACACCGCATTCATCTCCAAACCCCCGCACGGCATTCGCCCCCGCGCTGCCGCATTTTTTTGCAATGCTGCCGGACGAAGGATCGCCCGGCAGCAGTAGTAGCCCGATAAAAGATAATTTTCCAGTCATTCGCAAGTGCGAAAGAAAGGCATTTGGGGCGTTTGAAGCGCGCCGCGATCTTTCGGATTCGCTTTTGGCGCTTTCGGTCTTGGCTCGACCTGTTTTAAAGCGCCTTTTGCAATTCCGGCAGCGCCTCGAACAGATCGGCGACCAGGCCGTAATCGGCGACCTGGAAGATCGGCGCCTCCTCGTCCTTGTTGATCGCGACGATCACCTTGCTGTCCTTCATGCCGGCCAGATGCTGGATGGCCCCGGAGATGCCGGCGGCGATATAGAGATCGGGCGCCACAACCTTGCCGGTCTGGCCGACCTGCCAATCGTTCGGCGCATAACCGGCATCGACGGCGGCTCTGGATGCGCCGACGGCAGCCCCGAGCTTGTCGGCCAGCGGCAGGATGACTTCCTTGAACTTCTCCGCCGAACCGAGTGCCCTTCCGCCGGAGAGAATGATCTTCGCCGAGGTCAGCTCCGGACGGTCGGAAGCCGACAGCGCGTCCTTGACGAAAGTCGACAGACCCGGATTGGAGACCGCCGGGATCGCCTCGACGCTGGCCGAGCCGCCTTCAGATGCCGAAGCAAACGAGGCGGTGCGCACGGTGATGACCTTCTTGGCATCGCTTGCCTGCACCGTCTGGATGGCATTGCCGGCATAGATCGGCCGCTTGAACGTATCGGCGGAGACGACTTCGATGATCTCCGAGACCTGGGCGACATCGAGCAGGGCGGCGACGCGCGGCAGCACGTTCTTGCCGACCGAGGTGGCGGCAGAGATGATCGTGTCGTAACCGGCAGCAAGCGAGACGATCAGATCGGCCAGCGGTTCGGCCAGATTGTTGGCGAGTGCGTCGCTTTCGGCCAGCAGTACCTTCGAGACGCCGGAGAGTTTGGCCGCCGCATCGGCAGCAGGCTTGGCGCCCTTGCCGGCAACGAGAATGTGCACGTCGGAGCCGATCTGGGAAGCCGCCGTCAGCGCCTTGGCGGTCTGGTCGGAAAGGCTCGAATTGTCGTGATCGGCCAGAAGAAGAATGGTCATGATGTTGTTCTCTCTTTCCCAGCCTTAAAGCACGCCGGCTTCGTTCTTCAGCTTGTCGACAAGCTCAGTGACCGACTTGACCTTGACGCCGGCCTTGCGGCCACTCGGCTCCTCGGTCTTCAGCACCTTCAGCCGCGGCGTCGTGGAGACGCCGAAGTCAGCCGGGCTCTTCTTGTCGAGCGGCTTCTTCTTCGCCTTCATGATGTTCGGCAGCGAGGCATAACGCGGTTCGTTCAGGCGAAGGTCGGATGTGACCACCGCCGGCAGCTTGATCTCGATCGTCTGCAGGCCGCCATCGACCTCGCGGGTGACCTGGGCTTTGCCATCACCGATCTCAATCTTCGAGGCGAAGGTCGCTTGGGGCCTGCCCAGCAGTGCTGCCAGCATCTGGCCGGTCTGGTTCGAATCGTCGTCGATCGCCTGCTTGCCCACGATGACAAGACCCGGCTGTTCGGCATCGGCCACCGCTTTCAGGATCTTGGCAACGGCCAGCGGCTCGACCGCATCCTCGGTCTCGACCAGGATCGCCCGGTCGGCGCCCATGGCCAGCGCCGTCCGCAGCGTCTCCTCGGCCTTGGCAGGACCGATCGACACAACCACAACTTCCTCGGCCTTGCCGGCTTCCTTCAGCCGCAGCGCCTCTTCCACCGAGATCTCGTCGAACGGGTTCATCGACATCTTCACATTGGCAAGCTCGACACCGGAACCATCCGGCTTCACCCGGATCTTCACGTTGTAGTCGACAACCCGTTTGACTGGGACGAGAATCTTCATGGGGTCCTTCCTTCAGGGAAATTGGCTTCAGCGAAAATGCGCCCTCGCGCGCCATTTCGATTGTCGAATGGCGACATGGATACGCGCTTTTCCTCCAAATACAACGCTTCCATGCCGCAGGCGGGCGATTTGCCGGGCAATATATGGACGTTTACGTTCACGTCAATATTCTTGTCGACGCCGCCCCCAGGGAAGACGTTGTGCGTTCCGCCCGGCTGCGTCGGCGGTGATGGCCGGACCGGTGCCGGCATCGCTTCTGACGGCGCGGGGCGTGACGATCTCCCTGTCGAAGAGCGGCACACCTGGTCGGCGCAACACCAGAATCAGAAGAGCGCCGGCAAGGATGCCGCCGACATGCGCGCCCCAGGAAACGTCGCCGTCGGGTGCGATTGCCAGCATGAAGAACTGCTGGCCGATCCACAAAAGCAGCGGCACGAAGGCCGGTAGCGGCAGCGGCAGGCGGAAGAACACCAGAACCCAGACCCTGACGCGCGGATGCAGCAAGACATAGGCGGCAACCACACCGGAAATCGCCCCCGAAGCGCCGACCAGCGGCGCTTGCGACGTCATGGCCAGCAGGCCGTGGCAGAGCGCGCCGGCGGCTGCGCAGGCGAGGTAGAAAATCAGGAAGCGCAGATGTCCCATGGCGTCCTCGACATTGTCGCCGAAGACCCAGAGGAAGATCATGTTGCCGGCGAGATGCCAGAAGCCGGAATGGACGAAGGCATAGGTGAGGTAGGTCAGCGGCTCCGGCACGATTTCCAGCCCTTGCGCCAGCACCGCGTCGCCAAAGGCGATCGCCGGGATATAGCCGAGCCCGACCGTCGTTGCCTGGGCTGCATGCTCGCCTTCCAGGCTGGTCAACAGCCAGATTGCGACGTTCAGGGCGATCAGCAAGAGCGTCACCCACTGGACCTTGATGTGTTTCAGCGTATTGGCGTCGTGAAGTGGTATGAACATAAAGGCCCCCCGGCGATCGTCGTCACGGCGAACCTATCTGTTTTTTCCGGGAACCCAAAGCACATCCGCTTGGCCCCGGTTATTTGCATGTCGCGCGGCGACGAAGAGGAAATCGGAGAGCCGGTTGACGTATTTCCTTGCCGGCTCGCTGACGATTTCGCCGTCGATGCGGGCAAGCGCCACCATCAGACGTTCAGCGCGCCGGGCAATCGTGCGAGCCAGATGCAGATGTGCGGCAGCGGGGCTGCCGCCCGGCAGGATGAAGGATTTCAGCGGCTCGAGATCGGCGTTCAACTGATCGATGTCGTGCTCGACGCGGTCCACCTGGGTCTCGACGATCCGCAGCGGCTCGTAGGCCGGCGTCTCACCGGTATCAGGCGTGGCGAGATCGGCGCCGAGGTCAAAGAGGTCGTTCTGGATCGACATCAGCATGGCGTCGAGCTCGGGCAAGCCTGATGTGTGCAGCCGCGCCAGGCCGATCGCAGAATTGGCCTCGTCGATCGTGCCATAGGCTTCGACGCGCAGGTCGTCCTTTGTCCTGCGCGGGCCGGAAACCAGACCGGTCGTGCCGTCGTCGCCGGTTTTGGTGTAGATTTTGTTGAGTTTCACCATGTCGCACCGTCCATAGGCGGGAGGGCTTTCGCAAGGCAGGAGATCGGCGAGGCCGGCCCCTCATCCGGCTGCCGCCACCTTCTCCCCGTGTTTACGGGGAGAAGGGAAGATGCCGCACCCTCTCCGCTCCTCGACGACATCTCGGAGGGCACGTCCCCTCTCCCCGTCAGAACGGGGAGAGGGTTAGGTGAGGGGCAGCCATTGGTACGAACCGGGCAACCGCGGGCTTGACCCGAGCATCCACACGGCGCCCACCAGCAGCCAAGGCATGGATCCTCGGCTCAAGGCCTGGGATGACGGAGAGTGGGGTTGGCTTTTTCGCCAAACTTGACGCTGCCTGGAGAGACACCTCATCCGGCATCACCTCGCCTCTGTCATTGCCATTCGTGCCCATCTTCGGAATCCCCACTCCACGATCTTCTCAAGTCGGCCGGCCGCCCCCGGTGATCCAGAGTGTGATCATGATCAGGATGACGGCGATTGCCTGTAATAGGACGCGAAGCTGCATCAGCTTGTTGGAACGGTTGGCGTCGCCGCCCTTCATCATGTTGAAGAGGCCGCGGATCAGGACCAGGGCAACGCAGCCCATGACGATGATCGCGAGGATATAGGTGACCGTGGACATGGCATTCAGCTTTCTCAGTCCGTCCAGCGCATCAGGCGGTAGAAGAGGTCTGCCGGAAGCAACCGCTTCAGGACCATGCCCTGTTTAGCCGGTGTCGTTACAGGATAATGTGGCCTTGGATTTTGCGAGTTCAATGCGTGCTTCAATACCGAATAGACCGCTTCCGGGCCAAGCTTGTGGCGGTTGACCGGCCCCGATCCGTCGAGCCTTGCCAGTTGCCTGACATAGTCGGCCGCGTGCGGCGAATTCCGGACGTCGATATGCTCCTTGATCTTGGCGAGCGCATTGGCGGTGAAACGGGTGGCGATCGGTCCCGGCTCGATCAGGCTCACATGGATGCCGCTACCCTGCAACTCCATGCGCAGCGTGATGCTGAGGCCTTCGAGCGCGAATTTGGATGCGGTATAGGCGCCGCGATAGCGATAGGGCACGACACCGAGGATGGACGAGCATTGCACGATCCGGCCCTCTTTGCGTTTGCGCATCGCCGGGATTACCTGCCGCGTCAGTTCATGCCAGCCGAAGAAATTCGCCTCGAATTGGGCGCGTAGCGCTGATGTCGAAAGATCCTCGACGGCGCCCGGCTGGCCATAGGCGCCATTGTTGAAGAGCGCGTCGATGCGGCCACCGCTGCGTTCGAGAACAGCGCCGACCAGCTCGGAAATCGTTTCGGTCCTCGCATAGTCCATCAGCAAGGCTTCAATGCCGTCGGCTTCCAGCCCCGCCAAATCTTCCGGTTTGCGCACCGTTGCGAAGACGCGCCAGCCATCGGCTTTCAGCGCCCGCGCGCAGTGAGCGCCGATGCCGGACGAGCATCCGGTGACGACGATGGTGCGCTCTTCCGCCATGGAATGATTCCTGTACAAAATGGGACTCGTTTCCCATATTCGGCCAGAGGATACAATCTGGAAAGCCGGGGACGGAATGCCGAAGGCGCTGCGCACGATCTACGACGTGGTCTATGACGCGATCTGTCACATGGTCGAGGATGACGGCTTTGCCATGGCGAGCCACGTCGCGCTGTCGAGCCTGCTTGCGGTTTTCCCCTTCCTGATCTTCGGCACGGCATTGGCAAGCTTTCTCGGCGCCGATCAGTTCTCCTCTACCGCCATCCATCTGATCTTCGATACCTGGCCGGAGGCGATCGCCAAGCCGCTCGCCGACCAGGTGTTGCAGGTGCTGACCATTCAGCGCGGCGGGCTGCTGACGATCTCGGTGCTGGCGGCTGCCTACTTCGCCTCGAACGGTGTCGAGGCGCTGCGCATCTCGCTCAATCGTGCCTACCGGGTGCAGGAAACGCGACCATGGTATTTCACCCGCCTCGCCAGCCTCGGCTACGTGCTGATTGCGGTCATCATCTTTGCCGCGATCAGCATCCTGCTGGTGGCCGTGCCATTGGCTCTCGACTATGCCAGGAAGTGGCTTCCACTGTTTGCCGATACGCTCGACGTCGTCTTCAGCTGGCGCATCTACGGCACGCTTGTGGTTCTGACCGTCGGGCTGCTGGTCATGCATCTCTGGCTGCCGGCCGGCAAGCGGCGGGTCTTCGACGTCATTCCGGGCGTGCTGCTGACCCTGCTGCTTTGGCTCGCCGGGGCGCTGATCTTTGCCTACTATCTGGCGACCTTCGCCAATTATACCGCCACCTATGCCGGTCTCGCCTCCGTCATGATCGTGCTAATCTTCCTCTACATGGTCGGCGTCATCTTCATCATCGGAGCGGAGATCAATGCGGCGCTGATCAAATTTCGCGTCTTCCGGATGTTCTCCCACACGCTTTCGATCGTCGGCAGAGAGCGGGTCGAAAGGCGGTCAGAGCCCGACAAGGCGGCGAATATCGGCCCCTGACAGGCCACGGGCGCGCAATTCGTCAAGCCCGCTGTCGCCTTCGCTTTTCGAAAGTTTGCGGCCGCTCGCATCGAGAATGAGACGATGATGGTGATAGACGGGCTGGGGCAAGTCGAGCAGCACCTGCAGCAGCCGGTGGACTGATGTCGCCGGGAAGAGGTCGAAGCCGCGTACGACATGGCTGACGCCCTGCAACGCATCGTCGACGACCACCGACAGATGATAGCTCGACGGGGCATCCGAGCGCGACAGGATGACATCGCCCCAGACTTCGGGCTCGGCGGCGATCTCGCCCGATCTGCCGTCGCCGGTTTCCGTCCAGAACAGCAACTCGCCGATCAGCGCGAGCGCCTTGCGCATATCGAGCCGCCAGGCATGTTTCTTCCCCGAGGCCAGCATGTCCCGCCATTCCTCTTCCGGGCGCTCGCGATCGGTCGCGGGATAATGCGGCGTGCCGTCGGGATCGCGCGGCCAGGATTGACCGGCCGCCTCATAGGCGGCGACACGCGCCTTCACTTCGCCGCGGGTCAGGAAGGCTGGATAGACCAGGCCGCGCTCGATCAGCGCATGCAGCGCCGCCTGATATTCGGGGAAATGTTCCGACTGGCGCCGCACCGAACTTTCCCAGCTGATATCAAGCCAGTCGAGATCCCTGAGGATGCCGGCCTCGAACTCGGGCGTGCAGCGCGCCTGGTCGATGTCCTCGATGCGCAGCAGAAGGCGGCCATGCGCGGCCTCCGCCATGTCATGGTTCAAGAGGGCCGAGAGGGCATGGCCGAGATGCAGCTGTCCGTTCGGGCTCGGCGCAAAACGAAATACAGGTTTTTGACGCTCACTCGTGATCATGCTTTCTTCTGCCATGGATTTGAGTTTCGAACCACTGGGAGGCAATGTGCAGATCATCCGCAACGACGACGACCTCAGGCGGGGGCTGGAGGCGCTGCTCGGCCTCGATCCGCGCCTCGCGCCGATCGCTGGGGATATCGGACCCCTTCCGTTGCGGCTGCGCGAACCCGGTTTTGCCGGCCTTGCCCATATCATCGTCTCGCAGATGGTATCGCGCGCCAGCGCCGAGGCGATCTGGCGGCGCATGCTGCCGGCAGACGGCCTGCTGACCGCGGAAGGCTACGTGCTGCTTCACGCCGAGGCCTGGCGCGAATTCGGGCTGTCGCGCGCCAAGGCCGAAACCCTGTCGCGGATCGCCGAAGCCGTTGCCTCCGGCCGCCTCGATCTTTCCGGGCTCTGCCTGAAGCCGCCTAATGAAGCGCTTGGCGCATTGACGGCGCTGAAGGGCGTCGGTCCGTGGACGGCGGAGGTCTATCTGATGTTCTGCGGCGGCCATGCCGATGTGTTTCCGGCTGGCGACGTCGCGCTGCAGAATGCCGTCGGTGCGGCATTCGGTCTCGCGGCACGGCCTGAAGCAAAGGCGCTTGCCGCGCTTGCGCAAGCCTGGTCGCCATGGCGCTCGGTGGCGGCGCGGCTTTTCTGGGCTTATTACGCAGTGAAAACGCGCCGCGACATGGTGCCGACCGGCTGATCGGCGTTACTCTTCAAATTGCCTTTATCCTCTGAATTTATTGGACTTCACAATCCTGTAACAACCGGCCTAATATACAGGTGCAGATGCCGAATCGATCAGGAGAGTCCCTTGACGATTGCAGTCTCCCCCCAGGCCCTGCCAGCGCTCGTTCTGAACGCTGACTACCGGCCACTGAGTTATTACCCCTTGTCGCTGTGGTCCTGGCAGGACGCGATCAAGGCGGTATTTCTCGACCGTGTGAACATTATCGCAGAATATGAGCATTCGGTTTCTTCGCCGAGCTTTTCGATGCGGCTTCCGAGCGTCGTATGCCTGAAGACTTACGTTCAGCCGTCTCGCAATCCGGCTTTCACCCGGTTCAACGTCTTCCTGCGTGACCGGTTCGAATGCCAGTATTGCGGCGCCCATGACGACCTGACTTTCGACCACGTCATCCCGCGCGCCCATGGCGGCGAGACGACCTGGGAGAATGTCGTGGCGGCCTGTTCGCCTTGCAATCTGCGCAAGGGCAGCAAGCTTCCCAAGCAGGCAAGCATGTTCCCGTCGCAGAAGCCCTATCAGCCGACGGTGCGTGATCTGCACAATAATGGCCGGCTGTTCCCGCCGAACTATCTGCATGACAGCTGGCTCGACTATCTCTACTGGGATACCGAACTGCAGCCCTGATCGCGTCGCCTTAGGCGGCTTTGCGAACGCCTGCAAAGGCGAAGGCTGCGAGCAGAACTCCCGCAATCACGTTCCAGCCCGCAAAAGACAGGCCGAGCACCCGGAGCGCCGCATCGGTGCAGGACGGGCCCTTGATCGTGTTGAGCTCGGTGAGCAGATCGCCGGCATTGCTCGTCATGCTGCTTGCCGTCGTCGAGCAGGTGGCCGGACCGGGCCAGAAATGCCATTCGACGCCGGCGTGATAGACGCCCATGCCCGCTGTGACCAGCATCAGCATTCCGGCGGCGAGAATGAGTGCGCGGGTGATCCAGTTCGGCAGGCCGACGAGCTCGGAGATGGCGGCCAGGATCGCGATCGGGATGGCGTAATAATAAGGCTGGCGCTGCAGCAGGCAGAGCGCGCAGGGAATATAGCCGCCGATATATTGGAAACCGAGCGCCGTGCCGACCGCCGCCGCCATGCCGATGGCGAGCAATATGGAATAGACAAAGCCGGGGCGGGCGAGCGGTGAGGAAGTGGCAGTCATGGCGGAACTCCGCAAAGTAGGCTTAGTGAGCGAAAGAGCGGTAGCCGACGTATAGCACGATCACGGCACCCGCACCGATGCCGACGATCTGGCCGAGGCGCTTCTCGATGAAATCCCGGATCGGCTCGCCGAAACGGCGCAACAGCCAGGCGAGGAACAGGAAACGCGCGCCGCGCGCAACAATCGCCGAAACGATGAAAAGGCCCAGGTTGACATGGATGACGCCGGACAGGATGGTCACGATCTTGATCGGCGGCAGATGTGCAAGACCCGAGGTGACCAGCAGCAGCAGGATCCATTCGTAGGTGACGTAGGCCTTCATCTGTTCGAAGGCTTCGAGCTTGCCGTAGAATTCGAGAACCGGTCGCGCCACCGTCTCATAGGCATAAAAGCCGAGCGCCCAGCCGGCGATGCCCCCGAGCACGGAGGCGACGGTCGCAATCAGCGCGTAGCGATAGGAGCGCTCCGGCTTGGCAAGCGCCATCGGCAGGAAGAGCACATCGGCGGGGACGAGAAAGACGGAGCTTTCGACGAAGGCGATGACGGCGAGCCAGACTTCGGCCGATTTGCGCGCGGCAAGAGACATGGTCCAGTCGTAAAGTCTGCGGAGCATTCCGTTTCCTTCCTGTTGCGGTGCAAAAAGCTTTAGGGGCCGTGCGCGGCGCTGTAAATGCTCGCCCGTGTCCTTCATGCCACCGCCATCCAAAAATTTTCGTGATGCGGGGCCTCGACGCCTCTCCCAAGATTTCACGTGATTGCGAATCGGCCATTCTGCGGCAAGCTGTCAGAGCATGATGCCGAAAAGTGTGGGCGGTTTTCTCATGACATCATGCTCCAGCTGAATTGGGTCGACGTGCAGGGTGGCAAAAGAATGTTCAAAGTGATCGAAGGCGGCCTTGGGCGGGCTGTGGAAATGACTGTCCAGGCCGAAGAGAGCGGCAGGCCGAGCCCGGACGATGTGCGCCGGGAGGCGGCACGGCGGCTCAGCGAAAGCGGCTATCATCCGTCGCGTATCCGGGAGTTTGCGACAGGCAGGCCGATGCTGGCGGCTCTCAAGCACCTGTCGCTACAGATCGATTTCGCCGCAGAAGCCTTGTCGCGGCTCGACCCGATCCCCGAGGATTTCCGCTCCGATGGCTATTGGCCGGCGCGCTGAGACTTTCACCGCAGCCGGTCAGCAGCGGGGGATTTAATCCCGCTGCTGTTTGCGATTCAGGACAGATCCATCGACTTTTCCCATTGCTGACGCAGGACGTTCATCTCCGTGCGCTTCTGGGCCATCTCGCTGACGGCGGCGCGTAGATTGGGATGGTGTGACATGAACATGTTGAAGTCGCGCCGCTCGAGCACTTCGAACTGGCAGAAATCGACGGCAATGACATCGGCGGTGCGTCGTCCGCCGGTGAGAAGCGCCATTTCGCCGAAGAAGGCGCCAGGTTCCAGGCGGATTGCGCCGCTGGCGAGCCGCACCTCCACCGCTCCGGACGAGATGAAATACATGCTGTCGCCGCGGTCGCCGCGGCGAATGACGCGTTCGCCGGGTGGAGCGGACTTCGCCTTGAAGAGCAGCAGCAACTCCTCCTGGGCGTCCTCGCTGACCTGAGAGAACAGCGGGAAGGTTTCGATCAGCTGCTGCATCTTCAACTGATGCTGGCGCTCGCGCTCCTCGCCCAGCGCCCTGATCTTTTCCAGTTCCTTGCCGAGCGCCTTCTGCCTCTTTCTGCCGTAGTTTTCGAACAGCGAGGGCCATGTCGAATGGGCGTATTTCTTCAATCCGTCGGTCGCGAGAATAACGATCGGGTTGAGCGTGATCGACAGGATTGCGGCGGCCAGGATCAGATCCTGGCCCTCATGCGGCAGAAGCCCGAGCGACACGCCGAGGCCAGCGAGGATGAAGGAAAATTCGCCGATCTGGGCGAGGCCACCGGCCAATGTCAGCCCCAGGCTGATCGGATATCGCAGCAGGATGACGAGCGCGAAGGTGATGATGCCCTTGCCGAGGATGACGAGCGCCAGCGCGCCGATCACCGCCAGCGGCTGGCGCACCAGGATCGATGGGTCGAAGAGCATGCCGACGGAGACGAAGAACAGCACGGAGAAGGCGTTCTGCAGCGGTAGCGAATCGGCCGCCGCCCTGTGGCTGAGCTGGGATTCGCTCATGACGACGCCGGCAAAAAAGGCGCCGAGCGCGAAGGAAACCCCGAAGATCGCCGCCGAACCGAAGGCGATGCCGAGCGCAATCGCCAGCACCGTCAGGGTAAAGAGCTCACGCGAGCCGGTGCGGGCGATCATCGTCAGCAGCCAGGGCACGATGCGCGGGCCGAGGAAGATCGCCATGGCCGCGAAGGCCACCACCTTCAACAGCGTCAGGCCGATCGTCAGCGCCAGGGAAAGCTCGCCGAGGCCGTGGTTGGTGGTGGCGGCGGCGTTGCCGCCGAGAAGCTCGGCGAGCGCCGGCAGCAGCACCAGAGCCAGCACCATCACCAGATCCTCGACGATCAGCCAGCCGACGGCGACGCGTCCGCTTGGCGCATTGACGAGATTGCGCTCCTCCAGCGCCTTCAGCAGAACGACGGTGCTTGCCACCGACAGGCTGAGGCCGAGGACGATGCCGGCCCCGAGGCTCCAGCCCCAGAGTTTGCAAAGGCCGATGCCCAACAGGGTGGCGAGGATGATGCGTCCGATCGCGCCCGGCACGGCGATGCCCCGCACGGCGAGCAGGTCGGAGGCGGAAAAATGCAGGCCGACGCCGAACATCAGCAGGATGACGCCCATTTCGGCGAGCTGGCCGGCAAGGGCGGTATCGGCGACGAAGCCGGGCGTGAACGGCCCCATCAGGATTCCGGCCAAGAGGTAGCCGACGAGCGGCGGCAGCCGCAGCCGATCGGCACCATAGCCGAGAATCGCTGCGAAAACGAAACTGACGGCGACCGTCGCTATGAGTCCTACTTCCTGATGCACGTCTGCTCTCTCTTGTTTGGCGGCGGCCACTTTGGACGAAGCGCGAGCAAAATTAAACAGGTGATTTGGGTGGCCGGCGCTGCTTGTTCTCAGTCTGGCCGGTAAGGCGCAGATGATCGTCTGCCGTCGTCGGCGGTAGGACCGGGCGGTTGGCGATGTTGGAACCAGTTCCGTCTTGTCTCGTTGCCCTTTCATCAAGAAAGGAGAAACGACATGCGGAAGATCATCCTGAACTATACTGTGGCGGCCCTTGCCGCCTGCTCGTTTGCAGCGCCTGTTCTCGCCGACAGCGTCTATGTCAGGGAACGTTCCTACGATGATGGCTATCGTCATGAACGAGTACGGCCCGGCATCACCATCAGCGAGCGTGGCGTCACTTTCGGTGCGGTGCGCGAACGTGACCACCGCCGCTATCGCGACAATGGCTGCGAAACCAGAAGCGTTACCCGCCAGACCGACGAAGGCGAAGTGACCAAAACGGTCCGGCGTTGCGATTAATGAAAAATCCCCAACAAAGACGGAGCCCGGTTCAAAGAGCCGGGTTTTCGTCTTTCATGGCGCTGATACCTCAATGCAGTGGTGAAACTCGTCCGTCGGTGTTATGAGCACGCCTTTGGTAGAAGCGCGCTCCCAGCGCAAACACCGCCTGCACAGGATTTTCCACGATGATTGAACTTACGCCGTCCCAGATTGCCGCACTGAAACTCGCCAGGGATGGAGACCTTTACCCTCAGCCAGCCAATAAATGGACGCATCAGAACGCGACAGTGACTTATGCAAAGAACGACCGTTGGAAAGAACGGCCGCAGAAAATCAAATCGGTCACCGCCAAGACGCTGGGCGAGCTGAAGGAGCCGGGTTTCCTCGAGCGCCGGCATCTGGATGACGATGGCACGAAAGACGTCTACGGCATCACCATGGCCGGCAAGATGTGGCTGTTGAAGAACAAGTAGGTTGGGTGGTGCAGCTAATCGGAGCATTGTTCGGTCCGCCTACGTTCCTGACGGAACTACGGCGCGACAGCCTCCGCTTAGCTGCTCTCTTCGGCTCGCCGAGCCGAAGCTCGGCAGAGCGAAGGCTGGTGCCCCATGCCGGGGTCGAACCAGCACTTCTTTCGAAACTCGATTTTGAGTCGAGCGCGTCTACCAATTCCGCCAATGGGGCAACGGAGTGAACGGGCGGCTGTCTAACATGCGAGCGCCCGCAGACGCAAGACGGGCAATCGAAGTTATCAGACTGATCCGGTAGAGAGAGCCGGCCTCGTTTCGAGGCCGGACGCTGTCCGATATCAATGAGCGGCGGCGGGCGCCGGGGCGGTCAGGCCTGATTTCTTCAGGGTGATCGCCAGGATCGAGGCCAGCAGGCAGAAGGCGCCGGCAACGAAGAAGGCGGGCAGGTAGCTCGAAAGCTCGGTGCGCGAGAGGCCGGCGCCATAGGCGGCGGTGGCGGCGCCCAGCTGATGGCCGGCAAAGACCCAGCCGAAGACGAGGCCGGCCTTTTCACGGCCGAAGCGGTCGGCGGCGATCTTGACGGTCGGCGGCACGGTGGCGATCCAGTCGAGGCCGTAGAAGACGGCGAAGATGGAGAGGCCGTAAAAGCTGAAATCGCTGAAGGGCAGATAGAGCAGCGAAAGGCCGCGCAGGCCATAATACCAGAAGAGCAGCCAGCGATTGTCGAAGCGGTCGGACAACCAGCCGGAGCCGATGGTGCCGAAGAAATCGAAGATGCCCATCACCGCCAGCACGCTGGCGGCGGCCACCGGCACGATGCCGAAATCGCCGCAGAGGGTGACGAAATGGGTCTGGATCAGGCCGTTGGTGCTGAGGCCGCAGATGAAGAAGGTGGCAAAGAGGATCCAGAAGGTCGACGTCTTCGCGATTTCCCTGAGGGTGGTGATCGGCGTCATCAGCGCGGCGCCGAGCGTGATGCTGGCCGGCGGCGGCGTCACCTGGGTTTCGCCGAGGGAGGGCAGGTTCAGGTCAGCCGGGCGATCCCGCATGAAGGCGAGCACGAAGAGAGCTGCGACCATGATCATGGCGCAGACGAAAAACACCGTCGATCGCCAGCCGTAGCGTTCCGTCAGTTCGGCCATCAGCGGCAGAAAGACCAGCTGGCCGGTGGCGGAGCTGGCCGAAAGCATGCCGACGACGAGGCCCCGATGTTTGGTGAACCAGCGGGTGGAAATAGTCGCAGCCAGCACCATGGCCGTCAGGCCAGTGCCGAAGCCGACGACGATGCCCCAGAGCGCCAGCAGATGCCAGAGCTTGGTCATGAACAGCGAGCCGACGAAGCCGGCGCCGATCAGGGCGAGCGCGAAGACGATGACCTTGCGCACCCCGAAATAATTCATGAAGGCGGCAGCGAAGGGGCCCATGAAGCCGAACAGGATCAGGCGGATCGCCAGCGCCGAGGAAATCTGCGAGGTCTCCCAGCCGAACTCGTCCTGCAGCGGCTTGATGAGCACGCCGGGTGCGCCCATGGCGCCTGCCGTCACCAGCATGGTGAGGAAGGTTGCGGCAACGACGACCCAGCCGTAGTGGATGTTGCGCCGGGCAAGGGTAGAGGCAAGGGCTGCGGAGACCATGGGCGAAATTCCGTTGAATTCGGGTTCGGGAGATTAGGGGCCTGATTTACATGATGGTCATCATATTTGTTGCTTATTCATGATGGACGTCATATATTTTGTCAAGCGACTATTTCTGGAGATGAGAATGCGGGTCAGCCGCGAAAAATTTGCCGAAAACCGAGAGAAAATCCTGAGCGTTGCCGGCGTGCTCTTCCGTGAGAACGGCTTCGACGGGGTCGGTGTCGCCGACATCATGAAGGCGGCGGGGCTGACGCATGGCGGCTTCTACGGTCATTTCGGCTCGAAGGATGATCTGGCGCTCGAGGTCAGCCGCCAGCTGATTGACAGGGTCGAAACGCGTTGGAAAGAGCATATCGCCGAGTCGCCGGAACGGCCGCTGGAATCGCTTCTCGACCACTATATCCACTGGCGAACGGTCGACGATCCGGGCGGCAGCTGCGTCTTTGCAACCTTGATCCAGGAGGTGAGCCGCAGCCGCGGTGCCGTGCGCGCCGTCTTCAGCGATGGGCTGTCGGTGCTGGTCGACACGCTCGCCGATATCGTTCCCGGCGAGACCGAAGAGGAACGCCGCGCCAATGCCGCGACGACACTCTCATCGATGATGGGCGCCGTCATCCTTGCCCGCGCGGTCGAGGACCGGGCGCTTGCCGAGCACTTTCTGGTGACGATGCGCCGGCAGCTCGATCCCGGCAGCCGAATCTAGCCATACGATGCTGCCCCCCCTTCTCGAAGGGGATGGTCGACGATGTCCTTATTTGAAACCGGCGATGGCATGCGGGACGTAGGGCGCTTCCAGCGCGGCGATTTCTTCGGCGGTGAGCTTGACGGAGAGTGCGGCAACCGCGTCGCTGAGGTGGTTCGGCTTGGAAGCGCCGATGATCGGGGCGGTCACGGCACTCTTCTGCAGGATCCAGGCGGTTGCGACCTGGGCGCGCGAAATGCCGCGGGCCTTGGCGATCTCAGCCACGGCTTCGACGATCTTGCGGTCGGCGTCGATCGATTGCGTGTAAAGTGTCTTGCCGAATTCATCGGTCTCGCTGCGCGCCGTCGCTTCGTCCCAGTCGCGGGTCAGGCGGCCGCGGGCTAGCGGGCTCCAGGGGATGACGGCGATCTTCTGGTCCTCGCAGAGCGGCAGCATTTCACGCTCTTCCTCGCGGTAGAGCAGGTTCAGGTGGTCCTGCATGCTGACGAACTCGGTCCAGCCGTTCAACCTGGAGACGTAAAGCGCCTTGGCAAATTGCCACGCGTACATGGAGGAAGCGCCGATGTAACGCGCCTTGCCCGCTTTGACGACGTCGTGCAGCGCTTCCAGCGTTTCCTCGATCGGGGTCGTGTAATCGAAGCGGTGGATCTGGTAGAGGTCGACATAGTCGGTGCCGAGGCGGCGCAGGCTATTGTCGATTTCATCGAAGATCGCCTTGCGCGACAGGCCGGCGCCGTTCGGGCCCGGCCGCATGCGGTTGAACACCTTGGTCGCCAGCACGATGTCCTCACGCTTGGCGAAGTCCTTTATGGCGCGGCCGACGATCTCTTCGGAGGAGCCGTTGGAATAGGTGTTGGCGGTGTCGAGGAAATTGATGCCGAGCTCGATCGCCTGACGGATCATCGTCCGGCTTTCTTCTTCCCGCAGGCTCCAGGCATGATTACCGCGGCCGGGATCGCCGAAGGTCATGCAGCCCAGGCAAATTTTCGAGACTTCCAGGCCGGTCTTCCCAAATTTTGCATATTCCATGAAACAACTCCGTGATGAATTTGCTGACCCAATTCGCTGTCCCCGGCGGCTTTCCATGATCTAGCGCGGAAACCGGGAAAGTCGCAGGGCGCCCGCCGAAAAATCCGATTTGCGATGCGCACAACAATGCGTGATGAGCTTTGAAGCCCGGCCGGTCATCACCGTCTGGACCCGTTGCTTGCGCATTTGCAGCACAAGGTGTTAGCTGGTGCAGCATTCACTGGATTTCACTTATGATACTGCCGTCCCATGATCGCTACGACGATCTCTATCGCGATTTCTCGTGGCGGATTCCCGAGGATTTCAATATCGGCCGCGCCGTCAGCGACGACTGGGCGGCGAGGGCGCCGGAGCGCGTCTGCCTCGAACATTTCAGCCCGGACGGGTATCACCGCACCCTGACCTATCGCGCGCTCGCCGACCAATCCTCGGCCTTTGCCAATGCGCTGGTTTCACTGGGGATCGAACGCGGCGATCGCGTCGCGTTGTTGCTGCCGCAATCCTTCGAGACGGTGATCGCGCATGTGGCGATCTACAAGACCGGCGCGATCGCGCTGCCGCTGGCGTTACTCTTCGGTGTCGAGGCGTTGGAATACCGGCTGAAGGCGGCGGGCGTGGCCGCTGTCGTCACCAATGGCTTCGGTCTCGAGCGCATCCGGCAGATCCGCAAGGGTCTGCCGATGCTGAAGCATGTCGTCAGCATCGATGGGGCGAGTGCCGATGCGGCTGCTTTCGGCGAACTGGTGGACGGCCATTCCTCCGTCTTCGACGTCGTCAAGACCGGTCCGGACGATCCGGCGCTGATGATCTTTACTTCGGGCACGACGGGGCCGCCCAAGGGTGCGCTGCATGGCCACCGCGTCCTGCCAGGCCATATTCCCGGCATGCAATTTGCCCATCAAGGTTTTCCGAAAGCGGGCGACAAGGTCTGGACGCCGTCCGACTGGGCCTGGGCCGGCGGGCTGCTCAACGCGCTGCTGCCGAGCCTTCTCCTCGGCGTTCCCGTCGTCTCCTCGCCGGCGCAGAAATTCGACGCCGACATGGCCTATCGGATCATGGCCGAGATGGGGGTGCGCAACGCCTTCATTCCGCCGACCGCATTGCGGCTGATGCGATCCGTTGCCGATCCGCGGTCGAAATACGATCTGGTTCTGCGCACCATCGGCTCGGCCGGAGAGGCGCTTGGCCGCGAGACCTATGAATGGGCGCAGCGCACCCTTGGCCTCACAGTCAATGAATTCTACGGCCAGACGGAGTGCAATTTCGTGCTGTCGTCGAGCGCTGCCTATGGCGTGACCAAGGCGGGCGCCATCGGGCGGGCGGTGCCGGGGCATCGCGTGGCGATCGTCGATGATGCGGGTGACGAGCTGCCGGCCGGCGAGCCGGGCCAGATCGCCATCGCCAGTCCCGATCCCGTCATGTTCCTCGGCTATTGGGACGATGCGGCGGCGACGACGCGAAAATTCGCCAAAGGCTGGCTGCTCACCGGCGATATTGGCCGACAGGACGAAGACGGTTATGTCACCTTCGAAGGCCGCGACGATGACGTCATCACCTCATCCGGATATCGTATCGGCCCGGCCGAAATCGAGGATTGCCTGATCGGCCATCCCGCCGTGCAGCTTGCCGCTGCCGTCGGCAAACCGGATGCCGTGCGCACCGAAATCGTCAAAGCCTATATCGTGTTGTCGCCCGGCCATCACCCAAGCGAGGCGCTGGCGGCTGACATCAGGGAATGGGTGAAGACGCGGCTTTCGATGCACGAATATCCGCGCGAGGTAGAATTCATCGATGCCCTGCCGCTGACCACCACCGGCAAGGTGATCCGCCGGCTGCTGCGGGAGAAAGCGGCGGCCGAAGCTTAGCTGTTCAGCTCCGGCCGGCCAGCGACATGATCTTTTCGCGCAGCATCTTCGCCATGTTTCGGGTGCTGCGGTACATGTGGAGCTGGGCTGTGACCTGACGCATGTCGCGGTCGCTGTTCTGCGTTAGGCCGATCACCAGCGTTCCCATCTCCTCGCGCTCCTGCCAGAAGCGGCTCATGATCGGGTGGTCGGAGACGGCGCAGGAATCGGAGCGGACGATGTTGGCGTCGTCGAGATGCCATTCGGTGAGTTCGCTCATCAAGAGCTTACCCGGCGAATAGCGGGCATAATTCTCGTCATAGGCAGTCTTCCAGGTATAGGCCTCGCCACCCATCATCAGTACGACGATGGCGGCGATCGCCTTGCCGTTGAGGTCGATCGTGTGAATACGCACGGCATCGACGGCGGCAAGGTTCGAAACCGCCTCGCGGGCGAAGGCCGTATGATAGCGATCGGTGACGAGGGCGCTTCGCCGCTTGCCCTTCCAGCCACCGGCTTCCATCGCCAGGAATTCCTCGAAGCGGATGTGGATTTCGCGGGGCTGGCGGGCGACGGCATAAACCGCCGTTCCCTGTTCCTCCAGCAGACGCCACTGGCGACGCATCTCGCGCATGTGCGAGGAAGAGATGGTGCGGCCGAGATAGGCCGGCGCCTCTTCGTCGCTCTGCAGCATCGGGCGCAAATAGGGATTGGTGACGGTGACGGGAAGATTGCGGCTGAGCGCCACGGCCTTGATCATGCGCACGAAGATACCGTTCAGCCTGAGATCCGGCAGGACCACGATTCCGGGCAGATTGAGGTCGCGAGCCGTCAGTCCCTCAAAGAGGTTGTCGAGGGTCTCGGCGGCATCCTCGCTGTCAACGAGCGGCGTACCGAGCGGGCCGAAGCTGTTCGACCAGCCGCGGATGATCGACGGGCCGACGGCAAAACCCGGTTTGTCGACCGAAAACGGCATCAGAAAGCGCATGCGGCTCCGGCCGGCATTATGGTCGCGGATCAGGGCGAAGTTCACCTGTCGGTCTTCGAGCCGCGGCATTGCGGGGGCGAGGAAGCGGCCGGAGAAGAAGACGTTCGGCTCCATCGCCCGGTTGGAGAGAAAGTCGAGTTCTTCTTGAAGGTCATAGCCGAGCTTGCCGGGATAGAGGCAGAGTTCGCGCCCCGGCCGGCCGATCTCGGCGCGCGCCTCGGCCCGCGGCGCTTCGAAATGCAGCGCGGCGAGATCATGCACCATGCGGTTGGCAATGCTGTCGGTGCTTTCGGTCACGGGGGGAATACGCACCATCTATCGAACTCTCATTTCTGGCGTTTCGGCGGGGGGCTGGCAAAGGCGAAAAGGACGATGCCGAGCGTGCGGCGCACGGCAAGATGCAGCAGGATTGCCTCGACCGCCATGGCCGATGCCGTGGCGATCGCGGTTCCTTCGATGCCGTAATGCGGTATTAAAGCAAGGTTGAGACCGATATTGGCGGTCAGCGCGCCGGCATAGAGCGCGACGCAGAGGTTCTGCTTGCCGGCCATCATCAGCAACGTTTCGGCTGGGCCGACCAGTGACTTGGCGAGGATGCCGGCAAGCAGGATCGCCATGACCAGATAACCTGATGTGAAGGCGCCACCGAAGAGCGAGAGCAGAAGATGGCCGGCGGCAAGCACCAGAAGACCGACTCCGAGTGCCGGCCAGAAGGTCCAGCGGGCGGCGTCGATGGCGGCGCTCGCCAGCTGTGCATGGTCGCCTTCGGCGATGATCGAGGAAAAGCGCGGGCCGGAGGCTGCCTTGACCGAGAAATTGATGAAATGCACCAGCGCCATGGTTTTGGCGGCGGCGAAATAGATGGCGACGTCGTGCGGCTCGAGGAAGATGCCGACGACGACGACATCGGAATTGGTCAGCAGGAAGCTCACACCCTCGATCAAAAAAATCGGAAAGGCGACGCTGAACCAGGCGAGGAAATCGACCTTGCGCGGCCCCTCGTCATAATGCCGGCGAAGGCGATAGAGCGTTGCGGCATACTGGCCGAGCGCGGTGACGAAGGTCGCGGCGAGTGCTGCCTGCATGGCGGTGACGGCCGTATGTTCGGCGCCGATGGCAATGGCGATCAGCATGAAGAGGATGATCAGGATCGGCCGGACGATATAGACCGGGCCAAGCGCCATGACCGGCCAGTGGTTCGCCCGCGACGTACCCTCCAGAATGTCGCCAAGCGCGATCATCGGCATCGCGAGCAGGCCGAGGAAGATCGGGACGAGATAATAGACCTGGATCATATGGCCGAAGAAATGCAGCCCGAGCATGCCGGCGGCGAGTACCGCTGTGCCGGAAAGCAGCGCGAAGATGCGCGCGGTGCCGGTGAGGCCGCGGATTTCCTCGAAGGCGCCCGCTGCCTTGTATTGCGGCAGGAAGCGGATGATTGCCGTGTGGAAACCAAGGCATGAGAGATCGCCGAAGACGACGACCAGCACCCAGACGAAAACGAAGATGCCGTATTCATATTCGCCCATCAGCCGGGCAAGCAAGATCTGCGAGATGAAGGCAAGGGCTGCACTGAGAATGCGGATCGAAAAGGCGGTCAGCGCCATGCGCTGGGCGGTCGCCTTCTCCCCACGTTCGGTGAGCACGGCCACAAGCATGCGCCGCGTGCGGCCGCCGATCGGGCGCAGGCCCGCGGGCAGCATTTTTTCCGCTGTTTCTATGACCGCCATGATGAACACGCAAAACTCTGAAAGTCAGGCAAATCGTGCTCGAAGTCTTGACAGAACAGGGTTAAGAAACGGTTCCGGATCGGACCGGTCGGTCGGCGCTGAAATTGCGGTTTTCCAGCATTGCCGCGGAAAGAAAATGCCGCCCGAAGGCGGCATTTAAACGATCTTTGCGGTTTGCCTCAGACCTGCTCGAAGGCGCCGTGGCAATGCTTGTATTTCTTGCCGGAACCGCAGGGGCAGGTCTCGTTGCGGCCGACCTTGCCCCAGGTGGCCGGGTCATCGGGGTTCCGGTTCTCAGGGGAAACAATGACTTCCGATGCCTGGTAGATCGCCGGGGCGAAATCGTCCTCGCCGGTCATCGGATCGAGGTGATGGGCCTGCATCAGCGGCGGTTCGGGTTCAGCAGGGGCCTGCTGCACCAGCTCAACGCGCATCAGCTGGGCGGTCACGGCCTCGCGCAGATTGTTGAGCAGTGCGGTGAACAGCTCGAAAGCTTCCGACTTGTATTCCTGCAGCGGATCGCGCTGGGCATAGCCGCGGAAGCCGATGACGGAGCGCAGATGATCGAGATTGACGATGTGCTCGCGCCAGAGATGATCGAGCGTCTGCATGACGATCGAGCGTTCGACATAATGCATGATGTCGTCACCGAAACGCTCGGCCTTTTCGGTAAAGGCGGCATTGGTGGCTTGCGTCAGGCGCTCGCGGATATCGTCCTCGCCGATGCCTTCTTCCTTCACCCAGTCCTCGATCGGCAGGTCGAGATTGAGGATGTTCAGAGCACCGGTTTTCAGGCCGACGGCATCCCATTGTTCGGCGTAGGCGCGCTCGGGGATATACTTTTCAACCATGTCTTCGATCACCTCACGGCGCATGTCGGAGACGGTCTCGGAAATATTGGTCGATTCCATCAGTTCGAGGCGCTGCTCGAAGATCACCTTGCGCTGATCGTTGAGAACGTCGTCATACTTCAGGAGGTTCTTGCGGATATCGAAGTTGCGGGCTTCGACCTTCTTCTGAGCGCGCTCCAGGGCCTTGTTGATCCAGGGATGGACGATCGCCTCGCCCTCCTTGAGGCCGAGCTTGGTCAGCATGCTGTCCATGCGGTCGGAGCCAAAGATGCGCATCAGGTCGTCCTGAAGCGAGAGGTAGAATTTCGAGCGGCCGGGGTCGCCCTGACGGCCGGAGCGGCCGCGCAGCTGGTTGTCGATGCGGCGGCTTTCATGGCGTTCGGTGGCGATGACGTAGAGACCGCCGGCGGCGAGCGCCTTCTGCTTGAGTTCCTTGATCTCCTCGACGATCGCCTGGATCCGGGCCTCTCGCTCCGGACCGGCTTCGACTTCGCCGAGTTCGCGCTCGATGCGCATGTCCAGGTTGCCGCCCAGCTGGATGTCGGTACCGCGGCCGGCCATATTGGTGGCGATGGTGATGGCACCGGGCACGCCGGCCTGGGCAACGATATAGGCTTCCTGCTCGTGGTAGCGGGCGTTCAGCACCTGGAAGTCGTCGAAGCCCTGCTTGCGCAGGCGCTCGGCGAGCAGTTCCGATTTCTCGATCGAGGTGGTGCCGACCAGCACCGGCTGGCCGCGCTTATGGGCGTCGAGGATCTCCTCGATGATCGCCTTGAACTTCTCGTCGAAGGTCCGGTAAACCTCGTCATCCTCGTCGAGGCGCTTGATCGGCAGGTTGGTCGGAACCTCGATGACATCGAGATTGTAGATGTTGGCGAATTCTTCCGCTTCCGTCTGCGCCGTACCGGTCATGCCGGCGAGCTTGGAGTACATGCGGAAGTAGTTCTGGAAGGTGATCGAGGCCAGCGTCTGGTTTTCCGGCTGGATCCGCACCTTTTCCTTAGCCTCGAGCGCCTGGTGCTGACCTTCCGAATAGCGGCGGCCAGGCATCATGCGGCCGGTGAACTCGTCGATGATGACGACCTCGTCGTTGCGGACGATATAGTCCTTGTCGCGCTGGAAGAGCTTGTGAGCCTTCAGCGCGTTGTTGACGTGGTGGACGATCGCGACGTTCTCGATGTCGTAGAGCCCATTGCCTTTCAAGAGACCGGCCTGGCGGAGCAGGTTTTCCAGCTTCTCGGTGCCCTCTTCGGAGAAATTGGCCGAGCGCTGCTTCTCGTCGATTTCGTAATCGCTGGGTACGAGCAGCGGAATGTAGGCGTCGATCGTGTTATAAAGTTCGGAGCGGTCGTCGAGCGGGCCGGAGATGATCAGCGGCGTGCGCGCCTCGTCGACGAGGATCGAGTCCACTTCGTCGACGATCGCGAAGTTGTGGCCGCGCTGAACCATCTGGTTCTTCTCGTACTTCATGTTATCGCGCAGATAATCGAAGCCGAGTTCGTTGTTGGTGGCATAGGTGATGTCGCAGGCATAGGCCGCGTGGCGTTCCTCGTCGGAGAGGCCATGGACGATGACGCCGGTGGTCATGCCGAGGAAGCCGTAGATGCGGCCCATGGTCGCGGCATCGCGCTGGGCAAGGTAATCGTTGACGGTGACGACGTGCACGCCCTTGCCGGAAAGCGCGTTCAGATAGACCGGCAGGGTGGCGACGAGCGTCTTGCCTTCGCCGGTCTTCATCTCGGCGATCGCATTCGAATGCAGGATCATGCCGCCGACCAGCTGTACGTCAAAAGGCCGCAGGCCGAGAACGCGGCGCGAGGCTTCGCGCACGACCGCAAAGGCCGGTATCAGAATGTCGTCGAGCGTCTTGCCTTCGGCGAGCAAAGCACGAAACTCCACGGTCTTTGCCGCGAGCTGCTCGTCCGTCAGAGCCTTGGTCTTCTCTTCGATAGAGTTGATGGCAGCGACGTTCGGCTGGAAGGACCGCACGCGGCGGTCGTTGGAAGACCCAAATAACTTGCGGGCTATACCGCCAAAGCTGACCATATGACTGGTCCTTTCTCAAATATTCATCCCCGGCGTTTGTTGTTCGCGGCCCAGCCGAAAATCAGGCGCGCGCCTTAAAACGCCCGGAAACTGTTCTGGACGCGAGGTTGCGTGACAGATAAGAGGGGGGTCGAATGATGTCAACGGATTTGGCGGATACAGAAAGGCCACAATCCGGTGTTGATGGCTATTTTGGGCCGTTTCAGGCGATGCTGAAACCGTCGATGTAACTGTGAAGGGTATTTCATGTTGAGCACCAACAAACTTGCCGTTCTGGCGTTTGCAACTTTTGTTGCACTCCAGGCCCCGGCCCATGCCGATGACGCCGTCATCGCCAAGGTCGGCAATCTGGAGATTCACCAGTCGGAACTCGACCTCGCCGTCGCCAATCTCGACCCGCAGCTGGCACAGCTTCCCGATGACCAGAAGAAGGTCGCTGCCCTTTCCGCCGCCATCGACGTGAAGCTGCTCGCCGCCGACGCTGCGGCCGAGAAGCTCGATCAGACCGACGAATTCAAGAAGCGCATGCAGTATCTCACCGACCGCGAGCTGCACAACGCCTACTTCAAGAAGCATGTCGTCGACATCGTGACGCCTGAAGAAGTCAAGGCACGCTACGACAAGGAAGTCGCCGCCCTGCCGAAGCAGGAGGAAGTCCACGCCCGTCATATCCTCGTCAAGACCGAGGACGAAGCCAAGGACATCATCAAGCAGCTCGATGCCGGCAAGGATTTCGCCGAGCTTGCCAAGGAAAAGTCGACCGATCCGAACAAGTCGGAAGGCGGCGACCTCGGCTATTTCTCGCGCGGCCGCATGGTCAAGGAATTCGAGGACGCAGCCTTTGCGCTTGAAAAGGGCACCTATTCCAAGACGCCCGTCAAGACCGATTTCGGCTATCACGTCATCAAGGTCGAGGATAAGCGCGACGCCCCGCCGCCGCCCTTCGAGCAGGTGCAGGATCAGGTTCGTCAGCTCGTCATGCGCGACAAGTATCTCGAGCTTCTGAACAAGGCGAAAGCCTCCGCCAAGATCGAAATCAGCGACGAGACGCTGCGCAAGGGTTACGACCAGGCCAACAAGCAGCCGGAGCCGGGCAGCGAGCCCGCAGCACCTGCGCCGAAGCAGTAATAGTCGCATCAGGGCCCGGTTTTTCCGGGCCCTTTAATATCGTTGTTGTTGTTGCATTTCTGAACGGCGCACCGCTGCCGATTTCGCCTGGAAATGCCCATTGGCAGGTTTCATCATGTCCGGTTCCGTCTCTCCGCTCGCCCCGAAATCCTTCGTCTCGATGCCGCCGCTGCGCGGCGTGCGCATGGCAACGGCGTCCGCCGGCATCAAGTACAAGAACCGCACCGACGTGCTGATGATGGTCTTCGACAAGCCGGCCGCCGTTGCGGGCGTCTTCACGCGCTCGAAGTGCCCGTCGGCGCCGGTGGATTTCTGCCGTGCCAACCTGCCGCATGGCAGTGCGCGGGCGGTTGTCGTCAATTCCGGCAATGCCAATGCCTTCACCGGCTTGAAGGGCCGCCATGCGACCGAGCTGACGGCGAAGTCGGCGGCATCTGCTGTCGGCTGCGACGAAAACGAAGTCTACCTGGCCTCGACGGGCGTGATCGGCGAGCCGCTCGATGCCACCAAATTCGCCGGCGTCCTGGACCGGATGCAGACCGAAGCCACAGGCGATTTCTGGTTCGAGGCCGCCAAGGCGATCATGACGACCGACACCTATCCGAAGGTTTCCACCCGCAGCGCCGAGATCGGCGGCGTAACTGTCACGATCAACGGCATTGCCAAGGGCGCCGGCATGATCGCGCCCGATATGGCGACGATGCTTTCCTTCGTCGTCACCGATGCCGATATTGCGCCCGCAGCGCTGCAGGTGCTGCTGTCTGATGGCGTCGGCCCGACCTTCAATTCTATGACCGTCGACAGCGACACCTCCACATCCGATACGCTGATGCTGTTTGCAACGGGTGCTGCGGCCGAGGACGGCCAGGCCCGCATCGAACGCGCCGACGATCCCCACCTTGCCGCCTTCCGGGCCGCCCTCAACGAAGTGCTGAAGGATCTGTCGCTGCAGGTGGTGCGCGACGGCGAAGGCGCCACCAAGATGCTCGAAATCACCGTGACGGGTGCCGAGAGCGATGCCGCCGCCAAGCGTATCGGACTGTCGATCGCCAATTCGCCGCTGGTCAAGACGGCAGCCGCCGGCGAGGACGCCAATTGGGGCCGCATCGTCATGGCCGTCGGCAAATCCGGCGAGATGGCCGACCGCGACCGGCTCGCCATCTGGTTCGGCGACGTCAGGGTCGCCGTCAATGGTGAGCGCGACCCGGATTATTCCGAGCAGGCCGCTACTGACGTCATGAAAGCGCAGGATATCCCCGTCAAAGTCGATATCGGCCTCGGCACCGGCACCGCAACCGTCTGGACCTGCGACCTCACTAAGGAATATGTTGCGATCAATGGCGACTATCGGAGCTGATCGTTCATTGGCGCAGGCATCCATTTCTTCACAGAATCTTCCGCTGGTGCGCAGGCTGGAGGCCGTCGGCTTCCGTGCCTGGCCGGCGGCGTCCGTACAATATGACGGCAGCTGGCAGGTGCGGCTAACGGCCGGCCACCCGTCCAACCGGCTGAATTCCATCGTGCCGCTCGATCCCTCGGATCATCGCGACGTCGAAATCCGCCTGGAAAAGGCGAGCCGGAAGTTCGAGGCCTATGGCCGCGCCGCCGTCATCCGCCAGACGCCGCTTGCCTCGCCGGTGCTGATCGAGCTTCTCAGCACGCAGAACTGGACGCGGTTCGACGAGACTGTCGTGATGACCTGCGACCTCGCCGAAGCCGAGCTGCCGGATACGCTCGACCACCTGCCGACCCATGATGTCGGCCGTTTCGTCGACGCCAACCTTGCCGTCGAACGGGCGCCCCTGAGCTTGAAGCCGGCGCTTGCCGAAATCATTTCGGCAATCAAGCCGCCGTCTGGCCTGTTCATGATCGAAAATGCTGTCGATGGCCCGTTGGCGACGGTGCTTTGTGTCCAGGACAACGACCTTGCCGGCATCATGTCGCTTTCGGTCTGCGAGACGCGGCGGCGCGAGGGGCTCGGCACCGAGATCCTGACATCGGCGCTGCGCTGGGCGCGCATGCGCAGCGCCCGATCAGCCTGGCTGCAGGTGAAGCTGTCCAACCGTCCGGCCATCGCACTCTATGAACGCCTCGGTTTTCGCGACGCCTATCATTATTGCTATTGGCAGCAGGAGCCGCGATGAGCGAGCCTCTCATACAGTGCAATGGCCGAAAGATATTGCTGGTCGCCGCCTGTGCGCTGATCGATACCGATGGGCGTATCCTCCTGGCACAGCGTCCCGAGGGAAAGTCGCTGGCCGGGCTCTGGGAATTTCCCGGCGGCAAGGTCGAGTCCGGCGAGACGCCGGAGGAAACGCTGGTGCGCGAACTCGATGAAGAGCTCGGCATTACGACCAAGATCGCCTGCCTGGCACCGCTGACCTTCGCCAGCCATTCCTACGAGACCTTCCACCTTTTGATGCCGCTTTATATCTGCCGGCGCTATGAGGGCATTCCCCAGGGGCGGGAGGGCCAGGCGCTGAAATGGGTGCGTCCGCAGGCGCTGCGCGATTATCCGATGCCGCCGGCCGACGAGCCGTTGATCCCGATGCTGCAGGATTTACTTTGAAGCGCGTCTCGTTGACCTTATTCGTGCGACGCGCTTTAAATTTTTATTTTATTGCATGTCGTTATCCTGAAACCGCGGCACACTTCCAGGCGACATGCATTAGCGTTACCTGATTATTATCGCGCCGCGCCGTTTTCGGCTGTGGATATTAATGGATCGTTTAACACCTTCTGCCAAAGATCGACCTCAATCAAGCATCTGGCGTGCGTGTATTAAAAGGCTTGACGTCATGGACGATGATTTCTGGAAAGCTGTCCGGGAAAAGGAACGGGTTTCGTCTGCCTCGCGCAGGACGGGTGCGCTCAATATCGCCCTTCTGTTCGGCACGGCGGTGGTCGCTCTAACGCTTATCCTGACGCCGATGCTTGCGGATTCCTCGAAGAAGAGTGTCTTTGCCAGCGCGCCGGCGGAATTCGATACGATGACGACGGGATCTATTCCAAAGAGCGAAAGCGGCAAGCGTTATACGATCCGCCGCAGCGTTCTCCAGGAAACGCCCGGCTCGGTCTGCGTCGTTCAGGGCTATGGCGTCGGCGCCGGTTGCTGAAACATGCCGGCCATCGCCTGATGGTCATGGAATGGTCGTTTGCTGTTACGCGCTAAGGGTTGGGGATAATGCGTATTTTGAAAGCATTTCTTGCAGATAACAGAGGTGCGACGGCCATAGAATACGGTCTCATCGCCGCCCTCATCGGTGGCGCAATCGTCTCCGCTCTCGGAATTTTCACCGGTAGCCTGCAGGGGATTTTTAACGTGATCGGCAACAATCTGCCTGCAAATTAAAGCAGCAACCGGCCGTCACTGCCTAAGCTTGTGCTCGTCCACCTTCAGCGCATCGGCAAGGCGTGCCTTGGCCGAGCCCGGCTTGAGCGGCTTTTGCTGGCTCTCGTGCGGCGCCCATCCCGAGACATAGATGATCGAGAAGGTCGCGCGGATGCGTCCGTCAGGATCGGAGTAACGGTCGGCGTAAATCTCGGCTGCGCGCAGGAAGAAGGCGCGCGTCAGCGGCGCCCGGCCCCGGGCGGCAAGCGGGTTGCTCATGCCCATGGCCCTCAGATCCCGCATCAGCGGAAAGAGCGAATCATAGCGTACCGTGTAGTTTTCCGCATCGATCACCGGCAGCGTGAAGCCGGCGCGCTGCATGAGGCTGCCGATATCGCGCACATCGGCGAAGGGAATGACGCGCGGGCTGGCGCCGCCCGTCAGTTCGGCCTCGGCGGCGAGCAGCACCTCGCGCAATTCCTGCAGCGTACCGGCACCGGGGATCGCCGCCAGGAACAGGCCGTCGGGTTTCAAAGCGCGGCGGATCTGGATGAAAACACCAGGCGTATCGTTGGTCAGATGCAGGCTGAGCGGCGCAAGGATGAGATTGGCCGATTGCGGTTCGAGCGGCACGTCCTCGAGTGGCGCCTCGATCAAGGTTTCGCCTGGGCGCGCATAGG
Organism: Rhizobium hidalgonense; assembly: GCF_005862185.2. Lineage (NCBI taxonomy): Bacteria > Pseudomonadati > Pseudomonadota > Alphaproteobacteria > Hyphomicrobiales > Rhizobiaceae > Rhizobium > Rhizobium hidalgonense. The sequence continues at coordinate 433,915 of NZ_CP054027.1, forward strand.
CCTTCTCGCTTTCGACACGGATCATCGTGCCGATCTTGCCGGTCGCCATTGCCGCGCGGGCAGCCGCTCCCGTTGCGCCGTGTAGTTCGAAGGCAGTCTCGAAGGTCCGCTCGACGACGCCAAGCCTCTCGCCCATTTCCTCAGCGGCGATGTCGAGCAGGAAGGCGGCTTTCGGATCGTTGTTGGCAAGCGCGCGATGGCGATGCGCGGCGATCAAGGTCTTGTCGAAGATCGTTTCCATGACGATGTCCTTAGTCCCGCTGCGGAGCAGCAGCAAGACGATTTTCCTTTGGAGGAGAACAAGCTAGTCTCGACGCCATGGGACCGATCGATTTCGAAAAACCGGCGGAATTCTTGCGGGCGCAACTCTTGCGGCCGTTTTCGGCGCTTGCCGATTTTCTCTATCCGCCAGCCTGCTCCGTCTGCGGCATTTCCACCGGCGGCCATCGCGGGCTCTGCGCGAAATGCTGGTCCGGCATCCGTTTCATCGAACGGCCCTATTGCGAAGTGCTGGGCATTCCCTTCTCGCACGATCTCGGCGCCGGCATCCTCAGCGCCGAGGCGATCGCTAACCCGCCGCCTTTCGATCGGCTGCGGTCGGCGGCAACCCACGACCATGCGATCCGCGATCTCGTTCATGGGCTGAAATATCGCGATCGTACCGATCTGGCGCCGATGATGGCTGCCTGGATGCTTCGCGCTTCCGATGGAACGGTCGAAAACTGCGATGCGCTGATCCCGGTGCCGCTGCACCGCACCCGAATGCTGGCGCGCAAATTCAATCAGGCAGCCGAACTTGCCCGCCATATGGCACGTCTCTCTGGCAAGCCGCTGCTTGCCGCCACGCTTGTTCGCGTCAAGCGCACCAGCCAGCAGGTCGGCCTCGGCGCCAAGGCGCGCGAGGACAATGTCAGGGGCGCCTTCGCGATTGCCAAGAGTTGCGAAAACGACATTTTCGGCAAGCGCATCGTCCTTGTCGACGACGTCTACACGACAGGGGCGACGGTTGCTGCAGCAAGCCGGACATTGCGCAAGGCGGGCGCGGCCGAGATAACGGTTTTGACCTTTGCAAGGGCTCTCTCCGAGCCTATATGACAGAAATACCCGGCATCGGTCTGGAGAGATTATGGTACCCGTCACCATCTATACGCGGCAGTTCTGCGGCTATTGCAGCCGCGCCAAGTCCCTTCTCGAAGAAAAGGGCGTCGACTACGTCGAGCACGATGCGACATATTCACCGGATCTTCGTCAGGAAATGATCGGCAAGTCGAACGGCCGCACCACCTTTCCGCAGATCTTCATTGGCGCCGATCATGTCGGCGGGTGCGACGATCTGTTTGCGCTCGATCGGGCCGGCAAGCTCGATCCGATGTTGGCGGCCTGAGGACGAGCCGATGAGCTTCAAGGCCGCCGCCATCCAGATGTGCTCCGGGGTCGATCCGGTGAAGAATGCCGTCGCCATGGCGCGACTGGTGCGCGAGGCCGCCGCCCAAGGCGCAACCTATGTGCAAACGCCCGAGATGACCGGCATGTTGCAGCGCGATCGCACCGCGGCGCGCGCCGTGCTCGCCGATGAGGCCCATGACATCATCGTCAAAACCGGCTCCGAGCTCGCGGCCGAATTCGGCATTCACATGCATGTCGGCTCGACCGCGATCGCCCTCGCCGACGGCAAGATCGCCAATCGCGGTTTCCTGTTCGGTCCCGACGGCAAAATCCTCAATCGCTACGACAAGATCCATATGTTCGACGTTGACCTCGACAATGGCGAGAGCTGGCGCGAAAGTGCCGCCTATACGGCCGGCTCGGAGGCGCGCGTGCTGTCGTTGCCCTTTGCCGAAATGGGTTTCGCCATCTGCTACGATGTGCGCTTTCCCGCACTCTTCCGCGCCCAGGCGATTGCCGGCGCCGAGGTGATGACGGTTCCGGCCGCCTTCACCAGGCAGACCGGTGAGGCGCATTGGGAGATCCTGCTGCGTGCACGCGCGATCGAGAACGGTGTCTTCGTCGTTGCCGCGGCGCAGGCCGGCCGGGACGAAGACGGGCGGCACGAGGACGGCCGGGAGACCTTCGGCCATTCGATGATCATCGACCCTTGGGGCACCGTGCTGGCCTCGGCCGGCGCCACCGGCGAGGCGGTAATCGTCGCGGAGATCGATCCCGGCGCGGTCAAGGCTGCGCATGACAAGATCCCCAACCTGAGGAATGGCCGGGAATTTTCGATCGAGAAGATTGCTGGGGCAGTCGCCGGAGGCGTGGCCGCTTGATCCGTTATTCGCTCAACTGTGACAATGCCCATGAATTCGAAGGCTGGTTTTCTGAAAGCGCAGATTTCGACCGTCAGGTCGCGACCGGATTCCTGACTTGCCCGGTCTGCCATTCCGCCGCCGTCTCCAAGCTGCTGATGGCGCCATCGGTATCGACGGCGCGGAAGAAGGATGAGAGGCAAACGCTGGCGATGGATGCCATGCGACGGGAGGCGCTGCAAAAACTGAAAGAGGCGGTCGCAGCCGTCAAGGCCAATTCCGAGGATGTCGGCACCAAGTTTCCCGAGGAAGCCCGCAAGATCCATTACGGCGAGGCGGATGCCCGCGGCATCATCGGCCAGGCGACGGTCGACGAGGCGCAGGCGCTCGTGGACGAAGGCATCGAGATTGCCGCCATTCCGGTGCTGCCGGAGGATGTGAACTGACATGCCGGCCGCGCCTGCCCCTCTGCCCGGTTCGGCTGGCATGTCGCTGCTGCTAAACGTGTAGCCGGCTTATGGATGGCGCCTATGCGTGGCGCTTCGCCAGCAGCATATAATTCACGTCCATGTCCTTGGACAGGTTCCACTGGTTCGACAGCGGATTGAAGAAGACGCCGGTACGGTCGGTGATCTCGAGGCCGCTTGCCGTCAATGGCTTTTGCAGTTCTTCCGGGCGCACCAGCTTTTCGTATTGGTGGGTGCCGCGCGGCAGCCAGCGCAGAATGTTTTCGGCGGCGAAGATCGCAAGCGCTGCCGCCTTCATTGTTCGGTTGATGGTGGCGACAAAGATCAGGCCGCCGGGGCGGACCATTTTCGCGCAGGTCGTCATGAAAAACTCGACGTCGGCGACGTGTTCGACCACTTCCATGTTGAGGACAATATCAAAGGTTTCACCGGCCTCGGCGAGTTCCTCGGCGGTGACGGCGCGGTAGTCGATCGAAACGCCGGAGGCCTTGGCGTGGGTCGAGGCGATGCCGATATTTTTCTCGGAGGGATCGGCGCCGGTGACGGAGGCGCCCATGCGGGCGACAGGTTCGGACAGCAGACCGCCGCCGCAGCCGATGTCAAGCACACGCAAACCCTCGAGCGGGCGGGCGCTTTTCGGATCATGACCGAAATTCTCGCAGGCCTTGTCTCTTATATAGGCGAGGCGGACAGGATTGAACTTGTGCAGCGGCTTGAACTTGCCGGTCGGGCTCCACCATTCCGCCGCCATCGCCGAGAAGCGGTCCACTTCGCCCTGGTCGATCGTGCTTCTGGCGCCTTCCGTCATCATCTACTCCTTGCGTTCTGACACGTGAAGTCGGACGATCGGGGGCATAAGTCAAGGGGGCGGAGCAGGAGACCGGCGAAGCGCGGAGCCGCCTGACAATCGCTTTTGTCAGGCGCGCTTGCCTCCCCCCGCCAAACTCGCTAAGAGACGCCGCAACTTGGGGCCTTGGGGACCCGGGCTTTTAGAGCGGTTCCGGAAGTCGGGACCTGGCTCTCTGGCCAAGCGGTCTGCCCCAGAGCTTTTGTGATGCCGGGTCCGGTTTTCCGCTTTCCCGGCGCCAGTCGTGGTAGAGGCATATGGCACGCATCGTAATGAAATTCGGCGGCACGTCCGTCGCTGACCTGGATCGCATCAAGAACGTCGCGCGCCATGTAAAACGCGAAGTCGATGCCGGCCACGAAGTGGCGGTGGTGGTATCGGCCATGTCCGGCAAGACCAATGAACTGGTCGGCTGGGTGCAGGGCATGCCGAAGGTGATCGGCGCCAATTCGCCGTTTTACGATGCGCGGGAATATGATGCGGTGGTCGCCTCCGGCGAGCAGGTTACCTCGGGTCTGCTGGCGATCGCATTGCAGGCGATGGATATCAATGCGCGCTCCTGGCAGGGTTGGCAGATCCCCATCCGCACCGACAACGCGCATGGCGCGGCGCGGATCATGGAGATCGACGGCTCCGACATCGTCAAGCGCATGGGCGAGGGGCAGGTTGCCGTCATCGCCGGCTTCCAGGGACTGGGCCCCGACAACCGCCTCGCGACGCTTGGCCGCGGCGGATCGGACACGTCGGCCGTTGCCATCGCAGCAGCTGTCAAAGCGGATCGCTGCGATATCTATACCGATGTCGACGGCGTCTATACGACGGACCCGCGCATCGTGCCGAAGGCGCGCAGGCTGAAAAAGATTGCCTTCGAGGAAATGCTCGAAATGGCCTCGCTCGGCGCCAAGGTGCTGCAGGTGCGCTCGGTCGAGCTTGCCATGGTGCACAAGGTACGCACCTTCGTACGCTCGTCATTCGAAGACCCCGATGCTCCGGGCATGGGCGATCTGCTAAACCCGCCCGGAACGCTGATTTGTGACGAGGATGAAATCGTGGAACAGGAAGTAGTCACCGGCATCGCCTATGCCAAGGATGAGGCTCAGATCTCGCTTCGCCGTCTTGCCGACCGGCCGGGCGTTTCCGCGGCGATCTTCGGACCGCTCGCCGAATCCCATATCAATGTCGATATGATCGTCCAGAATATCTCCGAGGACGGGTCGAAGACCGACATGACCTTCACCGTGCCGTCGGGCGATGTCGAGAAGGCGATCAAGGTCCTCGGCGACCATAAGGAGAAGATCGGCTACGATGTCGTGCAGAACGAATCGGGGCTGGTGAAAGTGTCGGTCATCGGAATCGGCATGCGCAGCCACGCCGGCGTTGCCGCGACCGCATTTCGTGCACTTGCCGAAAAAGGCATCAACATCAAGGCGATCACCACCTCCGAGATCAAGATTTCCATCCTGATCGACGGTCCTTATGCAGAACTCGCTGTCAGGACTTTGCATTCCTGCTACGGTCTGGATAAGAATTGATTCCCAGTGGGCGGCCTGCCCCTTCAGGTTGAGGAGACGAGGGCCGGCCCGCCGGGACTGAGTGCGTTGATTCGGGAGCTTGAGACGCCATGAGAGACCTTTCCGGCGGTCCGCGCGTGCTGCTCAGGCGGCTGCGCGAGTTGATGGCGGAGCCGCTGGAGCCGCAGGATCGTCTTGACCGGATCGTCCGCCAGATCGCCGGCAACATGGTGGCCGAGGTCTGCTCGGTTTACGTGCTGCGCGCCGATGGCGTGCTCGAACTCTATGCGACCGAAGGCCTCAATCGTGAGGCCGTGCACCTGGCGCAATTGAAGATGGGGCAGGGCCTGGTCGGCACGATCGCGGCCTCGGCCCAGCCGCTGAACCTTTCCGACGCACAGTCGCATCCGGCGTTCCGCTACCTGCCGGAAACGGGCGAAGAGATCTACCATTCCTTCCTCGGCGTGCCGATCCTCCGGACCGGGCGCTCGCTCGGCGTTCTCGTCGTGCAGAACAAGGCAAGCCGCAACTATCGCGAAGAGGAGCTGGAAGCGCTCGAGACGACGGCGATGGTGCTTGCCGAGATGATTGCCACCGGCGAGCTGAAGAAGATCACCAAGCCGGGCCTCGAACTCGACCTGACGCGTTCGGTGACCGTCGACGGCGACACCTATAATGACGGCATCGGCCTTGGCTACGTCGTGCTGCACGAGCCGCGCATCGTCGTCACCAACCTGCTCAACGAAGATGCCGAGAAGGAAATCCGGCGGCTGGCCGAAGCCATGGGTTCGCTCAGGATATCGATCGACGACATGCTGTCGCGCCGCGACGTGTCGATGGAAGGCGAGCACCGCGAGGTGCTCGAAACCTATCGCATGTTCGCCCATGACCAGGGCTGGGTGCGCAAGCTCGAGGAAGCGATCCGCAACGGCCTGACGGCGGAAGCGGCAGTCGAGAAGGTGCAGAGCGACACCAAGGCGCGCATGATGCGGTTGACCGACCCCTATCTGCGCGAACGCATGCATGATTTCGAGGATCTGGCAAACCGGCTGCTCAGACAATTGACGGGTTACACCGGGCGGACGACCGCCGAGGGCTTCCCCAACGATGCGGTCATCCTGGCGCGCGCCATGGGGGCGGCCGAGCTGCTCGATTATCCTCGTGCCAATGTGCGCGGGCTGGTGCTGGAAGAAGGCGCGGTGACGAGCCATGTGGTGATCGTCGCGCGCGCCATGGGTATTCCGGTCATCGGCCAGGCAGCAGGGGTGGTGGCGCTCGCCGAGAACGGCGATGCCGTGATCATCGACGCCGACGAGGGACATGTGCATCTGCGGCCGATGGCCGATCATCGGCGTTCCTACGAGGAAAAGGTTCGCTTCCGCGCCAGGCGGCAGGAACAGTTTCGGGCGCTGCGTGCCGTCGAGCCGGTGACCAAGGATGGGCAGCGGATCGCCCTGATGATGAATGCGGGGCTGTTGGTCGACCTGCCGCAGCTTTCGGAATCGGGTGCCGAGGGCATCGGCCTGTTTCGCACCGAACTGCAGTTTATGATCGCCTCCACCATGCCGAAGGCGGACGAGCAGGAGCAGTTCTATCGCAATGTGATAAAACAGGCGGCGGGCCGCCCCGTCACCTTCCGTACGCTCGATATCGGCGGCGATAAGGTCGTGCCCTATTTCCGCGGCCATGAGGAAGAAAATCCCGCGCTCGGCTGGCGCGCCATCCGGCTGTCGCTCGACCGGCCGGGGCTATTGCGCACTCAGCTGCGCGCCCTGTTGAAAGCATCGGCCGATACTGAGCTGAAGCTGATGGTGCCGATGGTGACCGAAGTTTCCGAGCTGAAGATGGTGCGCGAACTGTTGCAAAGGGAAGTGCAGCATCTCTCGCGCTTCGGCCATGGGTTGCCGCGCAAGCTGCAGTTCGGAGCGATGCTGGAGGTGCCTGCACTGCTTTGGCAGCTTGATGAGCTGATGGAGGCGGTGGATTTCGTCTCGGTCGGTTCGAACGACCTCTTCCAGTTCTCGATGGCGGTCGATCGCGGCAATGCGCGGGTCTCGGACCGGTTCGATCCTCTTGGCAAACCGTTTTTGCGCATTCTGCGCGATATCGTGCGCGGCGCGGACCGCAACAAGACGCCGGTGACGCTCTGCGGCGAACTCGCCAGCAAACCGATCTCGGCGATGGCGCTGCTCGGTATCGGTTTCCGTTCGATCTCGATGTCGCCGGCCTCGATCGGACCGGTGAAGGCAATGCTGCTCGGGCTCGATGTCGAGGCGCTGGCAACGGCGATGGACGAGGTGCTGGACGATGTCCACTCCATGACGCCAATGCGCGAGGTGCTTGCCCGCTTCGCCGAGAGCCACAATATTCCCCTTTAGAGCGATTCAGCTTTTTCACGGAAACGCAGAACTGCTCTAACATTTTGTTTTTACGCAATTCCGGACGGAAAACCGCTTCGCACTTTTCCTGGAATTGCTCTAGGCAGACATTAACAAGAATCGGAGTGAAGGGTGGCGAAGCTTCCCGTTGAAAAGATGCGCGAGCTGGAACGCCGTTTCGGCGAGATCGAAGCGCGCATGTCGGCCGGCCCGGCTGCCGATGTCTATGTGAAGCTCGCATCCGAATATTCCGAGCTGCAGCCCGTCGTGACGAAAATCCGCGCCTATGAGAAGGCGAACGCCGAGCTTGCCGATCTCGAAACGCTCCTCGAGGATAAGTCGGTCGATCGCGAAATGCGCGACCTCGCCGAGCTGGAGCTGCCCGAGGTGAAAGAGCAGATCGAGGCGCTCGAGCAGGAGATGCAGATCCTGCTTCTGCCGAAGGACGCAGCAGACGAAAAGAGCGCGATCCTCGAAATTCGCGCCGGCACGGGCGGATCGGAAGCGGCCCTTTTTGCCGGCGACCTCTTTCGCATGTACGAGCGTTTCGCGGCGGAGAAGGGCTGGAAGGTAGAGGTTCTCTCGGCAAGCGAAGGCGAAGCCGGCGGCTACAAGGAAATCATCGCGACGATCACCGGCCGAGGCGTCTTCGCCAAGCTGAAATTCGAATCCGGCGTGCATCGCGTGCAGCGTGTGCCTGAGACCGAGGCGGGCGGACGCATCCATACATCGGCCGCAACAGTTGCGGTGCTGCCGGAGGCCGAGGAGATCGACATCGAGATCCGGCCGGAGGATATCCGCATCGACACGATGCGCTCTTCGGGCGCGGGCGGCCAGCACGTCAATACGACCGACTCGGCGGTGCGTATCACCCATCTGCCAAGCGGCATTGTCGTCACCAGCTCGGAAAAATCGCAGCATCAGAACCGCGCCAAGGCGATGCAGGTGCTGCGCTCCAGGCTTTATGATGCCGAGCGGCAGAGGGCCGACAGCGAGCGCTCCGCCGACCGCAAGAGCCAGGTCGGTTCCGGCGACCGCTCCGAACGCATCCGCACCTATAATTTCCCGCAGGGGCGCATAACCGATCATCGCATCAACCTGACGCTCTACAAGCTCGACCGGATGATGGAAGGCGAGATTGAGGAGGTCGTGGATGCGCTGATGGCCGATTACCAGGCAAGCCAGCTGGCGCAGCTCGGCGAGCAGCAATGAGCTCGACGGTTGCCGATACGCTCGCCGAAGCGCGCCGCCGCTTCACCGAAGCGGGTATCGCCGACCCCACGACCGATGCGCGGTTGCTTGTCGCGGGCCTTCTGAAACTATCGCCGACCGAGCTTTTGACGCGATCGGCCGAGACGCTTTCGCCTGAGCAGGCGGTGGTGATGTCCAGGGCGCTGGAGCGGCGGGTCCGCCATGAGCCGGTCCACCGCATTCTCGGTGAGCGGGAATTTTACGGCCTGCCGCTTCGGCTCTCGGCGGAAACGCTGGAACCGCGGCCGGATACGGAAATCTTGGTCGACACGGTGCTTGCCTACCTCAAGGACCTTGCAAAGGCGCACGGCCATCTCCATATTCTTGACATGGGAACCGGGACCGGGGCGATATGCCTTGCGCTTTTGAGCGAGTGTCCTGATGCGTCAGGTGTCGGGAGCGACATATCGGCGGATGCACTTCGCACAGCAAGATCGAATTCAGAAAGAAACGGGTTGCAGGATCGTTTTCAGGCCGTGCAGTCCAAATGGTTCGAGAGCATCCAGGGGTCGTTTCACGCGATTGTCTCAAATCCGCCCTATATTGCTTCCAGTGTCATTCACGATCTCGCTCCCGAAGTGACGAAATTTGATCCGGTCGCGGCACTGGATGGCGGCCCGGATGGGCTTGACGCCTATCACGCCATCGCCAAGGATGCGGCAAGGTTCATGAGGCCCGATGGGGTCGTCGGGCTGGAAATCGGTTACGATCAGCGCAACGATGTGACGGCGATCTTTGAAGCGAAAGGCTTCAGGTGCCTCAAATCCGTAAAAGATTATGGTCAGAACGATAGGGTGCTCGTGTTCGCGCTCGTGTGACAGGCGATAATCGCTGCATTGAACGGGACATTATTGTTATTGCGAAGAAAAGGCTTGGATTTCCCAGGGAAGCAATATAGGTTGCGGTCACGTGTTGGGCAGATAGGAATGAACGAGATTCGTTCGGTACTTGGTTTGCCTCGGGGGTCCGCTCTTTTAAACGAGAGTTTCAACGGTTGAACACGACCCAACGCGTGAATCAGTCAAACTGACTTGAGAACCAAGCGGCAGGTCGGCGCAAAGGCGCAGTATGCTCGCGGCACAAAGGTCCTGACCCGGTTTTCCGGTCATGGCGGTTGGTGCCATGTATCCATCACAAACAGAGAATTCAGGTGAACGATCTATGAGGCCAGGACAGCAGAACAAGCGCGGTCGAGGGCGTGGTAACAACAATAATAACAACGGCGGCGGTGGAAATAACAATAACAACAATTTCAACCGCAAGGGCGGCAATCCGCTGACCCGGACCTATGACAGCTCCGGCCCCGATGTGAAGATTCGTGGGACTGCCCAGCATATTGCCGAAAAATACGCGCAGCTTGCCCGCGATGCTCAAAGCTCCGGCGACCGCGTGATTGCCGAGAACTATCTCCAGCACGCCGAACATTACAACCGGATCATCGCCAGCGCCCAGGCGCAGATGCAGGAACGCTTCCAGCGCGACGATCGCGGCGATTTTGATCGCGACGGCACCGACCGCGACGGCGACGACATGGACAGCAACGACAATGACAGCGATGATGTTGTTATCGTTCAGCCGCCGCAGAACCGGCAGCATCAGCCACGGCCGCAACCGGAGTCCCAGCCGGCTCCCGCTCCGGCCCCGGTAGCGTCCCAGGCCGAGGTCATCGACGGAACCGGCCCGCAGCCGGAGATCGACGGCATCCCGGCCGAAGTCGCCATGGAAGAGGAAGGTGCCGGCGGCCAGCCACGCGAACGCCAGCCCCGCCGCCGCAGCACCGGCAGCCGTCCCCGCCGCCCGCGTCGCGGCGCTGAGGGAGAAGCCGCTGCCGAGGGCGAGGGCGCTTCCGGCGAGGCGCCGGTGCTGGCCGATGCCGCATCGGAATGAGGATTTCGCTTCTCCTTCGGGGGACGCGTGAGCTTCATGCCATCTGCTCGAATTGCAATGAAAGTCCCCGGCCTCGCGCCGGGGATTTTCGTTTTACCGGCTCTTTAAACTCGCAGTACAGGCTACCATATTCTCCTCGACTGCTTCGGCCAAATCAGAGATGGGCCAAGCGCGGCCTGCCTTTTCAGGGGGCCGATCTCAATCATCGGTCTGCGCCTCATCAGGGCAGGGCGATCCATGGAGGTAGACTATGAATATCGAGAAATATTCCGAGCGGGTGCGCGGCTTCATCCAGTCGGCGCAGACCTATGCGCTGGCGCAGGGTCATCAGCAATTTTCCCCCGAACATGTGCTGAAAGTCTTACTTGACGACGATCAGGGCATGGCGGCGTCGCTGATCGAGCGTGCCGGCGGCGATCCCAAGGCTGCCCGCCTTGCCAATGACGCGGCGCTGGCCAAACTGCCGAAAATTTCCGGCGGCAACGGCAATATCTATCTGGCGCAGCCGCTCGCCAAAGTGCTTTCGACCGCCGAAGAGGCGGCGAAGAAGGCCGGCGACAGCTTCGTCACCGTCGAGCGCCTGCTGCAGGCGCTGGCAATTGAATCCTCAGCCTCAACTTTTTCGACGCTGAAGAATTCAGGTGTGACGGCCCAGGGTCTGAACCAGGTCATCAACGATATCCGCAAGGGCCGGACGGCGGATTCCTCCAATGCCGAGCAGGGTTTCGATTCGCTGAAGAAGTTCGCACGCGATCTCACCGCCGAAGCCCGCGAGGGCAAGCTCGACCCGGTGATCGGCCGCGATGACGAAATCCGCCGTACCATCCAGGTGCTTTCGCGCCGCACCAAGAACAATCCAGTGCTGATCGGTGAGCCCGGCGTCGGCAAGACTGCGATCGTCGAGGGCCTGGCATTGCGCATCGTCAACGGCGACGTGCCGGAATCGCTCAAAGACAAGAAGCTGATGGCGCTCGATATGGGCGCGCTGATTGCCGGCGCGAAATATCGCGGCGAATTCGAGGAGCGGCTGAAGGCCGTGCTCAATGAAGTCCAGGCTGAGAACGGTGAGATCATCCTGTTCATCGACGAGATGCACACGCTGGTCGGTGCCGGCAAGGCCGATGGCGCGATGGACGCCTCCAACCTCTTGAAGCCCGCGCTGGCCCGCGGCGAGCTGCATTGCGTCGGCGCAACCACGCTCGACGAATATCGCAAACATGTCGAGAAGGATCCGGCCCTTGCCCGCCGCTTCCAGCCTGTTGTCGTCGACGAGCCGACGGTCGAAGACACCATCTCGATTCTGCGCGGCCTCAAGGAAAAGTACGAGCAGCATCACAAGGTGCGCATCGCCGATGCGGCGCTGGTGGCGGCGGCGACGCTTTCCAACCGATATATCACCGACCGTTTCCTGCCCGACAAGGCGATCGACCTGATGGACGAGGCGGCCGCACGGCTGCGCATGCAGGTGGATTCCAAACCGGAAGAACTCGATGAACTCGATCGCCGCATCATCCAGCTGAAGATCGAGCGTGAGGCGCTGAAGAAAGAAACCGACGTTGCCTCGGCCGACCGGCTGAAGCGGCTGGAGACCGAATTGACCGGCCTCGAAGAGGAGGCCGATGCGCTGACGGCCCGCTGGCAGGCGGAAAAGCAGAAGCTCGGCCTTGCCGCCGATCTCAAGAAGCAACTCGACGATGCCCGAAACGAATTGGCAATCGCCCAGCGCAAGGGTGAATTTCAGCGGGCCGGCGAGCTGACCTATGGTGTCATTCCGGATCTGGAGAAGCAGCTGGTCGACGCCGAAAAGCAGGATGGCGAACGCGGCGCGATGGTGCAGGAGGTCGTGATCCCCGACAACATCGCCCATGTCGTTTCCCGCTGGACCGGCATTCCCGTCGACAGGATGCTGGAAGGCGAACGCGACAAGCTCCTTCGGATGGAAGACGAGCTGGCGAAATCGGTGATCGGCCAGGGTGATGCGGTTCAAGCTGTATCGCGGGCGGTGCGGCGCGCCCGCGCCGGCCTGCAGGATCCGAACCGGCCGATCGGCTCGTTCATTTTCCTCGGACCGACCGGCGTCGGCAAGACGGAGCTCACCAAGGCGCTCGCCCGCTTCCTCTTCGACGATGAAACGGCGATGGTACGTATGGACATGTCGGAATATATGGAGAAACACTCCGTTGCCCGGCTGATCGGTGCGCCTCCCGGCTATGTCGGTTACGACGAGGGCGGAGCGCTGACCGAAGCCGTGCGCCGCAGGCCTTATCAGGTCGTGCTGTTCGACGAGATCGAAAAGGCGCATCCCGACGTCTTCAACATCCTGCTGCAGGTGCTGGATGACGGACGCCTGACCGATGGCCAGGGCCGGACGGTCGACTTTCGCAACACGATGATCATCATGACCTCGAATCTCGGCGCCGAATATCTGACGCAGCTCGCTGACGGCGACGACAGCGATACGGTTCGCGAGCAGGTGATGGAGGTCGTGCGCGGGCATTTCCGGCCGGAATTCCTGAACCGCATCGATGAGATCATTCTCTTCCACCGCCTGAAGCGTGAAGAGATGGGCGCGATCGTCGATATCCAGCTGAAGCGGCTGGTGGCGCTGCTCTCCGAGCGCAAGATCGTCATCGATCTCGACGAGGACGCCCGTCATTGGCTGGCGAACAAGGGTTACGATCCGGTCTACGGCGCCAGGCCGCTGAAGCGGGTGATTCAAAAATTCGTGCAGGATCCGCTGGCTGAGCAGATTCTGTCCGGCCAAGTGCCGGACGGTTCGACGGTGACGGTGACGAACGGCTCGGACCGGCTGCAGTTCAGAACGAAGCAGCCGGTAAGTGAAGCGGCATAAACCGGTTTTCCGGATGCATCAGAAATGGCGGCTTTGGCCGCCATTTTTCGTTGGCGGGTGCGATGACGACGAGGGACATCGGCTCGAGACTACTTGCTTGCCACCTGATCCGATGTCTGGTTGTTCAGCAGTGTATCGATGCGCTTGC
>NZ_CP054027.1:452500-835000 GCF_005862185.2 Rhizobium hidalgonense
AGAAGCTGGTCTTAAGACAGGCTGCAAGTGGGCTGCTCGGCGTAGCTCCAATAAAGCAGACCTGTCGAACACGTCGATGGCATTGTTGGATTGACTGGGTTGTAAAAGGTAACCCGGTCTGTTGTCGTTCCTTTGGGGCGATAGCGAGATGATGAGCATTGGCAATGAGAACGATTAAGTGTCGTAAGGGCATTTGGTGGATGCCTTGGCATGCACAGGCGATGAAGGACGTGATACGCTGCGAAAAGCCGTGGGGAGCTGCGAATGAGCTTTGATCCATGGATCTCCGAATGGGGCAACCCACCTTAAATGCTTGGAAAATCCAAACTGACTGCGGTCGGCTTGGGTTTCCAAGCATTGTGATAAGGTATCTACACCTGAATAAAATAGGGTGTAAGAAGCGAACGCAGGGAACTGAAACATCTAAGTACCTGCAGGAAAGGACATCAACCGAGACTCCGCAAGTAGTGGCGAGCGAACGCGGACCAGGCCAGTGGCAATTGTGATTAAAGTGGAACGCTCTGGAAAGTGCGGCCGTAGTGGGTGACAGCCCCGTACGCGTAGATATCATGATTGTCCTAGAGTAGGGCGGGACACGAGAAATCCTGTCTGAACATGGGGAGACCACTCTCCAAGCCTAAGTACTCGTGCATGACCGATAGCGAACAAGTACCGTGAGGGAAAGGTGAAAAGCACCCCGACAAGGGGAGTGAAATAGAACCTGAAACCGGATGCCTACAAACAGTCGGAGCCCGCAAGGGTGACGGCGTACCTTTTGTATAATGGGTCAACGACTTAGTGTAACAAGCAAGCTTAAGCCGGTAGGTGTAGGCGCAGCGAAAGCGAGTCTGAATAGGGCGATATAGTTTGTTGCATTAGACCCGAAACCGAGTGATCTAGCCATGAGCAGGTTGAAGGTTGGGTAACACCAACTGGAGGACCGAACCCGCATCTGTTGCAATAGATTGGGATGACTTGTGGCTAGGGGTGAAAGGCCAATCAAACTCGGAAATAGCTGGTTCTCCGCGAAATCTATTTAGGTAGAGCGTCGAGCGAATACCCCCGGGGGTAGAGCACTGGATGGGCTATGGGGACTCACCGTCTTACTGATCCTAACCAAACTCCGAATACCGGGGAGTACTACTCGGCAGACACACGGCGGGTGCTAACGTCCGTCGTGAAAAGGGCAACAACCCTAACCTCCAGCTAAGGTCCCCAAGTCATGGCTAAGTGGGAAAGGATGTGAGGATCCCAAAACAACCAGGATGTTGGCTTAGAAGCAGCCATCATTTAAAGAAAGCGTAACAGCTCACTGGTCTAAATAAGGGTCTTTGCGCCGAAAATGTAACGGGGCTGAAGCCATGCACCGAAGCTGAGGATGTGTAGCAATACACGTGGTAGCGGAGCGTTCCGTAAGCTGATGAAGGGAGACCTGTGAGGGCTCCTGGAGGTATCGGAAGTGCGAATGTTGACATGAGTAACGATAAAGAGGGTGAGAGACCCTCTCGCCGAAAGACCAAGGGTTCCTGCTTAAAGTTAATCTGAGCAGGGTTAGCCGGCCCCTAAGGCGAGGCAGAAATGCGTAGTCGATGGGAACCACGTTAATATTCGTGGGCCTGGTGGTAGTGACGGATTGCACAAGTTGTTCTGGTTTATTGGATTATCAGGGCAGCGGAGCGGTTCCAGGAAATAGCTCCACCGTATAGACCGTACCCGAAACCGACACAGGTGGTCAGGTAGAGTATACCAAGGCGCTTGAGAGAACTATGTTGAAGGAACTCGGCAAATTGCACGCGTAACTTCGGAAGAAGCGTGACCCCATATGAGGCAACTCTTGTGGGGTGGCACAGACCAGGGGGTAGCGACTGTTTATCAAAAACACAGGGCTCTGCGAAGTCGCAAGACGACGTATAGGGTCTGACGCCTGCCCGGTGCTGGAAGGTTAAGAGGAGAGGTGCAAGCTTTGAATCGAAGCCCCAGTAAACGGCGGCCGTAACTATAACGGTCCTAAGGTAGCGAAATTCCTTGTCGGGTAAGTTCCGACCTGCACGAATGGCGTAACGACTTCCCCGCTGTCTCCAACATAGACTCAGTGAAATTGAATTCCCCGTGAAGATGCGGGGTTCCTGCGGTCAGACGGAAAGACCCCGTGCACCTTTACTATAGCTTTACACTGGCATTCGTGTCGGCATGTGTAGGATAGGTGGTAGGCTTTGAAGCGGGGACGCCAGTTTCCGTGGAGCCATCCTTGAAATACCACCCTTATCGTCATGGATGTCTAACCGCGGCCCGTCATCCGGGTCCGGGACAGTGTATGGTGGGTAGTTTGACTGGGGCGGTCGCCTCCGAAAGAGTAACGGAGGCGCGCGATGGTGGGCTCAGACCGGTCGGAAATCGGTCGTCGAGTGCAATGGCATAAGCCCGCCTGACTGCGAGACTGACAAGTCGAGCAGAGACGAAAGTCGGTCATAGTGATCCGGTGGTCCCGCGTGGAAGGGCCATCGCTCAACGGATAAAAGGTACGCCGGGGATAACAGGCTGATGACCCCCAAGAGTCCATATCGACGGGGTTGTTTGGCACCTCGATGTCGGCTCATCGCATCCTGGGGCTGGAGCAGGTCCCAAGGGTTTGGCTGTTCGCCAATTAAAGCGGTACGTGAGCTGGGTTCAGAACGTCGTGAGACAGTTCGGTCCCTATCTGCCGTGGGTGTAGGAATATTGACAGGATCTGTCCCTAGTACGAGAGGACCGGGATGGACATATCTCTGGTGGACCTGTTGTCCTGCCAAGGGCATAGCAGGGTAGCTATATATGGACGGGATAACCGCTGAAGGCATCTAAGCGGGAAACCCACCTGAAAACGAGTATTCCCTATCAGAGCCGTGGAAGACGACCACGTTGATAGGCCGGGTGTGGAAGTGCGGCAACGCATGAAGCTTACCGGTACTAATAGCTCGATCGGCTTGATCGTTCTCATTGACTATGCTCATCTCAGGGCGAATGCATCGCATTCCTCCCGACAGAGCGAAGGCGTCAGCCTTTGCGACGGGCCCGGCAAACACGCAAGTGTTTGTCCGGTTTGAGCCTTTGACGTGTTTAAATAAGCAGGCCTTCGGCCTGCACCAGCTTCTCAAACAATTAAGTTGCGCTTTGCCGACCTGGTGGTTATGGCGGGGTGGCTGCACCCGTTCCCTTTCCGAACACGGCCGTGAAACGCCCCTGCGCCCATGGTACTTCGTCTTAAGACGCGGGAGAGTAGGTCGCTGCCAGGTCTGCAAATCGCAACTTCATGAAATCAATCTTCTCATCACAAAAACGGCCCAAAGCCGAACAAAGGGCCGCTCACAAAGCGGCCTTTCGTGTTATAATGCAGTGCAGTCGGTATTTGCCTCTCGGCAAAAACCTGGTACCGCGGGGTGGAGCAGCCCGGTAGCTCGTCAGGCTCATAACCTGAAGGCCGCAGGTTCAAATCCTGCCCCCGCAACCAAACAAATAGCCCGCCTCGTGCGGGCTTTTTGTTTGGTAACGGGTCGAGGAGTTAACGCCTCATCAGGGGCCCGCAAGGCGGCAAAGCCGACGATGCGGAACAGAAAACCCCCAAATCCTGAACCAGGAACCAACTTTCCCTCACCAACGATCAGCAAGACCATTATCGCTGGCGGTAGCCAGCGACGACATAACTGCGACGGCATTGTATGAGGTGCGTCGCCGTTGTACCATGTAGTCTGACAAGTGTGCGCAGTGCTCATTGTATAGCCGGAGCCAAAGTTCCGTCGCGCGCTTCAACCGATGAATAAGTAGCCGGGATCATGGAACTTTTCGTCGCCCTTGGCCTGATCGTCTTGAAGGTCGCGTTCCTGATTGCGATCCTGCTGTTGCTACCGTTGCCGCTAACCTGGCTAGAACGCAAGATCGCCGGGCATATGCAGCAACGGATGGGGCCGATGCGCGTAGGATGGCACGGGCTGCTGCAGCCGGTGGCGGACGGAATCAAGCTCCTGACGAAAGAGGATCACATCCCGGCCGAGGCCGACCGGTTCCTGTTCAAACTGGCGCCAATCCTGGCGCTCGCCCCGCCCTTTGTGGTGTTCGTCGCGATCCCCTTCGGCGAAACTGTCTCGGTCCTCGGCCACGAGATCACGCTCTACGCCTCCAACATGAATGTGGCGCTCCTTTTCGTTTTCTCGGTGATCGGGATCGAGGTTTATGGCGTCATCTTCGGCGGCTGGGCGTCCAACAGCAAATATGCTGTCCTGGGCAGCCTCAGAACCTGCGCGCAGATGATCAGCTACGAGATCCCGATGGGATTCGCGGTCGTTGGCGTGGTCATGCTGGCGCAATCCATGAGCCTTCTCGAGATCGTGCGGGCGCAGGCCGATGTCTGGAACATCGTCTATCAACCGGTCGGCTTCTTCGTGTTCTTCGTCGCCGGATTGGCCGAAGCGCAGCGCATTCCCTTCGACCTGGCGGAAGCGGAGGGTGATCTAGGGGCCGGGTTCCATACCGAATACAGCGGTATCCGCTTTGCGTTTTTCATGGTCAGCGAATACGCCATCGTGTTGCTGGTATCGGTCCTGGTAGTGATCCTGTTTTTCGGCGGCTGGAACGGTGTCCTAATCCCCTTGCCGACGCTCCTCTGGTTTGTGCTGAAGGTCGCATTCTTCGTCTATGTGTTTATCTGGTTCCGCTTCACTTTCCCCCGCTACCGCTACGACCAACTGATGGCGATCGGATGGAAAGTCTTGCTTCCTCTGTCGATGGCGAACATAATGATCACCGGTGTACTTTTAGGAGCCGTAGCGGCTTCGTAGCGAGGCGGCGATGTCGCGCGCGCAGGACAGAGTCGGAACATGGATTGGCTGGGCATTCTTCGCCGATCTGGCGAGTGCGTTGGCTCTGACCTTCGGCTACCTGTTCTCCAGAACCGTAACCATGCAGTATCCGGACAAGGAAAAATGGCTACCCTACTCACGCTATCGCGGGCATCACTTCCTGACGCGTGATGAAGAGGGCGAGATTAAGTGCGTGGCCTGCGAACTCTGCGCGCGGATCTGTCCCTGCGACTGCATCGAAGTCGTCCCCTACGAGGACCAGAAGGGCAACCGGCACCCGGCGAAATTCGAGATCGACACGGCTCGCTGCCTTTTCTGCGGGCTGTGCGAGGACGCCTGCCCAGCGGATGCAATCGCGCTTGGCCAGCAGTACGAATTTTCGAGTTTTTCCTCGCGTGACCTGGTGATCGGGCGCGACGACCTGCTCGCCAAGCCGGGCAAGGCGGCAACCGGCGGCGGCGTGGTTGCCGCGCGCCTGAATACAACGAAGGACGTGCTCGTCGAGACGAAAGACACGAAGGGCTACAACTGGTGGCGGAATATCCGGCGAACGTGAACGCGCGCCATCCGTCAAACCGGAGCGCGCAGACAGGAGGCTCAGATGCTTGTCGGCGAAATCATGAAGAACAAGGGTGTCGGTGTCATAGCGGTCGCTCCCGATCAGACGATGGTGGAAGTCTTGAGGCTGTTTCGCGACAACAATATCGGCTTCGTTGTCGTCAGCCAATCGAACGACGAATTCCTGGGTTCGCTATCGGAGCGGGATTGCTGCAACGCGGTGGCGGAATACGGGGCCGAGGCGGCGATGATGCGGGTCGCGGATGTCATGAACCGCAATGTGGCGACCTGTTCGACACGGGATTTGCTCCCCGTCGCGATGGGGATCATGACCCAGCGGCGGACCCGTCATGTGCTGGTCATGGATGGAGGCGACGTTGTCGGCGTGGTCAGTATCGGCGACGTGGTTAAACACAGGCTCGACGAAGCGCAGCGCACGGAGCAGGATCTGCAGGATTATATCTGCGGGAACAGGTATCATTGACGTCGCCAACTCGACGTGAAGACGCTGGGGCAGGGCAGCTTACCGGGGGGCGCCGCCCGACCCCAAAGCTTCAGGCCCCACGCCAGATCCGGCTCGTGCGGTCGACCTCCAGAGCGGCATGCACCTTCTGGACCTCCACCGGGCATGGGTATTCGCCCCGCCGCATCAGGCCGTTGAGACGCAAGGCTCTGTAGTTTTCCGGAACGAAGACGAGGCCTTGGGGAAACCGCCTGTCGACCTTGAGCTGCGCCGTCAGGTCTCCCTGGGCGGAACGCACAATGACCAGATCGCCATCCGAAAGGCCAAGCTGTGCGGTATCCTGCGCGCTCATCGCGACATAGGGATCATTGGCGACCGTGTTCAGGATGTCCGACCGTTCGGAAAGATATCCGTTGTGGAACAGGCAGTCGCCGGTGATCAGCATGAGCCGGTCTCCTGCTGTCCGAACCGGCGGCGGCGCAAAGAACTTAGCCCCGGGTGTCGTCGGCGCCGCCTTGGTGAACGCGCCGTCGGCGCCAAGCGCGTCAAGAGTCAATCCCTGATAGGCCGGAATCAGCCGGGCAATCTCGTCGAAAATTTCGCCTGGTGTCGAAGGCCGCAGCACCTGGGTGCGAAGCGCCGCGACGAAGTCGAAGATCGCCAGATTCCTCCGTGCCTCGAAGGCGGGTTCGCGGAATTTGCGGACCGTCTGGGTCCGACCCTCGTTGTTGGTGAACGTGCCAGTTTCCTCGCCGTAACCTGCCGCGGGCAGGACGACCTCGGCAAGGCCGGCCGTATCCGTGAGGAAGGCGTCCTGCACGATGAGGAGATCGGCGGCGCCAAGCGCCCGCGTCACGAAACCTCTGTCGGGATAGGCGATCAGGGGGTCGGTTCCGACGATGTAGAGAGCACCCATCCGGCCGCCGACACAGAGCTCCAGAATGGCGTCGAGATCCGCGCCGGGTTCAGACGGGATTTCGGCGCCCCAGTTCCCCGCAAGAGTTGTGCGCGCCACATCGTCGGCGACCGCCCGCAACCCCGGCAGAACTGCAGGCAGAACTCCCATGTCCCAGGCGCCCATCTGGTTGGCGCGGTCGAAGAGGAACTGCATCGCCAGACCCTTGCCGAGCAGGCGCACAACCTGCAGCAGGTTATTGATCTGCTGCAGCGTCGCGCGCGCCTCGGGTGATCTCAGGAGATCGACGCTGACAAGCACGGTGATGCTGCGGCCTTCCTTGAGTGCCGCGGCCAGACGATCCGGTCCCTCGCTGCCGGTTTCCGCTGCCGGCTTGCCGATTGTCGCATCGATGCCCGCAAGAACATCGCTCGGCAAGACCTGACCGACTGCCGCTACGAGACTGGCCACCACCGCCGCAAGGCTCGCCGCTTCTCCGCCTGGCAGCGCGCGAACTACCACCCTGGCATCAGCATCCAAACGGGATGGCCGCGCCGAGAGTATGAGCAATCCGGTCTGCCGCCGCCGCGCGGCGTCTCGCAGCAGGTATTCGGTGACCGGGTTCTCCTCGGTGACGTTGCCGCCGACGACGAGCACGCAGTTGTTGCCGATCACTTCGTCCAGCGGTGCGCGGCTGTTGAAGGCTGCCAGTAGCGGGCCGAGCGCATCGAAGGGCGTGGACCAGCGTGACGAGCAATCAATGTTGTTGGTGCGGAATGCCGTCCGCATCAGCTTCTGGAACTGATAGAGCACCTCGTTGGGGAGGCGAGGCGAGGCCAGCCCGCCGGCAGCCTTGCCCTCGACGGCCGATAGCCGCTGGCGCAGATAGTCCCCAGCCTCATCCCAGGAAACCGGAACCAGGGCGCCATCACGACGGATCATCGGTCGCTTGATCCGATCCCGGCTGGCGACGAAATCGAGGCCGAAGCGTCCCCGAACGCAGAGCGTTTCGTGATTGACCCCCTCGTCCCACGTCGAGCGCACCCGCATGAACTCGCCCTTGCGCGTGCCCACCGTCAGCTGGCAACCGGTGCCACAATGCGGGCAGACCGTGTCGGTCTCGGTGAGATCCCAGGGCCGCGCCTTGTAGCGATAGGGGAAGCTCATCAGCGCGCCGACCGGGCAGACCTCGACGCAATTGCCGCACTGGTCGCAACTCGCCAGACTGCCCTCAAAGCCGGTGACGGCAGTATCCATGCCTTTTTCGACGGTGCCCAGCGCCACCGCGCCGACGACCTCCTCACACATCCGGACGCAGCGCTGGCACTGGATGCAGCGGTTGACGTTCATGATGATGACCGGGCTCAGACGAATGTCCTCGGAGTGGAACATACGTTTGTCATCGCGGAATTGGCTTTCGCGGGGCCCGTAGGCCATTACCATGTCCTGAAGCTCGCATTCGCCGCCCTTGTCGCAGATCGGGCAGTCGAGGGGGTGGTTGGCGAGCAGCATGTCGAGCATGGAAGAGCGCGTTTCCTCGATCAGAGGCGTATTCGTCCGCACGACCATGCCATCGGTGACCGCAGTAGCGCAGGACGGCTGCAGCCGGCGCAGGCCCTCGATCTCCACCAGACACATGCGGCAGGAGGCCAGCGCCGGCAGGCGCTTCATATAGCAGAAGGTCGGGATGTCGATGCCCAAACGCAGGGCGGACTGCAACACCGTCGAGCCAGCCTCAACTTCCAGCGTTTGTCCATCGATCGTGACTTTAAGCATGGTCTCCTCACAACCCGGATCCAGCACGTCGCTTCAGTGAAACGGGCACCTCCGCTCCTCGATATGCGCGACGAATTCATCTCGGAAATGCGCGAGTGCTGCCCGCAGTCCCATCGCTGCCCCGTCACCCAAGGCACAAAACGTATTGCCGAAAATGCCCTTGCAGAGCATATCCAGCTGCTCCAGATCGCCGGGTGCGCCATCCCCGCCTTCAACCCGGCGCAGGACCTTCACGACCCAGTTCAATCCTTCCCGACAGGGCGTGCACTTGCCGCAGGACTCATGGTGGAAGAACTCGATGATCCTGGTGGCGACCTTGACCATGCAGGTGCTATCGTCGATTACGATAACGCCAGCCGAACCGAGCATCGAGCCGGCGGCAGCCAGCGAGTCAAAATCCATCCTCACCTCCAGCCCGTGCTCAGGGATGACCGGCGCCGAGACGCCGCCCGGGATCACCGCCTTGATCTTATGTCCCGGCAAGGCCCCGCCGGCATGTCCCTCGACCAGCTCGCGCAGTGGTATGCCCATCGGCAACTCGTAGAGGCCGGGTTTGCGCACCTGCCCGCTGAGGCAGTAAAGCTTCGGGCCGGGGCTCTTGTCCGGGCCGATGCCCCGGAACCAGTCCGCGCCCCGCGCCACGATATGCGGCACACAGGCCAGCGTCTCGACATTGTTGATCACAGTCGGGCTGGCGTAGAGCCCGGCCACGGCCGGAAACGGCGGCTTCAATCGCGGCTGCGCCCGCTTGCCCTCGAGCGACTCGAGCATCGCAGTCTCCTCGCCGCAGATATAGGCGCCGGCGCCGCAGTGGATGTGGATGGCGAAATCGAAATTCGAGCCCAGAATGCCCGTTCCCAGATAACCCTTTTCGTGTGCCTCGGCGATCGCCTGCTCCAGGCGACGGATCGCCGTCACATATTCTCCGCGGATGTAGACATAGGCGGTTTTGGCCCCGATCGCATAGGCGCTTACCGCCAGCCCCTCGATCAGTTGATGCGGATCGCGCTCCATGATGATCCGGTCCTTGAAGGTGCCTGGCTCGCCCTCATCGGCGTTGCAGCAAAGATATTTCGGCTTGTCGACCTGCTTCGGCACGAAACTCCATTTCATGCCCGTCGGGAATCCGGCACCGCCGCGACCGCGCAGGTTGGACTGTTTGACGAGGTCGATAACCTCGTCAGGCGTGTATTCGCGCAGCGCCTTCGCCAGTGCCTGGTAGCCGCCGCCAGCCTCGTAGGTCGAGAGCAGGTAACTGTCCGGCACGGCGAGATTCTTGAGGAGAACCGGCTCGAACATCGCTACTCTCCCCGTGGTCGCGCAGAGGGCTCGATGCTCGCGCCCCGTTCCGTCATAGCCCGTAGGTTGTCCAAAAGTGCATCTATCCGCGCGACATCAAGGGCGCCATGGTAATCGTCGCCGACCTGCATCACCGGCGCCATCTCGCAGGCACCGAGGCACTCGACGGAGGAAAGCGTGAACAGCCCGTCCGGCGTGGTGTCGCCCCTCCTGATCGCCAGCGCCGTTTCCAGATGCTTCAGCAGGTCCTCGGCTCCGCACAGCATGCAGGAAACATTGTCACAGAGTTGCAGGTGGAACATGCCCACCGGCTCGGTATGGTAGAGCGTATAAAAGGTCGCCAGCTCGTAGACCCAGATCCGTTCGACTCCGAGAATGTCGGCGACTTCTTGCAGCACCTGACCAGGCAGATGGCCATGCTCTCTCTGCGCGATCAGGAGCGCGGGCATGATCGCAGAGCGCTGGTCGGGATACCGCGCCGCCGCCTCTTCGATCTTTTCGCGCATGGTCATCGCATTCAAATCCTTGCTACTTGTCCACCTCCGCCATCACAGGGTCGAGGCTGCCGAGCACGGCGATCATGTCCGCCAGATAGCGGGCGTTGGTGACCCCGAAGAGGGCCTGAAGATTGACGAACGAGGGCGCCCGCACCTTCATGCGGAACGGTTTTGGCGACCCGTCGCTGATGATGTAGAAGCCAAGCTCGCCCTTTGGCGCCTCGATCGCCGAATAGACCTCGCCCTTCGGCACCTTGAAGCCGTAGGCCGACAGGTCGAAATGCTGGATCAGCGTCTCCATCGAGCAGTGCACCCGATCCTTGTTGAGCGGGAAGGCGATTGTCGGATTGTCGATCTGGAACGGCCCCTCGGGCATCTGGTCGATGCATTGTTCGATGATCCCTATGCTTTCGCGCATCTCGTCGACGCGGCATCGCCAGCGTGCATAGCAATCGCCCTCGTTGCGGGTGATGACCTTGAACGCGAGCCGGTCGTAGATCTCGTAGGGCTCATCGCGCCGAATGTCCCAGTCGACACCGGAAGCACGCAGGTTCGGGCCGCTCAGGCCGAGATCAACAGCATCCTCGGCGGAGATCACGCCGATCCCCTTCGTGCGATTGAGAAACACCCGGTTATCTTCGAGCAGTCGCTCATAGTCGCGGATCCGGTTCGGAAAGATGTCGCAAAACTCCCGGATCTTGGGGAAGAACCCGTCAGGCAGGTCCTCGCGCACCCCGCCGACCCGACAGAAGGACGTGTGCATACGCGCCCCGGTGATCATTTCCAGAAGGTCCATGATCATTTCGCGCTCGCGCATGACGTAAAGCAGCGCGGTCATGGCGCCGAGATCCATCGGGAGCGCGCCCGTGATCAGGAGGTGACCGGAGATCCGTGCCAGCTCGGCCATCATCACGCGGATATATTGCGCCCGGATCGGTGCTTCTATGCCGAGGAGTTTCTCCACCGCCAGCGCGAAGGCGAGGTTGTTCGAGGGCGGACAGAGATAGTCGAGCCGGTCGGTGAGCGGAAAAATCTGGGTGTAGGTGAAGCTCTCCGCCAGTTTTTCGGTGCCGCGATGGAGGTAGCCGATATGCGGATCGACGCGCTCGACGAACTCGCCGTCCAGTTCGAGGACGAGCCGAAGAACCCCATGTGTGCTGGGGTGCTGCGGACCGAGGTTGAGAAGCACTTCCCTGGTATTGAGCGCTTCACCCTCAGGCCTGCTGAGCTCGGTGACTTCGGTCATCTCAACGGTCCGGCGTGGTCGGCCTCCCTTACGGAATGTCCCTGGTGGCAAGGTCGGGCTGCGTTGGCGGCGGACCTTCGGCACCGAAAGGGTTCAACTTGTCCTTATAGCCCCTGAGCGGGAAATCCTTGCGCTGTGGGAAGCCCTCGAAGCCTTCCCACATGTAGATCCGGCGCAGATCGGGATGTCCCTCGAACCGGATGCCGTACATGTCCCAGGCCTCACGCTCATGCCAGTTGGCGGTGCGCCAGACTCCCGTGACCGAAGGCACTTCGGGAGGATCGCCAAGCCGGCACTTGATGCGGACCCGCCACCTGTTGGGCAGCGAATAGAGATGGTAGACCGCCTCGAACCGCGGCGTTTCGGGACAATGATCGACCCCGCAAATGTCTGAGAGGAAATTGAATTGCAGCGCCGGATGCTCTTTCAGGAACCGGCAGAATTCGACGATCCTCTCGGGCGGGACGGCAAAGGCGTCGATACCGTGCGCAGTGCCGAGGTCCTCGATTGTTTCTGCGAAGCGCTCCATGATCGGAGCGCGATTGAGGGACGGTTCCGCACTCATGACGCTATAACCCGATTCAGAGGTGTGCCGGCGAGCGCCCGGGACCTCTTGATCTTTTCTTGAAGCAGAAGGAAACCGTGCATCAGTGCCTCGGGCCGGGGCGGACAGCCAGGCACATGTACATCGACGGGCACGAAAGTTTCCGATCCCTGCACTACGGCATAGGTGTTGTAGACCCCGCCCGAAATAGCGCAGGTGCCCATGGCGATCACCCAGCGCGGCTCCGGCATCTGGTCATAGAGCCGCCGCACGACGGGCGCGAATTTCCGGGTCACGGTGCCGGCAATGATCATGACGTCGGATTGTCTCGGCGAAGGGCGGAAGACCACGCCGAACCGGTCGAGATCATAGCGGGCGCAACCGGCCGAGATCATCTCGATGGCGCAGCAGGCAATGCCAAAGGTCTCCGGCCACAGCGCCGATCTCCGGCTCCAACTGATGATGCTGTCGGCCGTGGTGAACAGCACGCTGTCGCGGATCGCGTTGTTTACGCCTCCCATTCCAGCGCTCCTTTCAACCAGGCGTAGGCGAAGCCCACGAGAAGCAGCAATATGAATATGAACATCTCGATGTAGCCGATCAGCCCGATCTCTTTCAGGACGACGGCCCAGGGAAAGAGGAACATCGCTTCGACATCGAAAACGACCAGCAGGATCGCGAGGATAAAGAACGGCACCCTGAAGCGGCCCGCCGCCGCCTCGCCCGCTGCATCCATGCCGCATTCATAGGGCATGTTCTTGGCGGGATAGGGATTGGATGGGCGCAGCAGCGAGGAAACGAACAACGTCACCCCCACCACCAGAACGACTCCGGCGACCATGAAAAGAACGGGCAAGAATTCCATTGCAGTCATCTCACTGCACCGGTTGCCCACTGACCTCATCGCGAACCGGTGAATCGGTCACGCCACGGGGCGACTTGGGCAATCCTTCCTCCGTCTTCAAGTCTATTCCGTCGGTGTGATCATTGCAAATCCAATCGCTCACCCGCCAAAGACCGAATCTTGGGCAAGCTTCAGAAACCACGACGGAAATAGGCCGATCCCGATGGTGCCGGCGGCGGTGACGGCCAGCGTGGCGCGCACTAAGGGCGTCAGCGCCGGGGCGAACGCCCTCTTCGGCTCGCGCATGTATATCACCATGACGATGCGAATGTAGAAATAGGCGGCGACTGCGCTAAGCAGCACTGCGATGACCGCCAGCATGACGAAACCACGCTCGACGAGGGCAACCAGCACGTAAAACTTGGCGAAGAACCCGGCCGTCGGCGGAATGCCGGCCAGCGAGAAGAGATAGAGCAGCATCAGAAGCGCCAGCCCCGGATGTGATTTGGCGAAACCCGCATAGTCTTCGATGACCTCGCCCGAGAAATCGCCGTTCCGCATCATGATGACGGTGCCGAAAATGCCGAGATTCATGAAGGCGTAGATCAGCAGATAGAGCATGACGCTGGCGATCCCATCGGCACCGCCAGCGACCACGCCGAAAATGGCGAAGCCGGCGTGGGCGATGCTGGAATAGGCCAGGAGACGCTTGAAATTATCCTGGACCAGCGCCACGAAGCTGCCGAGCGCCATCGTCACCACCGCAATGACGGCGAGGATGATCCAGACGTCCGAGGCTGCGACCAGAGGGTTGAGGAACACCCGCAGGATCACCGCGAACCCCGCCGCCTTGGGGCCTATCGACATGAAGGCGGTGATCGTCGTCGGCGCGCCTTCATAGACGTCTGGCAGCCACATATGGAAGGGAACCGCGCCGACCTTGAAGACCAACCCCGCGACGATGAAGACCACCGCAAGCAGCAATCCGGGATCGAGCGGATCGCCGGTCACGGCCGCAGCCATCCCGTCCAATTGCGTTGTGCCGGTGAGCCCGTAGACCAGCGATACGCCGTAAAGGAAAATCCCGGTCGAGACCGCGCCAAGGATTACGTATTTCAGTGCTGCTTCGTTCGACCGCCGCTCACGCGTCAGGAAGCCGGTCAGCACATAGGTGCAAATCACCATCAGTTCGATGCCCACATAGATCGACAGGAGATCGGTCGCCGAGGCCATGATCATCATGCCCGAAAGCGCGAAGAGCAGCAGGACATAGTATTCGCTGGTCCCGATCCCTTCGATGTCGGCATATTTTCGCGAAAGGAGGAATGTCAGAACGGTGGCCAAGTAGAAAACGACCTTGAAGAAGACTGCGAAGCGGTCGGCGATGAACATGCCCGTGTAGGCCGGCCGCACCTCGCTCGCCAGCATGAGTGTCGCCAAGGCGGCAATCAACACGACCGCGACCGACGCCCAGACAAGGAAATGTTCCTGTCCCTTTCGCACAAACTGTCCCAGGATCAGCAGGATGCAGGCGCCGGTGATCACCACGATCTCGGGCAGGCTCGCTAGGGCCGACTGGAAAAGCATGGCGGCGGTCATGGGCCGCTCCCCCTACTTTGCACGTGCGTCAGCAGATGCTTCACCGAGGCATCGATGATGTTGAGAAAGGGTTTTGGATAGAGCCCAACCCAGAGTACGAAGACGGCCAGCGGCAGGATCGCAGCCATCTCACGGGCGTTCACGTCGCGTATCGCCAACCGGGCGCCGACGCTGGCCGGGCCGAGCGCGACTTTCCCATACATGCCGAGCAGATAGGCAGCCCCCAGCAATGCGCCCAAAACGGCGGCCGAGCCGGCGACCAGGTTGGCCGCAAACCCGCCTGACAGCACCAGCAACTCGCCGACGAACGAATTCGTTCCCGGCAGCGCCATCGACGACAGGGTAAACAGTGCCAGAAACGTGGTGTAGACCGGCGCCACCTTCATCAACCCGCCATAGTCGGCGATGCTGCGGGTATGGGTCCGCTCGTAAATCAGCCCGACGAACAGGAATAGGGCGCCTGTCGTCACGCCGTGATTGAACATCTGCAGGATACCACCCTCGAGCCCGCGAAGGTTCAGCGCAAAAATCCCCAGTGTCACGAAGCCCATGTGGCTGATGCTGGAATAGGCCACCAGCTTCTTCAGATCGTCCTGCGCCAGCGCGAGCAACCCGCCATAGACGATCGCAAGCACCGAAAGCGCCAGCATCAGCGTCGAATAATACATCGATGCCTCCGGCAGCATCGGCAGCGAGAACCGCAGGAATCCGTAGGCGCCCATCTTCAGGAGCACGCCGGCGAGGATAATGCTACCCGCCGTCGGCGCCTGCACATGGGCGTCCGGCAGCCAGGTATGGACCGGCACCATCGGCACCTTGACCGCAAAAGCAATCAGGAAGGCGAAGAACAGCCAGGACTGGATCCGGAACGGCAAGTCCTGCTCTGTCAAAGCGAGGATATCGAAGGTCCTGCCACCGTAGAAATAGAGCACGATGACACCGATCAGGAACAGGAGGCTGCCCGCCAGCGTGTAGAGGAAAAACTTGATCGCCGCATAGACCCGACCCTCGCCGCCCCAGACGCCGATGATGAGGTACATCGGGATCAGCATCGCCTCCCAAAAGACGTAGAAGAGGAACAGATCGAGTGCGCAGAAGACCCCGAGCATCAGCGCCTGCATGGAGAGCAGGCAGATCATGAATTCCTTCACCTTGCGGTCGATTGCGACCCAGGAGGCAAGCACGCAGATCGACCCCAACAGTGCGGTCAGGAAGACGAAGAGCGCGCTGATTCCGTCGATGCCAAGCGCATAATTGATCCCGAGCGCGGGCACCCACGGGCGAGTCTCGGTGAACTGCATGGCATGGGTCGTGGTGTCGAAGCCGACCAGCATGGCGATGCAGAGAGCAAGGTCGAGGACGGTGAAGGAGAGCGCAGTCCACCGCGCCGAATCGTCACCGCGCAGGAACATCAGAACCGCGGCCCCGGCGACGGGGGTGAATATGATGAAGCTGAGGAGCGGGAAGCCCATGGCACCCCCTACCGCCACGCCACGACGAAGACGGCGACGGCTGCGATCAGACCGCCGACCATCGCCAGCACGTAATGGGTCACGACACCCGTCTGGAGCCGCCTGAGTCGCCCGCCGCTGTGCAGGATCGCGTGGGCAATGCCGTTCACAACGGCATCGACGCCGGCAAGATCGAGCCGGAGTCCTGCCCGCGCCGCGCCGTGCAGCAAGGGCAGCGCTGCGGTCTCGGAGACATTGCTCACCGCCTGCTCATAGCGCGCCAGCGGCCTTTCGGCGAGCCACATGAAGGCGCGCGCGCCCTTGCGATAAAACCAGTCGGTGTCGAGGCTGATCGTGTTCTCGGGATCGAGCGCCCAGAGGAACAGCACGAATCCCAGGGCAGTGAACATCAGCAGCCCGAGGCTCTCCGTGACATGCAGGCCCGTATAGGGTTCGAAATCCACCGGATAGGGCAGAAGCGCATAAAGCGGCTGAGGGAACACCCCGATCGCAATGCAGAGCACCGCCGCCATGCCCATGGCAATCAGCATGTTGCGCGGCGGCTCCCGTGCCTCCAGTTTCCGGTCTGTCCCGAAGAACATGTAATAGGGAAGCTTGAGGCCAGTGTGCAGGAACGTCCCGGACGATGCCATCGTCAGCGCCAGCACCACCAGCGCGCGGTGATCCGCTCCTGCGGCCGCTATCACCATCGATTTGGTGACGAAACCCGAAAAGAACGGGAAGGCCGAGATCGCCAAGGCACCGACCATGTAAAGCGCCACGGTCAGCGGCATGGTCTTGTAAAGCCCGCCGAGCTCGGTGAGCTTGCGTCGGCCGGTGACGTAGATGACGGCCCCGGCACCCATGAACAGCAGCGCCTTGTAGAGGATATGCGCGAAGGCGTGGCTGGCGGCGCCGTTCACCGCCATCTCGGTCCCGATGCCGATGCCGGCGATCATATAGCCCACCTGGCTGACGATGTGATAGGCGAGAAGCCGTCGGCAATCGTTCTCCAGCACAGCGTAGATGACGCCGTAGAGCGCCATGATGGTGCCGAGCCAGACCAGGAGCTCGGTCCCCGGAAACGCCCGCGCCAGCACATAGACGGCGGTCTTGGTGGTAAACGCGCTCATGAACACCGCCCCTGTGACGGTCGCCTCCGGATAGGCATCGGTCAGCCAGGCATTGAGCGGCGGCACGGCCGCGTTGAGGATGAAGCCGGCGAGGATCAGGTAGTCGCCGACCCCCAGTCCTCCATTGGTGATGGCCCCCGCGATCGGGCCGAAAAGCAGTGAACCGGTGGCAAGCCCGTGGGAAATGATGCCGCCGAGCAGGACGACGCCGCCGGTGATATGGACCATGAGATAGCGGAACCCGGCCCGGATCGCCGGCCCATCACGCTGCGCGAAGACCAGATAGGCGGAAGCAAATGCCATGCCCTCCCAGAACAGGTAGAGGGTCAGGTAGTCACCGGCAAACACGACGCCAAGCGCGCTGCCGACATAGACGAATGCCGCCACATGCTGGCCGGCATCCGTCAGGTGCAGCGCGTAGACCATGCCGATCAGCGCCATGATGGTGAAAACGGTGGCGAAGACGATGCTGAGCTTGTCCACCTTTGCGATCAGGATCTCCTGCCCGATGAACCGTGCTTCGCCATAGCTGCCCGGCTCCATCGCAAGCACGGCAAGGATCGCCAGTGCAGGGATCAGAAGCAGATAGGCCTTGCGGACCGATCCGCAGAGGAACGGGATCGGCAGGGCGCCAAGAATAAAGAGCAGAGCCGGATGGATGAAGTCAGTCATAATAGTCCTCGCGCCGCATCAGCCCGACCCGATGGCCGAGAAACTTGGAAACGAAGATAAGCAGGACGCAGGAGACGAAGCCGTAGACGGCGGACCAGCCCGGCAGGCTGTCCCACAGATATTCGGCGTGTTCGCGGAAGACCAGAAAGTCGGCGACGACGATCAGGACGAGCACGAGGTAGAACAGTCGGCGGCGCGGCCTCGCATATTGTTCGTCACCAAAGAAGTCGACGACATGCTTGATCATCGGATCACTCCGTCCGCCAGGGTAAGAAAATAGCCCGGGAAAATGCCCATCAGCACCGATAGGATTGCCGTTATGACCAGTGGAATCGTCACCAGCGGAATTTCACGGACCGTCGTCCGGCTCTCCTGTCTCTCCGCCTGGAAGAAGGCGGCATAGCTGATCGGCAGGAAATAGGCGGCGTTCAGAATCGAGCTTACCAGGAGCACGACCAGGAATGCGGTCTCTCCCGCCGCCACGGCGCCCTTAGCCAGAAACCACTTGCTGACGAAGCCTGCGGTTGGCGGCACGCCAATCATGCTGAGCGAGGCGACGAAAAATGCCCCCATCGTCCAGGGCAGCCTGCGGCCGATACCGGCCATGTCGCTGATGTTGCGCTTGCCCGACGCGCAATAGATCGACCCGGCGCAGAAAAAGAGCGTGATCTTGGAGAACGCGTGCGCCGCGATGTGGATGATCCCGCCGACCATCGCGACCGGCGACAACAGAACCGCGCCCAGCACGATGTAGGAGAGCTGGCTGACCGTCGAATAGGCGAGCCTGGCCTTCAGGTCGTCCCGCGTCAGGGCGTAAACCGACGCCATCAGGATCGTGAACGATGCCAGATAGGCCGTGGCGATGCCGAGGCCCAGTCCGCCCACCAACCCCGTGCCGAAGACATGGAACACCACCCGCAGCACGCAGAACACACCCATCTTGACCACTGCCACTGCATGCAAAAGCGCGCTGACCGGTGTCGGCGCCACCATCGCGGCGGGCAACCAGGCGTGCATCGGCATCACAGCGGCCTTGGCGAAGCCGAAGAGATAGCAGAAATAAACCACCGTCAGCAGCGCTGCCGAGGCATCGCGGCCCGCCAGCACCCCCCCCGCGACAAAGTCGAGCGATCCCGCAATATGGTAGGTCAGCGCCAGTGCGGCGAGCAGCGCGCTTTTCGAGGCGCCCATCAGATAGACGAGGTACTTGTGGCTGCCCCTCCATCCCTCTTCGTCCTCGTGGTGGTAGACGAGCGGATAGGTAACGAGGCTGAGCACTTCGTAGAAGATCACCAGCGTAAACAGATTGGCGGCGAAGGCGCCGCCGGCGGCGGCCGCAAGACTGCTGGCGAAGCAGGCGAAGAACCGGGTCTGTGCATGCTCGTTCAAATGCCGCATGTAGCCGATGGAATAGATCGCCGCCACGATCCATAGCAGCGACGAGACGGTGGCAAACACCATGCCGAGCGCATCGACCCGGAAAGCAAAGTCAATCCCCGGCAGAATCTCGAACAGGCGCAATTCGACCGTCCCGCCCGCCAGCACCGTGGGCGCCATCGACACGACAATCGCGAACATGGCGATCGCGGCCAATGGCGAGACTAGATCGCGAAGTCTCTCGCGGTTGTTCAAAAGGAGAACTGCAAGGGCAGCCAGACCGGCGACAGCGATGGCAAGCAACGGCCGGATCGATACAACCGGGTCCAAAGCCGCTATCCCTTCATCACTGTCACGTCGTCGACCTTGAGGGTGGATTTGTTCCTCACGAGGGCGACCAGGATACCGAGGGCGACGGCAACCTCCGCCGCGGTGATTGCGATGACGAAGATCGCGAAGATCTGCCCGCGGAAATCGGCGTGGTAGCGCCCGAAAGCGATGAAATTGACGTTGACCGAGTTGAGCAGCAGTTCCAGCGACATCAGTACAACGAGAATATTGCGCCTGAGCAGCACGCCCGCCGCTCCGATCACGAACAGGACCACGCCGAGTACAATATACCACCAGAGCGGAACCATCATCCCTGCTCCTTCCGCGCCAGCATGATGGCGCCGATCAGGGCGGCCAGCAGGATTACGGAGGCGGCTTCAAACGGCAGGAGATAGTCGGCGAAAAGGGCTGTTCCAAGCTGCCTGACGTTATCGCCGCCGCCCATGGCGACGGGCTCCATGAGCGAAAAGCGGTTGCTCCAGAGCACCAGCACGAGCATCTCGACCCCGAGCAGGACGAGCAGTACCAGAGCCGGGAGGTTGCCGCCCGGCAAGAACCGCTGCAACACCGCTTCGCGCACATCGATCATCATGATCACGAACAGGAACAGCACCATGATCGCGCCGACATAGACGAAGATCTGAATGACGGCGAGCAATGGTGCCTCGAGCAAGACGAAGATTGCCGAGACCTGCAGGAAGCACGCCATCAGCGCCAATGCGCTGTGAACCGGATTGCGCGCCAGGACCACCGTCAGGGCCGTGATCACGGATACCGTAGCGAACAGAAGAAAGAACCCCTGATCCATCGACGCCGACCTTCCGACGCGAACTGTCGCCCGGCGCGAGACGGCCGGATTTGAGACTGCGCCGCAACTTCCATTGCGTTCATAAATTGTGCCCTAATATTCGATTTTTCACAAGATTATTGTCATCGACCGAGTAGGTTCGGGTCGGTCCGGATGTGGCGAAGGTCGCTTGCGAAAGCGCGCGCTTTCGATAGGGCCGTACCGGAGGCAAAGCCGACCCAGCGGGACAGAAAACTCCCAAATCCTGAACGCGAAACCAACATTCCTTTCCCTATCCCAAAAAGCCCCGGAAGGGGCTTTTGGCGTTTCTGGGCGACAGAACGATGTTGCGACCGATCTGCGAGCGACGACTGGATAGTTGCTAAAGAGATAATATTCTAATATACGTAGATCAGCGTGCTTTTTATATTTCCATAGCGGTAAGCAACGTCCGTCTACACGGCGGCGCCTATTATCCTATTCAGAGGGCAGTTCGATTTCATGAAGTAGATCAGAGATTTATAGGGGGGAGTCATGCGAAAATCTTCTCTACTGACGTCTCGATATCGGAGGCGTCGTCTTCTACTGGTAATCTCCGGCTTGCCCGCGTTCTGTGCGGTGCTCTTCTTCGCTGGGGTTGCATCTGCGCAAGCGCCGACCGAAGAGCAGCGCGATGCCATCAGGGCAGAGTGCCGCTCCGATTTTATCGCGAAATGCTCCGGGGTGACACCGGGAGGTATCGAGGCGCTCACCTGTCTGCAGCAGCACAGCGCTACGCTTTCGGCAGGCTGCCAGAAAGCGGTTTCGGCGGTGAACGTCAAACCGAAATCGACATCCGCGCAGCCAACGCCGGCTGCACCTGCAAATACCGCGGCCTCTACTCCGGCGCCTGCGACCGGCACACCGGCGCAGCAGCCGACCCAGGCGCAGCGCAATGCGGTCAAATCGGCCTGCCAGCGGGATTTCATGGCGCAATGTTCGGGTGTCTCGCCGGGAGGTGCGGCGGCGCTCAGCTGTCTGCAACAGCATAATGCTGCTTTATCGGCGCCATGTCAGCAAGCCGTTGCGGCATTGGGGGCACCCAGCGGAGCTGCGACCGGCGGTGCGGCGGCCACCGGTGCGATCACGCCGGCCCCTCAGGCGATGATGCCGGCCTTCTCCCCACGTGAGGAAGTGATGATCCTGCGGGAAACCTGCGGAGCGGACTTCCGGGCCTTGTGCCGGATGGTGCCATTAGGGGGAGGCCGGGGCATTGCCTGTCTGCGCGACAATCTGCAGCGCGTATCACCAGCCTGCCATCGGGTGCTGACCTCGGGATTGTAGCGCCCGTTCGAAACTTCTCTCAGAAAGAGGTCGTCGCGCCCCAGCGAGAATTCGGTACCCGCGATCACTCAAAGGCATGCAAGCGGCGTTTGCCCGCCTGCATGCATTGCATCCCTTAATTTTCATGTCCGGCTGCGGCGGGTCCGGCAGCCGCCATCTGCAATTCGATGAAATCAATGACGACACCAACGAAAGGCATTGCCATGTCATCGACTTTCTCTTTCCCGCGATTGAAGCGGATCCTCCTCTATGCTTCGCTTGCCGCCAGCCTCGCGCCGCCGACCAGCGCATGGGCGGATGATGCGAAAGCGCTTCTAAAGACGATGTCCGATTTTCTGTCGGCGCAGAAGACGATATCCTTCACCTACCAATCATCGCTCGAAGCGGTGACGCCCGCCTTCGAGAAACTCC
Source organism: Rhizobium hidalgonense (assembly GCF_005862185.2). NCBI lineage: Bacteria > Pseudomonadati > Pseudomonadota > Alphaproteobacteria > Hyphomicrobiales > Rhizobiaceae > Rhizobium > Rhizobium hidalgonense. Next base: position 474,538 of record NZ_CP054027.1, read on the forward strand.
AATTCGTCAGCTCGGGGACGGCCAACCTGACGCGGCCGGACAAGCTGCGCGTCACCAGGACCGGCGGCTTTGCCGACCTCGATGTGAGTTTCGACGGGTCGTCGCTGACGGTGCACGGCAAGAACCTCGACGCCTATGCCAAGGTCGATGGCAAGGGTTCGCTCGACGAGCTGATCGACAGGCTGATGACCGCCGGCGTTGAGGCTCCCGGCGCCGATCTGCTGTCCTCCAACGTCTATGACACGCTGATGTCCGATGTGACCGAGGCCAAACACATTTCCAGTGCTTTCGTGGATGGCGTCGAATGCGACTATCTGGCTTTCCGGACGCCCGAGATCGACTGGCAGATCTGGATACAAGCCGGCGCGCAACCCATACCGCGCCGATACGTCATCACCAGCAAACATGTCGTCCAGGCGCCGCAATACACGCTTGAGATCGGCGATTTCAAGAGTGGCGCAGATGTCGCGGCCGTTTCCTACAACATCGAGATTCCTGGCAGTGCGAAGACAGTCGATCTCAGCGAGCTGCAATCGCTCGATGAGCTTCCGGCGGCTGCCGATGCGGGAGAACCAAAATGACCTCCAACAAACTGCTGTTCGCTCTCGGCCTGGCCGGTGTTCTGACATTCACCGACTTTCGCGTCGAGGGCCAAGGTTCAATGCCGCTGTCGATCGGGTTCGCCACGCCGGCGGGCGCCGTCATCGGCAGGCCGTTGACGCCGCTTTCTTATGCGGGCGTTGCCCGCAGGACGACGCGACGGGTCGTCACGCGGACGGCGACGACAATTGCCGTGCTCCCGTCAGGGTGTCTCTACGGTCCCTATTATGGCGGCTATTATTATCGGTGCGGCGGCCTTTATTACGCCAAGAGCGGCAACGTCTATGTGCAGGTGATCGTACAGTAAGTGCTGCGATCGGCTTACCCGACTTTCGATACCTCGGCCTCCGCCATACTTGCGGGCTTGTTCGCGGTCGCGCCGCGCCGCTTCCAGTGTTCCTCGAGGCGCTGCAGCAGCACGTAGAAGGAGGGAACGAAGAGGATGGCGAGGCAGGTCGAGGCGATCATGCCGCTGAAGACCGATATGCCGATCGATTTGCGGGCCGATGCGCCGGCGCCCGTCGCCAGCACAAGCGGCAGGACGCCGAGAATGAAGGCGAAGGACGTCATCAGGATCGGCCGGAAGCGCAGGCGGGCGGCCTCCACGGCCGCCTCCAGGATTTCCATGCCTTCCGCCCGTTTTTCCCTCGCATATTCGACGATGAGGATAGCGTTCTTGGCTGCCAGCGCAATCAGCAGGATGAGGCCGATCTGCGTATAGAGATTGTTGGCCACACCTGCTGCCGTGAGTGCCGCCACCGTGCCGAGCAGGGCGAGCGGCACAGCAAAAATGACCGCCAGCGGCAGGATCCAGCTTTCATATTGGCCGGCGAGCACGAAATAGACGAGCAGCATGGCGAGCGCGAAGACGAAGTAGATCTGCCCGCCGACGGCCTTCTCCTGATAGGAGAGGGCCGTCCATTCGAAGCCGGTTCCCGCCGGCAATGTATGATCGGCGATCTGCTCCATGACCTCGAGCGACTGGCCGGAACTGAAACCGGCGGCCGGTCCGCCGACGATGGTGGCGGTGGGATAGAGATTGTAGAGGCTGATCAGCGAAGGGCCTTGCGTCGTGGTGACATCGACGACCGTGCCGAGCGGCACCATCGTCCCGTCGCCGGCCTTGACCTTCAGATTGCGGATGTCATCTGGGCTGACACGGAAATCGGATGCGGCTTGCGCATAGACCTGGAAGGTGCGGCCGAATTTGTTGAATTGGGTGACATAGCTCGATCCGACATAGCCGGAGAGGGCGGAGAATACCTGCCCCACGGTAATTCCCAGCGTCTCCGCCTTGATGCGATCGACGGAGACCGCAAGCTGCGGCACGTTCGAGCGAAACGGCGTGCTCAGCCTTTGCAGCGATGACTGGGCATTGCCATTCTTGACGATCGTATCGGCAAGCGATTGTAGCAGCGGATAGTCGGAGACGCCGTTGCGGAGCTCGACCTGCATGGTAAAGCCGTTGGCATTGCCGATGCCCTGGATCGGCGGCGGCACGACCACCAGCGTTTTTGCGGTTAGCACATGCTGCAGCGCGTCGTTCAGATGCTGATAGATTGACAGCAGGTCCTGTCCCTTCTGCTTGCCGCGCTCGTCCCAATCCTTGAGAATGACATAGGCGACGCCGGCATTCTGCAAGCTGGCATTGTTGTCGAGAACGGAAAGGCCGCTGATGGTCAGCACCTGATCGACTCCGGGCGCGGCTTCGGCGATTTTGCCGACCTCTTCCATCACGGCATCGGTCCGCTCCTTCGAGGCGCCGTCGGGCAACTGCGCGCTGATCAGCACATAACCCTGATCCTCGATAGGCAGGAATGCGGTCGGCAGTCGCGACAGCCCCCAGATGGCGATGCCGATCAGCGCAAGTGCGGCGATCGCCATCATGCCGCTGTGGCGGGTCATCGATCCGATCAACCCGGCATAGTGGCGTTCGCCCCAATCATAGCCTCTGTTGAAGCCGCGGTAGAAGATGTTGCGTTTCTCGGGCGGCACCGGGGCTCGCAGCCAGAGGGCGCATTGCGTCGGCTTCAGCGTCACGGCATTGACGGCGCTGATCAGCGCGGTGGCGGCGATGACGAGCGCGAACTGCCGATAGAGCTGGCCGGTCAGGCCAGGCAGGAAGGCGGCCGGAATGAAAACGGCCATCAGCACCAGCGTGATGCCGATGACCGGGCCGAGCAGTTCCTCCATCGCCTTCTCGGCCGCCTTCCGGCCGGGCATGCCGGCCTCGATGTGCCGGGCGACGCCTTCGACGATGACGATGGCATCATCGACGACGATGCCGATGGCGAGAACGATGGCAAACAGCGTCGACAGGTTGACGGTGAAGCCCAGTGCCGCCATCGCTGCGAAGGCGCCGATGATGGTGACGGGCACGGTGGTTGCCGGCACCAGCATCGCCCGCCAATCCTGCAGGAAAACCAGAATGACGATGAGAACGAGCACGCCCGCCTCGATCAGGGTGACGTAAACCTCGTCGATGGAGGCCTTGACGAATTTCGTCGTGTCGAACGGCAGATGATATTCGAGGCCCGGCGGAAAACTCTTCGACAGCTCCGCCATCTTCGCATTCACCGCCTGCGCCACGGCAATCGCATTTGCCTCCGGCAGCTGGAAAATGCCGATGCCGGCGGCCGGCCGGCCGTTTTGCGTGAAGGACTGGCTGTAGGTCTGCGCGCCGAGCTCGACGCGGCCGATGTCGCGGACGCGGGTGATGCGGCCGCCCTGTCCGCTTTCGACCTTGACGATAATATTCTCGTAGTCGGCGGCCTCGTTCAGCCGGCCGTTGACATTCAGCGTGTATTGGAAGACCTGCCCTTTCGGCACCGGCGGAATGCCGATCTGGCCGGCGGTGACCTCCTGGCTCTGCTGCTGCACGACATTGACGACATCTTGCGGCGTCAGGCCACGTGCCTGCAGCAGGTTCGGATCCATCCAGATCCGCATGGCATATTGGCCGGCGCCGAACACCGTCACGTTGCCGACGCCGGGCAGGCGGGCGAGTTCGTTCTGCAGGTTGATGACGGCGTAGTTCGAGAGAAACAGGCTGTCATAGCGGCTGTCGGGCGATGTCAGCGTGACGAAGCCGAGGATCGCCGTCGATTTCTTCTGCGTCGTCACGCCTTGAAGCTGCACCGCTTCGGGAAGCGACGACATTGCTATGGCGACGCGGTTCTGCACCAGAACCTGCGCCTGATCCGGATCGGTGCCGATGGCAAAGGTTACGGTCAGCGCATAGGTGCCGTCGCTGGCGCTGGTCGACTGCATGTAGAGCATGTCCTGCACGCCGTTGACTTGCTGCTCGATCGGCAGCGCCACGGTGTCGATGAGGGTCTGTGCGCTGGCGCCGGGGAAGCGCGTCGTCACCTGCACCGTCGGCGGGACGACATTCGGATATTGCGCTACAGGCAGCTGGAACAGGGCGACCGCGCCGACGAGCACGAAGACCAATGCCAGGACGTTGGCGAGTACCGGCCGCTCGATGAAGAAACGCGAGATCATGCTGTTGTCCTCAGACGTTCAGATGAAGCGTGGTGGCGAATTCATTGCGTTGTGGTTTTGGTCTTGGCATCGCCGGCGGCATTGGCCGTCGGGTTCATTTCGATCTTCTCAGGCGTGACCTTGCTGCCGGGAACGGCTTGCTGAACACCTTGGACAACGATCCAGTCGGCCGGATCGAGACCGGACTCGATGACGCGGAGCTGACCTTCACGCTGGCCCGTCTTCACCCGCTTCTGTTCGATGACGTCATCCTTGCCGAGAGCGAGCACGTAGCTGCCCAGCTGGTTCGTTCCGATTGTATCGTCGCGCACCAGCAGGGCCTTGTCGTTGTGGCCGACCGGCACCCGAACCCGTACGAAAAGGCCGGGCAGCATGGCATGATCCTTGTTGTCGAACAGGGCGCGCACCTGAAGCGTGCCGGTGGAGGCATCGAGCTGAGGCGATACGTAGTCGAGATGTCCCTTGTGCGGGTAACCTTCCTCCGTCTGCAGGCCGATCTCCGCAGGTATGTTCGGAAGGTCCGTCTGCCTGAAAGTATGTCCCTGCTTTGCCAGGGTCTGCTTGATCATCAGCACCTGCGTTTCGCTGACGTTGAAATAGGCGTAAAGCGGATCGGTCTGGACGATGCTGGCGAGTTTGGTGGGGCCGGACACGCCGACCAGCGTGCCGATATCGACGAGGTGATCCGTGACGATGCCGTCGAAGGGAGCAAGCACCTCGGTATAGCCGAGGTTGATCGTCGCGAGTTCGACATTGGCCTGGGCGTTCAGAATGGCGGCATTCGCCTCGTCGAGCGTTGCCTTGGCGCTGTCGACCGCGGTCTGGGTGGTGACCTGTTGTTTCGACAAATTGACCTGCCGGTCATATTCCTGCTTTGCGCCGACCTGTGAGGCCTGCTGCGAGGCGAGCGATGCCTTGGCCTGATCCAGTTGCGCCTGGTAGGTGTCGCGCTCGATGCCGAAAAGCTTGGTGCCCTTCTTCACCAGCATGCCGTCCTGGTAGTCGATGGATTGGATATAGCCCTGGACGCGCGCCTCTATATCGACGGCATTGAGCGGCGCCGTATTGCCGGTGAGTTCGAAATAGAGCGTCACCGGCTGCTGGATCGGCTGCGCGATCCGAACTGCAGGCGGCGGAGGGGGAACGTAGCTGTTGCCGCTCTCCTCGCAGCCGGCGAGAATTGCCATGCCGGCAAATGTCACAAAAAGTCGCAGAGCCTGATGCAATCTCCCACGCATTGTCGCCGCCTCGACAGGTCAAGAGTCACAGTTTGCATGCGTGCCTCGACGGCGACCCCCAATCGGCCTGCCGAAGGTTCAAGGCATGCGATATTATGTCGCGGCATTCCAAAAAATTGCAATAGCCCTTGGGGCGCAATTGAACTGTTTGAGCCACGAAGACCCCGGGCACGAGGGGTTCGTGGGCGGCTACGGTCTCCCGAGCCGTTCCATGGCGGATTGCAAGGGTGCGTCCGAAACGCGGACCAGCCCGATGTAGGGGTTGGCCATATCCGAGATCAGGAAGACCGCGCCCGCAACGGAAAGCGCGCAGACAAAGAGAATGGACAGCACCGTCGGGTTGGGCGGCGCCTGCAGGCCGAAGGTTGCAAAAAGCAGCGAGAGCCAACAGACGAGAACTGCCAGGAACGCCCCGGGCAGGCCCTCACTGCCGGATTCGACCAGCAGCCAGTGAGTTTCCGCCACCATGCCGCTGACATCGAGGGCGCGTGTCTGGAGAGCGTGCTGGACGGCATCTCTTGGCGACAGGGATCGAAGGTCACCCTGGACAGCCTCTATATCCTGATACTCCCCCAGCGCCTTGCCGGATGCCGCGTCGGTAGTCTCGGCAGTCCAGCCGCGGCTCAGCCGTCTTTCGATAAGTTGGCGCAGCAGCCGGCGCGCATTGTCGGTCTCCGGGCCGTATTGCGCCATGACGCGGTCCAGCAGGAGGACCCGCGCCGCCGCCGTTCTCATTTCCACTTCGGCATTGTCATAGGCCGATTTGGCGGACGCGATCAGCAGGCCGAGCGCCAAGGCCGACAGCGTTCCCACCACCGCGGTCGCGAGCCTGATGACATCCTTGGATTCCGAGCTGAGATGATGATCCGGCAAGCGGCCGCGCACCATCATTCCTATCGATGTTGCCGCCGACAGAAAAACAAATACAAGCCCGCCAAGCAACAGTGAGCTCAAGTCCGGTCTCCGTATCGTTACGTCAATCCAGCAAGCATTGCGATGCTTGCAGGTTGTGCAATTGCTGCTGTCATCATAGCGGAAGGTAGAGGGGGCGTGGAACTCTTTACTTTTCTGTTCTCGCGCCGGCGGACATCATTGCTGGAAAATGAGCAGCACGTAAGCCAGGAAAAGCACGAGATGCACGGCACCCTGCATCAGATGCGTGCGGCCGCTGGCAAAGGTGATGATGCTGACGGCGAGAGTGAGCACCAGCATCACCAGATCGCCGTGTTCCAGGCCGAGGGTGACCGGGTGCCCGTAAAGACGGCTAACGACCAGCATCGCCGGCACGGTCAGCCCGATCGTCGATAAGACCGAACCCAAAAAGATATTGACGGAGCGCTGAAGATTATCGGCGATGGATGCGCGCACGGCGCTGATCGCCTCGGGCGTCGCGACAAGGATGGCCATGACAACGCCGCCGAATGCGGTGGGCGCATGCAGGGTTTCGATAATGTAGTCGATCGGCCGTGCAAGCTGCTCGACCAGAAAGACGACCGGGCCCATATAGGCGAAGAGCAAAACGGTATGGGGCCAGAGCTGCCCGCGAGGGGGAGCGGGTTCGCCGGGATGCTGATCGTGGTTGCGATCGGTGGTGAAATAATCGTGATGGCGGCCGGCCTGGAGAGACAGGAATGTGGCATAAAGGCCGACCGATATGACGCCCAGTATCAGTTGTCTTGCTGCCGATGGATGCTGTCCGCCCGCGCCTGCAAGAAATGTCGGCATGACCAGACTGAGCGTCGCCAGCGGCACGATCACCCCGAGATAGGCGTTGGCGCCCTGCAGGTTATGCTGCTGCTCCGGCCACCGCCATGCGCCCAGCAGCAACGACAGGCCGACCATGCCGTTCAGAATGATCATGACGACTGCAAACAGCGTGTCGCGCGCAAGCGTCGGATTGTTTTCGCCGTGAAGCATGACGGCTGATATGGCCATCACCTCGATCGAGGTGATGGCAAGCGTCAGAATGAGCGTGCCGTAAGGCTCCTTCAGCCGCTCCGCCAGATGGTCTGCGTGCCGCACGACCGACAGAGCGGAGCCGAGCACCACGGCAAACAGCCAGCCGAAAACCACAGTGAACCAAAGTGGATCGGAGAGCTGTGCGAAGAGCTGTTCCTGGAAAGCAAGAAAGACCAAGCTCGTTGCGAGGCTGACGCCGAGGAACCATTCCTCGCGCAGCAGATCGGTGGCGCTGACGGCGTGCAATGCCGGACCGTCCGTCATCGAAACCACCCGCTTCCTGGCAAATGCCGCCGCAATGCGATCATCACCACCATAGGTCCGCCCGCTGTCTCCTGCCCACCATCTGAGCCGGCGGAGATGAGGCTGCCTTAAGGCGAACAGAAGCTCAAGTCAGATCGTATGTCGGGGACCAAAACTTGCAGATTCGTCGTTCACCGCCCACTGATCCGAGCAAAGGAGCGGCAGCAGATCACGCCGCGCCTTGCGTTATTCGCGCCCGGTTGCCGGGATCGCCGCGCCGGTGACGACGGCTGCGGCCGGTGAAATCAGGAAGGCGATGAGGCGGGCGATCGATTGAGGCGATACCCAGCCCTCCGTTTTCGCATTGGGCATGGCGGCGCGATTCTCGGGCGTGTCGATCGTCCCGGGGAGGATGCAGTTGGCGGTGATGCGGTCGTCGCGGCATTCGGCAGCGAGCGCTTCGGTCAGCCGGATGACGGCGGCTTTCGAGGCGGCGTAAGCGGCCTGATTGGGGCCGGCCTTCAGGCCTGGTGCGGCAGCGACGTGAACGATGCGACCGTAACCTGATGCCTTCATCGTCGGGAGAACCGCGGCGCTGATCGTCAGCGCGGTGCGGGCGTTGGCGGTCATCATCGTCTCCCATTGGGCGGGAGCATCCGGACCGACCGGTCCCATCTGGAAGCCGCCGACGGTATTGACCAATGCGCTGACCCCGCCGAAGCGCTTGACGGCTCGGGCGACGGCGGCGGCGCAGGAGGCATAATCGGTGAGATCCGTCCCGGCGATCGACAAAAATTCCGTAGAGGCGGGAAGATCGCCGGCCAAGACTTCCAACTCCTGGCTCGAACGGTTCATGCAGACGAGTTTCGCGCCGCCGGCAGCCAACTCGCGGACGACGGCGCTGCCGAGATTGCCGCCGGCTCCCGTGACGATCACGGCTTTCTGCTCGTTCATCATCACAATCGTTCTCCTGACGGTGGTGTGTTGAGTGGTGCGGGCATAGTTGATCCAGTCCGCCCGGCAGCGCAAGCCCGCCGTCGCAAGCGGCTCAACTTTTCACAGAAGCGCAGAATCGGTCTAACCTTTTGTTTTTTTGTGCAAATCCCGAAAAAAGCGCTTCGCACTTTGCCTGGAATTGCTCCAGACAAAATCAGAGACCTTGCGGAACTCCCGCGGAGCGATCCGCGGGAGTTGCCCGTCAGTGCTTGGTCCTGCCAGACCGGCCTTCAGTGATACTTCGCCCCTTCTCGGCCAAGGATGACGGGTGCGTCCAGGTCTGAGATCGGACGGGCGACATCGGCCGGGATGTCGCCGGTAAGCTGCAGGTCGAGATAACGGGCGCAGCAGACGCGCAGGAAAGAGGTGAAGTTTCCGAGATCATGGCCGGCATCGATCGATTCATGATGCAGCCGGGTGATCAGCTGGACGACATTCATGCCGTCGCGACGGGCTATTTCTTCGAGCTTCGACCAGAAGAAATTCTCCAGCCTTACACTGGTGACCATGCCGTCGATGCGCAGCGACCGGGTGGTGCTTTCCCAAAGCCGTGCATCCGCCTTGATAAACAGTTCGCACATGTCGTTCTCCCGGTGCCATCCTCCTCAGGCGGCGTTGGTTTCGAGCAGGGCTGCCGCATCGAGCACGGCCATGAACTGACGCAGCCACGACGGGTGGGCCGGCCAGGCTGGCGCCGTGACCAGGTTGCCGTCCGAAACCGCGTCGCTGATTGATATGTCGGCATAGATGCCGCCGGCAAGCTCGACCTCAGGCCGGCAGGCCGGATAGGCAGAGCAGGTGCGGCCCTTCAGCACGCCGGCGGCGGCAAGCAGTTGTGCGCCGTGACAGATGGCGGCGACGGGTTTTCCGGCGTCGAAGAAATGCCGGACGGATCTGATGACGTCGGCATTGAGACGAAGATATTCGGGCGCGCGGCCGCCGGGAATGACGAGGGCATCGTAATCTTCGGCGCGCACGCTGTCGAAGGTGGCGTTCAACGCGAAATTATGACCGCGCTTTTCCGAATAGGTCTGGTCGCCCTCGAAATCATGGATGGCGGTGGCGACCGTCTCGCCGGCCTTCTTGCCGGGGCAGACGGCATCGACCGTATAGCCGCAGGCGAGCAGCGTCTGGAACGGCACCATCGTTTCGTAATCTTCGGTGAAATCACCGGTGATCATCAGGATCTTTGAGGCTGGCATCGTATCCTCCTTTGAAACCAACGGCTGGAGATTAGCAAACAGCGACAGGCAGAAGGTACTATGGGAATACTACAGGCGAAATTCCCGCTCAAAGCGGCCGGGCTCTCACATCCGGGACGGCGCAGGCCTCGCCGCCGCCGAAGAGGCGGGAGCGGGTGAGGAAGCGTTTCTCGCGGCCATTATCGAGCGAGAACATGCCGCCGCGGCCGGGCACGACATCGATGATCAGCTGGGTATGTTTCCACGCCTCGAACTGGCTGGCGCTGATATAGACCGGCACGCCGCCGATCTCGCCGAGTTTGACGTCGCTGTCACCGACCATGAATTCATTAGCCGGATAACACATCGGCGAAGAGCCGTCGCAGCAGCCGCCGGACTGGTGGAAGAGGATATCGGGATGATCGCGCGTGATCTCTGCGATCAGCGCGAGTGCCGCGTCGGTCGCGAGCACACGCGGTTCGCCGTTGACGGTGGTTTCCATGGTTTTCCTCCGCACGTTTGGGGAAAGGGATTCCCCTCCCCAACCCCTCCCCACAAGGGGGAGGGACTTAACTTATTGAAATGCCTCGCTCTAAAAGCGGCATATCCCTTGCTGAGAGTTCGGCAAGGAAAGCTGGTGGAGCGGCATCGTCAGCCCCTCCCCCTTGTGGGGAGGGGTTTTAAACCTCTCCCATATCAGTCTCAGAAGAAGCCGAGCGCCTTCGGGCTGTAGCTCACCAGCATGTTCTTGGTCTGCTGGTAGTGTTCGAGCATCATCTTATGGGTTTCTCGGCCGATGCCCGACTGTTTGTAGCCGCCGAAGGCGGCATGGGCGGGATAGGCGTGGTAGCAGTTGGTCCAGACGCGGCCGGCCTGGATCTCGCGGCCGAAGCGATAGCAGCGGTTGGCGTCGCGGCTCCAGACGCCGGCGCCGAGGCCGTAGAGCGTGTCATTGGCGATTTCGAGCGCTTCCTTCTCGTCCTTGAAAGTCGTGACCGAAACCACCGGCCCGAAAATCTCCTCTTGGAACACACGCATCTTGTTGTGGCCCTTGAAGATCGTCGGCTTGACGTAGTAGCCGTTCGCCAGTTCGCCGCCGAGATCGTTGCGCGTGCCGCCAGCCAGCACCTCGGCGCCTTCCTGCTTGCCGATGTCGAGATAGGCGAGGATCTTTTCCAGCTGTTCCGTCGATGCCTGGGCGCCGATCATCGTCGCGCTGTCGAGCGGGTTGCCCTGCTTGATCGCCTCGACGCGTTTGACCGCCTTTTCCATGAAGCGGTCGTAGATCGACTCCTGGACGAGGGCGCGGCTCGGGCAGGTGCAGACTTCGCCCTGGTTCAAGGCAAACATCGCAAAGCCTTCGAGCGCCTTGTCGAGGAAATCGTCATCCTCAGCCATCACGTCGGCGAAGAAGATGTTCGGCGATTTGCCGCCGAGCTCCAGCGTCACCGGAATGAGGTTCTGGCTGGCATATTGCATGATCAGCCGGCCGGTCGTCGTCTCGCCGGTGAAGGCGATCTTGGCAACGCGGGGGCTGGTCGCCAGCGGCTTGCCGGCCTCAAGGCCGAAACCGTTGACGATGTTGAGCACGCCGGGCGGCAGGAGATCGCCGACCAATTCGGCCCAGAGCAGGATCGAAGCCGGGGTCTGCTCGGCAGGCTTGAGGACGACACAGTTGCCGGCGGCAAGTGCCGGCGCCAGCTTCCAGGTGGCCATCAGGATCGGGAAGTTCCACGGAATGATCTGGCCGACGACGCCGAGCGGTTCGTGGAAGTGATAAGCGACAGTATCGTGGTCGATTTCGCCGATCGACCCTTCCTGGGCGCGGATGCAGGAGGCGAAATAGCGGAAGTGGTCGATCGCCAGCGGAATGTCCGCCGCCATGGTTTCGCGGATCGGCTTGCCATTGTCCCAGGTTTCGGCCTGGGCGAGCAATTCCAGTTTGTCTTCCATGCGCTGGGCGATCTTCATGAGGATATTGGAGCGCTCGGCAGCCGAAGTGCGGCCCCATTTCTCCTTGGCCGCATGGGCGGCGTCGAGAGCGAGATTGATGTCCTTTTCATTGGAGCGGGGAATGTCGCAGAGCTTGCCGCCGGTGACGGGCGTCAGGTTTTCGAAATATTTGCCTTCGACCGGCTCGCGCCATTCGCCGCCGATATAGTTGCCGTATTTCAGCTTGAACGGCGACTCGACGATTTTCTGATGAAGCATGTCATCCTCCCATGGTGATCCAGGTTCCAAGTGAACCAGTGGGAGGAAATTGTGCGGATTTTGCTGAAGGGAACAGGGGAGGTCTTCCATACCGCAGTGCACACTGTCGCAGACATGCGACAGATCGCATAAGGACCGCAGTTGTCGGCGGAACCTTCGGCCGCTTCGTCAATGCAGGTCGAACTTCTTCATCTTCCGGTGCAGGGTGGCGCGGCTGATGCCGAGCGCGACGGCTGCCTGCGAGACGTTGCCGCTGGTGCGCGACAGTGCCCGCAGCAAGGCTGCCTTTTCCGCTTCGATAATCTCTTCCTGCTGTGAGACACCAGCTTCATGCAGCGCATCGGCGGCCGGAATGCCGGCGGCAATCCGCTTGTCGTCCAGCTGCAGCGCGATGCGGGCGGCCCGTGTCGCGCCGAGCACGAGGTCGTGCCGGTCGACGGCAAGCAGGGCGGCGGCGGAATTGGCGCCGGCCGGGACCATCAGAAAGCGGGCGCCTATGAAGGCCGAACGGAAGAGGTTGAGTTCGATACGCATCGCCGCATCGCGCACGGTCTGCGTCAGGATCGCCAAGGTCATCTCGTTGACGTCTTCACGGCAGGTGGAGATGTCGAGGGCTGCGGCCAGCCGGCCACGATGATCGCGGATCGGCGCGGTCGTGCAGCTGAGGCTGGTATTCGAGCAGAAAAAATGCTGGTCGCGGAAGATGGCGACGGCGCGCTCGTCGGCAAGGGCGGTGCCGATGCCGTTGGTGCCGATGCTTGCCTCGGTCCAGACCGAGCCGGTCCAGAGGCCGAGTTCGTGAAATTCCTTGTCGTCGCCGGCAGCCCCACGGCGTTCCAAGGCGATGCCGTTCTTGTCGGTCAGAAGCAGGCAGCAGCCGGCCTTGCCAACGGTGTTAAAGAGGCGATCGAGTTCTTCCGTCGCGCTGGCGATCAGCTGCCCGGACTGCTCGCGGGCACGGCGGAATTCCTCGTCGGTCAGGCGCAGCGGCGCCCGTTCATCCTCGGGGGCGAGCTGGTGCATGGTCATGCATCGCCGCCAGGAGGCGACCACTGGAGAACTGGCCGCGGCGGAATCGCGCTGGGCAGACGTGTAGACGTGATCGGCATGTGCTGAGTTTTCGTGCATCGGCTCCTCCCACCGAAGCATAGTCTGATGGAAAAGCGGCGGGTTTGCAATCAGCCGGCGCCTGGTGGGTATCCAAGTGCGGCTCCTCCCGACAAAACAGTTGAATTCACATTTCGGTGTTCGAGCCGTCATCATGTAACAAAAGACCGCTCCTGTCCGTAGTTCTGTGCAGAAACGAAGTTTCCCGGCGAGGAGATCCGACGATGATGAACAGACGATTGTTGCTGATGGGTGTCGCTTTCGGGACGCTCGCGGTTCACTTGGGCCTGGCCGGCAAGGCGTTTGCCGGCGAGACCTTCGCGGTGACGCATAGCGAGGCTGAATGGCGCAAGCTGCTGACGCCGGATCAATATACTGTCCTGCGCCAGGCGGGAACGGAATCCCGCTTTACCAGCGCCTTGCTGCACGAGGAGCGGAAGGGCAATTTCGCCTGCGCCGGCTGCAATCAGGACCTTTTTTCCTCGGCGACCAAATTCGATAGCGGCACCGGCTGGCCAAGCTTCTGGGCGCCGCTGAAAGATGCCGTCGGCACCGAGAACGACTCCACCTTCGGCATGGTGCGGACCGCTGTGCATTGTAGCCGCTGCGGTGGCCATCTCGGGCATATTTTCGATGACGGCCCGAAGCCGACAGGGCTTCGCTACTGCATGAACGGCCTTGCCATGACATTCCATCCGGCCTCGGCCTAGCGCTGGATCCAGGCTTCGATGCCGCGCGCCGCCGCCCGGCCGGTCGCCAGACAGGCGGTGAGGAGATAACCGCCGGTCGGTGCCTCCCAGTCGAGCATCTCGCCGGCGACGAAGGTGCCCGGCAGCGCCTTCAGCATGAAGCCGTCGTCGATGCCGCTCCAGCGGATGCCGCCGGCCGAGGAAATCGCTTCGGCGATCGGCCGGGTTGCCAGAACGGGGATCGGCAGGGCTTTGATTATGCCGGCGAGACGTTCGGGGTCGGTCCGGTTGCGCTCGGGGGCGAGTTCGCGCAGCAAGGCCGCCTTGACGCCGTCGAGGCCGGCGCCCTTGCGCAGGCGGTTTGAGAAGCTCGATTTGGCATCCTGCCGCGCAAGATCGCGCGCCAGCCTTTCGGTCGTCCGGCCCGGGGTGAGGTCGAGCGTCAGGGCCGCGCTGCCGTGGGTCAGAAGCCGGTCGCGGAGGCTGGCGGCATTGGCATAGACGAGGCTGCCCTCGATGCCGCTTGCAGTGATGACGAATTCGCCGGGAAAGGTGCCGGCCTCGGATGTAGCGGTGACCGACTTCACCGGCTCGCCGGAGAAACGCTCGCTGAAGTTTTGGCTCCAGCCGACGACGAAGCCGCAATTGGCGGGCTGGAAGGCGTCGATCTCGACGCCTTTCTCCGATAGCCAGGGCAGCCAGCGCGCATCGGAGCCGAGGCGCGGCCAGCTTGCGCCGCCGAGCGCCAGCAGGGCGGCGTCGCAATGGACGATGCTGCGTCCTTCGGGCGTTTCGAAAAGGTAGCCCTCCTCGGCAAAACCGACCCAGCGATGACGGCTGCGCAGCGTGACGCCCTGCGCCTCCAATCGCCTGAGCCAGGCGCGCAGCAAGGGAGAGGCTTTCATCACCGTTGGAAAAACCCGACCGGACGAGCCGACGAAAGTTTCCGTCCCGAGCCCCGCTGCCCAATCCCTGATATCGCCAGGGGTAAAGGCATCAAGCGCGGGACGCAGACGGCCGGCGGCGGCGCCGAAGCGCGTGGCGAAACGGGCATAATCTTCGGAATGGGTGATGTTCAGGCCCGACTTGCCGGCCAGCAGGAACTTGCGGGCGAAGGTCGGCATGGCGTCGTAAACCGTCACCGCATGGCCGGAGAGCGAAAGCAGTTCGGCGGCCGCAAGGCCCGCCGGGCCGCCGCCGATGATGGCAATTCGCTTCTGGTTCATGGATGCCTTCGCCCGATTCTTTCTGCTGCAGTTTTGACGTGGGCGTTGGTTGCTTGCAAGATTGTCAGTTCGTCAGTGGCGCGAATGCGTGCACTGGCCGTGGTCGGCGAGAACCTCGATGACGCGGCATTGGTCGACCCGGCCATGGCCGCAGCCTTCCACCATGGTTTCCAGCTCGGCCTTCAGCGCCATCAGGCTGCGGATGCGCTGTTCGACCTCGACGAGGCGGGCCTTGGCGATGGCATCGGCCGAGGCGCAGGATTGGTGCGGATCATCCTGCAGGGTGAGCAGCGTGCGGATCGCCTCGATCTCGAAACCGAGTTCGCGGGCATGGCGAATGAAGGCGAGGCGGCTGATGTCGGCGGGCTCGAAGGAGCGCTGGTTGCCCTCGCTGCGGCTCGGCGCGGCGAGCAGGCCGATGCTTTCGTAATAACGCACCGTCGGCACTTTGACGCCGCTCTGGCGAGCCGCTTCACCAATGGTGATCTTTTTCATGATTTTTCTCTTGCACCTCTAGTCGCTAGAGGATGTAGGAGAGATGCTTCTGTTTGACAAGGAAGCGGATCATGGCTGAAACGAGCGAGACACGATACCGGGTCGGCGGCATGGATTGCGCCTCCTGTGCAACCAAGATCGATACCGCGGTCAGGCGCGTGGCGGGTGTCGCGGATGTTTCCGTCTCGGTGATGGCCGGCACGATGACCGTCCGGCATGACGGCAGCGATCTCAAGGCGATCGAGAAGAAGGTGACGGGGCTCGGATATTCCGTCTCGCCCTTTGCCGGAGGCGTGGCGCCGACACATGACCACGGCTCGCATGATCACGGCGATCACGTGGGTCACGATCACGATCACGAAGGCCATGACCACGATCACGCAGGTCACGATCACGGCCTTGCCCGTGGCGAAAAGGAAATCGAAGGTCTGCATGGACATGACCATGGGCCGACGACCGGTCCCTGGTGGCAGAGCAAGAAGGGCCGGCTGACCATCTTCTCGGGTGCAGCGCTGATTGCCGCCTATGCGATCGGCCATCTGGTGCCGGCGATCGGATCTTATGCCTTCATCATCGCCATGCTGGTCGGTCTGGTGCCGATCGCGCGGCGGGCGGTCATGGCGGCTCTCTCCGGCACGCCATTTTCGATCGAGATGCTGATGACGATCGCTGCCGTCGGCGCCGTCATCATCAATGCGGGGGAGGAGGCGGCGACCGTCGTATTCCTGTTCCTCGTCGGTGAGCTGCTGGAGGGCGTGGCCGCCGGCAAGGCGCGCGAAAGCATCCAGTCGCTGACCGCGCTGGTGCCGAAGAATGCGCTGCTCGAAGAGAACGGTCAGACGCGGGAGGTGCCGGCGGAGAGCCTTGTCGTCGGCGCGATCATCATGGTGCGTCCGGGCGACCGCATTTCGGCGGACGGCATCATCATCTCGGGCGAGAGCGCGATCGACGAGGCGCCGGTAACGGGCGAAAGCACGCCGGTGCGCAAGGGCGTCGATGCCGTCGTCTTCGCCGGAACGGTGAATGGCGACGCGGTGCTCAGGGTCCGCGTCACGGCGGCCGCTGCCGACAATACCATCGCCCGCGTCGTCAAGCTGGTGGAGGAAGCGCAGGAATCCAAGGCGCCGACGGAACGCTTCATCGATCGGTTCTCGCGCTATTACACGCCCGGCGTGGTCGTGATCGCAGCACTTGTTGCGGTCTTGCCGCCGCTGTTGTTCGGCGGCTTGTGGAATGAATGGGTCTATAAGGGCCTTGCCATCCTGCTGATTGGCTGCCCCTGCGCGCTCGTCATTTCGACGCCAGCGGCAATCGCCGCGTCGCTTTCGGCGGGTGCGCGGCGCGGGCTGCTGATGAAGGGCGGCGCAGTGCTGGAAACGCTCGGCAAGGTGACGATGGTCGCCTTCGACAAGACAGGCACGCTGACGGAAGGCAAGCCTCAGGTGACCGATATCGTTTCCTTCGGATTGAGCGAGGCGCAGGTGCTCTCGCGCGCCGCGGTGCTGGAGCAGGGTTCCAGCCATCCCTTGGCGCTGGCGATCCTTAACCGCGCCAAGGCGGACGGCCTTCCCGTGCCGCCGGCCTTCGAGCTGGAAGCACTGCCGGGCAAGGGTATCAGCGGCAAGGTCGGCGGCGAGACGCTGGACCTGCTGTCGCCGCCCGCTGCCCGCGAGCGCGGCGCGCTGGACGGCGAACAGGAAGCGCGCATCACTGTTCTGAACGACGAAGGCAAGAGTGTCTCGGTCCTGCTCGTCGATGGTGTTGCGGCCGGCCTCATCGCCATGCGCGACGAGCCGCGCGGGGATGCGCAGGCCGGGCTCTCCACACTGAAATTGGCAGGCGTCAAGGCGATCATGCTGACGGGCGACAACAAGCGAACGGCGGCAGCCGTTGCCGGCATGCTCGGCATCGACTGGCGCGGCGAGATGATGCCGGAAGACAAGCAGCAAGTCGTCGGCGAATTGAAGCGCCAGGGCTTCATCGTCGCCAAGGTCGGCGACGGCATCAACGATGCGCCGGCGCTGGCTGCTGCCGATATCGGCATCGCCATGGGCGGCGGCACCGATGTGGCGCTGGAGACGGCCGATGCCGCCGTGTTGCACGGACGCGTCGGCGACGTCGCACGGATGATTGAACTGTCCAAACGCACGATGCGCAACATCCTGCAGAATATTACCATCGCGCTCGGGTTGAAGGCGGTGTTCCTGGTGACGACGATTGCCGGCATCACCGGGCTCTGGGCGGCGATCCTCGCCGATACCGGCGCGACAGTATTGGTAACGATCAATGCGTTGCGACTGCTTCGAATAAAGATATAAACATTTCTTTATATTTCTTGACGGCATCCGCTTGCGGGCGCATTCTCGCGGCATCGTGGTTCTGCGGATCGTTCGGTCCGGAGCTAAGAGGGAATTCGGTGCGGCGCTGTGTTGAATTGCTGCATAATTTTATCCTGAAATGGAATCCGATTTCAGGAATTATGCAGTAGCGCCCAATCCGAAGCTGCCCCCGCAACTGTAGGCGGAGAGCCGCCGTCCAATTGACGTCACTGGGAAAGACGCCCGGGAAGACTGGACGGTGGCAACGACCCGCAAGTCAGGAGACCTGCCACGATCGATAACGTCCACGGGCGGGGTGTCCCGGTGTGCCGCCTTCTGCGAAACGGTACCTTCATGTCCGTTCGTCGATGCGTCTCGCCAGTGCCTTGCCCATAACCTTCGGGGTAAGGAAATGAGCATCAAGACTGCAAATCTCGGCTTTCCGAGGATCGGAAGCCACCGCGAACTGAAATTCGCGCTGGAAAGCTACTGGGCCGGCAAGAGCAACGCGGCAGCACTCCTGGAAACGGCGAAAAAGCTGCGCGCCGAGAACTGGGAGCTGCAGCAGCAAAAGGGGATCGCCATCATCCCCTCCAATGACTTCTCGCTCTATGATCATGTTCTCGATCTCGCGGTGATGGTCGGCGCGATTCCGGCCGCTTATGGCTGGAAGGGCGGTCCTGTCGATCTCGACACCTATTTTGCGATGGCGCGCGGCTCGACCGGCGAGAGCCATCACGGCGATTGCGGCCATGTCCACCATGGTCACGGGGTGCCGGCGCTGGAGATGACCAAATGGTTCGACACCAACTACCACTACATGGTTCCGGAACTCAGGCGTGACCAGGCGTTCACGCTGACTGCGAATAGACCGCTGGAGGCATTCCTGGAGGCGAAGGCGCTAAGTATCCATACGCGGCCGGTCATTCTAGGGCCAGTCACCTTCCTGAAACTCGCCAAATCCACCGAGGCCGGCTTCGACACGGTCGAGCTGCTCGACCGGCTGCTGCCGGTCTACGCCAAGATATTTGCCGAGTTGAGTGCGGCAGGTGCCGACTGGATACAGGTCGACGAGCCATGCCTCGTCCTCGATCTTTCCGACAGCGAGCGCGCCGCGCTCAACCAGACTTACCGGGCGCTTGGCGAAGTGGTGCCGGATCTCAAGATCATGCTCGCCGGTTATTTCGGCGACTTGGGCGACAATCTTCCGGCGGCAATTGAGTTGCCGGTCGCAGGCCTTCATGTCGATCTGGTGCGCGGGCCGCAGCAGGTCGAGATTCTCCTGGAAAGGACTCCTGATAGTCTCGTGCTGTCGCTCGGCGTCATCGACGGACGCAACATCTGGCGGGCCGATCTAAACGCCATCCTGAACAGGATCGCGCCGCTGGTTTCCAGGTTAGGGGAACATCGACTTCAAATCGCGCCGTCCTGCTCCCTCCTTCACGTGCCGATCGATCTCGATCTGGAAGCAGGGCTCGACGGCGAGCTGAAAACATGGCTCGCCTTTGCGACGCAGAAGCTGGACGAGCTTGCCGTGCTCGGCAGCGGTGCTGCGGACCGGAGCGGCGTTATCGGTGCGCTTGAAGCGTCTTTGCGCGCCGTCGCTGCCCGCGCCTCTTCCTCAAGGGTTCATGACGCCGGAGTTGCGGTGCGATTGGCAGGCATCGACGGGAGGATGAAACGCCGAGGTCGCGCATTCCTCGCGCGCAAAGCGCTTCAGGACGACCGGTTGCGACTGCCGCTCTTCCCTACGACGACGATCGGTTCCTTTCCGCAGACGCCGGAAGTGCGCAAGTCGCGCGCGGCCTATGTCAAGGGTGCGATCAGCGGCTCCGATTACGAGGCCTTCCTCAGAAAGGAGACGGAATCGGCGATCCGCTGGCAGGAGGAGATCGGACTCGACGTGCTCGTTCACGGCGAGTTCGAGCGTAACGACATGGTGCAGTATTTCGGCGAGCAGCTTTCAGGCTTCGCCTTCACCGCCCATGCCTGGGTGCAGAGTTACGGTTCACGCTATGTCCGTCCGCCGATCATCTTCGGCGACGTCTCGCGCCCGAAGCCGATGACGCTGGAATGGTGGCGTTATGCGCAATCGCTGACGGAAAAGCCGGTGAAGGGCATGCTGACGGGGCCGGTGACGATCCTCAACTGGTCCTTCGTCCGCGACGATCTTGCGCGTGCAGATGTCAGCCGGCAGATCGCGCTGGCGATTCGCGACGAGGTGACCGATCTCGAAAAGGCGGGTGCGGCGATGATCCAGATCGATGAGGCGGCACTTCGTGAAGGCCTGCCGCTGCGTCAGGCGGACTGGAAGGCCTATCTCGACTGGGCGGTGGAAAGTTTCCACCTGTGCTCGACCGGCGTTGCCGACGAGACACAGATCCACACCCACATGTGCTATTCGGAGTTCAACCAGATCATCGGCGCCATCGCCGCGATGGATGCCGACGTCATCTCCATCGAGACTTCCCGTTCGAAGATGGAGCTACTGGAAGCCTTCCGAAGCTACAAATATCCGAACGAAATCGGCCCCGGCGTCTACGATATCCATTCGCCGCGCGTTCCCGAGGTCGCCGAGATGACCGAGCTCATGCAGCTTGCCCGCGGGCGACTCTCGGACGGGCAGTTGTGGGTCAATCCGGATTGCGGCCTGAAGACCCGCAAGTGGGAAGAGGTGCGTCCGGCACTCGTCAACATGGTCGCCGCCGCTCATGTGTTGCGGACCACGGGCCGGTGAAGGGCGCTTAAATCTCCGAACAATCTCGAGGAGCCGGCTTTTGCCGGCTCCCTTTTATAAAGGAGTTCTCCACAGCGCTTTTCCGTTAACGCTTCGTTATCCACATCATACACAGGCACGGCGATTCGTCCCCGCCATTGCTGCGCTGCCACAACAACTTGTTGACGTCATCAGCGATTCGAGTACCATATATAGTGTTCGAGGTTCCGTCGATTCGTAGGGATTGATGGCTAAGACGGGAATTCGGTGCGCTTCGCCATCATGGTGCGGCAATGCCGGAGCTGCCCCCGCAACTGTAAGCGGCGAGCAACTGTCCGATTTCAGGTCACTGGAGCATGATGCTCCGGGAAGGCTGGGGCAGACTGCTTTGACCCGTGAGCCAGGAGACCTGCCTCGAGCAAAACGTCCACGGGCGGGGTGTCCGGAAGGTCGCGTTGCATGGCTGCGGGGAATCTCCGCGTCGCGTTTCGCAGGCCCGAACCACCGCCCCGAAACCTTCGTATTGAGCTACTTCGGGGTGAAGTCATGTCAGCATCTCAGTTCAGGCCGCCACCCGCTAGAGGTAGAGGGCGGAGTATGCTCAGCGGCTAAACGGCCGCATAGCTCAGATCATCGAAGAATTTTCGACGGATATCGACAGATTTCCGATCGATGTCCTGCGCCCAATCGCGTCGTCACGAGGAATATCATGACCATTACCGTCTACAGCAAGCCTGCGTGCGTCCAGTGCACTGCCACCTACCGCGCTCTCGACCGCATGGGCGTCGATTATGACATCGTGGATATCTCGCAGGATGCCGAAGCGCTCGATCGCGTCCGCAGCCTCGGCTACATGCAGGCCCCCGTCGTCATCGCCGGCGAGCGGCATTGGGCGGGGTTCCGTCCTGACATGATCAGCGCGCTCTCCTGATCGGAGCAAGCGATGGGGCTGATCGTTTATTATTCCAGCCGATCCGAGAATACCCATCGCTTCGTCGCCAAGCTCGGACTGCGCGCGGCGCGCATTCCGACAGGCGGCGCAGGGCCGTTCCATATCCGCGAACCCTTTGTGCTTGTCGTGCCGACCTATAGCGGCAACGTCGCCGCAGGGATCGTAAAGGGGGCCGTTCCCAAGCAGGTGATCCGCTTCCTTAACGATGCGGAGAACCGAGGACACATCCGCGGCGTGATCGCCGCGGGCAACAGCAATTTCGGCGAGACATACGGGCTCGCCGGCGACGTAATCTCGCGAAAATGTCAGGTGCCTTGCCTCTATAGGTTCGAGCTCATGGGCACCGAGGAGGATGTCGTCAACGTCAAAGACGGGATGGAACGATTTTGGACACGGGAACAACTTTAACGCGGGATGCGGGCGCAAAACCGCATGACAGTTTTGCTGCTGGCGAACGCCCTTTGAAAGCGGTGGAAACCCTCGACTATCACGCGCTGAACGCGATGCTGAACCTCTATGACGACGAAGCGAAGATCCAGCTCGACAAGGACCGCATGGCGGCCAAGCAATATTTCCTGCAGCATGTGAACCAGAACACGGTGTTCTTTCATAATCTGCGGGAAAAGCTCGATTACCTGGTGACCGAAGGCTATTACGAGCAGGAGGTTCTCGACCAATATTCCTTCAATTTCGTCCGCGATCTGTTCGACCAGGCCTATGCGAGGAAATTCCGTTTCCCGACCTTCCTCGGCGCCTTTAAGTATTACACCAGCTATACGCTGAAGACCTTCGACGGAAAACGCTATCTCGAGCGCTACGAGGACCGCATCTGCATGGTGGCACTGGCTTTGGCGCGGGGCGACGAGGCCCTTGCCCGCGACATGGTCGACGAAATCATTTCCGGCCGTTTCCAGCCGGCAACGCCGACCTTTCTCAATGCCGGCAAGAAACAGCGCGGCGAACTGGTCTCCTGCTTCCTGCTGCGCGTCGAGGACAATATGGAATCGATCGGCAGGTCGATCAATTCGGCGCTGCAACTGTCGAAGCGCGGCGGCGGGGTGGCGCTGTCGCTGACCAATATCCGCGAGGCGGGCGCGCCGATCAAGCAGATCGAGAACCAGTCGTCGGGCGTCATCCCGGTCATGAAGCTGCTCGAAGACTCGTTCTCCTATGCCAACCAGCTTGGCGCGCGCCAGGGCGCGGGCGCGGTCTATCTCAATGCCCACCACCCCGACATCATGCGTTTCCTCGATACCAAGCGTGAGAATGCCGACGAGAAAATCCGCATCAAGACGCTATCGCTCGGCGTCGTCGTGCCCGACATCAGCTTCGAACTCGCTAGGAATAACGAGGACATGTACCTGTTCTCGCCCTATGATGTGGAGCGCGTCTATGGCGTGCCCTTTACCGAGATTTCGGTGACGGAAAAGTATCGCGAGATGGTGGCGGACGCCCGCATCTCCAAGAAGAAGATCAAGGCGCGCGAATTTTTCCAGCTGCTCGCCGAAATCCAGTTCGAAAGCGGTTATCCCTACATCATGTTCGAGGACACGGTGAACCGGGCGAACCCGATCGCCGGGCGCATTTCGATGAGCAATCTCTGCTCGGAGATCCTGCAGGTCAGCGAGGCGAGCGAATACGATGACGACCTCTCCTACAAACATCTCGGCAAGGATATTTCCTGCAATCTCGGTTCGCTGAACATTGCCGCAGCCATGGATTCCGCCGATTTCGGCAGGACGATCGAAACCTCGATCCGGGCGCTGACGGCCGTCTCCGACATGAGCCACATCGCTTCGGTTCCCTCGATCGAGAAGGGCAATGACGAGAGCCATGCGATCGGCCTTGGCCAGATGAACCTGCACGGCTATCTCGCCCGCGAACGGGTCTTCTACGGCTCCGAGGAAGGCGTCGATTTCACCAATATCTATTTCTATACGGTGACCTATCACGCGATTCGCGCCTCGAATCTTTTGGCGGTCGAACGCGGCAGCAGCTTCAAGGGCTTCGAGAACTCGAAATATGCCTCCGGCGGATATTTCGACAAATATATCGAGCAGAAATGGAAGCCGGCGACCGAAAAGGTGCAGGCGCTGTTCGACAAATCGGGCATCCCTATTCCGACGCAGGACGATTGGGCGGCGTTGAAGACGGCGGTGATGGCCTCCGGCCTCTATAACCAAAACCTGCAGGCGGTGCCGCCGACCGGATCGATCTCCTACATCAACCACTCGACCTCCTCGATCCATCCGATCGTCTCGAAGATCGAGATCCGCAAGGAAGGCAAGATCGGCCGCGTCTATTATCCGGCGCCGTTCATGACCAACGACAATCTCGATTATTATCAGGACGCCTACGAGATCGGGCCGGAGAAGATCATCGATACCTATGCGGCGGCGACCCAGCATGTCGACCAGGGCCTGTCGCTGACCCTGTTCTTCCGCGACACGGCAACGACGAGGGATATCAACAAGGCGCAGATTTACGCCTGGAGGAAGGGCATCAAGACGATCTACTACATCCGACTTCGCCAGATGGCACTTTCGGGTACGGAAGTGCAGGGGTGTGTGTCTTGCACGCTTTGAGTTGACTTCGCTCCGGAGCATTTGCCCTCACCCTAACCCTCTCCCCGTAAAAACGGGGAGAGGGGACGTGCCAAACGCAGCGTTGAGGGGTGACGAAGCCGGTGCGGCATATTCCCTTCGCCCCGCAGGCGGGGGTCCGAAGGACGGGTCGAGACCAGTGGTTCAACCCCGGTCGGTGCCGGCAGGCGGATGAGGGGCAAATCCGGACAAATTCCTTGAGAGGGACCACAATGAACATGCAATTGAAACCGGCCTCGCGCGTGCGCGCCATCAACTGGAACCGCATCGAGGACGATAAGGATCTCGAAGTCTGGAACCGCCTCACCGGCAATTTCTGGCTGCCCGAAAAGGTGCCGCTGTCGAACGACATTCCTTCCTGGGCGACGCTGACACCGGCCGAGCAGCAGCTGACCATCCGCGTCTTCACCGGGCTGACGCTGCTGGACACGATCCAGAACGGTGTCGGGTCCATCAGGCTGATGGAGGATGCGGTAACGCCGCATGAGGAGGCGGTGCTTTCGAATGTCTCCTTCATGGAGGCGGTACATGCACGCTCCTATTCCTCGATCTTCTCGACGCTGTGCTCGACTGTTGATGTCGACGATGCCTACCGCTGGTCGGAGGAAAACGAATTCCTGCAGCGCAAATCGGCGCTGATCATGGAGCAGTATCGCTCTGGTGATCCCCTGAAGAAGAAGGTTGCCAGCGTCTTCCTCGAAAGCTTCCTGTTCTATTCCGGCTTCTACCTGCCGATGTACTGGTCGAGCCGCGCCAAGCTGACTAATACGGCCGACATGATCCGGCTGATCATCCGCGACGAGGCGGTGCACGGCTATTATATCGGCTACAAGTTCCAGCGCGGACTGGAGCTGCTCGGGGAAGAGAGAAGGCAGGAGATCAAGGATTTCGCCTTCGACCTGCTGCTCGAACTCTACGACAACGAGGCTCGATATACCGAGGCGCTCTATGACGGCGTCGGGCTGACCGAAGACGTCAAGAAATTCCTGCATTACAATGCCAACAAGGCGGTGATGAACCTCGGTTACGAGGCGCTTTTCCCGGGCGAGGCCTGCAAGGTCAACCCGGCGATCCTGTCTGCGCTGTCGCCGAATGCCGACGAAAACCATGACTTCTTCTCCGGCTCCGGTTCCTCCTATGTTATCGGCAAGGCGGTGGCGACCGAAGACGAGGATTGGGATTTTTGAGGTTTGACCGCAGTTTCCCCTTATCATTTGCTTGCCCGTCGACCACATACAGCGGAAATCGAGTTCGGTCCTTGCCGGGTGATCTGGCGTAACGGGAGTTTTTGATGTCGTCTTTTCCAAACAAGGCCGGGAGTGCCGTCGAGGCGGAGGAGGGTGTCTGGCCGATCCGCAGAAGGCGGGTTCTCGACTGGCTAGTGAACGAGACGCGCAGCGAACGTTTCATCGACAATATCCTGGTGGAAATGTGCGGGAAGCTGCTTTCGGCGGGGGTGCCGGTGGCGCGGGCGACGTTGCATTTCCGCACGAACCATCCGCAATGGGTCGGCGCCCGCATCCTCTGGAAGGACGGTCTTGCGGAGGCGAAGATCGACACATTCGCCTATGGTGTCGAAAACACGCCGGAGTTTCTGAACAGTCCGATCAATGCGATCCATCAGGGTGCCGAGGAGCTGCGCAAACGGCTGGAAGGCGCAGCCGACGGTGACCTGGATGCATTCTATCAGGAACTGCATGACGACGGCCTGACCGAATATATCGCCTGGCCGGTCGAGCACACCTTCGGCAAACGGCATGTCGTGACATTTTCCACCAGCCGACCGGGTGGCTTCGAGCGCGAACATGTCGATTTCCTGCGCGATCTCCTGCCGGCCCTGACGCTGGTCAGCGAAATCAGGCTGAAGAACATCATGGCGCGCACGCTGCTGCAGACCTATGTCGGGCCGCATGCGAGCGAGCAGATCCTGTCGGGCGTGACGACGCGCGGCAGCGGCGCCACCGTCGGCGCGGCGATCATGATCTGCGACCTGCGCGACTTTACGGCGATTTCCGATCTCTGGCCGCGCGACGATGTCATCCACCTGCTGAACGACTATTTCGACGCCATGTCGGATCCGATCGAGCGTTATGGCGGCGAGATCCTGAAGTTCATGGGCGACGGATTGCTGGCGATCTTCCCGCTGACCAAGGAAACGGCCTGCCTCGATCTGCTGCAGGCAATCCGCGAGGGGCAGGCGTCGATGGCCGAGTTGAACAAGGAACATGTGCGCATGGGGCGCGAGCCGCTACGCTACGGCGTCGGCGTGCACGTCGGCGATGTTATGTACGGCAATATCGGCTCGCGCCGCCGGCTGGATTTCACCGTCATCGGCCCGGCGGTCAATGTCGCCTCGCGGCTGGAAAGCCTGACCAAGGAGGTCAAGCGTCCGGTGCTCTTGTCGCGGGCCTTCGTCGAAATGGCAAGCTGCGCGAAAGACATGGACAGTCTCGGCACCTTCCCGCTGCGCGGGCTCGGAGAGCCTGTCGATGTCTTCGCCTTTCCGGAACGATAGACCGGCTCACACGCCGCGCTTGTTGCCCCACAGCAGCACGTGCAGCTGCGGCAGCACGCGCGGGGCAAACCATCCGTCGGCGGTTACCTTATCGATTAGCCAGTGCATCCTGTCCATGAGGCCATCGATATCGATGCGGGCGTCGTCGTCATCAGGCGGCGGCGGTGTATGGTTGCCCGGCTGGAGAAACAAGGGAATATAGGGATAACGCTCGCCCACCCGTTGCGCGAAGGCGTAATCGACGTCGTCGAAGACGACGATTTTCAATGCGATCTCCGGTCCGCCGGCGGCATGCCGTAGACAATTGTCGATCTCACCCCAATCGGTCAGCATTCCGCTCGACGGCGGCTTGGGGCTCAAGACCAGGACGTCGAGATCGCGAAACCAGTCTCTGGCCACACTTCCCTGCGTTTCCAGCGCGAAGCGGTATCCCTGGGAATGGCCGAGCTCGATCAGCGGCCCCAGAGGTTGGATCGCCGGATTGCCTCCGGAAAGGGAAATCGTCATCGGCCTGCCGCCGGAAAGCCTCGTCACCTCCTGCCAGATCGCATCGACCGCCATCGGAATCCATTGATCCCGGTAGGCGCTGTCGACCGCGTGAAGACTATCGCACCAGGAGCAGCGATAGTCACAGCCGCCTGTCCTGACGAATACTGTCGGCAGTCCGATCAAAGCGCCTTCGCCCTGGATGGTCGGGCCGAAGATCTCACTGACGCGAATGGTCCCTGCGCTCATGGCCGGTACTCCGCCCAGGTCTTCGGCGTCTCGCTGATGCGGACGGACGATGTCTCCGGGAAGCGCTGCTTGCACCAGTCGTAAAAGTGCTTTGCCAGGAACTCGGATGTGACTTTCGAATGGCCGAAGACCTCGTTCAGATGGCGATGATCGAGCGCCTCGTCGATATAGCGCTTGAGCGGCGAGAGGTCGTGATAGTCGCGCACGAAGCCGTCGTCATTGAGGCTTTCGGCCGCGAGTTCGACGACCACGATATAGTTGTGGCCGTGAAGCCTGGCGCATTGATGATCGGCGGGCAGGTGGTCCAGCTGGTGCGAGGCGGAGAGATGAAACTCCTTGGTGATGCGGTACATCAACGCACCTCCGCGGCGGAATATTGCGACACCGCTGCCTTCCAGAAATCCCCGTCTTCGTACTCGGTGGGATCGGGAATCTCTGCAAGGTGGAAGGCCTCGCGGCGTTCGACGCAGGTTCCGCAACGCCCGCAATGGAGCCTGCCGCCCTTGTAGCAGGACCATGTTTCCACAAACGGTGTCGCATGTTTCGCGCCGTCGGCCACGATCGCCGCTTTGGGAGCATCGACATAGGGTGCGAGCAGTCTGACACTGGCATAACCGTCCAGAGCTTCGTTCTGCATATGCTGGAAGGCGTCGATGAAGCCCGGCCGGCAATCGGGATAGATGAAGTGGTCGCCGCCATGCACGGCGACGGCGACGGCATCCGCCTTCTGCGCGGCCGCCAAGCCGAACGCGATCGCCAGCATGATGGCGTTACGGTTCGGCACCACGGTGGCTTTCATGGTCTCCTCGGCGTAATGGCCATCCGGGACCTCGACATTGTCGGTCAGGGCCGATCCGCCGAGATGGCCGCCGATGGTGGCGATGTCGATGATATGATGGGGAACAGCAAGGCGTGCGGCGCACCGGGCGGCGAAATCGAGTTCCTTGCGATGCCGCTGGCCGTAGTCGAAGGAGACGAGGCCGATAAGCTGTTGTTCCGCTGCTATTTTGTGAGCAAGCGAAACGGAGTCGAGTCCGCCGGAGCAGACGACAATAGTCTTCATATTTTGGATCCCTTGTTTTGACCGGGTGGGCTGCGACCGGATTACGGCGTGCTTCTAGGGCAAATCACGCCTGTTGGGAATAGGCTTCAGAGGGATTAGCCGATCGGGAAATTGATCTGCGGCGGCAGCAGCAGATGCAGGTCTTCGGCGTCGGGGTTGTTGATGCGCTGCAGCAGCATGCGCCCGAGATCCTCGCCCGCCGCCGTCAGGTCCTCGTGAATGGTGTCGACCTTCGGCTGCAATTGGGTGAGAAGGCGGGATGTTTCCTTGGCGACGATATCGTAGTCGACAGCCAGTGTCCGGCCGGCGTCGCTCATGCCGCTGATGACGGCGAGTGCGGAGACTTCGCCCGGACAAATGAAGCCGTCGGGCGCATCCGGGGCGGCTGCGCGGCTGCAGATGCAATCGCGCAGCACATCCGCCGGCGTGTCGAGATCGACCGTTTCGGGGATCTCATAGGCAATGCCGGCTTCGCGCACCGCCGTCATGAAGCCGTGCAGGATATGCTGGCAGAAGGTCAGCCTTTTCGGCGGCAGGATCACTGCCACCTTTCTACGGCCCTTCGCAATCAGCCGGCGTGTCGCCTCGTAGGCAAAGGTGAAATTGTCGTAGTCGACATAAGGGTGGGGCGTCGAAAATTCCGTGCGGCCGTGACAGATGAAGGGAAAGCCGGTTTCGAATAGGAGGCGGACGCGGGCATCGAGCGGTTCGGTCCGCGTGAAGATCAGCCCGTCGGCAAGGTGGTTGCGGACGATATATTCGGCGGCCTCGACATCGGTCGTCGACAGGAAGTTCGGGGCGACGACGAGGTGATAGGAGGTTTCCTTCAGCGCCTTGGCGATGCCGTACATGATCGAGGTGCTGAAACCGACCACTTCCTCGTGCGAATCGAGCAAGATGGCGATGACATTGGTGCGGCCGGTCTTCAGGCGCTGCGCGGCCCGATCGGGGAGATAGCCGATCTCGCGGGCGATGCGGTGCACGCGCTGGCGGGTTTCCAGTGAAATCTGCGGCGCATCGGAGAGGGCGCGTGACACCGTCGTCACCGCAAGGCCGGCGATCGTGGCGATCGTCCGCAAGGTCGGCTTGCCGCGCTTATGGGTGATATCGAGATTTTCGCCGCGTCGCGGCCGGGACGGTTCGGTCACTTTCGGCTTTCCGTGCTGGAATTGGCGATACAATAACACGATGACTCGGACGCGCAATCGAGGAATGAAAACGTTTTAAATTTTTGCGATCTGTTAGCCAAATCAATAATATACATAAAATTCAATAGGATATCGAAATAGGCATATTTTTCTCGGGAGTCGAGAAAGGGCTTGACGATCAGAGGCTTATAACGTTTTAAATTAGCAACCGCGCGGAGGAGTGCGGCCGATGTCGACCGCCGGAACGGTGGAAAACATCGGGCGGCAGGGAGGGCCCGCCGCCGATTTCAATGGGAGGAAATTCATGCGCAAGTTTTTGAGCTCGGCGGCCATTGCCGTCGTGATGATGGCTGGCCTTGGTGCGGCGCAGGCTGCCGACGTGAAGGAAGTGCAGATGCTGCACTGGTGGACGTCTGGCGGCGAGGCAGCGGCACTGAACGTTCTGAAGCAGGATCTGTCGAAGGAAGGCTTTGCCTGGAAGGATGTGCCGGTTGCCGGCGGCGGCGGTGACGCGGCGATGACGGCGCTGAAGGCGATGGTGGCGGCCGGCACCTATCCGACGGCCTCGCAGATGCTGGGCTATACCGTGCTCGATTACGCCCAGGCCGGCGTCATGGGCGACCTGACGGAAACGGCGAAGAAGGAAGGCTGGGACAAGTCGGTGCCGGCCGCACTTCAGAAGTTCTCGGTCTATGACGGCAAATGGGTCGCCGCCCCGGTCAACGTCCATTCGGTCAACTGGCTGTGGATCAACAAGGCCGTGATGGACAAGATCGGCGGCACTCAGCCGAAGAGCTTCGACGATCTGATCGCCCTGCTCGACAAGGCCAAGGCTGCAGGTGTCATCCCCTTGGCGCTCGGCGGCCAGAACTGGCAGGAAGCGACGATGTTCGATTCGATCGTGCTGTCGACCGGCGGACCGGAATTCTACAAGAAGGCCTTCAACGATCTCGACGAGGCGTCGCTGAAGTCGGACACGATGAAGAAGTCGTTCGACAACCTCGCCAAGATCGTCAAATACGTCGATCCGAACTTCTCCGGCCGCGACTGGAACCTGGCGACCGCCATGGTGATCAAGGGTGACGCGCTGGTGCAGGTGATGGGCGACTGGGCCAAGGGCGAATTCGTCGCCGCCAAGAAGACGCCGGATACCGACTTCCTCTGCTACCGCTTCCCCGGCACCGAAGGCAGCGTGGTCTACAACTCCGACATGTTCGGCATGTTCAACGTTCCCGACGACCGCAAGGCGGCGCAGGTGGCATTGGCGACGGCAACGCTGTCGAAGAGCTTCCAGTCGGCCTTCAACGTCGTCAAGGGTTCGGTGCCGGCCCGTACCGACGTTCCCGATACCGACTTCGACGCCTGCGGCAAGAAGGGCATTGCCGATCTGAAGGCGGCCAACGAAGGCGGCACGCTGTTCGGTTCGCTGGCTCAGGGTTATGGCGCGCCTCCGGCGATTGCCAACGCCTATAAGGACGTCGTCTCGAAGTTCGTCCACGGCCAGATCAAGAGCTCCGACGAGGCCGTCACCCAGCTCGTCCAGGCGATCGACGACGCCCGCTGAGATCACGGTCGATGAACACGCTTCCCCGCCTCTTGCGGGGAAGCTTCAGGCCCTGCGACCATTCATGCGGGGCCGATGATGCAGGGGAGGAGATGATATCCATGAGCACAGTTGCCACCACCGATCCGGTTCTGACGCCGCGGCAAGCGACGAGCGTCTCGATCAGAGGCCGGCTGCAGGATGCGTTGCCGAAGATCGTGCTGGCGCCGAGCTTCGTCATCACGCTTGTCTTCGTCTACGGCTTCATCGTCTGG
Source organism: Rhizobium hidalgonense (assembly GCF_005862185.2). NCBI lineage: Bacteria > Pseudomonadati > Pseudomonadota > Alphaproteobacteria > Hyphomicrobiales > Rhizobiaceae > Rhizobium > Rhizobium hidalgonense. The sequence goes on from NZ_CP054027.1 coordinate 505,855, forward strand.
ACGGCCTATCTCTCCTTTACCAATTCCAAGACCTTTCCCTCCTATGCGCTGACCGGCGCACGCGCCTATCAGCGGCTGTGGCGCTGGACCTTCGAGAGCGATCCGCCATCCTCCTGGTATACCTCGATCACCAACATGGCGATCTTCGGCTTCCTCTATGTCGGTATCTGCTTGGCCCTCGGCCTGTTCCTCGCCATCCTGCTCGACCAGAAGATCCGCGGCGAGGGGTTGCTCAGGCCGATCTTCCTCTATCCGATGGCGCTCTCCTTCATCGTCACCGGCGTTGCCTGGAAGTGGTTCCTCGATCCCGGCCTCGGACTGGAGCAGACGCTGCACCACTTCGGCTGGACGAGCTTCCACTTCGACTGGATCAAGAACAAGGACTTCGTCATCTACACCGTCGTCATCGCCGGTGTCTGGCAGGCCTCCGGCTTCGTCATGGCGATGTTTTTGGCCGGGCTTCGCGGCATCGACGGCGAGATCATGAAGGCGGCGCAGATCGACGGCGCTTCGCCCTTGCAGCTTTACCGGCGCATCGTCATTCCGCTGCTGCGGCCGATCTTCCTGTCGGCCTTCATCGTGCTCGCCCATATGGCGATCAAGTCCTACGACCTGGTGGTGGCGCTGACCTCGGGCGGGCCGGGCGGCTCGGCCTGGCTGCCGTCCAACTTCATGTATGAATATACCTTCAAGCGCAACGAGATGGCCGTCGGCTCGGCCAGCGCCATCATCATGCTGATGACGATCTCGGCAATCATCGTGCCCTATCTCTATTCCGAACTGAAGGAGAAGGCCCGATGAGCAGTCTCACCTCTTCCATCGGCACGTCCTCATCGGCATCGGCAGCCGAAGGAGCGGAGCGCGGCAACAGCGCCCGCTGGATTGGCCGCCTGATCATCTACGGCCTGCTGGTCATCTTCGCCATCCTCTACCTGATGCCGCTCTCCGTCATGCTGACGACCTCGTTCAAGACCATGGACGAGATCCAGGGCGGCAACATGCTGGCGCTGCCGCAGGCGCCGACGCTCGATCCCTGGGTGAAGGCCTGGGGCGAGACCTGCGTCGGGCTGACCTGCGCCGGCATCAAGGGTTACTTCTGGAACTCGATCAAGATGGTGGTGCCGGCCGTGGCGATCTCCACCATCTTAGGCGCGCTGAACGGTTATATCCTGACCAAATGGCGCTTTCCCGGCCACACGCTGGTGTTCGGGCTGATGCTGTTTGCCTGCTTCATCCCGTTCCAGTCGGTGCTGCTGCCGATGGCCACGATCCTCGGCTCGCTCGGCCGCTTCGGCATGACGCTGCAGAACGCCACCGGCTTTAACTTCGGCTTCGGCAATCCGACGGTCAATCTGGTCTTCGTCCATGTCGTCTATGGCCTCGGCTTCACCACGCTGTTCTTCCGCAATTTCTACGAGGCCTTCCCGACCGAGCTGGTGCGTGCCGCCCAGGTCGACGGCGCCAGCTTCTTCCAGATCTTCCGCCGCATCATGCTGCCGAACTCGCTGCCGATCATCGTCGTCACCGTCATCTACCAGTTCACCAATATCTGGAACGACTTCCTGTTTGCCTCGGCCTATGCCGGCACCGGTGACTCCATGCCGATGACGGTGGCGCTGAACAATGTCGTCAACACCTCGACCGGGGTGGTCGAATACAATGTCAACATGGCTGCGGCGATGATCGCGGCCGTTCCGACGCTCGTCGTCTATATCCTCGCCGGCCGCTACTTCGTGCGCGGTCTGATGGCGGGGGCTGTCAAAGGGTAAGCCATGGCCTTTCTGGAAATCTCCGGTCTCAGAAAGCGCTTCGGCGCCGTCGACATCCTCAAGGGCATCGACCTCGAACTCGAAAAGGGCGGCTTCCTGGTGCTGGTCGGCCCGTCCGGCTGCGGCAAGTCGACCCTGCTCAACACCATCGCCGGGCTGGAGACGATCACCTCGGGCGATATCCGGATCGACGGCCGCGACATCAGCGGATTGCATCCGTCCAAGCGCGACATCGCCATGGTGTTCCAGTCCTACGCGCTCTATCCGAACATGACGGTGGCGGGCAATATCGCCTTCGGCATGGAGATCCGCGGCGTTCCGAAGGAAGAGCGGGCCAAGGCGATCAAGCAGGTCTCCGACATGCTGCAGATCGGCCATCTGCTCGACCGCAAGCCGAGCCAGCTCTCCGGCGGCCAGCGCCAGCGCGTCGCCATGGGTAGGGCGCTGGTGCGCAATCCGCAGGTCTTCCTGTTCGACGAGCCGCTCTCCAATCTCGATGCCAAGCTGCGCGTCGACATGCGCACCGAGATCAAGCGGCTGCATCAGCGCATGGGCACCACCTTCGTCTATGTCACCCACGACCAGATCGAGGCGATGACGCTGGCGACCAAGATCGCCGTGCTGAAGGAAGGGGTGCTGCAGCAGTTCGGCACGCCGGCCGAGATCTATAACAGCCCATCCAATCTCTTCGTCGCCGACTTCATGGGATCGCCGGCGATGAACCTGCTCAACGCCACCGTCGAGAACGGCACCGGCGGGCTCGAGGTCTCGCTGGAGCGGGCCAATGGCGCACCGCTGAGATTGCCTGTTATCGCAGGCAATGACGGCCTGACACGCTATGCCGGCAAGCCGGTGATCTTCGGCATTCGCCCCGAGGCGCTGACCGATCCCGACGGCGCCGACCGCAAGGCGCGTTCGCTGACCGAAGGCGACTGCCTGATCGAAGTGGTCGAACCGGCCGGCTCCGACACCTTCGCCGTCACCAAGCTTGGCGGCAAATCCGTCGTCGCCCGCCTGCGCGCCGATACCGGTATCGCTCCCGGACAAAGCACACGCCTTGCCTTCAATCTCGACAAGGCTGTGTTCTTCGATCCCGATAGCCAAGTGCGGATTGCGTGACGCTCAATGCGTTAGGCGACCGCCGTTACGCTAAGGGTCACCGGCGCGAACCGCGAGGAGACCGCTTCGACGGTGATCTCGCCGACCAGACCCGTCGCCTCCAGCCAGAAGCCTGATGTGCCGCCCTGCAGCGGCACGTTGGCCGGGCCGACGATCCTTGCGGGTCCATGTACCCTCAGAGAAATGCTGTCGTTCATGAAGGGCAGGCGCTGGCCGCACTGGTCGAGGGCGCGGATGATGACGCGGGTGCTGTCGCGTTCGCGGGCTCTCAGCGTCTGGCTGTCGGCGATGATCTCCAGCGTTGTCGGCAGCGGGTCGGCCGCCAGCGTCAGGCTGGCCACCGGCTCGCCGCCGATATAGCCCGTCAGGGTGCCGTCGATCCATTCCAAACCCCAAGTGCCGAGTTCGTCGGCGGTGAAGTGGCGATGGTCGAGCACGACGGGCGGATGCGGCAGATGCGGATAATTCTCGCGGTCCGGGCCGATGCGCTTGCTGAGCCCGCCATATTGCAGTTCCACCTGGTCGCAATTGGTCAGGATGATCAGCGGCAGCACGCCGCCGATATTGCGCTCGCCGCGCGCCCAGAAGGTCACCGGCTTCATGACGATCTCGTCGGATGGATCGCACTGGCTGATATAGGCGTAGGCCGCGAATTTCGGCTCGCGGAACATGTCCATGACGCCGTGGTAGCAGATCCGGTCGCCGGAGCCGAAATCCTTGTGGGTGTTGTAATCGAACATGCACCAGCCGATGGCGCCCGAGATATCGGGGTCGCCATAGGCGGCGTTCAGCACCTCGAGGTGGCGGCGCACATGCTCGGCCTGGCGCTGTTCCTGGTCATAGATCTTCGTCGGGTGCATGTGGCCGTTGAACTCGGTGATGAGGTACGGCACCTTGCGGGACAGACCGGTATTTTCCTCCTGACCGCGCAATGCGGTGCGCGGGCGGTTGGCGCCCGGCAGTTCCTCATTGCCGAGGATGAAATCGTTCATCGTATAGACGTCTTCGAGTAGCTCGCTCTCGGTGATATAGCGCACGCCGCCGGTCTGGCGGGTGCTGTCGAGTTCACGGGCCAAGCGATTGGTCTCGACGTAGAAATCGTGGCTGTCCTGGGACTCGTTGATGCGTACGCCCCAGATGATGATCGAGGGATGGTTCCAGTCGCGCTCGATCATGCGGCGGACGTTTTCGATCGATTCCTTCTGCCAGTCGGCATCGCCAATATGCTGCCAACCAGGGATCTCCTCGAAAACCAGCAGGCCGATCGCATCACAGCGGTCGAGGAACCATTTCGACTGGGGATAATGCGAGGTGCGGACGATATTGCACTTCAGCACCGTTTTCATGATGTCGGCGTCGCGCTCCTGGGCGGACCGGCCGGCGGCATAACCGACATAGGGGAAGGACTGGTGGCGGTTGAGACCGCGCAGTTTCAGCGGCTTGCCGTTGAGCAGGAAACCTTCCGGAGTGAATTCGGCGGTGCGGAAGCCGAAGCGGGTGGAGATACGATCGGAGCCGTGTTCCGTCCTGAGCTCGACGGTGACTTCGTAAAGCGTGGGATCGGTGATCTCCCAGAGCGTGATGCCGGTGAGGCCGCCGAAGGAAAGCCTGGTGCGGTCGCCGATCGTCTCGGTCGCTGCGGTGGCGATCACCGTGCCGTCTGCCTGCTTCAGCGTGGCGGTGACGGTTGCCGAGAAGCTGCGGCCCTCGGGATTGGCGATATCGACGTGGATGGTCGCCGATTTTTCCGGGGCGAGAACGTCTGCGGTTTCGATCTTGAGATTGCGGATCGATACCGGATCGGTGACCTTCAGCCAGACGTCACGATAGATGCCGGCATAAGTGAGATAATCGATGCGGCCGCCAAAGGGTGGGATCGCGGGGTTTTCGCTGCCGTCGATCTTCACCGTCACGAGGTTCTCACCCTTGATGAGCTTGCCGGTGAGGCGGGCCTCGAAGGGAGTGTAGCCGTCCTTATGGGCGATGATTTCTTCGCCGTTCAGATAGACGACGCTGTCGGCCATGGCGGCGTCGAAGACGAGCGACACTTCACGGCCCTCGAATTCCGGCAGCCAGCGCAGCACCTTCTGATAGGTGAAGGCGCGCTGATAGCTGCTTTCATCGAAGTAGTTGAAAGGCAGTTCGACGGCGGTATGGGGCAGACTGACCGACTTGGCGGCATCGAAGCTTTCGAGCAGGCGCTGGCCGAAGCCCTCGTGGAAACTCCAGCCTTCGTTGAAGGAAACGACGGACCGCATCTCAGGCTCTCCTGGTCATGGCATCAGGAGCGGTGCGGCGCTTTTCGGCGCTCGAAAATCGGGTCATCTTGTATTCCTCCTTGAAGCCATAAGGTGCGAGCCGCGCAAGCGCTCCGCGTCATCTGATTCCTGTGGTGCGCTTTAGCTTTTTTCATGCATGTCGTCATCCCGGAACTGCCGGACACTTCCACACGACCTATGTCAGGCGGTCGAGCCCCGCGAGCGGCGCAGCTGAGTGTGATGGCCTTCGATCGATCCTTACGGATATTGGGCGCCGTTCGTCTTGGTATAGATCGAATAGACCGAGCGTGTAGCGGTGATGAAGAGCCGGTTCTTCTTCGGGCCGCCGAAGGTGAGGTTGGACACCGTCTGCGGCACCCTGATCTTGCCGAGCAAGGTGCCATCAGGCGAAAAGCAGTGCACGCCGTCGCCGGCGCTGGTCCAGAGATTGCCGCTGACATCGAAGCGGAAACCGTCGGGATTGCCGGCATCGAGGCTGCAGAAATAGCGGCTGTTTTCCAGCCTTCGGCCGTCGACGACGTCGAAAACTCTCACATGGCGCGGGACTTCATGTTTTGCCGAGCCGGAATCGGCAATATAGAGCTTCGTCTCGTCGGGCGAGAAGGCAAGGCCGTTCGGCTGAATGAAATCCTCGATAACGGCCTCGATCGCGCCGCTTGAAGGATCGATTCGATAGACGTTGCGGGTGGGCTGCTCGGGCTCGGCCTTGTGGCCCTCATAGTCCGACAGGATGCCGTAAGTCGGGTCGGTGAACCAGACCCCGCCATCGGAATGCACGACGACATCGTTCGGCGAATTCAGCCGCTTGCCCTTGTAGCTGTCGGCCAGAATGGTGATGGTGCCGTCGACTTCCGTGCGGGTGACGCGGCGTCCGCCATGTTCGCAGGAGACCAGCCGGCCCTGTCGGTCGCGAGTATTGCCGTTGACGTAATTGGAGGGTGAGCGGAACACGGAGACCGTACCATCCGGTGTCCAGCGCATCATGCGTTCGTTGGGGATATCGCTCCAGAGCAGGCAGTTCAGGTCGGAAAACCAGACCGGGCCTTCCGTCCAGCGGCAGCCGGAATAAAGCTCTTCGAGTGCGGCACTGCCGATGACCAGAGCGCTAAAACGTTCATCGCGAATGTCATAAAGCGGATTGTCGGCCAAGCCAGTTCCTCCCTGAATGCTGCCGTCCCTTCCTAGCTGCAAATCCTGGGAGGTGCCAGAGCCCGGCATGGGAAATGCCGGGCTCCTGACCGATCAGAGCGCCGCAACAGGGTGCGGTGAACCGTCGTAAGCACCCCAGATCGACTGGTCGAAGCAGATGACCGAGCCGGTCATAAGGCCGGATTCGGCCGATGACAGGTAGGCGCAGGCCCGCGCCACCTCATGCGGGTCGACGAGGCGGCCGAAGGGCTGGCCCGCTGCCGCCTTCTCCAGCCAGTCGGCGGGGGCATCGTGATATTCGCGCTGGATGCGGTCCTCGCCCTCGGAGGCCATCCAGCCGATGTTGAGGCCATTGACGCGGATGCGGTTGCGCAGCAGCGCGTAGGCGGTGTTCTTCGTCAGCGTTTCCAGTGCGCCTTTTGAGGCGCAATAAGCGGCGATGAAGGGTTGGCCCGCTTTGGCCGACATCGAGCCGATATTGACGATCGTGCCCTCGATTTTTTCGCGGCGCATCACCTTCACCGTCTCCTGCATCAGGAAAAACGGCGCGCGCACATTGACGGCGAACATGGCGTCGAAGAGCTCGGGGCTGGTGTCGAGGATGGTGCCGCGATCGGTGATGGCGGCCGCATTGACCAGCGCGTCGACCCGTCCGAAAGCCTCGTCGCAGGCGTGGATGACATTCCGGGCGTCCTCGACCTCGGATAGGTCGGCCCTGACGTAAACGACTTTCGCGCTGGTCGCAGCCGAAATCTCCGCGGCCTTCGCCTTGCCTTTGGCTTCGTTGCGGCCGCAGATGACGATGCCTTCTGCGCCGCGTTCGGCAAAGAGGCGGGCAATGGTGGCGCCCAATCCTTGCGTGCCGCCGGTAACGATGGCGATCTTGCCATCGAGGCGGCCGTGGTCCGTGCTCATATAGTTCCTCCTTGGTGATGATGTGCGAATAGCCTCCCGCGGGTGCGGGAGCTTTTATCTCTACGTCAGCTCAACTTCTTCCGCGCCTGCTCGGCAAGCGCTGCCGTGAAGGCTTCGTCGCTCCAGCCTTCCGTCAATGCCTCATGCAGCAGCTGCGCCTGCGTCTTCGGCGCCAGGCCGCCGAGCGGCGGGTCGCGGTCGAGGTTGGTCGGGAAGGAGTAGCCTTCGGCACAGGCGGCGACGGCGTTGGCGATTTCGTCTTGAGAGAGCTTGCCCTGCAATGTTTTCAGGGCGGGAAAGAGCGTGGTGCTCATTCTCTCGCGGTTGACGGTTTCCATTGCGCGGCCGAAGGCGGAGGAGACCTGCAGGAGATTGGCGACGCGTTTGATATCGGCCGAACGGTTGGTGCCGGCAGCATGGAAGAGGGCGGGATTGAAGAAAACGACGTCCCCTTTTCCGAGCGGCAGCTGGATATGGTTGGCCTCGAAATAATCGCGGAATTCCTGGCGCTTGAGCGCGAGGTAGCCCGGCACATAGGTCTGGCTGTGTGGCAGGAAGAGTGTCGGGCCGCTTTCGAGCGGCATATCGCAATGGGCGACCGCGCCCTGCAGCGTCAGCACCGGCGAGAGCCGGTGCACATGCGCCGGAAACTGTTCGATCACTGCAGACGATTGGAAGCCGAGATGGTAATCGCGATGTGCCGATTGCGCCGCGCCGCCCGGATTGACGCGATTGACCTGCGCCGTCATCTGGTAGCTCGGGCCGAGCCAGGCTTCGCTTGCCAGTGCGATGATGGCATTGCCGTAATATTCGGCGAAATTCGCCGGATCGGCGAGACAATGTTTTTCCAGCGAATTCCAGATGCGGTCGTTGGCGCCGGGTTTGGCGAAGTGATCGCCGCCGCCGGTCGCGGTGCGGTGCTGTTCCTCGATGATCTGGTCGAAGATCGCGCTGGCGCGATCGATGGTGCCGGTATCCTCGTAAGCATGCTTGAACACGGCGACGCCGAGGCCTTCGCCGAAGGCCTCGCAAATCTCGGCCAGGACCGCGCGCCGGCCCTCCGGCGTGGCTGCTGCTGCCATCACCTTGCGGCTGTCATAGATCAGCACGTTTTTTTCAACTGCCGAGGCGGTGGGATAATCGGCAAGCGCGGTGGTCTTTTCCGCGAGACGGCGAAAATCCTCGAGATCGCAGCTGTCTTCGCTCAGCCAGACACGATCGGCGCGTAGCTTCTGCGGGTTGTCGGTTTTCATGGCGGCTCCTCCTCTGTCGATGAAGGCACTATACGCCGCGGTGCCGGGTGATATAGATCAGGAATCCATCAAAAAACCATCAGATCGATATCATGGCCTATCGCTTTCTCGTCAAGGACATCGCCTTCCAGGCCGGATTGAGCACCGCGACCGTCGACCGGGTGCTGAACGGCCGGCCGGGTGTGCGCCAACAGACGGAACTGCGGGTGAAGGCGGCGATCGCGGAGCTGGAAAAACAGCAGGCAGGCGCGATGGACAGCGGCCGCATGCTGGCGATCGATATCGTCATGGAGACGCCTCAGCGTTTCAGCGATACGGTGCGCACAGCCTTCGAGGCGGAGATGGCAGCCTTTCTGCCCGGCGTCTTCCGCTGCCGGTTCCATTTCGCCGAGGTGATGAAGCCGGCCGAGATGGTGCAGCTTCTCGACCGCATCCGCCTGCGCGGCACGCACGGCATCGTGCTCAAGGCGCCGGACGTCGCCGAGGTAGCCACCGCCGTCGCCCGGTTGGACGCGGCCGGCATTCCGGTGGTGACGCTGGTGACCGACCTGCCGAATTCGGCGCGCATCACCTATGCCGGCGCCGACAACCGGGCGGCGGGCGAGACCGCGGCCTATCTCATCGGCGAAGTGCTCGGCAACCGTGGCGGCAAGGTGCTGGTGACGCTGTCGAGCGGGCGGTTTCGCGGCGAAGAGGAGCGCGAAATTGGCTTTCGCCGCGTGATCCGCGCGTATTATCCCAAGATCGGCATCACCGAAATCAGCGAGGGGCACGGCACCGATGCGGCGACGGGAACGCTCGCGGCGGCAGCCCTTGCCGCCGATCCCACTATCAATGCGGTCTATTCGATCGGCGGCGGCAACCGAGCGGTGCTGGCGGCCTTCGATGCGGCCAAGCGCCCGGTGGGCGTCTTTGTCGCCCATGATCTCGATGCTGATAATCGCACCTTGCTTGCCGCTCGGCGGATCGGCTTCGTGCTGCATCACGATCTTAGGACCGATGCGCGCTCGGCCTTCAGGGCGATCATGAGCCGGGCGTCAGCATCGGGGCGAGCGGTTCCGGCCTCGCTTTCATCAGTTGAAATCGTCACGCCCTACAACATGCCTGCGGGCGATTGAGCCAATTGGCTTCCTTCAACGCCGACTTCAGGCTACAGCTCTGACACGAGTAGAGGTGAGCGGTATGGATTACAGCGACGTCAGTACGATTGCGGCCTGGATCACCGAGCAGGGACTGACGGGCGCTTCGGAATCCGAACTCATGACCGGTTTCTGCGCGGCCTGCCGGAAGGCCGGCCTGCGGCTCGACCGCGGAATGGCGCTGATGGATACTCTGCACCCCGTGCATGAGGGCCGTGCCTTCCGCTGGGATAGCGTGGAGGAGATCGAGACCGAATTCGAATATGGCCCGTCGGGTGTGGGCGAGGCTGCCGAGAGCTGGAAGCGTTCGTCCTTCTATTATCTCTGGTCCGGCAATGAGCGGGAGGTGCGCCGCCGCATCGGCTTCGGCGATCCGATCGATTTCAGCATGCTCGACACGATCGCTGCGGCCGGCCATACCGATTACATCGCGATGATGCATCGTTTTGCCGAGGCCGGCACGATCGGCGAGATGGATTGCTTCTTCTCGAATTTCTCGACGAAGCACCCCGAAGGCTTTTCCGATCACGACCTCGCCATCCTGCGCAAGCTGGTGCCGGTCCTCGGATTGGCGATCAAGTGTATCGCGCTCGGGCGCATCGCCCGCACCATTGCGGAAGTCTATCTCGGCGAGGATGCGGCGCGCCAGGTGATGGAAGGCAAGATCAGCCGCGGCAAATCGGAGCGGATTTCGGCCGCACTCTGGTTTTCCGATCTGCTGAATTACACCAAGATTTCCGATCGGGTGCCGCCGGAGGAAATCATCCCGCTGCTCAACGATTATAGCGAGGTGGTGATTTCGGCGATCCATGAGGCCGGCGGCAATGTGCTGAAGCTGATCGGCGACGGCGTGCTCGCCATCTTCAAGGGCGAGGTGCCGGCGGAGACCTGCCGTGCGGCGCTCCAAGCTCAATCGCTTCTGCGCGAAAAGCTTGCCAAGCTCAACGCCGAACGCGAGGCCGATAACAGGCCAACGACGGATGTCTATATCGGCCTGCATATCGGCGATGTCTTCTACGGCAATATCGGTAGCCAGGACCGGCTGGATTTCACTGTCATCGGCCCTGCAGTCAATGAGGTCAGTCGCATCGCTTCGATGTGCCGTTCGGTCGATCTCAACCTGCTGATCTCCTCCGATTTCGCCGCGGCGATCCCGGAAGAACAGCGCGCGGCAATCGCCTGCGTCGGGCGTTATGCATTGCGCGGCGTGCAGCGCGCGCAGGAGCTCTATACGCTCGACGGCGCCCGGCTGAACGCCTGATCGTTACAGCTGCGCTATCGCAACAGTCCCTGGCCGCCGTCGATCCAGATCGGCGTCCCGGTGATGTGTCGAGCTCGGTCGGAGGCGAGGAAGAGGATGGTTTCGGCGACATCCTCGCTCTTGCCTGCCTTGCCGCCGGCAATCGGGATATCGCCTTCCGGCCAGATGACCGGAACCTCCGTCTCTTCGCGATGGCGGCTGTCGGTATTGGCGCCAATATTGGTTTCGATCTCACCCGGGCAGACGGCGTTGACGCGAATACCATGCCGGCCGAGTTCGAGGGCGAGCTGCTGGACCATGGCGACCTGGCCGGCCTTGGTTGCGGTGTAGGCAGTGGCGCCCGGCGTCGTGAATGTCCGGGTGCCGTTGATCGAGGAGACGACGACGATCGAGCCGCCATTCCTTTTCAGGTACGGGACGGTCAGATGCAAGGTCAGATAGGTGCCACGCAGATTGACGGCGATGGTCTTGTCCCATTCATCCGGCTTCAGATCATCGATCGGTGCCCAGACGCCGTTGATCCCCGCATTGGCAACAACGATATCGAGGCCGCCGAAGGTCTCTGTCAGCGCCTTCACCGCCGCTCGCATTTGCGCCTCGTCGCTGGTGTCGGCCATCAGCGCGATCGATTCGCCGCCCGCCGCTTTGATCTCTGCGCAAGTGCTTTCGACCTCGTCGGCAGTGCGGCTGAGTGCGGCGACCTTTGCTCCTTCGGCGGCGAGCCTGAGCGCCGCCGCCTTGCCGATGCCAGAACCGGCACCGGTCACCAATGCGATCTTTCCCTTCAGCTCCATGGGCGGGCTCTCCTTGCCGTTTACCGGTAAGCCAATGTTTTGCACGGCTCTTGGTTCCGGAAGGAGCGCGTCGGTGGCGCTATCGGAGAAGGCTATGTCGAAGCGCCCATTTCTCCGGCCCATGGACGGCGGCAAAGAGCAGGCCGGCGAGGAAGGTGAAGTGATCGATGAAGAAGCCGAACTCGGCCTGGTTCTGTTGCCAATGGGATGGTCCGTGGAAGGCGAAGGCGAGGAAGATCACGTAGATGCCTGCGAGCAGGCTGGCCTCGGTGAAGAAGGCGCCCGATATGAAGGCGAGCGCCAGGGCGATCTCGAAGAAGGCGGCGACCCAGGTCAGGAATGTCGCCATCGGAAAGCCGGCGGCGGTGATGTAGGCTGCCGTCGCGCCGATATCGGCGAATTTGAAGCCGGCGGCCATGAAGAAGACGAAACTGAAGATGATGCGGGCGACGATGATTGCGATTGCTCTGGCCATTCTGAAATCTCCTCTTTGAGCTTCCACTATGACGGACGGGACACGCGACATCCTACACGCGGAAAGAAAAAGGGCCGCTTGCGCGACCCTCCACTTTCACCACTCGGCGAAGCTGCCGTCGGCATGCCGCCAGATCGGGTTGCGCCAGCGATGGCCCTCCTTGGCGCGCTCGATGACGTAGGCTTCGTCGACCTCGATGCCGAGACCCGGCCCTTGCGGGATCGAGACGAAACCATCGGCATATTGGAATACCTCCTTGTTGGAGATGTAATCGAGGATATCGTTGCCCTTGTTGTAATGAATGCCGAGGCTCTGTTCCTGGATGAAGGCGTTATAGCTGACGGCATCGACCTGCAGGCAGGCGGCGAGCGCGATCGGTCCGAGCGGGCAATGCGGCGCAAGCGCCACGTCATAGGCCTCGGCCATCGCCGCGATCTTGCGGCATTCGGTGATGCCGCCGGCATGCGAAAGATCCGGCTGGATGATGTCGACATAACCGTCCGAAAGCACCTGTTTGAAGTCCCAGCGCGAATAGAGCCGTTCGCCGAGCGCGATCGGTGTCGAAGTATGGTTGACGATATCGCGCAGCGCTTCCTTGTTTTCCGACAGCACTGGCTCCTCGATGAACATCAGCTTGTAGGGCTCGAGTTCCTTTGCGAGGACTTTCGCCATCGGCTTGTGCACGCGGCCGTGAAAGTCGACGCCAATGCCGATATGCGGGCCAATCGCCTCACGGATTAGGGCGATTGTCTCGACCGCCTTTTCCACCTTCTCGTTGGTGTCGACGATCTGCATTTCCTCGCAGCCATTGAGCTTGATCGCCTTGAAGCCGCGGGCGACCACTTCCCTGGCATTGTTGGCGACATCCGAAGGACGGTCGCCGCCGATCCAGGAATAGACCTTGATGCGGTCGCGCAGCTGGCCGCCGAGCAGGGAATGGATCGGCTGGCCCAGCGCCTTGCCCTTGATATCCCAGAGCGCCTGGTCGATGCCGGAGATCGCGCTCATATGGGCCGCACCACCCCGATAGAAGCCGCCGCGATACATCACCGTCCAGTGGTCCTCGATCAGGAAGGGATCCTTGCCGATCAGATAGTCTTCCAGTTCGTGGACCGCGGCCTCGACGGTGAGCGCCCGGCCTTCGACCACCGGTTCGCCCCAGCCGATGATGCCCTCGTCGGTCTCGATCTTCAAAAACAGCCAGCGCGGCGGCACGATATAGGTGGTGAGTTTGGTGATCTTCATCGCTGTTCTTTCAGTGATCCATCATTTCGTTCGGCCGATCGCCTTTTCAGCGGCAGCAAGGTCGCGCACCGCAAGATCAAGCATGCGGTTGGCGCATTCGCGGGCGCCAGCCTTGTCGCGCATGCGCAGGGCCTCGACCAACTGGCCATGAACGAGTACCGCATCCTCGCGGTTTTCGACGCCGATGTTGGAGGCGTGCAGCGCATATTTCAGCGCTGCGTGAATGGCGCTCGACAGGCGGCGGAAGACCTGGTTGTGGCTGGCGGTGAGCAGCACCGCGTGGAACAAGACGTCGGCATCGGTGAAACTTTCCGGATCGCCGGCGCTGTCGCGCATCTGCCGCCAGGCCTTGTCGAGATCGGCGATCTCCTGGGCGCTGGCGCGCTCGGCGGCGTATTCGGCCGCAGCCGGCTCGATCGTGCGGCGGGCTTCGAGAATGCAGCCGAGCAGGTCGAAATCCTTGATATAGGGACCCATCCATTCCAGCACATCGGCATCCAGGATATTCCAGTCGTCCTTGTCGCAGACGGTGGTTCCGACCCGCGGTTTACCGCGGACAAGGCCCTTTGATTCCAGCACTTTCAGCGATTCGCGAATAACAGTGCGGCTGACACCGTAAAGTTCGCAGAGATCATTCTCGCGGGGTAGCGGCGAGCCCGAGGGATAGCGGTCCGCACAGATGTCCTCGGCGATTGCAGCCGTGACGTTGCGGCGGACGCGTGGGCGCCGCTCGATGTCGGGGCTTTTGGCGCCGCTCTGTGGCTCGATTGTTTCCAACTCACCTCTCTCCGCTCTATTTCCGGCGCTAGGCAACCGAATCTCATTATCCGAATTCGATGCGCTTTGCGACGCTCCTCCTAGGCCTCGGTGATAATCCTATTATTCCAATCATCATACATTGGCAATTGACTGGTATGATGATTTATCATAATTGATTGGACGCTGCCTGGGAGGCAGCTGCTCGGTTTTAGGGAGAGAGACATGCGCTTGTTCAAAGCAGCCATCCTGGCTGGCACATTCGCCATTCTGGCAGCCGGCTCGGCGTTTTCCGCAGACGTCAAGATAGGGTTCATCGTCAAGCAGCCCGAAGAGCCGTGGTTCCAGGACGAATGGAAATTCGCTGATCAGGCCGCCAAGGAAAAAGGCTTCACCGTCGTCAAGATCGGCGCCGAAGACGGCGAGAAGGTTCAGTCAGCGATCGACAATCTCGGAGCCCAGGGTGTGCAGGGCTTCATCATCTGCACGCCCGACGTCAAACTCGGCCCCGGCATCATCGCCAAGGCGGAAGCCAACCAGTTGAAGCTGATGACGGTCGACGACCGTCTCGTCAGCGCCGACGGCAAGCCGCTGGAAGATGTGCCGCATATGGGCATTTCGGCCACCAAGATCGGCGAGGGCGTCGGACAGGCGATCGTCGACGAGATCAAGAAGCGCGGTTGGGACATGAAGAATGTCGGCGCGATCAGGGTGTCTTACGATCAACTGCCGACCGCCGTCGACCGCGTCGAGGGCGCGGTCTCGGTGCTGAAGTCCGCCGGCTTTCCGGCCGAGAACATCTATGACGCGCCGCAAGCGAAGACAGATACGGAAGCAGCCCTCAACGCGGCAACCACCGTGCTCAACAAACATGCCGACGTTAAATACTGGGTCGCCTTCGGTCTCAACGACGAAGCCGTTCTCGGCGCCGTCCGGGCTTCCGAGTCGGTCGGCATTCCGGCGGAAAACGTCATCGGTGTCGGCATCGGCGGCGCGGAATCGGCGATCAATGAGTTCAAGAAGCCGGCGGCGACGGGCTTCTTCGGCACCGTCATCATCTCGCCGAAGCGTCACGGCTATGAGACGGCGCTGAACATGTACGACTGGATCGCCAACAACAAGGAGCCGGCAAAACTGACGCTGACCTCCGGTTCGCTGGCGCTGCGCGGCGACTACGAAAAGGTCCGCAAGGATCTTGGCATCGAATGATCATCCTTCCAGGATGATGTACACCCGGCGGCCACTTCACATGCCGCCGGGTCTTACTCGGTGGAGCGACGATGGCCTTCCTCGAATTCAACGATATTTCCAAGGGTTATCCCGGCGTGCAGGCGCTGGCGAATGTTTCCTTCTCCGTCGAGAAGGGCGCCGTTCACGGACTGATGGGCGAAAACGGCGCCGGCAAATCGACGCTGATCCGGGTGCTGTCGGGCGATCAGGCCGCCGATGCCGGCCGCATCCTGATTGGCGGTGAGGAGCAGAAATACGGATCGGTTCGCGATGCCTTCCATGCCGGCGTCATCGTCATCCACCAGGAACTGCAGCTCGTTCCGGAGCTGACGGTCGCCGAAAATCTCTGGCTCGGGCGCTTTCCGGCCAAGGGCGGTGTCATCCACTCGAAGACGCTGATCGAGACGGTGCGCTCGAAGCTCGAAGACATCGGCATCGATATCGATCCGTCGGCCAAGGTCGCCTCGCTATCGATTGGCGCGCGGCAAATGGTCGAGATCGCCAAAGCCGTCATGCTCGATGCACGGGTGATCGCATTGGACGAACCGACCTCGTCGCTGTCGTCGCGCGAAAGCGAAATCCTGTTTTCACTCATCGACAGGCTGAAGGCGAAGGGAACGGTCATTCTCTATGTCTCGCATCGCCTCGACGAGATTTTTCGGCTTTGCGACAGCTTGACTGTGTTGCGCGACGGCAAGCTTGCCGCCCACCATCCTCAGATCGCCGAGACGACGCGCGAACAGATCATCTCGGAAATGGTCGGGCGTGAAATCAGCAATGTCTGGGGATGGCGCGAACGTGCGCTCGGCGGCGTCAGGCTGGAGGTCAAGGGGCTGTCGGGGCCGAAGCTGCGCAATCCGATCAGTTTTTCCGTCCGCCAGGGCGAGATCCTCGGCTTCTTCGGCCTGATCGGCGCGGGCCGCAGCGAAATGGCGCGGCTGCTGTATGGCGCCGACATCAGGCATCAGGGTCAGGTCACGATCGATGGGCTTGCTGTTTCGCCGAACAATCCGAAGGCGGCGATCAATGCCGGCTTGGTGCTCTGCCCCGAGGACCGCAAGTTCGACGGCATCGTCCAGGGGCGGTCGATCGAGGAGAATATGGCGATCTCCTCGCGGCGGCATTTCTCGCCCTTCGGAATTCTGAGCCCGAGACAAGAGGCGGCGCTGGCGGATCGGTTCATCGCCCGGCTTCGGGTGCGGACGCCGTCGCGCAAGCAGGACATCATCAATCTCTCGGGCGGCAACCAGCAAAAGGTCATTCTCGGCCGCTGGCTCTCCGAACAGGGCATCAAGGTTCTGGTGATCGATGAACCGACGCGCGGCATCGATGTCGGGGCGAAATCGGAAATCTACGAAATCCTCTACGAGCTGGCTGCCGGCGGTATGGCGATCGTGGTGATCTCAAGCGAGTTGCCGGAGGTCATGGGCATTTCCGATCGCATCATGGTGATGTGCCAGGGCAGGGTGGCCGCCAATGTCGCCCGCCAGGATTTCGACGAGCGCAGCATCCTGACGGCAGCGCTCCCCGACAAGAACGCCGCAGGCGCCATTTAGAACTGGGAACACCGACGATGAATTCGTTGAAAAAAATCCTTCTCGGCGAACAGGGGCTGGTGGTGATTTTCGCCGCCGCTTTCGTGATCGTCTCGCTCTTCGTGCCGAACTTCCTGACCGAACGCAACATGCTGGGGCTGCTGCAATCGGTCGTCACGATCGGCATCGTTGCCTGCACCATGATGTTCTGCCTGGCATCCCGGGACTTCGACCTCTCGGTCGGCTCGATTGTCGCCTTCTCCGGCATGGTCGCGGTGATGGCCTCGAACGCAACCGGTTCCATTCCCGTCGGGCTGCTGGCCGCCCTGCTGTGCGGCGCCGTCGTCGGTTTCGTCAACGGCATCGTCATTGCCCGCTTCCGCATCAACGCGCTGATCACCACACTCGCGACCATGCAGATCGTGCGCGGCCTGGCGCTGATCGCCTCGGACGGCCGCGCTGTCGGTATCAATGATCCTGCCTTCTACCAGCTTGCCCTGTCGCGTTTCCTGAACGTGCCGACGCCGATCTGGATCATGCTGCTCCTTTTTGTCCTCTTCGGTTTCGTGCTCAACCGCACCGTCTTCGGCAAGAACACGCTGGCAATAGGCGGCAATCCGGAGGCGTCGCGGCTTGCGGGTGTCAACGTCGTCAACATGCGCATCTGGATCTTTGCGCTGCAGGGTCTGGTCTGCGGTATCGCCGGCATTTTGCTGGCATCGCGCATTACCTCCGGTCAGCCGAATGCGGCGACGGGGCTTGAGCTTTCGGTGATTTCGGCCTGCGTTCTCGGCGGCGTTTCGCTGGCCGGCGGCCGGGCTGCGATGAGCGGCGTCATCGTCGGCGTGCTGATCATGGGTATTGCCGAAAACGTTATGAATCTCCTGAATATCCAGGCATTCTATCAGTATGTCGTGCGCGGCCTGATCCTGTTGATCGCCGTGCTGCTCGACAATTTGAGATCTTCGGCTGCGGGACGGCGTGGATGAGTGACGGAGAGATCGGGGGCGACATCGTACTCACGCGCGGCGATCTCGCCGTCCGCGTCAGCCGTCGGGGTGCGGCGGTCGCCGCCGCGACGTATCGAAAGATGCCCTTTTTCGTGGCCGCCGGCGGGCCGAATGGTGCGATGGCAAATTTTGCGATGGTGCCATTCGGCAATCGCGTAGAAGGCAACGCCATGTCCTTTGCCGGACGCGACTATGCCTTCCAGCCGAATACGTCCGATCCGCTCTATCGGCACGGTGACGGCTGGCTCGGCCTCTGGCAGCTTGAAGAGGCCAGCGTGGAGCATGCGCAGTTCTCCTTTTCCCGCAGCGCCGACGAGGTTTCACCCTATGCGTATCTGACCCGGCAGGAGATCCGTCTCGCCGGCGATACTCTGGTGCTGACGCTTTCCGTTGAAAACCGGGGCGAAACCGCTCTTCCCTTCGGATTGGGCCAGCATCCCTTCCTTGCGCGCACGCCAAAGACGAGGCTGACGATTGCGGCCAATTGTTACTGGAACGAGCGGCCCGATCATCTTCCCGATATGCCCGGCCCCGTACCTAACGAATTCGATTTCAGGTCCGGCAAGCTGTTGCCGCAGACATGGATGAACAATGCCTTCGAGGGCTGGAATAGGCGGGCCGCCATCGCCTGGCCGGAACTCGGAATTCAGGCGGCGCTGGAAGCCGACGGCGGCTTCGATCGCTTCATGCTCTATATGCCGGTCGATCGAAGCGACTTCTTCTGTCTCGAGCCGATGAGCCATTTGCCGAACGGCCATCACCTGCCTGACTTCGGTGGGCTCACACCGCTTGCGCCGGGTGACGTACTTGCCGGCAAGGTGACGATCCTGATGTCGCCGCTGCCGGCTCAACCGGAGGGGTGAAAGATGGGCAACCGCCTGCAAGGCAAAAACATCCTTATAACAGGCGCTGCGCAGGGTATCGGCCTTGCGATCGCGGAGGCTTTTCTCCGGGAAAATGCCGCTGTCTTTCTCATCGATCGCGATGGCGTGCTGCTGGCGGAGGCGGCAAAAAAACTCCAGAGCAGCGGCGGACGGCTCGGTTATCTGCCGGCCGACATTACCGATGCCGGGACGATCACGACGGCGGTCGCGCGGGCCAGTAAAGAGATCGGACAGCTGAACGCACTCGTCAACAATGCCGGGGTCAATGTTTTTGCCGAGCCGCTCGAGACGACGGATGACGAATGGCATCGCTGCTTCGACATCAATCTCAAAGGTGCATGGAACTGCTGCAAGGCGGTACTGCCCGGCTTGATCGAACAGGGCGGCGGCGTCATCCTCAATGTCGCCTCGACGCACGCCTTCACCATCATTCCGCATACATTTCCCTATCCGCTGGCAAAACACGCGCTGCTAGGAATGACGAAGTCGCTCGGGCTCGAATATGCGGCCCGCAATATCCGGGTGAACGCACTGGCGCCAGGCTACGTCTCGACGCAAAAGGTGATCGACTACTGGAACAGCTTCCCCGATCCGGAGGCGGCCAAGGCCGAGACGATGAGGCTGCATCCCGGCGGCCGCATCGCGACGCCGGAGGAGATCGCCATGGCGGCGGTTTTCATGGTCTCCGATGAGTGCCCGTTCATGAACGCCACCTGCCTGACGATTGATGGCGGCCTCAGCGTGCAGCAGCATCCCGCCTGAACAGGTCGGATTGCAGCAGATTTTTACAAGCCTGTCGTCTTCTGCAGATAGAGCGTTATATTGCCTGTCGGGAGGGCCAACCTGATCTCCCGCAGGCGTGGAGCGGCGCCGCCGCTGCTGGAAATAGTTGGAGCATGATGTTGTCCGAAAACCGTTCACACTTTTCGGCATCATGCTCTGAAAACACAATCGAAAACAGGAGGACGGCATGCAGATCAATCGCACGGCTTCGGCCCATTGGACCGGTGGTCTCAAGGACGGCAAAGGCCTGATCTCGACGCAGAGCGGCGCTCTGAAAGATTATCCCTACGGCTTTGCCAGCCGCTTCGAAGGCATTCCCGGCACCAATCCGGAAGAGTTGATCGGTGCTGCCCATGCTGGTTGCTTCACCATGGCGCTGTCGCTGATCCTCGGTGAAGCCGGCTTCACCGCCGAGCATATGGAAACCTCCGCCAAGGTGACGCTCGAAAGTGTCGAGGGCGGCTTTGCCGTCACCGCAATCCATCTTTCGCTCTCCGGCCGTATTCCCGGCGCCGATGAGGCAACCTTTGCCGAACTCGCCAACAAGGCGAAGGCCGGCTGCCCGATTTCCAAAGCGCTTGCCGCCGTTCCGATCACGCTCGAAGTCAAGCTCGACTGACCTGCTGCTGATAGCGATGTGCCGCGCGCGTTTTGCGTCGCGGCACTTTTCGTCTCTTTCGATATCGTTCGAACGCTTGACGAAATCCCTTATATCTCCCAAACAGACACGCATAGGCTGCAATCGCGCCCGTCCCTCGAGGCAGCCGGGTTGCGCCGCGCAGTATTGACAAGTGACGCTTAATATTTTACGACTGACGAAATTCAAAATTCGTCAGTCGTAATTCAAGGCATCGAAACTCATGAACGACATCGCGGAGCACACGATCGACGTCACTCGGCAGGAGAATGTCACACGCATTCTCGATGCGGCCGAGCGGCTGTTCCGTCACTACGGCTACAGCAAGACGACGGTGGCCGACATTGCCCGCGATCTCGGCATGTCGCCAGCCAATATTTATCGTTTCTTCGCCTCCAAGGTGGAAATCCACCAGGCGCTATGCGGCCGCATGCTCGCCACAGCCTATCAAATCGCCTACGACATCCGTCACCAGCCGATCAGCGCCGAGGAGCGGCTGCGCCGCTATGTCCAGACCCAGCATCAGTTGACGCTGGACCTGATGCTCGACGAGATGAAGGTGCACGAGATGATCGTCGTCGCGATCGAACGCGACTGGCACGTCATCGAGAAACATATCGATCGCGTCCATGATCTGATTGCCGAAATCATCGCCGAAGGCATTGCCGCCGGAGAATTCGCCGAACAGGACCCGGTCGTTGCCTCGCGTTGCTTCGGCGCGGCGACGATCAATCTCTGCCACCCGCAGATGGTGGCGCAATGTCTTGCCAAAACCAACCGCGCCAGCGTCGACGAACTGATCGACTATGTGATCAGAGCGCTGAAGAAATAACGGACGGCCGCCGCCGTCGACCCCCCAACGATTCAGGAGTGCGGACGATGTTTTCGCTCAAGACCTTCAGCCCTCGCATGCCGTCCGTCGCCAGCCTCATGCTCATCAGTGCTATCGGCATCGGCGTTTCCGCCTGCTCGGAAGAGAAAGCTGAGGTCAAGCAAGCTATCCGGCCGGTGAAGGTCGTCGAAATCGCCAAGGCCGGCGACACGCGCAAACTCGACTATTCGGGCTCGGTCAAGGCACGCACGGAGATGAACCTCGGGTTTCGCGTCGCTGGCAAGATCATCGAACGCCTCGTCGATATCGGCGACAAGGTGAAGCCGGGCGACGTGCTCGCCCGGATGGACTCCACCGATTACCAGCTCGCGGTCAAGACGGCGGAAGCCAATCTCGCCGCGGCGGAAAGGGGTGTCGAAACCGCCGATCTTGCCAACAAGCGCGCCGAGCAGCTTTTCGACAAGAGCGTTGCTCCGAAATCGCAGCTCGAACAGGCCGCACTCAGCCATGACCAGGCGATCTCGCAGCGCGATGCCGCGCTCTCCGCGCTCAACCAGGCGAAGAACCAGGTAAGCTATACCGATCTCAAGGCCGGCCAGAACGGTATCGTGACTGCGATCAATGCCGATATTGGCCAGGTCGTCGGCTCCGGCACTCCCGTTGTCACCGTCGCCGTCGATGGTGAGAAGGAAGTGCAGATTGCGGTTCCGGAAAACGACATTGCCGAATTCAAGCCCGGCAAGACAGTCAAAGCAAGCTTCTGGGCCGACGACAGACTGGTGCTCGACGGCAAGGTGCGTGAGGTTTCGGGCAGCGCCGATCAGCAGTCGCGTACTTTTGCAGTTCGTGTGAGCCTGCCGAACGATCCGCAGGTATTGCTCGGCATGACGGCGACGATCGAAGCCGACGTCAGCAACGGCAACAACTATGTCTCGATCCCGCTCAGCGCGCTGGCTGAGAAGGACGGCAAGCAGATGGTCTGGACCGTCGACCGCGATACGGCGACCGTCCATGGCCGCGACATCAAGGTCGCCGATTTCACCGGTGACGGCGTGCATGTGACCGACGGCCTCGATATCGGCGATCTCGTCGTTTCCGCCGGCACGCAGTTTATGAGCGAAAACCTGAAGGTGAAGGTGCCGGACCAGCAGTCGGCGCTGGCCGACACGGACCAGACGGTCCGCTGATCGCGTCGCAAAAGGGAAGAAAACCATGGACGCCAACACCACCGAAAAGCGGCCCTTCAATCTATCGCGTTGGGCGATCGGACATCCGAGCATCGCCCGCTTCCTCTTCGGGCTGATCATCATCACCGGCGTGCTCGGCCTGATGCGCATGGGCCAGCGCGAGGATCCCGAATTCACCTTCCGCGTCATGGTCGTGCAGGCGATTTGGCCGGGCGCTTCCATTCAGGAAATGGAAGACCAGGTCGTCAACAAGATTGAGCGCAAACTGCAGGAAACGCCGCATATCGACTGGGTCAAGTCCTACACCCGGGCCGGCAGCGCGATCATTACCCTGCAGGTCAAGGGCGATACCAATTCGCAGGAGGTGGCGGATGCCTTCTACCAGGTGCGCAAGAAGGTCGGCGACATCTCCAGCGAGCTGCCGCAGGGCCTGCTCGGCCCCTATTTCAACGACGAGTTCGGTGACACGTTCATCACGCTGCATTCGATCAGCGGCGACGGTTATTCCTATCCGGAACTGAAGAAATTCGCGATCCAGGCGCGCGACATGCTGTTGACGACACCGGGTGTCGAGAAAGCCGTTATCATCGGCGACCAGCCTGAGAAGATCTATATCGACGTCTCGTCCAAGGCGCTCGCCGAGCGCGGCCTGACGATCCTCGATCTGCAAAACGCCATCAAGGGCCAGAACAATATTGATCCGGCAGGCTCGGTCGATACCGGCGTGCGCTCGGTGCGCATCTCCGTCGAAGGCGACGTCAAGAAGGCGGAGGATATTCGCGAGCTGCGGCTTCGCGCCGGCGGCCAGGTGACACGGCTCGGCGATATCGCCACCGTCAGTTCCGGGCTCGAAGATCCCTATCAGCGCAAATACCGTTTCAACGGCCATGACAGCGTTCAGGTCGGCGTGGTGATGGCCAAGGGCTTCAATGTGACCGATGTCGGCAAGGGCGTCGAAGCGACCTACCAGCGCTTCGAAGAAGCTTTGCCCTATGGCGTCGCGGTCGATCAGATCGCCAACCAGCCCGACGTGGTCACGGATGCGGTCAGCGAATTCATGCATGCGCTCGGTGAAGCGCTGGTCATCGTGCTTGTGGTCTCTTTCCTGTCGATCGGCTGGCGCTCGGGCCTCGTCATCGCCATCGCCATTCCATTGGTGCTCGCCGCCACCTTCGCGCTGATGTACGAACTCGGCATCGACCTGCAGCGCATCTCGCTCGGTGCGCTGATCATCGCGCTCGGCCTGCTGGTCGACGATGCGATGATCGTCGTCGAGATGATGGAGCGCAAGCTGGAGGAGGGTCTGGTCAAGATCGAAGCGGCAAGCTTTGCCTATTCCTCGACCGCCTTCCCGATGCTGACCGGCACACTGATCACCACGGCCGGCTTCATTCCCGTCGGCTTCGCCGCATCGACGGCCGGCGAATATGTGCGTTCGCTGTTTTATGTCGTCGGCATCGCGCTGGTGACCTCGTGGTTCGTCGCCGTCTATTTCACCCCGTGGCTCGGCTATATGATCCTCAAGCAGCGCCATCACGCCGGCGAGCATCATGACGCCTTTGATACACGCTTCTATCGCCGCCTGCGCAGCACGGTCGGCTGGGCGGTTCGCCACCAGGTGATCGTGCTGCTCTTGACGCTCGGCACCTTCGTTACCAGCCTCTGGGCCTTCCAGTTCATTCCGCAGAATTTCTTCCCGCAATCCTCGCGGCCGGAGATTCTCGTTGATCTCTGGCTGCCCGAGGGCACCAGCCTCAAGGAGGTCGAGGTCCAGGCGAAGGCGCTCGAAGCCAAGATGATGGACGATCCCGACAAGAAGTTCATCGCCACCTATATTGGCGAAGGCGCGCCACGCTTCTTCCTGCCGCTCGACCAGCAGCTGCGCAACCCGAACTTCGCCCAGCTTCTCGTCATGGCCAATGACGAACCGGCCCGCGAAAGGCTGATCGTCAAGCTGCGCACGATCCTTGCGGAAGACTTCCCGTCGATCCGCGGCAAGGTCGACCGGCTCTTCCTCGGCCCGCCCACAGGCTGGCCGGTGCAGATGCGCGTCATGGGGCCTGACCGCCAGGAAGTGCGAGCGATTGCCGATCAGGTGAAGGCGCGCTTTGAGGCCAACCCGATGCTCGGCGCCATTCACGACGACTGGCTGGAGCAGGTGCCGGCGATGAAGCTGGTGATCGACCAGGATCGCGCACGCGCTCTCGGCGTCACCTCGCAGCGCGTGCGTCAGATGCTGCAGACCGCCATGTCCGGGGCGCCGCTCGACGATTTCCGCGATGGCGAGGAAACGGTCGCGATCGTCGCCCGCGAGCCGGATGCCAGCCGCTCGCTGCTGTCGGCGGTCAACTCGGTCTATGTCCCGACGGATTTCGGCGGTTTCGTGCCGGTCTCGCAGGTCGCCAAGGTCGTGCCTGTCATGGAGCAGGGCATCGAATGGCGGCGCGACAGGCTGCCGACGATCACCGTGCGAGCGACGCTGCCCGATGGCGTGCAGCCGAATGACGTTGTCACGAAGATGTATGCCGACATGAAGGACCTGCGCGACAGTCTGCCGGCCGGCTACAATGTCGAGATCCAGGGCGGCGCCGAGGATGCGGCGGAAAGCCAGATGTCGATCGCCGCCAAGGCGCCGATCATGCTCGCCGTCATCATCGTGCTGCTGATGGTGCAACTGCAGCATTTCGGCAAGGCGATGCTGGTGCTCGCCACCGGGCCGCTCGGCATCATTGGGGCCGCAGCCGCCTTGCTGATCAGCGGCGCGCCCTTCGGCTTCGTGGCGATCCTCGGCGTCATCGCGCTGCTCGGCATCATCATGCGCAACTCGATCATCCTGGTCGATCAGATCGATCAGGATATCAAGGCCGGCATGCACCGGCAGGAGGCGATCGTCGGCGCCGCCGTCCGGCGTTTCCGGCCGATCATGCTGACGGCGCTGACTGCCGTCCTGGCGCTGATCCCGATCTCGCGTGGCGTCTTCTGGGGGCCGCTCGCCTATGCGATGATGGGCGGCATCCTCGTCGCCACAGTGCTCACCATTCTGGTTCTGCCCGCCGGTTACGCCCTTTTCTTCGGTCGCGAGCCGAAGGCGAAGGACGAGCCAGGCCGGGATGCCGACGCCATCCAGGAAGAGGCGGATGACAGACGTCCGCCGGCGTTGGCAGCCGAGTGAGGACGGCGCGGCGAAAGCCGCGCCGTTTTCCTTTCGGGCCACTGGTTCCTCTCTAAAGTCTTGCAGCGGATTCTCATTGCGGCCGCTTCGTCCGTGTTCGCGCTGATTCCCTTGACCTCTCGAAAGAGCTAAACTTGCGGGAGCATGCCGGGACAGCAGCCGCGATCGCTGCTGCTCGTTGACGGGGAGAGAGCGCGACCATGGCCGATTATCGTCTGGAAACAAGCTGGCGCCCGGTCGAAGGCGGTTTCGGGCGCTTGACCGTCACGCTCTTCAATCTTTCGGCCGAGCCGCTGTCCGGCTTCTCGCTCGCCTATACGTCGGAGACACGGGTTGCCGACAAACACGTCTGCGACGGCGGCAGCCTCAAGCGGCAGGTCGCGCATTTCCATGAATTCCTGCCGCCCGAGGGGCTGAGCGTGCAGCCGGGTGGGCACTGGCGATTTACCGTCGAAGGGCTGACCCGGGAGCCGAGACATGCGACAGCAGGCGCCAAATCGGCCTATCTGACACTTGGCGACGGGCGCCATGTTCCCGTCGGTTTCGGCGATCTCATTCACGAAGGCCTGGATGGCGGTGTGGCGCCGCCACTTCTGCCGCCGGGCCGGGTCGAGCAGCCTTATTCGCTGCTGCCCTGGCCGTTGGCGCTGGCGTTGAAGGCGGGAGAGCTGCCGGTCGTCCTCTATCCGGCGGGGAAGACGCGGCCCAATGCGATCAAGGCGTTTTGCCTGGTGCTCGCGCTTTACCAGCGGCTCTATCCTGCCGACAACGTGCCGTTTTCGCTGAGTGCCGTCGAAGGCGGGCGCCCTATTCGTTTCGTCACCGAATCGTCAATCGCTGAGTTTGCCTATGAATTGCGCTTTACCGCGCATGAGATCGTGCTCTCCTCTGCGGATGCGGCGGGTCGGCACTACGGGCTGATCAGCTTGGCACAGCTCATGCACGGGGCGCGCGCCGATCGGGAGACCTTCAAATTCCCCAATTTCGGCACGATCGCCGACCAGCCGCGTTATGACTGGCGCGGCTGCCATCTCGATGTGGCCAGACAGTTCTATCCGGTGGCCGACGTCATGCGGCTGATCGATATCCTCGCCTGGAACAAGCTCAACATCTTTCATTGGCACCTGACCGACGATGAAGCCTGGCGGCTGGAGATCGAGGCCTATCCGGCGCTGACGGAGATCGGCGCGCGCCGCGGCCCGAATGAGGTGCTCGTGCCGCAGCTCGGCGACGGGGCCGAACCGCGCTCCGGCCATTACACGCAGGAGGATGTCACGCGGATCGTCGCGCATGCCGCTTCGCTGCATGTCGAGGTGGTGCCGGAAATCGACATTCCCGGCCACAGCACAGCGACGCTGCTGTCGCTGCCCGCACTCGTCGACGGGCAGGAGGCGCCGGACAGCTACCGCGCGGTGCAGGGTTATCCCAACAATGCCCTCAACCCAGCGGTCGAATTCACCTATGAATTTCTCGGCAAGGTGTTCGACGAGATAGCGACGCTGTTTCCCGGTGAGTATATCCATATCGGCGGAGACGAGGTGGCGCAGGGCGCCTGGCTGTCGTCGCCGCTCTGCAAGGCGTTGATGGAGCGGGAGAGGCTCGCCGGCACCGCCGAACTGCAATCCTATTTCCTGAGACGCATCAAGGCGATGCTGTCGGAGCGCGGCAGGAAGCTCGCCGGCTGGAACGAGGTGTCGCATGGCGGCGGCGTCGACCGCGACGGCACGCTGCTGATGGCCTGGGAAAAGCCTGCGGTCGGGATCGAGCTGGCGCAGCAAAGCTACGATGTGGTGATGACGCCGGGCCAAGCCTATTATCTCGACATGGCGCAGGCCGAAGCCTGGGATGAGCCCGGTGCCAGCTGGGCCGGCCATGCGCCGCCGGAACATAGCTACGCCTATAAGGCCGAGGGCGAATTGCCGGACGCGCTGCAGGAGAAGATGCGCGGCATCCAGTCCTGCATCTGGACTGAAAACTTCCTCTCTCGCGCCTATTTCAACCGACTGGTCTTCCCGCGCCTTCCGGCCGTCGCCGAAGCCGCCTGGACGCCGCTGGAACGCAAGGACTGGGACCGGTTCGCGGCGATCGTGCGGATGTGGCCTATGCTTTAGGAAGCAACGCTTCCGCCTTCAGCCCCAGCAACGCGGCGCCGATCAGGCCGGGTTCGATGCGGCATTCGCTGCGGACCACCAGCGGGCGGTCGAATTTTCGCAGGGTGCGGGCGCGCACGGCGTGATCGAGTTCGCCAAGCAGCGGCTCGACGTTGGACAGCCCGCCGCCGACCGGCACGATGGTGGCGCCGGTGATATTGATGGTCAGCGCCAAGGGCGAGGCGACGAGATCGACATAGACGTCGATGGTGCGTGTCGCCTTTTCCTCACCCTGTTGCCATTGAGCGATGATCTCTTCGCTCGTCAGGTCGAGATCATGCAGCGTCTTGTGCAGCCGCTCCAGGCCGCGGGCGCCGCCGACGGTGTCGACGCAGCCCGTCTGGCCGCAGCCGCAGGCATAGGCGGGGATGGCGACGGGCGGATTGCCGGCGCTGGACGCGATGATCGGCCCGTGACCCCATTCGCCGGCGAAACCGCCGGCCTCGTTGACGAGGCGCCCGTCGGCAACCAGGCCGCCGCCGACGCCGGTGCCGAGGATGGCGCCGAAGACGATGCGGTGGCCGCGGCCGGCGCCGAGGCTCGCTTCGGCCATGGCGAAACAGTCGGCGTCGTTGGCGATCAGCACGGCCAAACCGAGCTCGGCTTCGAGGTCGGCCGCGAGCGTGCGGTCATGGATGCAGGGGATATTGGCGCAGATCAGGCGCTGCGTATCGGGATCGACAACGCCGGCGATGGACAGTGCAATGCCGCTCGGCTGTTCGCCGGTCTCGGCGGTGATGGCGCGCAAGGTGTCGACGAAAGCGGCAAAATCATCCCGAGGCGTCGGACGGCGGCCGAGGGGGACGATGTCTGTCTCGGAGCGGGCGATGCCGCCCTTGATGGCGGAGCCGCCGATGTCGAATGAAATGATCATTGCACGCTGCCGTTTTTCTGGTCTTCGGCGTCTGCTCGCACTGTTGGGCGGGAATTACAAGCTTTTCGTTTGGCGTCGGGCTTGGGTATGCCGCGTGTCACCCTTCTGCCCGGCAGGGCAGAGGGGGTAGTGCACGGTGTGGGGCGGACATGATCGCCGCCCCTGCCGCCATTTCTAACCCCGCAAGTCATTCAATTGGCATATTGCATCGCCAAAATTCGGCCCTACACTTCCATCATTTCCCGGATCAATGACCATCGAAAACGCCGATTCCCACAGACGCAGAAGACCGCGTCCGCCACGTCCCAAAGGCCGTCGCCTTTCATCCATCCTGCGGCAGCTGGCCGCCGACCGGAGCCGGGAGCGGATTTCGATCGGCGACCTGTTCCAGACGATGGGCGACAGGGCGATCAGTGCGCTGATGCTGATCTTCGCGCTGCCGAACGCTTTTCCCACGCCGCCCGGAACTTCGGCAGTGCTCGGCGCGCCGTTGATCTTTCTGGCAGCACAGCTGACCTTCGGGCTGAAACCCTGGCTGCCGAAGGTGATTGCCGACCGGTCAATGCGGCGGGAGGATTTCGAAACCATTGTCGGCCGTATCCACCGCCGGCTCGCCTGGGCCGAGCGCATGCTGAAGCCGAGGCTGGCGATCTTCGCCGAGCCGCCGGCGGAATATCTTGCCGGGGCGGCATGCCTGCTGCTGTCGATCGTGCTGCTGCTGCCGGTCCCGCTCGGCAATATGCTGCCGGCGATCACGATCTCCGTCTTCGCTTTCGGCATATTGGGCCGCGACGGGCTCTTCGCGCTGATCGGCTTCATCATGACGGCCGTGTCGCTGGTCATTGCCGGCGGCGTGATTTACGGCCTGGGGAAGGCGGCGATCTATCTCGTCATGCAATGGTTTGCCTGAGTAACGTCGGTTATTTGGCGGAGCGCTTTTCAACAGGCTCGACATTTGCCGGAATTTTGTTTTGATCTGGCGCGATACAATTTCAAATCATGTTCGGCGGCGGCCCGCCGGCTCACTTTGCGTGGTAGGCATTGAATGGCAAAAAGATCCGAGACCGCGGCACGCCTCGACGATGCGGCACGTGCCGGCTGGCTCTATTACGTCGCCGGGCGCACGCAGGATGAAATCGCCGCCGCGATGGGTATCTCGCGGCAATCGGCGCAGCGGCTGGTATCGCTGGCGGTTGCCGAGCGTCTGATCAAGGTGCGGCTCGATCATCCGATCGCCGCCTGCCTGGAGCTCGCCAATCAGCTGCGGCGGAAATTCGGGCTGAAACATGTCGAGGTGGTGCCGAGCGATTCCGGATCGTCGGCGACCGTCGGTATTGCCGAGGCGGCCGCGGCCGAGATCGAGCGGTGGCTGAAACGGGCCGAGCCGATCGTGCTTGCCGTCGGCACCGGCCGTACGCTGAAGGCGGCCGTCGACCAGCTGCCGGCGATCGAATGTCCCAATCACCGGATCGTCTCGCTGACCGGCAATATCGCGCCGGACGGATCGGCCGCCTATTACAACGTCATCTTCAGCATGGCCGATGCGGTCAAGGCGCGGCACTATCCGATGCCGCTGCCGGTGCTCGTCACCTCGGCGGAAGAGCGGGAGCTGCTGCATGGGCAGCAGCTGGTGCGCTCGACGCTCGATATGAGCGCGCAGGCCGACGTCACCTTCGTCGGCATCGGCGAGCTCGGCATCGACGGGCCGCTCTGCGTCGACGGTTTCCTGGAGAAAGACGAGATGATGGAGTTGATGCGCGGCGGCGCCGTCGGCGAGATCTGCGGCTGGATCTTCGACGTCGACGGCAGGTTGCTCGACAACCCGATCAACGAACGCGTCGCCTCGGCGCCGATCCCATCCCGCGACGCGTCGATGGTCATTGGGCTCGCCAAGGGCAAGCGCAAGTTCAAGGCGATCCGGGCCGCCGTTGTCGGCCAGCAAATCAATGCGCTGATTACCGACGAAGAGACGGCTGAGTTTTTGCTCAGGAATTGAGCAAAAAATACTTCTTTTAAATCAAGTGGATAGCTGCTGCCTTCGGCACCGCAGCAACGATTGCCGATTGACATTCTTTATTGTTTGTTGAGTAATTGCCCACGAGCGAAGCGAATGCTCACACCCATCTTCTGGGAGGAAGATATGACATTGAGAACTTTTCTGCTGGGCGCCTGCTCAGCGCTGGCGTTTGCCGGCATGGCTTCGGCCGAGACGCTGACGATCGCAACCGTTAATAACGGCGACATGATCCGGATGCAGAAGCTGACGGATGATTTCAAGGCGAAGAATCCCGGCATCGACCTTGAATGGGTAACCCTCGAAGAGAACGTGCTGCGCCAGAAGGTTACGACCGACATCGCAACCAAGGGCGGCCAGTACGACGTTCTGACGATCGGCACTTACGAAGTTCCGATCTGGTCAAAACAGGGCTGGCTGCTGCCGCTCGACAATCTCGGCGCCAACTACGACGTCGACGATCTGCTGCCGGCGATCCGCAGCGGCCTGACCACGGACGGCAAGCTCTATGCGGCGCCGTTCTACGGTGAAAGCTCGATGGTCATGTACCGCAAGGACCTGTTCGACGCCGCCGGCCTGAAGATGCCCGACGCCCCGACCTGGGACTTCGTTGCGGACGCTGCCCGCAAGATCACCAACAAGGACAAGGAAATCTACGGCATCTGCCTGCGTGGCAAGGCCGGCTGGGGCGAGAACATGGCCTTCCTGACGGCGATGTCCAATTCCTTTGGCGCCCGCTGGTTCGATGAAAAGTGGAAGCCGCAGTTCGATCAGCCGGAATGGAAGGACACGCTCGACTTCTACGTCAAGCTGATGAAGGATGCCGGCCCTCCGGGCGCTTCCTCCAACGGCTTCAACGAGAACCTGGCGCTCTTCCAGACCGGCAAGTGCGGCATGTGGATCGACGCAACGGTCGCCGCTTCCTTCGTCGCCGATCCGAAGCAGTCGCAGGTCGCCGACAAGGTCGGCTTCGCGCTCGCCCCGGACAAGGGCCTCGGCAAGCGCGGCAACTGGCTCTGGGCCTGGAACCTCGCCATCCCGGCAGGCTCGCAGAAGGTCGAAGCCGCCGAGAAGTTCGTCGCCTGGGCCACGAGCAAGGACTACACCAACCTCGTCGCTGAAAAGGAAGGCTGGCTGAACGCACCTCCCGGCACCCGCACGTCGCTCTATGCGAATGCGGACTACCAGAAGGCTGCTCCCTTCGCCAAGATGACGCTCGACTCGATCAACTCGGCCGATCCGACCAAGCCGACCGTCAAGCCGGTCCCTTATGTCGGCGTCCAGTTCGTGGCGATCCCGGAATTCCAGGGCATCGGCACGGCGGTTGGTCAGCAGTTCTCGGCAGCCCTTGCCGGCCAGATTTCGGTCGACCAGGCGCTGAAGAGCGCACAGCAGCTGGCAACCCGCGAAATGACCAAGGCCGGCTACATTAAATAACTCCTCCTGAGCCAAGGCGGATCCTTGACAATCCGCCCCTCTGGGCCGCCGATGCCCGAACTGCATCGGCGGCCACTTTTCGGACAAAGCTTTCCGGCGGCCGCTCCCCGCTTCAGATCAGATCGGTGATTGCCATGGCAACCTTGCATACCCGCTCCGCAGCGCGCCTGATGATTGCGCCCTCCGTGCTGCTCCTCTTTGCATGGATGATCGTCCCGCTGGCGATGACGATCTATTTCTCGACGCTGAACTACAATCTGCTCAGCCCCGGCATGGAGAGCTTCGTCGGTTTCCTGAACTACGAATATTTCCTGTCCGATCCGGCCTTCTTCGCGGCGCTGATCAACACGCTAGTGCTCGTTGCCGGCGTGCTCCTGATCACCGTCATCGGCGGCATTGCCTTCGCGCTGCTGCTCGACCAGCCGATGTACGGACAGGGCATCGTGCGCATCCTGGTGATTGCGCCTTTCTTCGTCATGCCGACGGTGGCAGCGCTCGTCTGGAAGAACATGTTCATGAACCCGGTCAACGGCCTCTTTGCACATCTTGCCAAGGCGCTCGGCCTGCAGCCGATCGACTGGCTGGCCAATGCGCCGCTGTTTTCCGTCATTCTCATCGTTGCCTGGCAGTGGCTGCCCTTTGCCACCCTGATCATGCTGACCGCGCTGCAGTCGCTCGACGAGGAGCAGAAGGAAGCGGCCGAGATGGACGGCGCCGGGCCGATCTCGAAATTCATCTACATCATCCTGCCGCATATGGCCCGCGCCATCACCGTGGTGATCCTGATCCAGACGATCTTCCTGCTTTCGGTCTTTGCCGAAATCCTCGTCACCACCAATGGCGGGCCCGGCACCGACAGCACCAACCTCACCTATCTCGTCTATGCCCAGGCACTGCTGCAGTTCGATATCGGCGGCGCTTCGGCGGGCGGCATCGTGGCGGTCGTGCTTGCCAACATCGTCGCGATCTTCCTCGTCCGCCTCGTCGGCAAGAATCTGGAGGCTTGAGATGGCCAGAAAAGTCACAACCCGGCGCAAGGTCATCGTCACCGCGATCGCTTGGGCGCTCGGCATCCTGATCTTCTTCCCGATCCTTTGGACCTTCCTGACGAGCTTCAAGTCGGAAGCCGACGCCATCGCCTCGCCGCCGCAGTTTCTGTTCTTCCACTGGACGACGGAGAACTACGCGGAAGTGCAGAGCCGGTCGAACTATCTCAGCCACTTCATGAACTCGGTGATCATTTCCTTCGGCTCGACGCTGATCGGCCTGATCATCGCCATTCCGGCCGCCTGGGCGATGGCGTTTTCGCCGACCAAGCGGACCAAGGACGTGCTGATGTGGATGCTGTCGACCAAGATGATGCCGCCTGTGGGCGCGCTGATCCCGATCTATCTGCTGTTCCGCAATTCGGGCCTGCTCGACACGCGCACCGGCCTGGTGGTCGTGCTGACGTTGATCAACCTGCCGATCATCATCTGGATGCTCTATACCTATTTCAAGGAAATTCCCGGCGAAATCCTCGAAGCAGCCCGCATGGACGGGGCGTCGCTGATGAAGGAGATCGTCTACGTGCTGACGCCGATGGCGGTGCCGGGCATTGCGTCGACGCTGCTTCTGAACATCATCCTTGCCTGGAACGAGGCATTCTGGACGCTCAATCTCACCGCCTCCAAGGCAGCGCCGCTGACGGCCTTCATCGCATCCTATTCCAGCCCGGAGGGCCTGTTCTATGCCAAGCTCTCGGCGGCATCGACCATGGCCATCGCGCCGATCCTGATCCTCGGCTGGTTCAGCCAAAAACAACTCGTCCGCGGCCTGACCTTCGGCGCTGTGAAATAAGATAAAGGGAGACAAACATGGGCAGCATTACCCTTCAGAAGGTTTCCAAGGTCTTCGGCGAAGCCAAGGTCATCCCTTCGATCGATCTCGACATCCAGGACGGTGAGTTCGTCGTCTTCGTCGGCCCATCAGGCTGCGGCAAGTCCACCCTGCTGCGATTGATCGCCGGCCTCGAGGACGTCTCCGGCGGCAAGATCGTCATCGACGGCCGCGACGCCACGGAAAAGGCGCCGTCGGAGCGCGGCCTTGCCATGGTGTTCCAGTCCTATGCGCTCTATCCGCATATGAGCGTGCGCAACAACATCGCCTTCCCGCTGAAGATGGCGAACATGGACAAGGCGGAGATCGACCGCAAGGTGACGGATGCGGCCCGGGTGCTCAATCTCACCGACTACCTGGAGCGCAAGCCGCGCCAGCTTTCCGGCGGCCAGCGCCAGCGCGTCGCAATCGGCCGCGCCATCGTGCGCCAGCCTTCGGCCTTTCTGTTCGACGAGCCGTTGTCGAACCTCGATGCGGCGCTGCGCGTCAACATGCGCCTCGAAATCAGCGAGTTGCACCAGCAGCTGAAGACGACGATGGTCTACGTCACCCACGACCAGGTCGAGGCAATGACCATGGCCGATAAGATCGTCGTCTTGAACAGGGGCAATATCGAACAGGTCGGCTCGCCGCTCGAGCTTTACAGCCGCCCACGCAATCTGTTCGTCGCCGGCTTCATCGGTTCGCCGAAGATGAATTTCATCAAAGGCCAGAATGCGGCTCAGCTCGGCGCGCATACGATCGGCATCCGTCCCGAACATATGCTGCTGTCGATGGAGAGTGGCGACTGGAAGGGCAGGGTGGTGGTCGCCGAACATCTCGGCTCCGACACCTTTCTGCATATCGATGCCGGGGAGATCGGCATGGTGACGGCGCGCGGCAGCGGCGATTTTGCCGCCAAGGCGGGCGATACGGTCTATCTGACGCCGGACCGTTCGCGTATTCACAAATTCAACGAGGGCGGCCTTGCCATCTGAGGCAGGCCGCCGGTTGGGGGCAGGCATACGAGCCGGGCGATGGCGCCCGGCCGTTTCGGCAAGACCTTCAAGGGGACTGAAACATGACGTGCAAACTATCGCTGGCAACGCTTTCCGACGCGGCGCGCACTGCCGCCATCCCTGGATATGATCGGGCGTCGTTGAAAGCCGGCATCGTGCACTTCGGCGTCGGCAATTTTCACCGCGCCCACCAGGCGATCTATCTCGATGATCTTTTCAACGCGGGCACGGATCATGACTGGGCGATCGTCGGCGCCGGGGTGCTGCCGTCTGATGCCGCCATGCGCGAGAAGCTCGCGGCACAGGATTTCCTGACGACGGTGGTCGAGCAGGACAACAACAGGACGGCAGCGCGCGTCACCGCGCCGATGATCGACATCCTGCCGGTCGGCGATCCCGCCGCGATCATCGCCAGGCTCGCCGATCCCGAAATCCGCATCGTCTCGATGACGATTACCGAGGGCGGCTATTTCATCGATGCATCAGGCACGTTCAACCCGGCCCATCCGGCGATTGCTGCCGACGCGCAGAATCCCGACGCGCCGAAGACGGTGTTCGGTCTGATCGTCGCCGGGCTGAAGGCGCGCAAGGCCAGGGGTATCGGTCCTTTCACCGTCATGTCCTGCGACAACATTCCCCATAACGGCATCGTCACCGCCAATGCCGTGGTCGGCACGGCCGCACTGTCGGATCCCGGCTTTGCCGCGTGGATCCGGGCGAATGTCGCCTTCCCGAATGCGATGGTCGACCGCATTACGCCGGCAACCGGCCAGCGGGAGATCGATTTCCTCAGGGACAATTTCGAGATCGAGGACAATTGGCCGGTTTATTGCGAGGAATTCAAGCAGTGGGTACTCGAGGACAAGTTCACCGCCGGACGGCCGGCGCTGGAAAAGGTCGGCGTAACCTTCGTGCCCGATGTCACGCCTTACGAGCATATGAAGATCCGCATCCTCAACGGCGGGCATGCGGCGATCGCCTATCCGGCGGCGCTGATGGACATTCATTTCGTCCATGATTCGATGGAAGACCCGCTGATCCGCGCCTTCCTCGCCAAGCTCGAGAAAGACGAGATCATCCCGATCGTGCCGCCGGTACCGAATACGTCGCTGGTGGATTATTTCGCGCTGATCGAACATCGCCTGCTCAACCCGAAGATTGCCGACACCATTCCGCGGCTGGCGCAGGATGGATCGAACCGTCAGCCGAAATTCATCCTGCCGTCGACACTCGACAATCTCCGCCAGGGCCGGGATGTCGTCGGCCTGTCGCTGGTCTCGGCGCTCTGGTGCCGCTATTTCGCCGGCAAAACCGACAGCGGCCAGGATATCGTCTTCAACGACGCCAGCGCCGAGCGCCTGCATGCGGCGGCACTGAAGGCCAAGGACGATCCGTCGGCCTTCCTCGCCTTCGACGATATTTTCGGCGAGGTGGCGAAATCCGAACTTTTCCGTAAGCGTTTCGCCCATGCTCTCAAAACTCTGTGGGATAAAGGCACGCGGGAGACGCTGCAGCTCTATCTCGACGGCAAGCTCGCAGTGTAGGCAATCCGGATGGTGGCATCGTTGCCGCCATCCGTCCGGCCTTGCGTGGAAGCGGGACGGTCGTGCGTCCGAAATTGAACTGAGATTGGGTCCTCCATGGCTGATGCTGAACCACGGCTGATCATCTTCGATTGCGACGGCGTGCTCGTCGACAGCGAGCCGATCTCGATCAGCGTGCTGGTCGGGGCGATGAACGATCTCGGCGTTTCGATCACCGAGGACCAAGCCTATGAGCGCTTTCTCGGCCGCAGCCTGTCGACGCTCATCGATACGCTGGAAACCGAATTCAACGTCCATGCCGATGAGGAATTCCTCGAGCGCATCCGCACCGATCTCTATGCCCGTTTCCGCACCGAATTGAAGCCGATCGACGGTATCGCCGCGACGATCGACGGGCTCGACATTCCCTGCTGCGTCGCCTCATCCAGCCAGCTGGAACGAATCCGGCTGTCGCTGTCGGTCACCGGGCTTCTCGACAAACTGCCCGACATCTTCAGCGCGACGATGGTCAAGCGCGGCAAACCGGCGCCCGATCTTTTCCTGCATGCGTCGCGTGCAATGCAGGTGGAGCCTGCTCATTGCATTGTCGTCGAGGACAGTCCGGCCGGCATTGCCGCCGCCAAGGCGGCAGGTATGAAGGTCTTCGCCTTCACCGGCGGATCGCATGCCAACTTCGCCGGCTATCGCGCCGAACTCGACCGGCTTTCGCCTGATGTGGTGTTTGACGCCATGTCTGAATTGATACACCTTGTCCGCAACCATAAGCTGGATGGGACCAAGATTTGATGCGTGATCATGTGGTTGCGGTGGATGTCGGCACCGGCAGCGCGCGCGCCGGCGTCTTCGATATCAGCGGCCGTCTGCTTGCCAAGGCCGAACACCCGATCGTGATGAACCGACCGCGCGAAAACCACGCCGAGCACGATTCCGAAGACATCTGGTCGGCTGCCTGCATGGCAGTGCGCAGGGCGATGGAGCAATCAGGGATCGCCGCCGCCTCGGTCGGGGCGATCGGCTTCGACGCCACCTGTTCGCTTGTCGTGCGCGATGTCGAGGGCCGGCAGCTCAGCGTTTCAACCGGCGGCGAGAGGCGGTTCGACACGATCGTCTGGCTCGATCACCGGGCGCTGAAGGAAGCCGATTTCTGCACGGCGACGGAGCACTCCGTGCTCGAACATTCCGGGCATGTCATGTCGCCCGAAATGGAGATGCCGAAGCTGATGTGGCTGAAGAAGAAGCTGCCCTCGACATGGGAAAAGGCCGGCTACTTCTTCGATCTCGCCGATTTCATGACGTGGAAATCGACCGGATCGCCTGCCCGATCGCGCTGCACGCTGACGGCGAAATGGCACTATCTCGCCCATCTCGAAAAGGGCTGGCAGCAGGATTTCCTGGAGCGGATCGGTCTCGAGGACCTTCAGGCGCGCGGCCAGCTGCCGGATGAGACCGTGCCGGTCGGAGGCAGCGTCGGTCGGCTGACGCCGGAGGCGGCGGCGGCGCTGGGGCTGACAACGGACTGCCATGTCTCGGCCGGGATGATCGACGCCTATGCCGGCGCGCTCGGCGCACTCGGCGGTTATGCCGCCGATCCGGCAAAGCGCGAGCACCAGCTGGCGCTGATCGCCGGCACGTCGAGCTGTATTGTCACCTTCTCCAGGCAACGCCAGCCGAGCCATGGCATGTGGGGCCCCTATTATGAGGCGGTCTTTCCCCAATCCTGGCTGGTGGAGGCGGGGCAATCGGCGACCGGCGCGCTGCTCGACCACATCGTGCGCATGCATGCCGCCGGCGGCGAGCCGACGGCAGCACTGCATCAGAGGATCGTCGCTCGCATTGCCGAGTTGCGGGCCGAGGAGGGCGAGGGCTTCGGGGCGCGCATTTTCGTGCTGCCGGATTTCCATGGCAATCGCTCGCCGCTCGCCGATCCACACGCTGTCGGCGTCGTCAGCGGTCTGAGCCTCGATACGTCCTTCGATGGCCTCTGCGCGCTTTACTGGCGCACCTCCGTGGCGATTGCGCTCGGCATCCGCCATATCCTGGAAATGATGAAGGAATACGGCTACGTGCCCGATACGCTGCATATTGCCGGCGGGCATGTAAAGAACCCGGTGCTGATGGAGCTCTACAGCGATGCCACCGGTTGCAAGGTCGTGGTGCCGAAGATGAACGAGGCGGTGCTGCTCGGCACGGCGATCGCCGCATCCGTCGCCTGCGGCTTGCACGGGGACCTGGCGGCGGCCGGCGAGGCGATGTATCCTGGCGGCGATGAACGGCTTCCCGACAAGGCAAAACAGACGCTCTATGACCGCGACTACCGCCGTCTTCTCGCCATGCACCGGCACCGCGCCGAGTTGGAAACAATGCCGTGACGGCTCAGTGGTTCGCCGTTTCGCCAAGAACGGTCGCAAATTCCAGCATGCGACGGCGGCGAAGGGCTGCCTCTTCCCCGACTTGGAGGATGACGGATTCCGCGAGACAATCGAGTAGCGCGATCAGCGGCGGAAGATTGTCGAGATCGGGGGCGCGCGCGGGCGGCAAGGGCAGCATGACATTCGACTGGTCGGCCATCCAGTCTGCTTGCTGCGGTGAAATGAGCACGACCTTATAGCCGTAGCGCCGGGCGGTTCGGGCAAGCAGGCGCGCCTTGGCGAAGCGGCGACAATCGATGATGACGAGCAGCGCATCGTCGACGGCCAGCCGGGCGAAGAGTTCGGCAAAACGGTTGTCGGCGCCGTCGAGTGTGCGCACGCCGTCACGGGCTTGCGTCAGCCGCTGACAGAAATGATGGGCAAGGCTTGCGAGCCGGGCATGCGTGGCGATCGACACTTCGCGGGCGGTGCTGATCAGACTGACGGCTTCGGACCAATGCGGCTGCGCCGTCAGATGATAGATATGGTGGAGCGCCTGGATCTGTTCGGCAACCAGCACGGCGAGCGGTTTGCCCTCGGCGGCGTCCTGATGCAGTTCGCTCATGGCGCTTTGCAATTGCGCCGGCGATGTCGTCACGGTCTCGCGAATCTCCACTTTGACACTGTCCAATCCCTGATAACCGAGCGCGCGCAGGAAGCGCCCGACGGTCATCGGCGACAGATCCAGCCGGTCGGCGACGGATGCCGCTGTCTCAAACGGCAGGTCGTTCAGGTGTTCGGTGAAATATTTCGCGATACGGCGTTCGGCCGGTGTGCCGGTTTTTGCGTATTGCCTGAGCTTTTGCACAAAGTCTTCCAC
Source organism: Rhizobium hidalgonense (assembly GCF_005862185.2). NCBI lineage: Bacteria > Pseudomonadati > Pseudomonadota > Alphaproteobacteria > Hyphomicrobiales > Rhizobiaceae > Rhizobium > Rhizobium hidalgonense. Next base: position 545,402 of record NZ_CP054027.1, read on the forward strand.
ATCAGCCTCCCCCGTTTTTCCTCAGAGGCGTTCCGTGGACGCGCTGTTGCGACCCCTCGTCTTTGCAACTATTTCGGAAGCTGCTTCTCAGGCTCATGCATATTTGATAGGCGACAATACTATATTAGCATTTAATTTTCGACAAGTTTTCTATTACCACATGCAATTTTATTCTCTCTTGTGGGTAGTCTCCATCTTTCCTACATCTTCCGCGCAACCGGAGACGCCTGAGACATGATCCTTGACGCCGCTCGACTATCGCTCACCAATTTGTTTGCGCCGGAAACACGCGCAGTCTTCTGGAAAGTGCTCGGCCTGACAATCCTCGTGCTGGTCGGCCTGTGGTTCGCGCTGCGCGGGGCCTTCATGGCTTTCCTCTTTCCCTGGCTCACCAGCTTCGTTCCCGATGTGCCGGATTGGGCGGGGTGGCTCGCCCTGGTATTTGCAATTCTCGCCGGCATCGGCCTTGCGCTGATGCTGGCATTGCTGCTTTCGCCGGTCACGGCGCTGATCGCCGGCCTGTTTCTCGACGATGTCGCCGATGTCATCGAAAAACGCGATTATCCCAAGGACGCAGCGGGTAGCGCCATGCCGCTCGGTCCGGCGATGGCAAGCTCGATCAAGTTCCTCGGCGTGGTGATCCTCGGCAACGTCGTTGCCTTGCTGCTGCTGTTCATCCCCGGCGTCAATCTGATCGCCTTCTTTCTGGTGAACGGCTATCTGCTTGGACGGGAATTTTTCGAATTCGCCGCCATGCGGTTTCGTTCGCCGGAGGAGGCGCGGCTCTTCCGCGCCAAACACGCATCCACCGTGTTCCTCGGCGGGCTGGTGATCGCGATGTTTCTGGCGATCCCGTTCGTCAATCTTCTCACGCCGCTGTTTGCCGCCGGCATGATGGTGCATTTGCACAAGCTGATTTCCGCGCGAGACACTGGTTTGCGAGCCTGAGGCTCAACCGGGCAGGGCGGAGGCGTCGTACATCGCTGCGAAGTCCGCGCTCGGCGGTATCGGCTTGATGATGTCGATCAGCACGCCGTTCGGATCGGCGGTGATGAAATGCCGCTGGCCGAAATCCTCGTCGCGGATCTCCCGCAAAATCGGTAGGCCGGCGTTGCGGCAGGCATCGTAGACACCGTCGACATCTTCGACCTCGAAATTGAGCAATAGGCCGCGAGCGTTGGTGCGCGCGACCGCAGGAATGGTCTCGTGGTTGCTGTCGAGGATGGCGAGCGCGACATGCTCGGCCTCTGCCGATTGCAGGTGAACGTACCAGTCGTTTTCAAAAAGTGCCCTGAAGCCGAAGTGGCTGATGTAGAAGGCGGCGGTACCCGGAACATCGTCCGTCATGATCACCGGATAGTAGCTGGTCGATCTCATGCCTTGCTCCTTTGCTAAATTTACATACAGGATGTATGTTTTTGCCTATTAACATACATGCGGTTTGTATGTAAATAGACCCCATGGGCCGCAGCAATCGCGAGAGAACGGAACAGACGAGGCAAGCGCTGATCGACGCCGGCCGGGGCTTCTTTGTCGGCAAAGGTTATGCCGAAACGGCAACGCCGGAGATCGTCGCGGCTGCAGGGGTGACCCGAGGTGCGCTCTATCATCATTTTGAAGACAAGAAGGCGCTTTTTCGCGCGGTGATCGCGTGCGAGATGCAAGAGGTGGCTAAGGTAATCGAGGCGTCTTCGGCGCCTGGGGATGGGGCGCGCGCTGCGCTGATTGCCGGCGCTTCGGCCTATTTCAGCGCAATGGCCCAGCCCGGACGAACCCGGCTTTTGCTGATGGAAGCGCCTGCGGTTCTCGGCTTGCCGGCGACTGCGGCAATGGATGCCGAGAATGCGGAGGCGACCTTGCGTGCAGGACTGGCGGCGCTTGTGCCTGGGGCGGGAACGCTGCTCGGCCCGCTGACATCGCTGCTGTCGGCGGCTTTCGACCGTGCCGCGATCGCGATCGAAGCGGGCGGAGAGCGGCGGGATTACGAGCAGGCGATAACAACCTTACTCGACGGCCTCGCCGATCACCTGCGGCGGTAGCTCGACGAGCGGCGCCGGCACATCCCAACTCTTCTCCGGCGACTTGCAGAGATCGGCGATGACGCAGCGCTCGCATTCCGGGCGGCGCGCCTTGCAGGTATAACGCCCGTGCAGGATCAGCCAGTGATGGGCGTGATAGAGGTAATGTTTCGGGATCACCTTCATCAACCGCGCCTCGACCTCGTCGGGCGTCTTGCCGGGGGCAAGCCGGATGCGATTGGCGATGCGGAAGATATGGGTGTCGACGGCCATCGTCGCTTGGCCGAAGGCCATGGACAGCACGACATTGGCGGTCTTGCGGCCGACACCCGGCAATTTTACCAGCTCCTCTCGCGTCTCCGGCACCTTGCCGGCGAAATCGTCGACCAGCATCTGCGCGAGCGCGATGACGTTTTTCGCCTTGTTGCGATAGAGGCCGATCGTCTTGATATGATCGCGCAGCCGCTCCTCGCCGAGATCGAGCATCTTTTCCGGCGTATCGGCAACCTTGAAGAGCGCGCGGGTCGCCTTGTTGACGCCGACATCGGTCGCCTGCGCCGACAGTGCGACCGCGACAACCAGGGTGAAGGGATTGCTATGCTCGAGTTCGCCCCTCGGTTCCGGCCGCTGCACCGAGAAGCGGCGGAAGATCTCCTCGCGCTCGGCCGGCGAATAGGCGGTCTTCACCGCCGCCGCCGGTTTGCGGCGGGCGATCACATTCGAGTTTTGCGACGGTTTGCCAACGGATTTGAGTTTCGGATTCGCCATGGTGAATCTATACTCAGCAGCCATGATGGAAAGCAACGCCGACAGCTTCAACGAGCAGCCTGTTTTCGCTGCCGAACTCTTCCCCCACCGGTCGCTCGGCCGCCGGGGTTTCAGGGTGCTGCTTATCCTGTCCGGTTCCCTCTGCTTTCTCTACGGCACGTTCTTCGTCGCGACCGGCGCCTGGCCGATCGGTTTCTTCTTCGGGCTGGATTTCCTGCTTCTCTATGGCGCATTCTGGCTGAGCTACCGCTCAGGACGGGCGCGCGAGGAGGTAACGGTGTCGCGCACCGATGTGTCGGTGCGCAAGTTTGCGCCATCGGGACGAATGGTGGAGCATCACTTCAACCCATACTGGGCGCGCTTCCTCATCCGCCGGCACCAGGAGATCGGCATCCTTTCCATGCAGATCTTCGGCGAGGGCCGCCGCACCGATATCGGTTCCTTCCTCAACCCCGACGATCGTGAAAGCTTCGCCAAAGCCTTCAAGGGCGCGCTCGCCACGGTCAAGCAGCGTATCTGAACTACAGGTGCGCAAGAAACGGGTGGTTTGCGAACAGCCTATTGATTATCTCCTTACGACAAGGAGAAAGACGATGAATATGATTGCGAACCTGCAAAAAGACATCACGCCTGACGGCCCTGATTATGACATTGTGCGCCGGGTGATCGAACTGATCACCGAGGATTACCGCGACCAGCCTTCGCTGGAGGTGATCGCCGCGCGGCTCAACCAGTCGCCGACCCAGCTGCAGAAGACCTTCACCCGCTGGGCCGGCCTGTCGCCCAAGGGCTTCCTGCAGGCGGTGACGCTCGATCACGCCAAGCGGCTGCTGCGCAAGGAAGATATGCCGTTACTGGAGACCTCGATCGAGGTCGGTCTGTCCGGGCCGAGCCGGCTGCATGATCTCTTCGTCACCCATGAGGCGATGTCACCCGGCGAGTGGAAGGCCAAGGGCGGTGGCCTCACCATCCGTTACGGCTTCCACATCTGCCCCTTCGGTATCGCGCTAATCATGGTGACCGACCGCGGCCTTGCCGGCCTTGCCTTCAGCGATTCCGGCGACGAGCGGGCCTGCCTCGAAGACATGACCTGCCGCTGGCCGAATGCCTGTTATATCGAGGATCTGCAGGCGACGGTTCCCTACGCCGCCCGAATCTTCGAGCCCGGCAGATGGTCTTCCGAGCAGCCGCTGCGCGTCGTGCTGATCGGCACCGATTTTCAGGTGCGCGTCTGGCAGAGCCTCATGAAGATCCCGTTCGGCAAGGCCGTCACCTATTCCGATATCGCCAACGATATCGGCCGGCCGACGGCGCAGCGCGCCGTGGGGGCGGCGGTCGGGGCAAACCCGATCTCCTTCGTCGTGCCCTGCCATCGCGCGCTCGGCAAGAATGGCGCTTTGACGGGATATCACTGGGGCCTCACCCGCAAGCGGGCGATGCTCGGTTGGGAATCGGCGCATGCCTGAGCGGCGGATCGTTCGTCGCTTACCGTTCCGACCGTTCTCTCCTTGCGTCGCTCACCCCCTCATCGCCTCGCTATTGCTCCGGCACTTCTCCCCGCTGGGGAGAAGAGGCTGGTGGCGATGTTTCGGCCAATTCCAGCAATGCTCGGGCCGCACTTTCATCGGTGATCAGCGTATTGCAGCCGATGCGCTTGATCGTGGCGCGGATGGCGATGGCGCGATGGGCGCCGCCGGAGGAGAGCACGATGTGCTTGGCCTCTTTCAGCGTATCGAGATCGACGGACATGACACGCCGATTGATCGAGTGGTCGACGGAATTGCCGTCCTTGTCGAGGAAGTTGAACATCGTGTCGCAGACGCAGCCGGCATCCATCAGCTCCCGCAGCTCGGCCTTCGATATCCAGCCCTCCGACAGCGAGGTCGAATGCGGGCCGATATCGCCGCAGCTGACGATCGCTAGGTCGAGGTTCTCGGCGAGACGGTAGATCGTGTCCAGCCCGCATTTTTCGATCAGATTGCGCTTGGTCTCGATGGAATCCACGAGAAGCGGCGCCAGAAACATATAACATTCGGCGCCGAGCTGATTGGCCAGCCGCCATGTGTAATCGATCGGGTTCGTCTGGTGCACGGCGACGATGCCGCCGAGCAGCGAGACGACCTTGCAATTGGCGCGGCGCGGCGGCCGGAAGCTCGACAGCGAGGCGGTCATGGTGCGGCCCCAGCCGACGCCGATGGTATAATCGTCGGGGATGGCTTCGGAGAGGAACTGGCCAAGCGCCAGCCCGACATTCCGCGCCAGCGAATTGACGTCGCCATGGACCGGCGCCGGCACGACGATCGCCTCGTCGAGGCCATAGGCGCGCTCCAGCTTTACCGCAAGTTCGACGCAGTCGCCGATCGAATCGTTAATCCAGATTTGGACTTCGCTGCGCTTCATCGCCTCGTCGAGCAGGCGGATCACAGTGGTGCGGCTGATGCCGAGCTGTTCGGCGACGTCCTTCTGGGTCAGGCCCTCATTATAGTAGAGCCATGCCGCCCTCAGCCGCAGCGAGGATGCCTCGGAATAGGCCGTGTGCGTGCCGCGTTTGAGCTTGACCACATTTCCTCCAGCCGAATTCCCGCCCTAAATCCCTTTTTGGGATCAACGGCTATCACGGCACCTTTGTTGCGGGGATAATGACGGGTGTGACACTTATGTCAATTGAAATGCACAAATGTCCTTGACTTTCCCTCGGGCGAATGGCGATAGTCCTGGCGACAGGAAATCGTTCTGTCCGTCCGAGGAGGACATAGTGCGGGCATGCCGAAAGTCACGACCGGCCTTTCAGCCGCAGCCGTTGCTTGCGTTCGGGCGAACGCTTGGCCGCGGGAACACGGCCACTGTCCTTCACGTTTATGAATCATCCGTGACGGATGCGCGCATTTTCGCCCGCAGCAGGCAGACAAGCTGTCGGTAGATCACCTTTGCCGGGCGGAACTCGCGCCGGTCGCAGCCCAAGTTCAACAAGGATTATTGACCATGACATCCAAGCTTGACCAACTCCGCGAGATTACCACCGTTGTCGCCGATACCGGCGACATCGAAGCCGTCGCCCGCCTGAAGCCTGTGGATTGCACGACCAACCCGAGCATCGTGCTGAAGGCGCTCGGCACGCCGATGTTTGCCGACGCCATCAAGGAAGCCGTCGCCTGGGGCAAGAAGCAGGGCGGCAATCCCGAAGCCGTTTCCTCTGCCGTCGCCGATCGCCTGGCCATCTCCGTCGGCGCCGCCCTGGTGAAGCTCGTCCCCGGCCGTGTTTCGACCGAAGTCGATGCCGATCTTTCCTTCGATACCGAGGCGTCGCTTGCCAAGGCGCGGGCGATCATCGCCGCTTATAAGGATCGCGGCATCGATCAGGACCGCATCCTCATCAAGCTCGCCTCCACCTGGGAAGGCATCCGCGCCGCGGAAGTGTTGCAGAAGGAAGGCATCGATTGCAACCTGACGCTTCTCTTCAGCAAGGCCCAGGCGATTGCCTGCGCCGACGCCAAGGTGTTCCTGATTTCGCCCTTCGTCGGCCGCATCCTCGACTGGTACAAGAAATCGACCGGCAAGGACTACACCGCGGAGGAAGATCCGGGCGTCATCTCCGTCCGCGAAATTTACAACTACTACAAGGCGAATGACATCAAGACGATCGTCATGGGCGCCTCCTTCCGCAGCGCTGGCGAAATCGAGGCCCTTGCCGGCTGCGACCGCCTGACGATCAGCCCGAACCTGCTCGACGAACTTGCCAAGGACGAAGGCAAGCTGGAGCGCAAGCTCTCTCCGGACAACAGCAAGCCGGATCCGAAGGTTTCGGTCGACGAGAAGACATTCCGCTGGATGATGAACGAAGACGCGATGGCGACGGAAAAACTCTCCGAAGGCATCCGCGCTTTCGCCAAGGATCTCACGACGCTGCGCACCATGGTGCAGAAGGAACTGCAACTCGCTGCCGCCTGATAGGCTTAGACATGCAATCGAGGGCGCGGATGCCGGCTGGCAGCCGCGCCTTTTTCATGCTGTTATCAAGGGCATATGCTGTCGGAGACTGATATGGCGGGTGAGGAACCGGCAAATTCGCTTGTGGCATTTGCTCGCAAGCATGCAAGCTTCATCATCGCCGTCCTTGCCGGACTGGTGGTCTTCTTGGCTGTGACCTCGCGCGACGTCAGCGCCGGCAATATTTTGTTCGGCTGGAATGTCAGTGCCGGCGTTTTCGTCGCGCTCAGCTGGCGCAAGATGCTGCGGGCGACGGTCGAAAGCATCCGGAAACGCTCCGCGGATCTCGATTTCTCCGACACCGTCTTGCTGGCCCTTTCGATCGGTGCTGCAATTGCCAGCATTGCCGGCATCGGCATCGAGCTTCATTCGATCAAGGAGGCGACACCTGACGTCGCGCTGGCGCGGGCGGGTGCCGTGGTGCTGACGATCCTGATCTCGTGGATCTTTCTTCATACGCTTTTCACCATCCATTATGCCCATTATTTCTATGGCGGGGCAGACGAAGAGGGCGGCCTCAAATTTCCGGATGGAATCGAAGAACCCGGCTATTGGGACTTCCTCTATTTCTCCTTCACCATCGGCGTGGCCGCGCAGACGGCGGATGTCGCGGTCGGCTCGACCAGCATGCGCAAGCTGACGCTGCTGCATGCCTTGCTGTCGTTCCTGTTCAATACGACGATCCTGGCGCTGGCGATCAATGTCGGGGCAAGCCTGCTATAGTGCCATCTGGCGGAGCGGGCGGCCAACCGCCTGCTCAAACCGGAGGGTATGATGAAAAGCGTCTCAAGCCGGCCTCGACTGGTCGATCTCATTCTTCTTCTGGGCAGGCTGCTGCTGTCGCTGATCTTCCTGCACGAAGGTTCGGTCCTCGCATCGGATATCACCGCGACGGTCGACACTTTCGCACAGCTGGGGCTGTCGGCGCCGGTTGCGTTTGCCACGATTGCCCTCCAGATCGGCGCCGGCCTTTCCATTGCGACAGGCTTTCTCTGCCGGCTTGGCGCGTTAGCGCTGGCCTTCTTCTGCGTGGCGACGGCCTTGCTTTTTCACACGAATTTAGCCAGCCAGAACGAACTCCTGCATTTCGAAAAGGACCTGGCGATTGCCGGCGGCATGTTCGTCCTGGCGGCTTCGGGGGCGCGAGCGATATCAATCGACAGGCTGCTGAGAAAGCGTCTCACAGGCATTCATCCCTGGCTAAGGGCTGTATTGTAGCTGCAGAACTTCTGCGCGACATGCTGTAGTCCGCGCCTTGTCGAGCCACGGAATTGTTCGGGCCTGCGTCGCGCCTGCAGCGCTTACAAGATCGCCTGGCCGGCCATCAGCGCGAGAACGAGGAAGATCAGGAAGATCACCAGCGCAATGCCGAAGAGAACGCGGGCGATGGTCGCAGTGGCTGCGGATACGCCGGAAAATCCGAAGAAGCCGGCGACGATTGAAATCACGAAAAATATCAGAGCCCATTTCAGCATGGCAACATCCTTTGCGTTTGCTGGAAATACGCGGCAGCCGGGAAATTGTTCCCGACCGCTGGTGACCAGCCCGGCACTGCCGACGCCGCCAAAGCGAATATGAACGCGCGGAACTTCGGCCTGGACCCCTCCAGATCCGGTCTTTTCCGTCGCTCAGCCGTGATTGATCATCACGTGGCGCACGGCGGTATAATCCTCCAGCGCATAGACCGACATGTCCTTGCCGTAGCCCGACTGTTTGAGGCCGCCATGCGGCATCTCGTTGGCCAGCATGAAATGTGTGTTGATCCAGGTGCAGCCATATTGCAGCCGGGCGGCCGTCTTCATGCCGCGGCCGATATCCTTGGTCCAGACCGAGGAGGCGAGGCCGTAATCGCTGTCGTTTGCCCAGGCAACGGCGTCGTCGGTATCGGAAAAGCGGGTGACCGAGACGACCGGGCCGAAGACCTCGCGGCGGACGATCTCGTCGTCTTGCAGGGCGCCGGCCACGACGGTCGGGGTGAAGAAGAAGCCCTTGTCGCCGGATACCTGGCCGCCGGTGGTGATCTCCATGTGTTTATGCTCGGAAGCGCGGGCGACGAAGCTTTCGACGCGGTCGCGCTGGCGTCTGGAGATCAGCGGGCCGATCTCGTTTTCGGTATCGTCGGCCTGGTTGAAGCGGATGCTTGCGACCGCCGAGGATAGGTCGGCGACGAAATTATCGTAGACCCTGGCGTCGGCATAGATGCGGCAGGCGGCGGTGCAGTCCTGGCCGGCATTGTAATAGCCGAAGGTGCGGATGCCTGACACGACGGCATCGATATCGGCATCGTCGAAGACGATGACAGGGGCTTTGCCGCCGAGTTCCAGATGGGTGCGTTTCACGGTCTTGGCGGCGGCCTGCAGCACCTTTTTGCCGGTGGCAACGTCGCCTGTTATCGATACCATGCCGATCTTGGCATGGTTGATCAGCGCGTTGCCGACGCTCTCGCCGCGGCCGAGGATGACGTTGACGACGCCTTCGGGAAGAATGTCGGAGAGCAGCTTGGCCATCTTCAGCGCCGTCAGCGGCGTCTGCTCCGAAGGCTTGAAGACGACCGTATTGCCGCCGGCGATCGCCGGCGCCAGCTTCCAGGCCATCATCATCAGCGGATAGTTCCACGGCGCGATCGAGCCGACGATGCCGATCGGATCGCGGCGGATCATCGAGGTGTGGCCGGGCAGATATTCGCCGGCGGCCGGTGCGTGCAGGTTGCGCACCGCGCCCGCGAAGAAGCGATAACAATCGACGATCGCCGGGATTTCGTCGTTCAGCACTGAATTGATCGGCTTGCCGCAATTCAACGCCTCGAGTGTCGCGAAGCCGGCGGCATCCTTCTCGATCGCGTCGGCGATCTTCAGCAGGTAACCGGAACGTTCGCCCGGCGTCGTCTGCGACCAGCTGTTGAAGGCTTTTTCGGCGGCATCGACGGCGGCGTCGATTTGGGAAAGCGAGGCCTCGGGAAGATCGATCACCGTCTCGCCGGTTTTAGGGTTCAGGATGTGCTCCTCCGTTTCCGTGCCTTTTTCAAAGCGGGAACCGATCAGCATTTGGATATCCATGATGTTCTCCCTGTTATTTGCCGCCGCCGGCGATCTGGTCGCCGTCGCGGGTGAGGTAATAGGCTGCCAGGATCGGCAGGAAGGTGACGAGCACCACGACCATGGCGACCACATTGGTGACGGGGCGCTGGCGCGGGCGGATAAGTTCTTCGAGCATCCAGATCGGCAAGGTCGATTGCTGGCCGCCGGTGAAGGTGGTGACGATGACTTCGTCGAAGGAAAGGGCGAAAGCGAGCATGCCGCCGGCGAGAAGGGCGGTGCCGATATTCGGGAGAATGACATGACGAAAGGTCTGGAAGCCGTCGGCGCCGAGATCCATCGAGGCTTCGATCAGCGAGCCGGAGGTGCGGCGGAAGCGGGCGACCGCATTGTTGTAGACGACGACCACGCAGAAGGTGGCGTGGCCGAGCACGATGGTCCAGATCGAAAACGGGATGTCGAACAGGCTGAAGGCGGAGCGCAGCGCAATGCCGGTGATGATGCCGGGAAGGGCGATCGGCAGGATGACCAGCAGCGAGATCGCCTCTCGGCCGAAGAACTTCGTCTGGCTGACGGCCGCCGCACAGAGCGTGCCGAGGACGAGCGCGATCGCGGTGGCGATGACGGCAACCTGCACGGAAAGGCCGAGTGCCGACCAGACATCGGGCCGGTTCCAGGCAACGCTAAACCATTGCAGCGTCAGGCCGGGCGGCGGCCATTGATAGCTCTTTTCCTCGGTGGTGAAGGCATAGACGAAGATCAGCAGGATCGGCAGGTGCAGGAAGAGCAATCCACCGGCAGCGGCGATTTTCAGCGGCAGTGGCGATGTCTTGAGGTCAGAGCGCATCGAAAGCCCCCAGCTTTTTGGCGAGCGACAGATAGAGCGCCATGATGACGATCGGCACGACCGAGAAGGCAGCGGCGAGCGGCACGTTGCCGGCGGTTCCCTGCTGGGCATAGACGGCCTGGCCGATGAACAGCCTGGACGAGCCGATGATCTGCGGAATAATGTAATCGCCCAAAGTCAGCGAGAAGGTGAAGATCGAACCGGCGACGATGCCGGGGAGTGCGAGGGGTAGCAGCACGGTGCGGAAGGCCTGGCGCGGTGTCGCGCCGAGATCGGCCGAGGCTTCGATCAGGTTGCCGGGCACACGCTCGAGGGCCGCCTGCGTCGGCAGGATCATATAGGGAAGCCAGATATAGACGAAGACGATGAATGTGCCGAGGTAGCTCACCGAGAGCGAATTGCCGCCGACCACCGGCAGGCTGAGAATGCCGTCGAGCAGCCAGGAGAGATGGAGCTTCTCGAAGATCCAGGTGAGAATGCCTTCCTTGGCAAGGATCAGCTTCCAGGCGTAGATCTTGACGAGATAGCTCGACCAGAGCGGCAGCATGACGCCGAGATAGAAGAGCACCTTCCATTTGCCCTGTGCGTAACGTGCGGCGTAGTAGGCGATCGGGAAGGCGATCAATGCGGATGCGAGGGTGACGAGAGCGGCCATCACGACAGTGCGGATGATGATGTCGAAATTCGTCGGGCTCAAAAGCTGGGCATAGGTCGAAAGCGTGAATTCGTAATTCACCAGCCCGGAAAAATCGTCGATCGCGAAGAAGCTCTGCAGAAGCAGGGCGATCAGCGAGCCGATATAGATGATGCCGAGCCAGAGCAGCGGCGGCGTCAGCATCAGGAAGAGCAAGAGCTTCGGGTGCCGCCAGAAGGCATCCGACAGCCGGCCGAAGAAACCGCTGCGTCCCGGAAGGATCGATGTCCTGGTCTCGGAGATGGTGAGCGCCGTCATGCCGCATCGTCCATGTAGTGGATATCGGCAGGCTGCCAGGCGAGGCGGATACCGGCGCCGACATCAGGCACAGGTGTGCCGGCCGGCAGGGTGATATGCAACCGGCTGCCCCTGAGATCGACGCTGAGACGGGTGGCGGCGCCGAGGAAACTTGCGTTTTCGACCGTCGCCTCGATACCGTCGCTGGCCAGACGGATCGCCTCGGGTCGCAGGCTTGCCCAGCGGCCGTCGCCGCCGAGCGAGGCCATTAGATCAGGTGCGATCACGTTCGAGGAGCCGACGAAGTCGGCCACGAAACGGGTCTTAGGGCGGCGGTAGATATCCTGCGGCGTACCTTCCTGGACGATATTGCCATTGTTGAAGACGGCGACGCGATCGGCCATGGACAGCGCCTCGCCCTGATCATGTGTGACGAAGACGAAGGTGATGCCGAGCGCGCGCTGCAGGCTCTTCAATTCCTCCTGCATCTGCTCGCGCAGCTTCAGGTCGAGCGCGCCGAGCGGCTCATCGAGCAGCAGCACTTTCGGCTTGTTGACGAGGGCGCGGGCAAGCGCCACGCGCTGCCGTTGGCCGCCGGACAGCTGACCGGGACGGCGGGCGCCGTAGCCCGGCAGCTTGACGAGTTCGAGGGCGTCACCAGCGGCCTTCATCCGCTCCGCCTTGCCGACACCCTTGACCATCAGCCCGTAGGCGACATTGTCGAGGATATTGAGATGCGGGAAGAGCGCGTAATCCTGAAACACGGTGTTGACGTTGCGGCGATAGGGCGGAACGCCATCGGCCGTCTCGCCGAAAATCTGGATGTGACCGGCGCTCGGCTGCTCGAAACCGGCGATCAATCGCAGGCACGTCGTCTTGCCGGAGCCGGACGGACCGAGCATGGCGAAGAACTCGCCGGGCGCGATCTCAAGATCGACGCCGTCGACGGCGCGAACCTGGCCGAAATGGCGCGATACTTGCTGGAAACGGACGGCTGACGTCATGGGGGACTCCGGTCTTGCACGTTTAGAGAGGGCTTTGGTCTTGGCTTAGAAGACCCGCCCCAAACCCTCCCCACAAGGGGGAGGGGCTTAACCTGCCGTACCCTTTCGCAAATACCTTGGTGTTTCGGCAGGCTTCGGCGGTGCCACTCTTAGCCCCTTCCCCTTGTGGGGAGGGGCTGGGGAGGGGATTCAAGGCATACGAGCGGATCGGTTCACCTTCCGCCGATCACGCCGATATAGTCCGACACCCAGCGGTGATAGGGCACGCATTCGCTCTGCGTCGTGCATTTGGCGACCGGGGTCTTCCAGAATTTGATCTTGTCGAAGTGCTCGAAGCCGTTGGTGGCGCAACCGGCATCGCCCATCAGCGCGTTGCCCTTGCAGGCGGCGGGAACGGAGGGCACGGCGCCGAACCAGGCGGCGGCGTCGCCCTGGACCTTGGCCTGCAGCGAATGTTCCATCCACATATAGGCGCAGTTCGGATGTTCGCTGTCGGCGTGCAGCATGGTGGTATCGGCCCAGCCGGTGACCCCTTCATCCGGGAAGGTGGAGGCAATCTTCTGCTTGTCGGCCTGCAGCAGGTTGACCTGAAAAGGCCAGGAGCCGGATGCGACGACGCCTTCATTCTTGAAGTCGTCGATCTGGATCATTGCATCGTGCCAGTAGCGGGAGACGAGCTTGCGCTGGCCGCGCAGCAGGTCAAGGGCCGACTTATACTGATCTTCGGTCAGTTCGTAAGGGTCCTTGATGCCGAGATCCGGCTTGTGGGCCATCAGATACAGGGCGGCGTCGGCGATATAGATCGCGCCGTCATAGGCCTGGATGCGACCCTTGTTCGACTTGCCGTCCGGCAGGGTCTGCTCCTCGAAGACGACATTCCAGCTGGTCGGCGCCTTGTCCTTGAAGGCATCGGTATTATACATCAGCACATTCGGCCCCCAGAGATAGGGCACGCCGTAATGCACATCGTCGACCGTATACCACGGGCCTTTCTGCAGGCGCTCGTCAACCGTCTTGAAGCTCGGGATCAGATCGGTGTTGATCGGCTGGACACGCTTGCCGGCGATGAGGCGCCGCGATGCGTCGCCCGATGCGGTGACGAGATCGAAGCCGCCCTCGTTCATCAGCGAGACCATTTCATCCGAGGTGGCGGCGGTCTTGACGGAAACCTTGCAGCCGGTCTGCTTTTCGAAATCGGTGACCCAGTCGTAGTTCTTGTCAGTCTCGCCGCGTTCGATGTAACCGGCCCAGGCGACGATGCTGACGGCACCTTCGCCTTTGCCAAGCGTCTTCATCGGTTCGGCGGCGATCACCTGCGTCGCGAAGCTCAGGCAAGCGAGTGCTGCCGTGCAGGATTTCAAGCGATTGGTCATCATCCGTCTCCCGGTCTGGTGCCACTTTTCGTGGCGGTTTGTTCCCGGATGGAATGGTGCCGCGAAAATGCCGCTTTCGCAAATTCATTTATCAGAAGGGCGATATCGGAAATTCCGATATCAACGGATGCGGCCTGACCGCAGACTTTCGGCGATGCCGACGAAGTCGCGCGCTGCCTGCGGCAGGCTGGAGCCCTTGCGCCAGACCATGCCGACCTGGACGACCGGCAACGACCCGGAGACGTCGCGGCTTTCGATGCGGTCGCCTTCCAGCGACCAGGGGCGGTAGACGAGATCGGGAAGCAGCGCCACGCCGGCGCCTGTCGCCACCAGGCTGCGCACCGCCTCCACCGAGCGGGTGCGGAAGGCGACATGCGGGCGGGCGCCGAGGGCGGAGAGTAGCTTGCCGGTGTTCTCCTCGATTTCGTCGACCGTCAGCATGATCAGCGGTTCGCGGGCGATATCGGCGACCGAGATGATGTCGGCCGATACCAGCGGATGGCCCATCGGCAGCCAGAGCCGATAAGGCGAGGTTTCGAGAATCTCGGCCTGCAGCGCCATGCGGTCGCGCAGGTTTGAGATTACCATGACGGCGACATCGAGTTCGCCGCCGACCAGGAGGTGTTCGAGGTAGCCGCCATTATCCTCGATGGCGCTGACCTCGATGCCTGGACAGGCGCGGCGATATCGCGCCAGGAGATCGGAGAGCACATAGCCGGCGACGAGAGAGGTGACGCCGATGTTCAAAGTGCCGGAGAGGGCGCTTTGCTGGCCGGAGAAGCTGGTGCGCGCATCGGAGACGGAGGCGAGGATCTTCGTCGCGTGGCGCAGGAACTGGTGGCCGTTATGGGTGATCGTCAGGCCGCGCGGATGGCGCTCGAACAACTCGACGCCGAGGTCGGTTTCGAGCTCTTTCAGCGCTTCCGTCACCGAGGATTGCGAGATCGACAGGTTCTGTGCGGCGCGGGTCACCGACCCCTGTTCGGCCACGGCGACAAAATATTGAACCTGACGAAGCGTGAAGGCCATGGGCGTTTAGAGCATGGTGGAATAGGCCGTGGCAAGCGGCCTGGAAAAGCGGACCTTTTTTGGTGTTTTCTCAAAAGGACGCAGGCTTCGCACACCCACTTAAACTTTCTGAAACGTCATTTCCTTAACGTTCTCAGCACTTGTCCTGCGTTGGAGTTTCAGATGGCGGAGCAGTTGGCGTGAAGGCCTTACTGCGTATATTCCGGCCTTCCCGGAAATTGGCAATCATCATCGGTGGAGTCGCTCTTCTAGCGGGCGTTTCCGGCGGTGCGGCCGTCTATCTCGGCAAGGACAGACTAATAGGTGCCGCCGGTGGCTCTGGGCTCGAGTGCAGCGACGTCAACCTGGTGACGATCCGGAAGCAGGATCACGTCTGGGTGCGCAAATACATCAAGACCGAACCGACCGACGGGATGACACGGGTCAAGACTGCGCTTCGTGTCGCCCAGGCCGTTTATGCCGCGCAGAAGCCGGATCTGGTGCAGGTGGTGGTGCTTGACGAGAACGGCCCGACCCTGCGCTCCGACATTCGCGGCAGGGCGATCGGCGCCGATGTCGTCTATATCCCGCATCCCGACAAGGCTGTTCCCGGCCTCGACGACAAGCCCTATACGGCGCGCTACTATGACGGCAGGGCCAGCGAAAACGGGCTGTTCTTCGGCGAGCGGATAGAGTTGCCTCTCGATGAAATCGCCATGATCAGCAGCGCCTTCAAGGATCCTGAGGATTGCGTCGACCCGGTCGCTGTGGGTTCGACGAAGAACGGCGAAAAGGGCAAAGAAACGAAGGCGGCAGGCGGTGCACATGGCGCAGCGCCGGCGGCCGAAGGCGAAGCCACGCCAGCTCATGAAGCTGCGCCAGCCAAAGAAGGCGTGGGTGCCGATGTGGTGGCGGAGGCTCCGGCCGAAGAGCCGCCGGCGGAAGCTGCCAAGACCCGCTGAATCAACGGCATGAAAAAAGCGGAGCACCTGCCGGCGCTCCGCTTCGTTTTTCTCATGTTTCTTCCTGTCAGTCGGCCTTGTTGCGGCGGGCCGGGAAGAGAATGACGTCGCGTATCGACGGTGCGTTGGTCAGAAGCATGATCAGGCGATCGACGCCGATGCCGAGGCCACCTGCCGGCGGCATGCCCTGGTCGATCGCACCGAGGAATTCCTCGTCCAGCTGCTTTTCTTTTTCGCCGCGGGCATGCGCCTGCTCGAGCTGCTCGACCATGCGGCGGCGCTGCTCTTCGGGATCGTTGAGTTCGGAGAAGGCGTTGCCGAGTTCCCAGGCGTTGCAATAGGTCTCGAAGCGCTCGACCAGGCGCGGTTCGCCCGGCACTTCCTTGGCGAAGGGTGAGATGTCCTTCGGGAAATGCGTGACATGAGACGGCTGGATCAGCGTCGATTCAACCTTTTCCTCGAAGATGAAAGCAAGGCATTCGCCCCAGGTCCAGTCCTTCTCGACCGCGAAGCCGGCGGCCTTGGCAGCGGTCCGGGCTTCCTCGTCGGTCTTGATCGCGAGGAAGTCGATGCCGGTGGCTTCCTTGACGGCAGCGGGCATCGGCACGCGCTTGAACGGTCCCTTGAAGGACAACCGCTTGTCGCCGAAGTCGAATTCCGTCGTGCCGTGAATGGAGAGCGCCAGACCCTCGAACAGACGCTCGACGAGGTCCATCATGTCCTCGTAATCGGCATAGGCCCAGTAACATTCCATCATGGTGAATTCGGGATTGTGCCGGGTGGAGACGCCTTCGTTGCGGAAGTTCCGGTTGATCTCAAAAACCTTGTCGGTGAGGCCCGAGACCAGCGTGCGCTTCAGGAACAGTTCCGGCGCGATGCGCAGATACATGTCGAGCTTCAGCGTGTTGTGATGCGTCTTGAACGGCTCGGCCGTGGCGCCGCCATAGATCGATTGCAGCATCGGCGTCTCGACTTCCATGAAGCCGTCATTTTCCATGAAGCGGCGGATGCCGGAGACGATCTTCGAGCGCTGCTGGAAGCGAAGTTTCGAATCCTCGTTGGTCATGATGTCGAGATGGCGCTTGCGATAGCGCAGCTCGATGTCGGACAGGCCGTGCCACTTTTCCGGCATCGGCAGCAGCGACTTGGTCAGCATCTCGATCTTTTGAGCGTTGATCGTCAGCTCGCCGCGCTTGGTGCGACGGACGATGCCGGTGACGCCGATAATGTCGCCGATGTCGATCATCGGCAGCAGGGCGCGGACCTCTTCGGGTGTCGTGTCCTTGTGACTGAAGATCTGGATCTTGCCGCCGGCGTCATGGATGTCCATGAACATGCCGGAGTTGCGCGAGGAATAGACGCGGCCGGCGACAGTGACGACGTCCTGCGTCTCGGTGTCGGGCTCCAGGTTCTCGTAGTTTGCGGCAAGCTCGGCATTGGTCATCGTCCGGTGGAAATGCGCCGGATAGACGTCGCCGATCTGCTCGCGCAGCAGCTTCAGCTTCTGGGCGCGCACTTCCGTGGCGTCGGAGGACAGGGTGTTTTCGGTCTTGGTGTCAGCCATTGTTGAAATCCTCTGACTGTTCTTACTTCGCGCCGACGAGGGCGGCGACCGCCTGTGCGGCAAGCTTCAGGCGCTGGCGCACGACGGAGCGGCCGAGGATCGCCATGGAATCGAAGAGCGGCAGGGAGCGCGACGAGCCTGAGACGGCGACGAAGAGCGGCGAGACCACCACCTTCAGCTTCTTGCCCATGCGGTCGGAGATCGCGCGCAGTTCCGCCTCGATGGTCTCGACATTCCATTCGAGGATTTTTTCGAGATCCGGCTGAACGGTGTTGAGGATCTCCAGGATCTCTTCCGGCGGCGACTTGATCTTGGCGAAATCGGAAGGCTGCAGGCCGAGGTCGGATTTCAGCAGGAAGCCGGCGAGATCTGGCAGCTCGCCGAGCTTGGAAATGCGCGTCTGCGACAGGCGCAGGCCGGCCATTAAGCGGTCGTTTTCCATCGCCCAGCTCAGCACGCGGTCGCGGAATTCCTCTTCCGACAGCTTCTCGCGGATCCAGCGGCCGTTCAGCCAGTCGAGCTTCTGGATATCGAAGATCGCGCCGGCCTTTGAAAGGTTCTCCGGGTCGAACTTCTCGGAGAGTTCGTCCATCGTCAACAGCTCTTCGCCTTCGGCGATCTGCATGAAGAACAGGCCGAGGAAGTTCATTAGCGCTTCCGGGATATAACCGAGCGCGGAATAATAGGAGATCGATGTCGGGTTCTTGCGCTTCGACAGCTTCGACTTGTCGGCATTGCGCATCAGCGACAGATGCATGAAGACCGGCTGGTCCCAGCCGAAATAACGATAGAGCAGGATGTGCTTCGGTACCGAAGCCAGCCATTCTTCGCCGCGCGCCACATGGGTGATCTTCATCAGATGGTCGTCGATGACGTTGGCCATGTGATAGGTCGGCATGCCGTCGGCCTTGATCAGCACCTGCATGTCGACGGAATCCCAGGGAATGGAGACGTCGCCGTAGACGCCGTCGGTGAAGTCGCAGGAGCCTTCGGCCGGGATCTTCATGCGGATGACGGTCGTCTCGCCGGCTGCCATGCGCGAGGTCACTTCCTCTGCCGTCAGGCTGAGGCAGAGACCGTCATATTTTGGCGGCTTGCCGGCAGCGCGCTGCGCCTCGCGCATCTGTTCGAGGCGCGCGGGCGTGCAGAAACAGCGGAAGGCATGGCCCTTGTCCAGCAACTCCTCAGCATAAGGCTGGTACATCGGCTTGCGGTCGGACTGGCGATAGGGGCCGTAGGGACCGCCGATATCGGGACCTTCCTTCCATTCCAGCCCGCACCATTTCAGGGCGTCCAATACCTTGGTCTCGAATTCCGGTGTCGAGCGCGTCGCATCGGTATCCTCGATGCGCAGGATGAACTCGCCGCCGTGCTTCTTGGCATAGAGGTAGTTGAAGAGAGCGATATAAGCGGTGCCGACATGCGGCTCGCCGGTCGGCGAGGGAGCGATGCGGACGCGGACGCCGGAAGTTGTCATTGGTATGGCCCGTCAATGAACGCCGGACGGCTTTCCAGGGAAAGCGACGTTCGGCCGAAGGATGCAGATATCTTCATCGGCAAACCGGCCGAAAAAGGGCATGCGCCCGCACTATCCGCCGATCGTCCGTTCGGCTGGCCTTAGGCCATATTCAACCGGGCGCGTCAAGAAAAACCACGTCCGCAACGGCCTGCTGGCGCTGAGGGCGCGCGCCAGTGCAGCGCGCCCTCCCGTATCAGCCTCAATGCGCGCCGTCGCGTTTCCGCTTGCGAGCATTGCGGGCGATCATGTTCAGCACCTCGACCAGAGCCGAGAAGGCCATGGCGGCGTAGACGTAGCCCTTCGGCACATGGAAGCCCATGCCTTCGGCGATCAGTGTCGTGCCGATCATCAGCAGGAAAGCGAGCGCCAGCATGACGATCGTCGGGTTTCTCTCGATGAAATTGGCAAGCGGGTTGGCGGCAACCAGCATGACCGTGACGGCGGCGATGACGGCGATGACCATGATCGGCAGATGCGGCGTCATGCCGACAGCGGTGATGATGCTGTCGACCGAAAAGACCAGGTCGAGCAGCAGGATCTGGCCGATCGCCGATGCAAAGCCTGTCGTGACGGATTTCGCGATGAAATCCTCCTGATGGTCGATGGGATCGACGGTGTGGTGGATTTCCTTGGTGGCTTTCCAGACGAGAAACAGGCCGCCGGCAATCAGGATCAGATCCTTCCAGGAGAAGCCGTGGCCGAAAGCCGTAAACAGGGGTTCGGTCAGCTGCACGATCCAGGCGACGGTGCCGAGAAGAGCCAGACGCATGACAAGGGCGAGACCGATGCCGATCTTGCGGGCCTTCTCCCGGTGTTCGGGGGGCAGTTTGTTGGTGAGAATGGAAATGAAGATCAGGTTGTCGATCCCGAGAACGACTTCCATCACCACCAGCGTGATGAGCGCCACCCAGGCGGCCGGATCCTGAATGAGCGTCATAATTTCCTGCATTAGCTTATATCCCCTTGCGTCACCGATGACGCCCGCAATGTAGTGTCGGCGGTCTGCTGCACAAGCGCCGCAAGGGGGTATACGAAATCGATGTGACTTTTATTCCCTAGAACAGGATGATTTAAGACCGGGTCGGTCTCAAATTTGATTCCTGTTCTAAATTACAGAGTTAGAGCATGATGTCGTCCGAAAACCGCTCACACTTTTCGGCATCATGCTCTGATAGGTAGCCAGATTTCAGTGACGCCCATGCCGGTATCAGGATCGAAGCGCTCGTCGTAGCGTTCGAACATGTCAGGTGTTTCGCCGTGTTCCAATCCCGAGGTCGGCCACCACGTGCCGAAGATTCGGTTCATGGTCACGGAAATGCCGGAGACATGCCCGCGATGGTTAAAGACGACGTAGCGCTGTCCCGGAAGCTTTAGCGTTGCAAAATCAGCCGGCAGATCGCCGGCATCGGAGATTTCGACCGCGGCCATATAGCGGAATTTCTCCGCTTCGCCGTCGATATGTGTGCAGATGCCGTAGGCAATGTTGCCTTTCTGGCCGGAGATATGGCCGAAATGGGTATTGAACTTCTGCCAGAGAGAGGGAATGGCGGCATTGCCGCCATAGAGGTAGATCTCCGCCAAGCCGGCAAAGAGCATCGGCTGAAGGGTTTCGAAGCGGGGCGGTTCGAGGTCGTTGAGGTGGGCGGGTTCCATTCTGATCGGCTCCAACAAGACAAGGTTACGGGCGTGCCCCTGCCGGCGCACCGCATCCGGCGTCATGCCGAACTGGTCGCGGAAGGCACGGGTGAAAGCCTCGTGCGAGCCGTAGCCCGCGCAAAGCGCAACCTCGAGAATGGTGGATGAGCCGCCGACCAGCGCGGGCAAGGCGCGGCTGAGGCGCCGCCCCCTGATATAGCCGCTGATCGAGTGGCCGGTGACGAGCCCGAAGACGCGTGACAGGTGGTAACGCGACAATCCGGCTGCTTCCGATATCTCTTCCAGCGATAGATCGCTTTCGAAATGGCTCTCTATGAACCATATCGCCCGTGCGATGGCGCTCATCTCTACTCCCTTGGTTGCGGCTTCTTCCATAGAGGAAAGCCGGCAGCCGGGTTTGATCGTGCTTGCGGAGTTTTGGCCGATCGAGGGTGGCAGTCAAGGATGCGGTCAGGCGGTCTCGTGCCGGCGCGCACCGTAGGCGGCCATGAAAACCCGGATCGCGCCGCGGATGACGCGGTCGATTTCATCGCGGGAAGGCGGTTCTTCCATGCTTCCGAACAGCCGGAGCTTGAAGAAACTGCCGCTGGCGAGATCGAGGAACTGGCCGGCGGCCAGATCGATGTCGTCGATCTTGAGTGTGCCTTCGGCGACGTGCCGTTCGAGGAAGTCGCACATGATGGTGCGCAGGTTTACCGGACCCTTGAAGAAGCGTTGACAGAGCGCCGGCATGCGGTCGCGAACGCCGAGAACGGTGCGCATGGCGTTGATGACCTTTTCATCGGTCATGTGGGTGACGAAGCTTATCCCGAATTCGTACAGACCGGCTTCGGGTTCGTCATGTTCGGCAAGTGCGGTGCGGACTGCCGCCACGAAGGCGGCACGCTCTGCCTCGATCATCGCCGAAAACAACTCTTCCTTGTTGGTGAAATAGACGTAGAGCGTTCCCTTGGAGACGCCGGCCTCGCGAGTCACGTCGTTCATGCTGGCGGCATCGAAGCCCATTTTCATGAAGACACGCTTGGCGCCGGCGAGAATCTGCTGGCGCTTGGCCGGATCTTCGCCCGCGGCAAACCGGCCCCCGCCAACGGGAGGACTGAAGACGGCAGCATGGTCGGGTTTCAGCGTCATGTCTCCTTAACCGTGTTCACGGTTTCGTCTTTTCCTTAAAGAAATCGAACCGATTGGTTCTATACATCTTGATATGACGGTTAAACAGGTTTAAGTCAACTGAACCGAACCGTTCAGTTCGATTATTTACTCAAGATCGGTAAAGTGGCCATGTCGAGCAATCAGAAGAGCAACGTCGCGCGGATCGTTAGCGAAAACGCCGAGGCCGAAGAGGTAAGGGCCGAAGTCGCGGCTGTTGCAGAAGCTCCGACAGCGGAAGCACTTGAAAAACCGTCTGCCCCGGCGCAGTCGGCCCCGGCTTCGGTTGCCGCGCCCGCGGCGGCGAAGAAGCGCCGCAGCCCGGTGCTACCGATCGTCGTGCTTGCTCTTCTCGCCGGCGGCGGCTGGTATGGGTACGAATGGTGGACGAACGGCCGCTTCATGGTGTCGACCGACGACGCCTATATCGAGGGCGATATCGCAACGATTTCGCCGAAGGTCACGGGCTACGTCGCGAAGGTGAATGTGGTCGCCAACCAGGAAGTCAAAGCGGGCGACGTGCTTGCCACGCTTGATAACGGCGACTATCAGAACGCTCTCGATCAGGCGCAGGCCCAGATCGCCACCGAACAGCTTTCGCTGCAGCGCATCGATGCGCAGATCGAAGGCGCCAATGCGAGCCTCCTGCAGGCTCAGGCGCAGAAGGTGGCACTCGAAGCGGCCGTTCGCGGTGCCGAGATTACCCAGAAGCGTCAGAGCGAGCTTCAGGCAAAGTCGGTCGGCACCGCCGCCGATCTCGACAACGCCAATATCGCCCTTGATCAGGCCAAAGCCAATCTTGTCGGCGGCGACGCCAACATCACGGTGGCGCAAGCCAACGTCACCATTCTCCAGGCTCAACGCAAGGAGGCTGAAGGCTCGGTACGTTCGCTGGAGATCTCGCGCGACAAAGCCGCCCGCGACCTCTCCTTCACCGTGCTCAAGGCGCCCTATGACGGCATTATCGGCAACCGCTCGGTCCAGGAAGGCGACCTCGTTTCGCCCGGCCAGCGGCTGATGGCGCTGGTTCCTGTGCGCCAGCTCTATATCGACGCCAACTTCAAGGAAACGCAGATCCAACATCTGGTGCCGGGCTCGAAGGTCAACGTCCATGTCGACGCTTATAGCGACCATCCTATTGTCGCCACCGTCGAATCGATTTCGCCCGCTTCCGGCTCGGTCTTCTCGCTGCTGCCGCCGGAAAATGCCACGGGCAATTTCACCAAGGTGATCCAGCGCGTGCCGGTGCGCATCGCGCTGCCGCAGGATGCGCTCGACAGCGGGCGTCTACGCGCGGGTCTCAGCGTCGTCGTCGACGTCGACACCCGTACGGCGCCGAGCAAGTAGCCCTTAGAATAGGCGGAGTGTCCGATGGCCGGAAGCGCGACAGCAACAGCGGGGACGATTCCGGCAGCGCCTGCCCACGCTGACGAGCGCATGGATCCGAGGAAGCTGATCGCCTTCTTCGCGATGGTGCTCGGCATGTTCATGTCGATCCTCGACATCCAGATCGTCTCGGCCTCGCTTGCGGAAATCCAGGCGGGTCTTTCGGCCGGCAGCGACGAGGTCGGCTGGGTGCAGACCGCCTATCTGATCGCGGAAGTGATCATGATCCCCCTGTCGGGCACGCTGGCGCGGATTATCTCGACGCGTTATCTCTTCGCGATCTCGGCCGCCGGCTTCACCATGGCGAGCGCGCTTGCGGCGACGGCGACGAATATCGACCAGATGATCGTCTATCGCGCCATCCAGGGCTTCATCGGCGGCGGCATGATCCCGTCGGTGTTCGCGGCCGCCTTCACCATCTTCCCAGCTTCGAAGCGCAGCATCGTCTCGCCGATCATCGGCCTGATCGCGACGCTGGCGCCGACCATCGGCCCGACTGTCGGCGGCTATCTCAGCCATGCCTTCTCGTGGCACTGGCTGTTCCTCGTCAATATCGTTCCCGGCATCATCGTCACGATCGTCACCTGGAACTTCATCGATTTCGACAAGCCGGAACTGTCGCTCTTCAAGAAGTTCGACTGGTGGGGGCTGATCTCGATGGGCATCTTCCTCGGCGCGATGGAATATGTGCTCGAAGAGGGCAATTCGAACGACTGGTTCAACGACAGCTCCATCGCCATTGCCGCCGTCGCTTCCGGCGTTGCGGCCATCATATTCTTCTACCGCGCCTTCACGGTGGATTTTCCCGTCGTCGACCTCAAGGCATTCGCCAACCGGAATTTCTCCTTCGGCTCGATTTTCTCCTTCGTCATGGGTATCGGCCTCTATGGTCTCACCTATATCTACCCGGTCTATCTCGGTCGTATCCGCGGCTATGACTCGCTGATGATCGGCCAGACGATGTTCGTCTCCGGGCTCGCGATGTTCTTCACCGCGCCGATCGCCGGCCGGCTGTCGACGAAGATGGACCTGCGCCTGATGATGGTGATCGGCTTCACCAGCTTCGCCGCCGGCACATACATGATGATCCACCTGACGGCGGATTGGGATTTCTACGAACTGTTCATCCCGCAGATCCTGCGCGGCTTCGGGCTGATGATGTGCATGGTGCCGATCAACAATATCGCGCTCGGTACAATGCCGCCCTCGCGCATCCGCGGCGCATCCGGCCTGTTCAATCTGACCAGAAACCTCGGCGGCGCTGTCGGTCTTGCCGTCATCAACACCGTGCTCACCAACCGTCAGGACGTGCACTACGAGCGGCTGCGGGAGAATATGGACTGGGGCAATCCGGCGGCGATCGATCAGATGAACAACATGACCGCCAACTTCAATACCTATGGCATGGATGGCGCCTCGGTCGCGATCAAGCAGATGGTTGGCCTAGCCACCAAGCAGGCGGTGATCCTCTCCTTCAGTGATGTGTTCCTGATCCTGACCGCGCTTTTTGTCGCGATGATCTTTGGTGTCGCGATGATCAAGAAACCCGCGCCGCAAGGCGGGGGAGGCGGTGGCGGCCACTGACCTCCGGCCTGCCGTCCCATGAAAAGGCCCTCTCCGGAGGGCCTTTTTGTTGCTGTTTTCCCGCTTCCGTGCCATCAGGCGGATAATCTCCGGCCGATCAGCCCGAAACGGGCGATCAATGCCGGAAAATCGATAAGGAAATGGGCCGGCTCGATTTTTTGATTTACGTACATCAAATTTGACGCTAAGGCTCTCGTCAGGAGGAATGATGAGGCCAACTGTTCACGATATCGCCGCCGCCGCCGGTGTCAGTCTCGCGACTGTCGACCGGGTTCTCAACCAGCGTCCCGGTGTGCGTCATATCACGCGGGAGAAGGTCGAGAACGCAATCCGCCAGCTTGGTTATATCAGAGATGTCGCCGCCGCCAATCTCGCCAAGGGACGCACCTATCCCCTGGTCTTCATCCTCCCCGCCAGTGACAATTCCTTCATGCATGGGCTCAATACCGAGATCCGGCAGGCGGTCCTCCGCTCGCCAACCGAGCGCACCGATATCCGTACCATCGAGGTGCCGGCTTTCGATCCGGCCGCCCTCGTTTCCGTGCTCGAAGGGCTTTCGCGCGAAAAGCCTTGCGGCATTGCGATGGTCGCGACCGATGCGCCTGAGGTGCGCGCCGCCGTCGACAGGCTGGTGCGCGAGCGCTTTCCCATCGTCACCCTGGTTTCCGATCTCACCGGGTCGCTGCGCCATCACTATGCCGGTGTCGACAATATCGCAGCCGGCCGCACGGCCGCCCGGTTGCTCGGCCGATTTCTAGGGGCCCGAAAAGGCGAGATCGCGGTGCTCGCCGGCTCGATGCTGGTGCGCGACCATCGCGAACGGCTGGAGGGCTTTGCCGCGGTCATGGCCGAAGAATTTCCCGATCTGGCGATCCTGCCGGTACTCGAAGGCCGCGACGACCCTGAGGTCGCCCATAGGCTCGTTGCCGAAGCGCTCGGCAATGCCGGCATCGTCGGCATCTATAGCCTCGGCGCCGGCAATCGTGGCCTCATTCGAGCGTTGAAGGAGAAGGCCATCGATCGGACGCTGACGGTGATCGCCCATGAGCTGACTGCCCACACCCGTGCCGCACTCATCGACAACACGATCGATGCCATCCTGAACCAGGATGCCGGCCATGAGGTGCGTAGCGCAATCCGTGTGCTGAAAGCCAAGGCGGACGGGCTTGCCGTCATCGACGCGCAGGAGCGCATTCGCCTCGACATATTCCTGAAAGACAATCTGCCGTAACGGCAAAGGAGAATACCGCATGTATCTCGGTCTCGATCTCGGAACCTCCGGCGTCAAGGCGATGCTGATCGACGGCGATCAGAAGATTGTCGGCTCGGCCAATGGTTCGCTCGACGTCTCGCGTCCGCATTCCGGCTGGTCGGAGCAGGAGCCGGCCGACTGGGTGCGTGCCACTGAGGAGGCTGTCGCCGGCCTGAAGGCGAAACATCCGAAAGAGCTTGGAGCCGTCAAGGGCATCGGCCTTTCCGGCCAGATGCATGGTGCGACGCTGATCGATGCCAGCGACAAGGTGCTGCGCCCCTCCATCCTCTGGAACGACACGCGCAGTCATGTCGAGGCTGCGGCACTCGATGCCGATCCGCGCTTTCGCGCCCTGACCGGCAACATCGTCTTCCCCGGCTTCACGGCGCCGAAGCTCGCCTGGGTCAAGAAGCATGAGCCCGACGTTTTCGCCAAGATCGCCAAGGTGCTGCTGCCGAAGGACTATCTACGTCTTTGGCTAACCGGCGAATATATCTCTGAAATGTCGGATTCGGCCGGCACCTCCTGGCTCGACACCGGCAAGCGCGCCTGGTCATCCGAGCTGCTTGCCGCCACCGATCTCTCCGAGGAGCAGATGCCGGCGCTGGTCGAGGGCACCGCGCAGGCCGGCAAGCTACGGTCCGACCTGGCGGCGCAATGGGACATATCAGGCGATGCCGTCGTTGCCGGCGGCGCGGGCGACAACGCGGCCTCGGCCTGCGGCATGGGCACGGTCAGCGACGGCGCCGCTTTCGTCTCGCTCGGCACGTCAGGCGTGCTGTTTGCCGCCAACGGCTCCTATCTGCCGAAGCCGGAAAGCGCCGTGCATGCCTTCTGCCACGCATTGCCGAACACCTGGCACCAGATGGGCGTGATCCTGTCGGCGACCGATGCGCTTAACTGGCATTCCGGCGTGACCGGCAAGTCGGCTGCCGATCTCACCGGCGAGCTCGGCGAGACGCTGAAGGCGCCGACAGGCGTCACCTTCCTTCCCTATCTCTCCGGCGAGCGCACGCCGCACAATGATGCCGTCATCCGTGGCGCCTTCATCGGCCTTGAACATGAAAGCAGCCGTGCCGTTCTCACCCAGGCGGTGCTCGAAGGTGTGGCCTTTGCCATCCGCGACAATCTCGAAGCGCTGCGCTCGGCGGGCACCGGGATCTCCCGCGTCACGGCGATCGGCGGCGGTTCGCGCTCGCACTACTGGCTGGCGTCGATTGCGACCGCGCTCGGGGTTCCGGTCGACCTGCCGGCCGACGGCGATTTCGGCGCCGCCTTCGGCGCCGCCCGCCTCGGTCTGATCGCCGCGACGGGGGCCGATCCGATCGCCGTCTGCGCGCCGCCGGTGACATCGGGCACGATCGAGCCGGTGGTTTCACTCAGCGACGCTTATGAGGACGGCTACATGCGCTACCGCGCACTTTATCCGGCGATCAGATCGCTGGCGAACTGAGATTTGTGGCCCCTCACCCTACCCTCTCCCCGAAGGGAGAGGGGAAGTCCGCGCGGCGGCTTCGAAAGAGCTGAAACGTTGCAGCAAGTCCCTTCTCCCCTCGGGGAGAAGGTGCCGGCAGGCGGATGAGGGGGCAGCCTCCGCAAATCAACAATTCAGAACTGTTAAGAGATACGAACCCAAGGAGACCTCAACATGAGCACCGGATTTTTCGGCGATATCCAGAAAGTCAAATACGAAGGCCCCGACAGCACCAATCCGCTGGCCTTCCGCTACTACCAGCCGGACGAGATCGTCATGGGCAAGCGCATGGAAGACCACCTGCGTTTTGCAGTAGCCTATTGGCACACCTTCACCTGGCCGGGCGGCGATCCCTTCGGCGGCCAGACTTTCCTGCGTCCCTGGTTTGAAGACACGATGAAGGCGGCCAAGTTGAAGGCCGACGTCGCCTTCGAATTCTTCTCGCTGCTCGGCGCGCCCTATTACTGCTTCCATGACGCCGACGTGCGCCCGGAAGGCAAGAATTTCGCCGAAAATACCAGGAACCTGAACGAGATCGTCGATTATTTCGCCGAAAAGCAGGCCGCTACCGGCACCAAGTTGCTCTGGGGCACGGCGAACCTGTTTTCCCACCGCCGCTATATGTCGGGTGCAGCCACCAATCCGGATCCGGATGTCTTTGCTTTCGCAGCCGCGACCGTGAAGACCTGCATCGACGCCACGCAGAAGCTCGGCGGTGAGAACTACGTGCTGTGGGGCGGCCGCGAAGGCTATGAAACCCTGCTCAACACCGATATCGGCCGCGAGCTCGACCAGCTCGGACGCTTCCTCAACCTCGTCGTCGAATACAAGCACAAGATCGGCTACAAGGGCACCATCCTGATCGAGCCGAAGCCGCAGGAGCCGACAAAGCACCAGTATGATTACGACGTTGCGACCGTCTATGGTTTCCTCAAGAAGCACGGACTTGAAAACGAGGTAAAGCTCAATATCGAGCAGGGCCACGCGATCCTGGCCGGTCACTCCTTCGAGCACGAACTGGCGCTTGCCAATGCGCTCGGAATTTTCGGCTCGATCGACATGAACCGCAACGACTACCAGTCCGGCTGGGATACCGACCAGTTCCCGAACAATGTTCCCGAAATGGCGCTCGCCTATTACCACGTTCTGGCGGGCGGCGGCTTCAAGACCGGCGGCACCAATTTCGACTCGAAGCTTCGTCGCCAGTCGCTCGACCCGGCAGACCTCTTGATCGGCCATATCGGCGGCATGGATTGCTGCGCCCGCGGCCTGAAGGCTGCTGCCAAGATGATCGAGGACAAGGCTCTCTCCCAGCCGCTCGCAGAGCGTTATGCCGGATGGGATTCGGCTGAAAGTCAGAAGCTCTTCCGCGGCGAATATTCGCTGGATGAGATCACGAAATGGGTCGAAAGCAAGGACGTCAACCCGCAGCCGAGGTCCGGTAAGCAGGAACTGCTTGAGAACGTTGTCAACCGATACGTCTGATAATAAGCGCCGGCGGCTTTGGTCGCCGGCGCAAGCCTCTCCCCAGCCGCCTTCACCAGCTTATACCGTTCAGCGCTTCAACCAGGTGCGCGACGGCGCGGAGACGGAGTTTCGAACCACCAGATCCGCTCTCAGCAGGATTTCCGTCTCGGCCGGGCGGCCATCGGACAAGAGTTCCAACAGCAGCGCCATCGCCTGTTTGCCGATCGCCGTGCGCGGCTGGCGGATCGTCGTCAACGACGGCGATATGAAGACGGCCTGCGGCACGTCGTCGAAACCGGTAACCGAGAAATCGCGCGGAATGTCGTAGCCGCGTGCGCCGAGCCCGATCATGACGCCAATCGCCGTCTGGTCGTTCACGCACATGAAGGCGGTGGGAAGCGTATCGCGCATGAAGAGCTGTTCGACCGCATGCCGGCCGCTTTCGATCGTGCCGTCGCCTTCGAGCACGATCCTCAGATCGGACGGGATGCCGGCGGCATCGAGACCGGCATCGTAACCCATGCGGCGCCTGATATAGGCCAGCCGGGTGCGCGAATCGCCGATGAAAGCGATCTTGCGATGGCCTTCGGCCAGCAGCAGGTCCACCGCTTTCCTCGCGCCCTCGGTATCGTCGACGCCGACATAGGGGATGCCGCCGTTGAAGACAGGCTCGAAAACGCCGACGCTCGGCGGCAGCCGCGCCGTCATCGTCTGATGGCCGAAGGGCAGGATGCCGGTGAACAGGATCAGTCCGGCCGCCTGGTTGGAATTCAAGAATTTCAGATATTCCAACCCGCGCTGGGCGTCGTTCTGCGTGTGGCCGATCAGGATGCCGTAGCCGTGCGCGCGCGCCTCGTTCTCCAGACCGACGAGAATGTTGGAGAAATTGGGGTCGCCAATGTCGGGCGCCACCACGAGGATCATGTTGGAGCGGCCGAGCCTCAGGCTGCGAGCCATGGCATTGGTGGTGTAGCCGGTGACGGCAATCGCCTGGTTGACCTTGAGCCGGGTGGAGTTGGCGACTTTCTCCGGGGTGTGGATCGCCCGCGAAACCGTCGCGATGGAGACCTCGGCGATCCGGGCGACGTCTTCGATTGTTGCGGGCGTGGAATTCGACACTGAGCTCTGCCTTGGACTGTCTTCGCCGCGACACTACACAGACTTGTCGACAGGTCAAAGGCAGGCTTCAACGGATCTGCGTTAATCCACGATGTAAACCTTTACATGGCTGATGTAAAGGTTTACATAGCTCCAAAGCGGACGGGAGCCGCAGCGCACAGCGCCCGAAAACAGCAAAACGGTTTTCACAATGGGAATGTGCGCTAGTTCAAGGTGATGGAGTGGGCGCCGGGTTTCCTGCCGGATGCGAGGCGGACTTTGGGGGAGGCATGATGACCGTTGAGATCGCCGACACCGCACCCGTGGTGCTGTCCGCCAGGCGCATATGCAAATCCTTCAGTGGTGTGCAGGTCCTCTTCAGCGTCAATTTCGATCTCCGCGCCGGCGAAATCCATGCCCTCATGGGTGAGAACGGCGCCGGAAAATCCACGCTCGTCAAGGTATTGTCAGGCTTCGAACAGCCGACATCCGGCGAGATTGTGCTCGATGGCAAGCCTGTCGTGCTGCCGCCCAATGGCGCCGCCGAAGCGCTCGGCATTGTCATCATCCACCAGGAATTCAATCTCGCCGAACATCTGACCGTGACGGAAAGCCTGTTTCTCGGGCGCGAAGTCACGCGTTTCGGTGTGCTCGACCGCAAATATATGCGCTCGGAGACACGCAAGGTTCTCGATGCGCTCGGGTCGCATGTCGATGAGAATGCCCTGATCAGCACGCTTTCCATCGCCGACAAGCAGATGGTCGAGATCGCCAAGGCGATCAGCCGCGACGCGCGGGTCGTGTTCATGGATGAGCCGACCGCGGTCTTGTCGCGGGAAGAGACCAATATGCTGTTCAAGCAGGTCCGCAAGCTGCGCGATCAGGGCACCAGCTTCGTCTTCGTTTCGCATAAGCTCGATGAAGTGATGGAACTGACCGATCGTGTCACGGTGCTGCGCGACGGTCAGTGGATCAAGACGTCGCCGACCTCCATTCTGGACGGGGAATCGATCGCGCAGCTGATGGTCGGGCGCGAACTTTCCAGCCTCTATCCCGCCAAGGTCGAGCCCGATGTCGACGAGGAGATCGTCTTGAGCGTCGCCTCGGTGTCGACGGGCTATGTGAAGGATGCAAGCTTCGAGGTGCGCAAGGGCGAGATTATCGGCTTCTCCGGCATGATAGGCTCCGGCCGCACCGAGCTGATGGAAGCGATTGCTGGCTTGCGAAGCCGTCTTGACGGCGAGGTGGTCATCAAGGGCGAAACGGTGCCCTCCGGCGACGTGCATGCCGCCAATCGCTGCGGGCTGGCCTACATGACCAAGGATCGCAAGTCGAAGGGGCTGCTGCTGCGCTCCGGCATGGTGGCCAATCTGACTTTGCAATCGCTTGAAAGGCACGCCAGTCACGGCTATCTCAGCCCAGCCAGCGAGGCGGCCGCGCTGGCAAAGGCCAAGCGCCGTTTCGACATCAGGGTTCGTGACGGCAATATCATCGCCGGTCGCATGTCCGGCGGAAACCAACAGAAGCTGCTGTTGGCCAAGGTCATGGAGACCGAGCCCGACATCATCATCATCGACGAACCGACGCGCGGCATCGATGTCGGCACCAAGCAGCAGATCTATCATTTCATCTCGGCACTCGCCCGTGACGGCCGGTCGATCATCGTCGTCTCTTCGGAGATGCCGGAGGTCATAGGCCTCTGCACGCGGGTGGTGGTGATGCGCGAAGGGCATATCGTCGGCGTGCTCGAAGGAGATGAGATTTCCGAGCAGGAGATCATGCGTTACGCCGCCGGGCTGAAGAAGAAGGCGGCTGCCTGAGGGTTGAAGCAGGGCTTCGCCGATCAGGACGACAGATAAGATGCCCAGAGAATATGGGCGGGAGGTTGGTTTTGGAAATGAGTGTCCACGAAGAGACCAGGGAAATCCGGCGCCGATCCTGGCGGGATGTCGACCTGCGCGCGGTCGCGCCTTTCGTCGCCCTGGCGCTGCTTCTGATCGTCGGGGCCTTGGTCAATCCCAATTTCATCGGCATCACCAACCTTGCGAACGTCGCCACGCGCAGCGCTTTCATCGCCATCATCGCGGTCGGCGCGACCTTCGTGATCTCGGCAGGTGATCTCGACCTGTCGGTGGGTTCGATGGTGGCTTTTGTCGCCAGCCTGATGATCTTGTTGATGAATTCGGGCGCCATCGAAAACCCGGCTTTGATGCTGACGGTCGCGGTCGTCTTCACCTTGGTTGCCGGCGCGCTTTGCGGTCTGGCGAACGGCTTGATCACCACGGTGGGCAAGATCGAGCCTTTCATCGCCACCCTCGGCACGATGGGCATCTATCGCGGACTGACCACATGGCTGTCGCAGGGCGGTGCGATCACCCTTCGCTCCGCCGATATCCAGACGCTCTATCGGCCTGCTTATTTCGGCAATATCGCCGGCATGCCGACGCCGATCGTTGTGATCCTGACGGTGACGGCGATCGCGGCGTTCATCCTCTACCGCACCCGCTACGGGCGCCACGTCGTCGCTGTGGGATCGAACAGCGATGTCGCCCGCTACTCCGGCATCGCGGTCAATCGTGTCAGGACGATTGCCTTCGTCATCCAGGGCCTGTGCGTCGCCATCGCCGTGCTGCTCTATGTTCCGCGCCTCGGGTCGACATCTGCGACGACAGGCATCCTGTGGGAATTGCAGGCGATCACCGCTGTCGTGGTCGGCGGGACCGCGCTGAAGGGTGGCGCCGGCAGGGTCTGGGGCACGATCTGCGGCGCCTTCATTCTCGAACTCGTCGGCAACATCATGCTGCTTTCGAATTTCATCAGCGAGTATCTGATCGGCGCCATCCAGGGTGCGATCATCATCATCGCCATGTTCGTGCAGCGTTCGCTGGTGCGCAAAACATGAACTGATCCGGCTTGCAAATGGCCGGGATTGCAATTGACCGGGCTTACAGGGCGTCCGGTCCCGATATGGAAAAGTCCCTGACATTATTGGGAGGAAATAGCATGCGTAAATTGATGTTGGGCCTGGCGGTTGCGGCGGTGACATTCGCCGGCGCCGCTTACGCCCAGGACAAGAAATTCACGATCGGCGTGTCCATTCCGGCCGCCGACCACGGCTGGACTTCGGGCGTTGTCTTCCATGCCGAACGTGTCGCCAAGCTGCTGATGGCCGAACATCCCGGTCTTAACGTCATCGTCAAGACCTCGCCGGATGCCGCCAGCCAGGCAAACGCCGTGCAGGATCTCGACACGCAGGGCATCGACGCCCTGGTCATTCTGCCGTCGGATCCGGATCCGCTCGTCAACGCCATCAAGGAAGTCAAAAGCAAGGGCAAGTTCGTCGCCCTCGTCGACCGTGCGCCGAGCAACAACGATAATTCCGTGCGCGACCTCTATGTCGCCGGCAACAATCCGGCGCTTGGCGAAGTCGCCGGCAAGTACATTGCCGAAAAGACGCCGGACGCTGAAGTCGTCGTCATCCGCGGTTTGCCGATCCCGATCGACCAGCAGCGCCAGGACGGCTTCGACAAGGGTATTGCCGGCTCTAAGGTCAAGGTTCTCGATCGCCAGTACGGCAACTGGAACCGTGACGATGCCTTCAAGGTCATGCAGGACTATCTGACCAAATATCCGAAGATCGACGTAGTGTGGTGCCAGGACGACGACATGGCTGTCGGCGTTTTGCAGGCGATCGAGCAGGCCAAGCGCACTGACATTCAGTATGTCGTTGCCGGCGCCGGCTCCAAGGACATGGTCAAGAAGGTCATGGACGGCGATAAGCTGATCCCCGTCGACGTTCTCTATCCGCCGGCGATGGTCGGCACGGCGATGGAGTTGACGGCGGCCGCCCTCTACGATCAGGTTCCGGTTCACGGCAGCTACATCCTCGACGCAACGCTCGTCACCAAGGACAATGCCAAGGACTTCTACTTCCCGGATTCTCCGTTCTGATCCATCGGTCGGCGACATGCGCCCATTCGAAAGGATGGGCGCATTTTATGATCGATACAGTGCGCGCTGAAAATGCTGCACGTACCTCTTGCCCGCCAAAGCCCAGCATGATTAGCTCGCAGCAATATCGCGTCCCGCCTTGCGCCAAACGCGAGCTGAGGTGAGTAGGCGCCTTGCGCCCGCCAAATTGCGTGCTACAACATTTCAGAAACGTTTACGGTCGATATTCAGGGAGGAATCTGACATGAAGACCATCAAGGGCCCTGGCCTCTTCCTTGGCCAGTTCGCGGGCGATGCCGCTCCTTTCAATTCGTGGGACGCGATCACCAAATGGGCGGCCGATATCGGCTACAAGGGCGTCCAGGTGCCGACCTGGGCGAGCCAGCTGATCGATCTGAAGAAGGCGGCCACCTCCAAGGATTATTGCGACGAATTCGCCGGCAAGGCCCGCGAAAACGGCATCGAGATCACCGAACTCTCCACCCATCTGCAGGGCCAACTCGTCGCCGTTCACCCGGCCTATGACGAAGCCTTCGACGGGTTCGCAGCCCCCGAGGTGCGCGGCAATCCGAAGGCGCGCCAGGAATGGGCGGTCGAGCAGGTCAAGATGGCGCTGACGGCATCGAAAAACCTCGGCCTCAAGGCGCATGCAACCTTCTCCGGCGCGCTCGCCTGGCCCTTCATTTATCCCTGGCCGCAGCGCCCCGCCGGCCTGGTCGAAACCGCTTTCGACGAGCTTGCGCGCCGCTGGACGCCGATCCTCAATCATGCGGATGAAAACGGCATCGACGTTTGCTACGAAATCCATCCCGGTGAAGACCTACATGACGGCATCACCTTCGAGATGTTCCTGGAGCGCGTGAAGAACCATCCGCGCGCCAACATGCTCTACGATCCCTCGCACTACGTCCTGCAGTGCCTCGATTATCTCGACAATATCGACATCTACAAAGACCGCATCAAGATGTTCCACGTCAAGGATGCGGAGTTCAACCCGACCGGGCGTCAGGGCGTCTACGGCGGTTATCAGGGCTGGGTGGAACGGGCCGGCCGCTTCCGCTCGCTCGGCGACGGCCAGGTCGATTTCGGCGCGGTGTTCTCGAAAATGACGGCCAATAATTTCGACGGCTGGGCCGTGGTCGAATGGGAATGCGCGCTGAAACATCCGGAGGATGGCGCCCGCGAAGGGGCCGAATTCGTCGCCGCTCATATCATCCGCGTCACTGAAAAGGCCTTTGACGACTTTGCCGGCAGCGGTACCGATCAGGCAGCGAACCGGCGGATGCTGGGGCTTTAAACAAAAAGCGTGCCGTGAGGCTGCCCCTCACCCTAACCCTCTCCCCGTTTTGACGGGGAGAGGGAACTTGCCACACCGGGCGACGGAGTTGGCATCGACGTCGCCGCAGATCCCTTCTCCCCCGCGAGCGGGGAGAAGGTGGCGGCAGCCGGATGAGGGGGCGCATCCGCACCAGATTAAATTTCAGGAGGACAAGAATGGCAATCGAAGCATCATCGGAACAGACCCGCGAGCCACGCATTCGGCTCGGCATGGTCGGCGGCGGCGCCGGCGCGTTCATCGGCGCGGTGCATCGCATCGCGGCGCGCATCGACGATCAGTACGATCTTATCGCCGGCGCGCTGTCGTCGACGCCTGAAAAGGCGGTTCAGTCAGGCCGCGATCTCGGCCTCGATCCGTCGCGCACCTATTCCAGCTACCGCGAGATGGCGATCCGCGAGGCGAAGCTGAAGAACGGCATCGAGGCGGTGGCGATCGTCACGCCGAACCATGTGCATTACGATGCGGCCAAGGAATTCCTGAAGCGCGGCATCCATGTCATCTGCGACAAGCCGCTGACATCGAATCTTGCCGATGCGAAGAAACTGAAGAAAATTGCCGACGAAAGCGGCGCGCTCTTCGTGCTGACACATAATTACACTGGTTATCCGATGGTGCGTCAGGCGCGCGAAATGATCGCGAACGGCGAACTCGGCGATATAAGAGTGGTCCAGGCCGAATATCCGCAGGATTGGCTGACTGAAGCAGTCGAGCAGACCGGCCAGAAGCAGGCCGCCTGGCGTACCGATCCAGCGCAATCGGGCGTCGGCGGCTCCACAGGCGATATCGGCACGCACGCGTATAATCTCGCCTCCTTCATGTCAGGCCTGGAACTCGACAGTCTCGCCGCCGATCTCGACAGCTTCGTTCCCGGCCGCCGACTGGATGACAACGCCCATGTCATGCTGCGCTTCAAGGCCAAGGGCTCGGAGAAGCCGGCTAAGGGCATGCTTTGGTGTAGCCAGGTGGCGCCCGGCCATGAGAATGGCCTGATGGTGCGCGTCTACGGCAGCAAGGGCGGGCTTGAATGGACCCAGAAGGACCCGAACTATCTTTGGTACACGCCGTTCGGCGAACCGAAGCGGCTGATCACGCGGGGTGGCGCAGGATCGGGCGCGGCTGCCGGCCGCGTTTCGCGCGTGCCGTCAGGGCATCCAGAGGGTTATCTGGAGGCGTTTGCGACGATTTATACGGAAGCCGCGCATGCAATCAACGCCCGCAAGAAGGGCAAGGCCGTCGACAAGGCGGTGGTCTACCCGACAGTCGATGACGGCGTGAAGGGCGTGGCCTTCGTCGAGGCTTGCGTCGCCTCCTCCAAGAAGAACGGCGCATGGGTCAAGGTGTGAATTGACCGATCCCCGTCGCAGAATGAAAAACGCCGAGGCGAACTCACGTCGCCTCGGCGTTTTGTTTATGGTGATCAAGCTGCCGCGGTGCGACCGCGCTTCAGCAGATTGTCGACGCTGAGCGGTCTGGCACCTGCGGCCAGATACAGAAATATGAAGCAGAACAGGATTGCCGCGACGCCGCCATTCTGCGCGGGGTAAATGCCCTTCGACGCGTGGCCGATGAAATAGGCAAAAGCCATCAGGCCGAAGAGCACGAAGGCGGCGATCCGGGTCTGGAATCCGACCAGGACCAGGAAGCCGAGGATGAGTTCGATAAGCCCGGCAACCCACGAAAGCGAGCCTGCAGGTGGTACGCTGGCCGCGGCTGGAAAATGCAGGATTTTCTGGGTTCCGTAGCTGAACAGCACGAGAGACCAGACGATGCGCAGCAGGCTCAGCAGATGGGGCTGCAGCAGAGGGATCGAAGACAGCATCGGATTCCTTTCATGTTTGCGATGTCCGACCTGTGTCAGAGATTGCGGGTGCGACAGCAAGTCACGACTGCTGACATCCGCGTTATGAGGGAGTGAGAGCGAAAATCGCCGCTGGTCGGGTGACGGAATAGTGCATTTACTGCCGCCCGGCGCTGCATACTGTAACGTTGCAGTTTTTCTTTTCCCAAGCCTGTACTTTGTTTTCCGGCTTGGCTAAATCCGAGTTCAAACGGTCCATTCACACGCTGAGACGGGATTTACAGATGATCGATGCGAAGTCTCTTGCAAGCCGCCTTCCCGGCGATTTCACCTTCGGCGTCGCCACCGCCGCCTTCCAGATCGAAGGCGCCGCCAAGGCCGACGGGCGCAAGCCGTCCATCTGGGATGCTTTCTGCAATATGCCGGGCCGCGTCTATAATCGCGACAATGGCGACGTCGCCTGCGACCACTATAACCGGCTGGAGCAGGATCTCGATCTCATCAAGGGTATGGGTGTCGAAGCCTACCGCTTCTCGATTGCCTGGCCGCGCATTATCCCCGACGGCACGGGTGCGGTGAACGAGGCAGGCCTCGATTTCTATGACCGGTTGGTCGACGGCTGCAAGGCGCGCGGGATCAAGACCTTTGCGACGCTCTATCATTGGGACCTGCCGCTGCTGCTTGCCGGCGACGGCGGCTGGACGGCACGCTCGACCGCCTATGCCTTTCAGCGCTACGCCAAGACGGTGATGAACCGGCTTGGCGACCGTCTCGACGCCGTCGCGACCTTCAATGAGCCCTGGTGCATCGTCTGGCTGAGCCACCTCTACGGCATCCATGCGCCGGGCGAGCGCAATATGCAGGCCGCCCTGCACGCCATGCATTGTATGAACCTTGCCCACGGTCTCGGCGTCGAGGCGATCCGCTCGGAAGCCCCCGCTGTGCCCGTCGGGCTTGTGCTCAACGCCGCCTCGATCATCCCAGGCTCCGACAGCCCGGCCGATCTTGCCGCCGCCGAACGTGCGCACCAGTTTCACAACGGCGCCTTTTTCGATCCCGTCTTCAAGGGCGAATATCCGAAGGAATTCGTCGAGGCGCTCGGTGACCGCATGCCTGTGATCGAGGACGGCGACATGACGCTGATCAGCCAGAAACTCGATTGGTGGGGTCTGAATTACTACACGCCGGAGCGCGTCGCCGAGGATGCCGAACGAAAAGGCGATTTTCCCTGGACGGTGAAAGCGCCGCCGGTAAGCGATGTGAAAACCGATATCGGCTGGGAAATCTACGCGCCGGGATTGAAGCTCCTGGTCGAGGGCCTCTACCGCCGTTATGAACTCCCGGAATGCTACATCACCGAGAACGGCGCCTGCGACAACACCGATGTCGTCGGCGGCGAGGCGGACGACACAATGCGTCTCGATTATCTCGGCGACCATCTCGATGTCGTGGCCGGCCTCATCAAGGACGGTTATCCCATGCGCGGCTATTTCGCCTGGAGCCTGATGGATAATTTCGAATGGGCGGAAGGCTACCGCATGCGCTTCGGCCTCGTTCATGTCGACTACGAAACGCAGGTCCGTACGGTGAAGAACAGCGGCAAGTGGTATCGCGAACTCGCGGCGCAATTCCCGAAGGGCAATCACAAAACGGGTTGATCGTAACCCTCACGTGTGGGCACAAAGATCTGCAGCGTTTGCTTAAACGTTTTTGAACCCTTGACTGGCAAAGTCGGCCGGTCAGGGAGCCGTAATGCAGACAGCCGGAAAGTCGCAGAGCAAAGGATTGGGAGTAGGCCGTCACATTACCGTCACGGGTGTGCTTTTCTCCTTTGCCGTCATCGTCGCAATCGTCACCGTCATGGTGCTGACGGCGCTCGAACGCGTGGCCGAAAATGCCAATCTCCTCGATGACGAACGCTCGCGCGAAACGACGATCGGGGCGTTGAAGACTTTCGAGGACCAACTCGGCGCGACGCTCGACGATTACGCCGCCTGGGACGATGCCGCCGTCAACGTCTATTCGCCCGACGGCATGGCTTGGACGGTGAGCAATTACGGCGAGATGTCGGTCAATAGTGCGCTTTTCGACATGGCGATCGTCATCGATGAGGCGAAGCAGCCGATCATGGCCTATCGCGACGGCAAGCCGATGGAGGAGCCGCTCGCGGATTTCTTCGCGCCGTCGCTCTGGACCCTGTTCGAGACGGCGAAGGCGGCAGGCCCGGCCGGTACTCCCCAAGCGGTCGGCTTCGTCACCACTAAACGGGGTGTTGCCGCCGTCGGCGTTGCCCTGGTGCGGAAAAAATCTGGCGCGCAGGATGCGCCCGCCGGCCACCGCCGCTATCTCGTTTTTGCCCGCCATCTCGACAATGATCGGGTGGCCGCACTCGGCCAGACCTATGTCATCGGCGGGCTGAGACTGGCCCCGGCGAGCTTCGAAGCCGATTTTTTCGTGCCGATCGTCGATCCGACGGGGGCGACGCTCAACAAACTCGTCTGGACCTCGCGTTCGCCGGGTGATGTCGGCTACGCACAGGTGCGGCCGATGGTCCTGGAGGCGCTGGGCCTCGTCGGGCTGTTCTTCGTGGTGCTGCTGGTCATCGGCTGGCTTGCCGGGCGCCGGTTGAAGGCCGAGGAAAACAGCGCCCGCGAAGAGGCGCTGCGTGACCGGCTGAGCGGACTTTCCAATCGCGACGGTCTCGGGCTTGCCGTCGACCGTTTCGTCGCCGAGGCGCGCCAGACCAAACGTAACGTGCTGCTGCTTTATCTCGACCTCGACGGCTTCAAGGAAGTCAATGACAGTTATGGCCACGGTACCGGCGACCAGTTGATCCGCGCGGTCGCGGCCGGCCTCGACGTGCTCATTCCGCAGGGCGCGGTTCTAGCCCGCATCGGCGGCGATGAATTTGCCATCGCCTTTCTCTCGGACGGCGAGAATGCCGCGGCCCTGCAGCTTGCCGAGCAGATCCTCGATTTTCTGGTCGAGCCGTTGGAGATCGGTCGCCGCGTCGTCGTCGTCGGGGCGAGCATCGGCATCGCCATGTCGCCCGTCGGCACGATCGGGCGCGAGGAGCTGGTGCGCCGCTCGGACCTTGCCATGTATAAGGCGAAGGAAGCCGGCCGCGCCCGCATGACACTCTACGATCCGTCAATGGACGCCGACCGGGAGCAGCGCAATGCGCTGGAACTCGATCTCAGGATGGCCATCGAAAGCGGTGACCTGACGCTCGCCTACCAGCCGCTGATCGATGCGGCCTCGTATGCGCCGACCGGCGTCGAGGCGCTGGTGCGCTGGAACCGTCCGGGTCACGGGCCCGTTTCACCCGAGGTCTTCATCCCGATCGCCGAGACCAGCGGTCTCATCGAATCGCTCGGCCTATTCGTGCTGCGCAAGGCCTGCGAGACGGCCAAGCAATGGCCGGAACTCAACGTCTCGGTCAATGTCTCTCCCGGTCAGTTTCGAAATCCCGCCTTCGCCGATTATGTGCGCTACGTGCTGAAGCAGACGGAGATCGAGGCCGGCCGCATCACGCTCGAGATCACCGAAGGCTACATGATCCAGAATCCGCAGCGTACCCGCCAGTCGATCGAACGGCTGAAAGCGCTGGGGGTGAAGGTGGCGCTCGACGATTTCGGCTCCGGCTTCTCCTCGATCGGTTATCTCAGGCAGTTCGGCTTCGATCGGATCAAGATCGACCGTTCGCTGGTCATGGGGGTCAACGAGGACAAGCGCCAGCGCGAGATGCTGCAGGCAACTGTGGCGCTCGCCCGCTCTCTCGACATTCCGGTGACGGCCGAGGGCATCGAGACCGAGGAACAGGCAATCGCCATGCGCCTTTTCGGCTGCGATTGCCTGCAGGGTTATCTGTTCGGAAAACCGATGACGGCGGATCGCATCACAGAGATGCTGCACGCGCGGCATACAGCCGAACCGGCAGACCGCCGCCGTCTCGGCGCAGCCTGAGGGGCGCGGGCGGATTTCCGTGAAATGAGGCTGATCCGGAAAGGATCCTCACTCAGCTGCCGATATGCCGCCGGCCGCGTTTCCTGGCGAGGGCGATCTGGTGCTGCCGCTGACGGTAGCGCAGCCGATCCTCTTCCGTGCGCGTGGGGTAGCAATGGCTGCAGGAAACGCCTTCCTCGTAGAGCGGCGAGGTGATTTCCTCTGCGGTG
The DNA here is from genome assembly GCF_005862185.2 of Rhizobium hidalgonense. Taxonomy (NCBI): domain Bacteria; kingdom Pseudomonadati; phylum Pseudomonadota; class Alphaproteobacteria; order Hyphomicrobiales; family Rhizobiaceae; genus Rhizobium; species Rhizobium hidalgonense. Next base: position 586,747 of record NZ_CP054027.1, read on the forward strand.
ATCGGGTTGCGACAGGCATGGCACAGCCGGTGTTCGCCTTCCTTCAGCCCGTGCTCGACGGAGACGCGCTCGTCGAAAACGAAGCAGGCGCCGTCCCAGAGACTTTCCTCCTGCGGCACTTCTTCGAGATATTTCAGGATGCCGCCCTTCAGATGATAGACTTCGTCGAAGCCCTCGGCCTTCATGAAGGCGGTGGCCTTCTCGCAGCGTATGCCACCGGTGCAGTACATGGCCACCTTCGGCTTGTTGTGCAGGCCGGGATTGCTGCGCACCCAATCGGGAAATTCGCGAAAGGTCTTGGTCTTCGGATCGAGCGCGCCGCGAAAGGTGCCGATTGCCGTCTCGTAATCGTTGCGGGTGTCGATGACGATCGTATCGGGATCGGAGATCAGCGCGTTCCAGTCCTGAGGTGCCACATAGGTGCCGACCACCTTGTTGGGGTCGATATCCTCGACACCCATGGTGACGATTTCCTTTTTCAGCTTCACCTTCATGCGCAGGAAAGGCATTTTCGAGGCGCGGCTTTCCTTATGCTCCAAGCCGGAAAATTCGGGCTGGGCGCGCAGGAAGGAGAGGACGGCTTGGATGCCGGCATCCGGTCCGGCAATCGTGCCGTTGATGCCCTCATGGGCCAGAAGCAGCGTTCCCTTGACGCCGCTCTCTTCGCAAAGCGCCTGCAGCGGAGCCTGCAGGCTGGCAAAGCGCGGCACGGAAACGAAATGGTAAAGTGCGGCCACGAGAAACGGGCTGGTGTGTGTCAGGCTGTCGGTCATGGGGCGGAAATACAGAAAATCGGCGGATCGCGCAATTGCCTTCGCCGGGGCGGGTTTCAACTCCCGGCCGTCAGCCAGAGAAGCTCGATGCGCTGCGCTTCCTCGTCGGGATCATCGGCAAAGACGGCTTCGGCTTTGACAAGCGCTTGCCGCCGGTCTTCCTGCTGGCGGAAGATGATGGCGTCGAGAAGATGTGCCAGGTCGTCATTGCGGGTGAAGAGCTGCGGCTCGGCCTCGACCAATTCGGAGAGCACGGCAAGATCGTGGATGTGGCCGAGATCCTCGACGAGTTCCTTGGCCGCATTGCGCTTAGCCTTCATCGCGCCCGGCCAGAGATCGCGCAAAAGGCCGTGATAAAGTCTGTAGTCGTAGGTGCGTTTGCGCAGATTATGGAATTCGTCGGCCGATGCCTCGCCGTGGCAGGCCGCAAGCGCTGTCTTCGCCTTTCGCGCGGTGCGGCGCCAGCTCTTCGCCAGCTTGCGGGCGTTCTTGCGGTGGCCGCCATCGAATGAGACCGCATCCAGGGCGACGATCGCCTCCTTCAGAACGTCCGAGGTTTCCGCCAGCCGCCGTTCCAGACCGCTTTCGGCTTCCGCCATCCAGTTACGGCGTCCTTCGAGAATAGTGACGATACGGCCGAGCGCCTCGCTCTCCTCCGGCTCGCGGGCCGATTGCTGCAGATATTGCGCTGTGCCGACCAGGGCGTTGGCATCGCGGATCGCCGAAAGCGAGTGGGCGAGATCGCGCAGCCTGGCATTTTCGCGATACTGGAAATCCGGCACCTCGCGAGCCACGAGCCGGTAGAGCGAGCGCAATCGTTTCAGATTCTTGCGGAAGGAATGGATTGCCTCATGCGCGCCGTCCGGCTGTTCTTCGATAAGGGCGATGGCGTCGTCCAGTTGCTCTTTCGCGGCGCTGCGGAACTCCGTGGTGAAATCGGCCTTAGGCCGAATGCGATAGGCCATGCCTGTCGTGCCCATATTCTGTGGCAAGGGCCTGGTTGGAATAACGGAAATCGCCGGTCACTTCGCGCCCAAGCCAGGCGGGCAGGGCCGGCTCGTCGGTCTCTGCGGTCATCTCGACCTCGGCAATCACCAGCCCACGATGTTCGCCGGCAAAGACGTCGACCTCCCAGACGAAACCTTCATGCGGAACGCGGTAGCGCGTCTTCTCGATGACGATGCCGATCGCGTTCTGCAACAGTTCCTCGGCATCGGCGACAGGGATGTCGTATTCGAATTCGTCACGGGTGATGGCGCTGCGGCCGATCTTGATCGTCAGTCTCGCCTTCTTGCTATCGAGGATACGCACCCGGACGGAGCGATCGTCCATCGAGGCGATATAGCCCTGCCTCAGAACGGACTTCGTCTCAACGGCGGAACGCCATCCATCGCTGCGTACGAGGAATTTCCGCTCGATCTCTTTCGCCATAGCGGTGAACCTTTTGTGACGATCGGGGCACGGTAGCCCAATTTCCACGGATTTCATACCCATCTTGTTAGGTGAATTGGTTTTACCTCGACAAGGTTCCGCCGGGGCGTTATTCGGGGACCAATTTCAATCGTTTCAAGGAAGTCGCACGGCCATGGGCGAGAAAACAGAGAAGCTCCTTTCCATCCTGAAACTCCAGCCCGTCGTTCCGGTCCTGATCGTCGACGATGCCAAGTCGGCCGTATTGCTGGCCCGCGCGCTTGTCGCAGGCGGTCTGAAGGCGATCGAGATCACCATGCGCACACCTGCGGCACTCGATGCCGTGCGCGCAGTCGCCGCCGAGGTCGAGGGCGCCGAAGTCGGCGCCGGCACGATCCTGAATGCCGCCCATTGGGAAGCCGCCGTCGAAGCCGGTTCGAAGTTTATCGTCAGCCCGGGCACCACGCAGGAACTCCTCGATGCGGCTGCGGATTCCGAGGTGCCGCTGCTTCCGGGTGCCGCGACCGCCAGCGAAGTCATGGCTTTGCGCGAAGAAGGCTATCAGGTGCTGAAGTTCTTCCCGGCGGAGCAGGCCGGTGGCGCGGCCCTGCTGAAGGCGCTCTCTTCGCCGCTTGCCGGTACGCTGTTCTGCCCGACCGGCGGCATTTCGCTGAAGAATGCCAATGATTATCTGTCGCTGCCGAACGTCATCTGCGTCGGTGGCTCGTGGGTGGCGCCGAAGGAACTGGTCGCGGCCGGCGACTGGGCAGGGATTACCAGGCTCGCGGCGGAGGCTGCGGGGCTGAAGGCCTGAGTTTAGGAGGGGTTGAGCCTCACGGCACAATTCCCTCTCCTCTGTTTGTATTCGATCCGTCGCGAGCCTATCTACTCTTCCGGCTTCAACAGGGAGATGACGAGGAATGTTCGACGCGAAGAAGCTTCTCGACCAGTTCTTGGGTTCGCAGGTGCCGGGTCTCGGCGGCTCCGTCCGCGACAGGGCTGGCGACGCTGTCCAGACGGCTAAAAACAACCCGCTGGCGACCGGTGCGATCGCCGCCGCGCTTCTCGGCACCAAGACAGGCCGGGGTATTGCCGGCAATGCATTGGCGATCGGCGGTCTTGCCGCCATTGCCGGCCTCGGCTACCAGGCCTACAAGAATTACCAGGCAGGCCAGGCGCCTGCAGCCCCTGCAGATGCACCGTCGGCAAACAATCCTGTCCTTCTGCCGCCGCCTGTCGAATCCGGTTTCGGGCCGGCCTCGCCGGCCGGCAGCAATGAGTTCGTGCTGGTGCTGATCCGCGCGATGATCGCCGCCGCCAAGGCAGACGGCCATATCGACGATGCCGAACGCGCCCTCATCATGGACAAGGTCAAGGCTGCCGACGTCAGCGGCGAGGCCGCGGCCTTCATCGAGCATGAACTCGCTTCGCCCACGGATATCGACGCGCTTGTGGCCGCCGCGACGACAGAGGAACAGCGCGTCGAACTCTATACCGCCTCGCGGCTCACCATCGAGCCGGATTCGCGCGCCGAGCGCGGTTATCTCGATCTGCTTGCCGGCAGGCTCGGCCTTGCCGACCAGCTGGTCGATCATATCGAGGCGACGGTGTCCTCTGCGAAAGTTACCTTGTCACAGTGACAACCAGGCCGGTTGCCTTTGTCGGGCGGCTGGCCTATCCACTCCACTCTTGGACAAGGGGAGTGAAGATGCGCGATCTTGCAGATTTCAAGGGTTGCCCGGCGCCGAAGCCGGTGACGCTGATGGGCCGTTTTGTCACCGTCGAACCTTATCGGCGTGCCGACCATCTCGAGGCGCTGTGGGACGGGCTTGGCGGCATGGGCATCAACCCGCTGCTTCTCTATTTCGCGCAGGACGATTTTTCCGGGATCGAAGATTTCGCCAACTGGCTTGAGACCGTCTACACCAAGTCCGGCTGGCTCACCCATATCTTCCGCGACAACGCTACCGGCAAGATTGTCGGCATGGCGAACTATATGCGCGCCGACCCGGCAAACGGCGTCGTCGAGATCGGCGGGGTGGCACATGGTCCCCAGATGAAGCGTTCGCCGCTTTCGACCGAAGCGCATTATCTGATGGCCAAGCACGTCTTCGAGGAGCTCGGCTACCGCCGCTACGAATGGAAATGCGACAATAAGAACGAGGCGAGCAAGACGACGGCGGCGCGTTACGGCTTCAGCTTCGAAGGGGTCTTCCGCCAGCACATGATTGCCAAGCACCGCAACCGCGACACTGCTTGGTTCTCGATGATCGATAGTGAATGGCCGCTGCTCAACGATGCCTTCGAGGCCTGGCTTTCGCCGGAGAATTTCGATGCCGAGGGCAACCAGATCCGCCGTCTGCAGGATATCCGTGCCGATCTCCAAAAGGAAAGGCTCGTATGAGCCCCGAGAGCCGCTCGCAGGCGACTGCCGCCGGCATCATCTTGTTTGCCGCCGCGCTGGTCATCTATTTCCTGCCGACCATCGTTCTGTGGATCGGCAATTTCTCGCCGGTGCTGGCGATCGTCGTCGGCGTCTGCCTGATCATGGCATTTTTCGCGGTTTTCTGGCTGCGGGCGCGTTACCAGCGCAGCAGGGGGAAATAAGTTATCCCTGCAGCGAGGCCCCGAGCAGCAGCGCGCCCATCAGGATGACGAGCAAAGCGCCGAGGATTTCGATGGTGTTGCCGATCCAGACCGAGGCGGTCGAGCCGCGCCCGGAGAGGCGGACGGCGGCACTCTTGGCAGTGACGGCAAGCGTGGCAAGCAGGGAAACGGTAATCGCCGTGCCGAGCGACATGGCGGCGACCGACAGCACGCCGCCGAGATAGAGCCCGTTCAGCAGCGAGAAGGTCATAACCAGCAAAGCGCCGGAGCAGGGGCGAAGGCCGACGGCGACGATTGCCGACCAGGCCTCGCGGGCGCTGAACCTGTCGCCGGCAAGCCGGGTGGGATCCGGCACATGGGCGTTGCCGCAGGTCTCGCAGGCCATGCCGGGAACGAAAGTGTGGCCGGCTTCGACGGCCTGCGCCTTGCCGCTGAAGGCATAGGCCTGGCGTTCGGCGGCATTGTCCTTCCAGTCGAGCATCATGCTGACCGGTCCGGCAGGTGTCGCCATCAGTCGGCGGCGCGGCATGTTGCCGACCATCGAGCGCAGTTTGCGCAATAGCAGCCAGCCGCCGAAGAGGATGACCATGACGAAGCTTGCGATCTCCATTGCATGGGTCGCCGCCGTCAGCGTGATGCCGGTGCCGCGCAGCACCAGCCAGGCGCCGCCGACCAGCGCCACCGCCACCACCCCCTGGAGGAAGGCCGAAATGAAGGAAATCACCACGCCGCGCTTCAGTTCGATCTCGTTGGCGATCATGTAGGAGGAGATGACCGCCTTGCCGTGACCGGGGCCGGCGGCATGGAAGACGCCATAGGCGAAGGAGAGGCCGATGAGCGATGCCAGTTGCCACGGGTCCTGGCGCATCGCCTTCAGGGCATCGGTCAACGCCCGGTAGAAGGCCTGCTGCTCATAGTTCACATAGAGCAAAAGCGGCGCGAGCGGCCCGCCGGTCGGCTGGAAGCTCGGCTCCGCCGTGCCGATGCCGAGCGGCGATTGCGCATGGGCGAGGCTTGCCGCCGCCAGAAGCGCCAAGACCAAAGCGGCGAGGATGAACGGCAGGCGTTTCGTCAGCATGTGACCTCCAGCCGGGTGGCGAAGAGTTTAGACATGTTGGTGCCGGTGGGATCATTGAAGAAGGCGTCGGTCAGCGACTGCTTGTTCTGCGAGATCACCTGGTCGGCATCCGGCCGCACCACCTGATGTTTGCAGGTCTTGAAGCCGTCGCCGACCAGTGAAAGTTCGTTGTCTGTGGGGAAATCGATCGAGGTATAGAGCGACGGGTCGTAGACGCCGAAGGTGAGCCTGCCCTTGAGCGGCATCTTCTCCGCCGGCTTGACCGCGAAGAACATCAGCAGCTGGCCATCTTTGTAGTCAACATGGATGATGTCGGGCTTCTGGACGGTGACGTTCTTCCCGTTGATCGTCAGGTTCATGTAGTAATCATATTCGGCAAGCGACTGCTTCACCGTTTTTCCGACCTCCGCAAGCTCGTTCGGCTCCAGCTTGAGGTCGGTATTCTTGTCGAAATCCATGACCACCGAGGAGGAAAAAACCTCATCGAAGCGCCAGACATTGCGCAATTCCTCGATATTGCCGTCCTTGTCGGCCACGACCTCGAGACGGGCCTCCACGAAAATGTGCGGATGGGCAAAGGCGGCGGCCGGCGCCAGCGAAACAAGCGCGGCAATCAGTATCGTCGAATATTTCATCTATCCCGCTGCCCTGTTCGGTGACCCTGACTTCTTGCCAGCAATTGGGACGGAATTGGGACCGATTCCGCATTGGATTCAGAGAGCCGCGGGTTGGCGCGGGGCAAGATGTCGCAGCCGCAAGGGCGGCGCTATGGATGTTTCTTGAACCAGTTGTTGAGGTAATCGACGAAGATCCTCACCTTCGCCGGCAGGTAGCGGCGGTGCGGATAGACGGCATAAATGCCACGGTCGGTCGGGAGGTAATCGTTGAACAGCGTCACCAGCGCGCCGCTCTCGATCGGTTTGCGGGCGATGAAGTCGGGGATGAGGGCGATGCCGATGCCGGCGAGGGCCGCGCGTAATGTCGCATGCGGGCTGTTGACCTCCATCGGGCCGGAGACGGCGACGGCGAATGAGGTGTTGTCGGGATTGTGGAAGCGAATGCTCGCCTGGGTGCGCGCATTGGTATCGACAACGAAGGGGACGTTGGAGATATCGCTGGGGTGCTCGAGATCGGGATGGCGTTCGAGAAATTCTGGGGTGGCGCAGAGATGGACGCGGAAATCGGAGATTTTGCGGGCGATCATGCCGGAATCTTCGAGCTTGCTGATGCGGATCGCTACGTCGAAGCCTTCCTCGATCAGATCGACAAACCGGTCGTCGGCGGCGATCTCCAGCGAAAGGTCCGGGTTCTCCCTGGAGAAATCGATCAGCGACTGGCCAACATCGGCGTCGACGAAGGTGCGCGGCACGGATATGCGCAGCCGCCCCTTTAGCTGCGCATTGTTTTCGCGCACGAGGTCGGCAAGATTGTCGATCTCCTTCAGGATATCCGAGGCGCTGCGGTAATAGGTGTGGCCGGCCTCGGTCATCGAGAACTGCCTGGTGGTGCGGTTGAGCAACAGGGCGCCGAGCTCATCTTCCAATTCGCGCACATATTTGGAGAGCAGCGCCTTGGAGCGGCCCGTGCGCCTGGCGGCGGCGGAAAAGCCTTCGGCCTCGACGACATCGATGAAGGCACGTATGCGGGTCAAGGTATCCATGGACATCCCTCAGGCTGTTTGGGAATGTTGAACAAATCGGCTCGTTTTGTTCAATTATTTTTTTGACCCTCAGATCAAAAAATCGCTTGATTATGAAGGCGAATATTCTTATTTCCACCTCAGCCCAAAGTCGCACGTGCCCATGGGTGTCCGCCGAACCCTCGAATTGGTGAGGAAATCGGTAAGGTACCTGGAATTAACCCCTCCAGTCGCTATTTCGGCCAACCGGAAAATGCGAGGACGCCTGAAGCAACGACGGTGCGGGCCTTTTTGTTCTCTCCCTGCTTTCCATCAGCGGGGGTTACTGAAGAGGCACACCATCATTGCCGGAAGTGCGGTTGGGATTCTCCCTCCAATCCATGGCAGACAAAGCCGAACTTACACCGCGTCCGCGGCGTTGGTTCACTATCCGCGCATCGAGCGCTTGCTATGGTTCCGGGGTCTCCACCGGCTGGTTCCAATGCGAGTTCTCGTATGCCCTTTGTCCTCCGGCTGATGCCGGAGCTCTGGAACTGGAAGAGGGAACGATATGACCACCCAGCGCATCCGCGACTTTCTCGCCACCCGACGTCCCGACGGTCCCTGCCTCGTGGTTGACCTCGATGTCATCAGTGACAATTTTCACGCCTTCCGTCACGCCATGCCGGACAGCGCCATCTACTACGCCGTCAAGGCCAACCCGGCCCCTGAAGTGTTGAAGCTGCTTGCAGGCCTCGGCTCCAATTTCGATTGCGCATCCGTTGCCGAAATCGAAATGGCGCTCGACGCCGGTGCGACTGCAGCTCGCATCTCCTTCGGCAATACGATCAAGAAGGAACGCGACGTTGCTCGCGCGCATGCGCTCGGCGTCAGCCTTTTTGCGGTCGACAGCCACGAGGAAGTCGAGAAGATCTCGCGCGCCGCTCCCGGCGCCCGCGTCTTCTGCCGCGTGCTGACCGATGGCGAAGGTGCTGAATGGCCGCTGTCGCGCAAGTTTGGCTGCGTCCCGCAGATGGCCGTCGACGTTCTCGTCTACGCCCATCAGCTCGGCCTGCAGTCCTACGGCGTCTCGTTCCATGTCGGTTCGCAGATGACCAAGGTCGATGCCTGGGATTCAGCACTCGCCGATGCCAAGCGCGTCTTCGTATCGCTGGCCAAGCAGGGCATCCACCTGCAGATGGTCAACATGGGCGGCGGCTTCCCGACCAAGTATCTGCGCGACGTTCCGTCGGCAGAAGCTTACGGCAAGTCGATCTACCAGGCGCTGCGCACGCATTTCGGCAACCAGATCCCGCAGACGATCATCGAGCCGGGCCGCGGCATGGTCGGCAATGCCGGCGTCATCAAGGCTGAGGTCGTGCTGATCTCGAAGAAGTCGGACAATGACGATGCGCGCTGGGTATTCCTCGACATCGGCAAGTTCGGCGGCCTCGCCGAAACGATGGACGAAGCCATCCGCTATCCGATCCGCACGGAGCACGACGGCGACGAGATGGAGCCCTGCGTCATCGCCGGCCCGACCTGCGATTCAGCCGACGTGCTTTACGAGAAGAACCTCTATCCGCTGCCGATCTCTCTTTCGATCGGCGACGAGGTGCTGATCGAAGGCACCGGCGCCTATACGACGACCTATTCGGCAGTCGCTTTCAACGGTTTCGAACCGCTGAAGGCCTACGTCATCTAAGGCCGTTTCCGCCGGCCCCGTAACCAGCCGGGGCGGCAACTTCACAATTTCCTTCATCGCCGCTGATAACGGTATTGGGTACGGGAGGCCAAGATGGCCGCTGTTCTTGATTCTGTCCGCGCATTCTTTGCGCCCACCACTTTCGCCATCGACGCCGAAAATCCGTCGGACGTCGTTGCCCGTGAAAACCTGCTCGACCGGGTCATGGGGCCGGACCGCCGCAAGAAGTCGTCGGAGAAGATTCGCCGCAACCGGGTTCCGGCCGAGGGCCTGGCGCTTGTCGCGCGTGATCGCGACGGCCACGTTATCGGCTCGGTGCGGCTCTGGAACATCGAGGCCGGCGTCAACGACGAAGGCACGCCGATCAATGCGCTGCTGCTCGGCCCGCTCGCCGTCGATTCCCGTTATGGCGGCAAGGGCATCGGCTCGGCGCTGATGCGCGCGGCGATCCTCGAAACCAAGAAGCGCGGCCATGGCGCCGTCTTGCTCGTCGGCGATGCTGCTTATTACGAGCGTTTCGGCTTTTTTGCCGAGAAGGCCCGCCATCTTGTCATGCCGGGTCCGTTCGAACGCTCGCGCTTTCTGGCGCTCGAGCTTAGGGAAGGCTGGCTTGACGGCGCGGCCGGCATGATTGTCCCCTCGGGACGCATGCTGGCCAGCGCGCCGGTTCGCCGCGCCGCCTAACAATCGGCCGGCCAGGGTTGAACGTCCTTACCCGCGGCCGGCAATATCCGCGCCGCTCGACCATGGAGGCAGGCGGCCTGCCGTGGCTGCGGCGCGGATTGTTTTTCGGGCGCCGCGGCGCGTGTTGACCGGGATGCCTGGTAACCATGGCAACACAATCGCGTGAAAAGCGCCGCCGGCCCGCGAACATGCGGCAGCGATATCCTATCTTGCGCCGCATGATCCGCGTTCTCTCCCTTCTTTTGGTTTTCTGCCTGTCGCTTGCCGCAACGGGGCCAGCGGCTGCCCAGAGCAGGGCTTCTGACCGTCGTCATGACCTCGGAGGAAAGCGGTCCTTCGGCGCGCAACGGATACCGGGATCTGTTGCATGCGCTGCTGGCGGACATCATCGGCACAGTGCGGGCCGCCTAAAAATCCGATAATCGTTAAACTTCTAGCGAAGCCCCCAATCAAACCGCAAAACGCTTCCTGTAAGTTCCGCGAGAATTTCGGGAAAGCGTCATGCTGCTGGATCTCAGGACAATCTATTTCATTGTTGCCGTGAGCTGCTTCGTTCTGGGCATCCTGCAGCTCGCAGCCTATGCGACGGGCCGCTTCGAGAGGTGGCCGCTGTGGTGGGGCTTAAGCAACTTGCTTGTTGGCGTCGGCTCCTTCCTCGTTGCCTTGCGCAATCTCGTTCCCTACTCCGTCTCCGTCGATGGCGGCAATGTGGTGACGATCGCCGGCTACATGCTGATTTTCTTTGCGGTGCGCGTCTTTGCGGGCCGGGCGCTCGGCCAGCGCACTTTCTGGCTTGCCATCTTTCTCGTCAGCGTGCCTGTCGTGCTGATCGTCAGCAATCCCTCGGCAGTGTCGGCGAGGCTCCTCTACATCTCCGTCATCTGTTGCCTCTGCGATCTGGCTGTCGCGAGGAGGCAATCGGTATTGCCCGGCGCGAAAAGCTGTATTCGGCCGCCCTGCTTGTCGGTCTCTATCTTTGCACTGCGATGATCTTTGCGGTGCGCAGCATCCTTGCGGCGACCGGCGAAATCGGCGGGCCGGATCCTTTCGGCGGCAGCGTGGTCCATAGCTGGATGGCGATATCGGCGGTCGCGTTCATCATGCTTCGCAGCATGGCCATGGTGCTGATGGCGGCAGAGCGCAGCCGCAATCAGCTGATGGAGCTTGCTCATCACGATCCACTGACCGGCGCACTCAACCGCGGCGGCCTTGCCCAGCATCTGCCGGCGCTTGGATCGCAGCCGGTGTCGCTGCTGATCATCGATATCGACCATTTCAAACAGCTGAACGATCGGCATGGCCATGCCGCCGGCGACGATATCCTGCGGCTTTTCGCCAGTGTCTCGAGAGGCATCATGCGCTCCGGCGATCTACTCGCCCGTCAAGGCGGAGACGAGTTCCTGGCAGTGTTGAAGAATGTTTCCGGAGAGGATGCGGTGGCGATTGCCGAGCGCATCCGTCTCGACTTCGCCGCCGCCGTCCTGCATCACCCAGATCTGACCGTCTTTCCGACGCTGAGCATTGGCGTTGCCACGCGCACAGAAAGCGATGGAGATTTTGACGGGCTGATGCACAAGGCGGATGCGGCGCTCTATCGTTCCAAGCGCGAAGGTCGCAACCGCGTCGAAGCTTTCGGCGAAAATCAGCAGGCTGCATAACAGGGCGAACCCGGCGTTACTCTAGATATTCTGGTCCATCGTCTCTGCCGGGATTTCGTCGGCGCGGTGGACGCGCACCAGTGTTGCCGGCACGCCGGCGACTGTGCAATGTTCGGGAACCGGCTTCAGCACGACGCTGCCGGCGGCGATTTTGCTGAAGGCGCCGACTTCGATATTGCCGAGAATCTTGGCGCCGGCGCCGATCATCACACCGTGGCGGATCTTCGGGTGACGATCGCCGGTTTCCTTGCCGGTGCCGCCGAGCGTGACGTTTTGCAGGATCGATACTTCATCCTCGATGACAGCCGTTTCGCCGATGACGATGCCCGAGCCGTGGTCGAGCATGATGGAAGCGCCGATCCGGGCGGCGGGATGGATATCCGGGCCGAAGACCAGCGACGCGAGATTGGCAAGCCAGCTGGCGATCTCCGGGCGGCCGGCGTTCCAGAGCGCATGGGCGATGCGGTGCGTCTGCAGCGCATGAAACCCCTTGAGGTTCAGAAGCGCGTGCAGAAATGTCGTGCAGGCCGGGTCGCGTTCGCGCACGGCTGCGAGATCGGCCTCGACCTTTCGCATGATATCGTCGTCGAGTGTGGACAGGATCAGATCGAACAGATCGCCCGTTTCCATTTGCGTGGCAGCAAGCCGCGCGGCGAGCACCCGGGCGATGATTTCATTGTTGCCGGAGGTGGTGGTTATCTGGGCGGCGAGCAGCCGCTGCAGGATCGGTTCGCGCGCGGCAAGTTCGAGGGCCTCGGCGCGGATCGCTGCCCAGACGAATGTATTGTCCAGGGATTGCGGCTGTTGCTCGGCCAGACCAAGGCCGGTGGATTTGGGCATTCCCGTTTCCTCTGTCGGCGACTGCGCAGTTATGCTTGCGCGAGATTCATGTTTCTCCCGGGCAAGGCATTTGGCAAGCCCGATATCTGCGGCTTGATTCGCTGTTTCAGCCGCCAGGCGGCAGTTGCGGAAGCCGACGCCAATGATAGCGTATATCCGGCTGTTTTTCCTCGTTTTCGGCGCCATCGGTCTCGTCCTCCGCGGAAAAACCGTGCCGCTCATAGAAGGCACGGGCGCCCACATTGCGCTGGAACGTCCACAGCCTGATTTCATCCATCTCCTCCTTGGCGCAGCCAAGCAGCAGGGAGCCGATGCCGTTGCTCTGGAAATCGGGGAGAACATAAAGCTGCTCAATCCAGTCGTCGCCATAGGCGATCACGCCGACCAGCCGGTCGCCCATGGCGGCGCCGAGGATCGTGCAGTTCGGCAGCAGATGCTTGCGCCAGTATTGCTCTTCTTCCTCTGGCGTATGAAGATCCGGCAGCCAGGGCAGCCGCTGCCGGAGCGCCACACGCCTGATTCCTGCGGCCGCCTGCATATGCTCGGCGCCGAGCGCCACGATTTCCGCTTCCGTCACCATGTCGTCCTGGCCGGCAATATGGCTCAAGCCGAAATATCGATGACGCCGCAATCGCCGGCTTCGGAGGCGAAGGCGAGCAGTTTGCCGTTTTTGCTCCAGCTCATCGCCGTGATCGCGCCCTTGCCGGGGCGGCGCAGCAGCGCCTCCTTGCTGTCGGCGATGCGCACGGCCAGGATCATGCCGTCGATGAAGCCAATGGCGAGGATATCCTCGAGCGGATGGAATTTCACTGCGGTCGCCATGATATTGGCGCGGGTGCCGAGCTCGAGCGGTGCCTTGCCCATCGGCCCGTCCTTGCCCTGGAACGGCCAGACGATGGCCGCCGGCGCGCCCGAAGAGGCGAGCCACTTGCCCTTGACCGACCAGGAAAGCGATTTCACCTTGGATGGGTAGCCGGTCATGCGCATGTGGCGGGCTTCTGCACCTGGCTTGCTGTCGAGTTTCCAGCCGTGCAGCGCATTTTCCTGCATCGAGGTGACCAGGAAATTGCCATCCGGCGAGAAGGTGACGCCGGTATGTGCACCCTTCCATTCGAGATCGACCGGCTTGGCGGTCATGCCAATCCAGTGCAGCGACACGCCGTTATACCGCGCGGCTGCGATGCGAAGGCCCTTCGGGGCGAAGGCAAGGCCCTCGACCGTGCGCTCCTCGGCAAATTCCTTGGTCGTGCCGTCGGCAAGGCGCACGAGCGAACTCTTGCCGTAGGAATAGGCAATCGCGCCTTGCGGGCCGGCGGCAACCTGCGAGATCCACTTGCGCGGCGCAGTGGCGATCTCGCTGACGCTGCCGTCGGCTGAAATGCGCAGCACCTTGCCGTCCTCCCCACCCGAGATCAGGCTCTCGCTATAGGGGTCGCGGATGGCGGTGAGCATGCCCTGATGGGCTTCTGAAACCCTGTCGCCGCCGTCCAGCCGGTGAAACGTGCCGTTGGCGCTGGCGAAGAAGGGGACATCACCTAAAAATTCGACGGCCAGAACGTGGCCGTCGAGATCAAGCGGTGCAACTGTCGGCATCAGGCGGACGCCTCGCAGGCCTTGAAGGAGGCTTCGAGCTTCTCGCGGTCGAGATCGCGGCCGATGAAGACGAGACGGCTCTCGTGCTTTTCGCCTTCCTTCCACGGCCGCTGGTGATCGCCCTCGATGATCATGTGGACGCCCTGAACGACATAGCGCTCGGGATCGTCCTTGAAGGCGATGATGCCCTTGAGACGCAGAATATTCGGCCCCTGTGTCTGGGTGACCTTCTGGATCCAGGGAAAGAAGCGCTCCGGGTTCATCTGACCGCCTCGCAGCGATACCGACTGCACCGTCACATCATGGATCGCCGACATCGCACCCTGTTGATGGGCGCCATGGTGATGATGGTCGTGCCCGTGGTGATCATGGTGATGATCATGATCATGATGGTGGTGGTCGTGATCGCAATCCGGGCCGCAAACATGGTCATCATGGCCGTGCTCCAGGAAATGCGGATCGTTTTCGAGTGCGCGCTCCAGGTTGAAGGCGCCCTGATCGAGCACGCGGGCGAGGTCGACACCGGAGCGGCTGGTCTTGTAGACGCGGGCGGCCGGGTTGATGGCGCGGACGATGTCGTCGATCACATCAAGTTCTTCCGGGGTGACAAGGTCGCTCTTGTTGATGACGACGACGTCGGCGAAGGCGATCTGGTCCTCGGCCTCGCGGCTGTCCTTCAGGCGCAGCGGCAGGTGTTTTGCGTCGACGAGGGCGATGACGGCGTCGAGCTCGGTCTTGGCGCGCACGTCGTCGTCCATGAAGAAGGTCTGGGCGACCGGCACCGGATCGGCAAGGCCAGTGGTTTCGACGATGATGCCGTCGAAGCGGCCGGGACGGCGCATCAAGCCTTCGACGACGCGGATCAGGTCGCCGCGCACCGTGCAACAGACGCAGCCATTGTTCATCTCGTAGATTTCTTCATCCGACTCGACGATCAGGTCGTTGTCGATGCCGATTTCGCCGAACTCATTGACAATGACCGCATATTTCTTGCCGTGATTTTCGGAAAGGATGCGGTTGAGCAAGGTGGTCTTACCGGCGCCGAGATAACCGGTGAGCACGGTGACGGGAATGGGCTTCTGGGTGGAAATCGCGTCGGTCATGAGAACCTCTAGGATTAGGCGTGCAGCCGAGCGGTTTTGGATCGGCCGCTTGAACGGTTGGTCTCATATAATGGCATGGGCGCGGCAGTTCAAAGGGTTTTATAATGTTATAAGATCACATCGATTGGCCGGTGCGCATCCCCGACTTCAGCGGAACTGCGTAATGTCGAAGGCATCGACATCCTCCAGCAATTCCACCAGTCCCTTCACCGCATGGGCAATCAGCGCTTTGCCTTTCTCAGCCGTCGCAGCCGCGGCGTTGCCCGCCACGCCTTGGCTGTTGAGATCGCTCATCTTCCAGCCGAAGGCGTGCGGCCCATAGGCACGCAGGTATTTGAAGCGAGTGGCGAATTCCGTCTGTCGCGAGGGGAAATCCGCCGCCTTGGCCATATCGACCCTATCTGGATGAAGCGCCAGCATCACCGAGGTCTCGATATCGCCGCCATGGATGCCGATCGCCTTTTCCTCCGGCGGGATCACGCCATCCGGCAGGCCGAAGCGGGTCCAGCTCGTCGCCACCGCCAGCATGGCGAAGCGGATCCGCGCCTCGGTGGCGACGATCGTCATCAGAGGCGAATTGCCGCCATGGGCGTTCAGCATCACCAATTTGCGGATATCCCGCTTGGCCAGCCGCTCGGCGATGCCGAGCCAGCGGTTGACGGCTTCGTCGAAGGCGAGCGTCTTCGTTCCTTCAACATCCATGTGCTCTATGGAATAGCCGACAGATTCGGCGGGCATGAAAGTGACCGACAGGCCGGCGGGCAGGGCCATTTTCAATCGCCCGGCGATGCCTTCGGCAATCAGCGTGTCGGTTTCGAAGGGCAGATGCGGGCCGTGCTGTTCATGAGCGCCGAGCGGCAGCACGGCGATCGGGCAGCGCCCGCCGGGGGCAAAGGCCGGGCCGCTATGGTCCAAGCGGAGCGAAGGCGTCATCATCCGGTCGTTGCCTCTTGTTTATGACGAGATCCTGGGCAATGTCATATCGCAGCGGCGCCAGGGCTTAAAGATCAAAGGGATGGCTATGGGAAAGAAGCACAAGGACGGCAAGAAGAACAAGTCCAAGAAGAAGGACCAGACCGAATATACGCTCGTCGACCTCTCTCCGGCGCTGACCCAGGCGGCTCGTTCCATGCGCACCGTGCTTTCGCGCAACCTGCTCGAAAGCGGCCTTTATGCCGGCCAGGACGGCGTCATTCTCTCGCTTGCCGAAAGCGACGGCATGACGGCCGGCGGGCTTGCCCATAAGCTCGGCGTCAAGGCGCCGACGATGACGCGCACGATCGGCCGCATGGAGGCGCAGGGTTTTCTTGAGCGCAAGCCCGATGCGGAGGATGCGCGCCTAACCAAGGTCTATCTCACCGAACTCGGGCGCGGCAGCGTGCAGGCGATCGAGATGGCGGCCTCGGCCTGCGACAGGCTGGCGACGCAGGAATTCTCCGAGAAGGAAATCCGCAATCTCGTCCGGCTGCTGAAAGCGATCGACGGCAATCTGCAGGCCGAAGCCCTTCACATCGAAGAACCGGATGAAGACTGAAATTTCCATTGAAAGACGAATTGCCTCCGCCGGTTAAATCTTTTAATTAAACATTTTAAGGGGCCGCGCCGGTTTTCCGGCGAGGTCTCACTGTCTTGCGTGCTGCCTGGAGGAGGACACGTGGTCCAGAAGATCAAGCTTTCGACGATCGCCGAAACTCTCGGCATTTCAACGGCGACCGTATCGCTTGCCTTACGCGATAGCCCGCTTGTCGCCGGCAATACCCGGGAAAAGATCAAGGAACAGGCGCGCGCGCTCGGCTATATCTACAATCGCCGCGCCGCCAGCCTTCGCACCTCGCGCTCCGGCATCATCGGTGTCGTCGTGCACGACATCATGAACCCCTTCTACGGGGAAATCCTGAAGGCGATCGAAAGCGAGCTCGATCGCAGCCGCCACACGTTCATCCTTTCCAACCATTACGACAATGTCGAAAAGCAGCGTACCTTCATCGAGACGCTGCTGCAGCTCGGCGGCGACGGTGTCATCATGTCGCCGGCGATCGGCACGCCGCCTGAGGACGTGCAGCTGGCGGAAGAAAACGGCATGCCGGCGATCCTGGTCGCCCGCTCGATGGAGGGCCAAGACCTGCCGACCTATCGCGGCGATGACAGCTACGGCATCTCGCTGGCCACCAACCACTTGATCGGCCTTGGTCACCGCTCGATCGCGATGATCGGCGGCACGGACCAGACCTCGACTGGCCGCGATCGCTACCAGGGTTATGTCAATGCGCTGCGCAAGGCCGGCATCGAGGTCGATCCGAACCTGCGCATTCCCGGCCCGCGCTCGAAACAGGGCGGCTTCGAGGCCGCCGTGCACTTCCTGTCGCTGCCGCAGAAGCCGACGGCGGCCGTCTGCTGGAACGATCTCGTGGCGATCGGGTTGATGAACGGCATTGCGCGCGCCGGCTTGATGCCGGGACGCGACATTTCCGTTACCGGTTATGACGATCTCGAGGAGGCGTCGATTGCGACGCCGGCGCTGACGACCGTCTGGAACGGCCAGGCCGAGGTCGGGCGCCTGGCCGCCCGGGCGCTGCTCGATCGCCTGGCCGGCAGCCACGAGCCCGACGGCATGCATCTGATCAAGCCGGAAATGCGCATTCGCCAGTCCACCAGTCCCCATCGGCCCCGCGCCTGAACCAAGACGGCCGCCCCAAGAGGAAAAGCCATGTCCCGCATCGCCATTCTCGTTCCTGGGAAGATACACGAGCGTGTTCTCGAAAGCCTGAAGGATCGTTTTGAGATTATCGCCGTTCCGCGCGCGGAAAAGCTTGCACTCGACGGTGAGACCGCCGGCCGCATCCGCGGCGTTGCCGTCTCCGGCGCTTTTCCCGGCGCCTGGATGGATCAGTTGCCTGGTGTCGAGGTGATCGCCAGCTTCGGCGTCGGTTATGACGGTATGGATGTGAAGCGTGCCGCCGAAAAGGGCATCGTCGTCACCAATACGCCTGATGTTTTGACTGACGAGGTCGCCGATACGGCAATCGGTCTGCTCCTGAATACGATCCGCGAACTGCCGCGGGCCGAGGCCTGGCTGCGCGCCGGCAACTGGAAGCCGGGCGTGACCTATCCGCTGTCGCGCTTCTCGCTCAATGGCCGTCATGTCGGGCTCTACGGCCTTGGCCGCATTGGGCTTGAAATCGCCAAGCGTCTCGAGCCGTTCAAGGTGAAGATCAGCTATCACACGCGCTCGCGTCACGCCGATGCACCCTATGATTATCACCCGACGCTGAAGGGGCTGGCGGAAGCGGTGGATACGCTGATCGCCATCGTTCCGAAGACGCCGCAGACGCATAAAACGATCGATGCCGAGATTCTGGCAGCACTCGGCCCGGACGGCATTCTCGTCAATGTCGGCCGCGGCTGGAGCGTGGACGAGGAGGCGCTGAGCATGGCACTAACCTCCGGCGCGCTCGGAGCAGCCGGCCTCGATGTCTTCTATGATGAGCCCACAGTGCCGGCCGGCCTGTTGGAACCGGCCAATGCGGTGCTCCTGCCGCATGTTGCCTCCGCGTCGGTGCCGACCCGCAACGCCATGGCCGATCTCGTCGCCGATAATCTCATCGCCTGGTTCGAGACGGGAGCCGCGCTGACGCCGGTGCCGGAGACGCCGCAAAAGCGGAAGCGCTGAACCGCTCTCACTTTTGTTTTTACGCAATTCCGGACGGATAACCGCTTCGCACTTTTCCTGGAATTGCTCTCGCGACTGCGCCGTCAAACGATCGCCTGCGCGGAGGTGACCGGCAGCTTGCCGGCGGCGTAGGCGTGGACGGCGTCGCCGAAAGCTTCAAATAGCTGGTTCGAAGGCTTGTCGGTTTCGGCCCAGTACTCCGGATGCCATTGCACGCCGACGGCGAAGGCCTTGGCGTCGATGACGGAGACGGCCTCAACCGTGCCGTCTTCGGCGATCGCTTCCACCTGCAGGCGCGGCGCGGTCCTGGCGATCGCCTGCCGGTGCAGGGAATTCACGCGAATTTCGCCGGGGCCGAGAATGCTTGCGATGCAGGAGCCTTCCTTGACGTAGACGCTTTGGCGAACGGCGTACATGCCGTCGCGGTCGACGCCGTCCGGCCGGCGATGGTCCCAAATGCCGGGCTGCTCGTGGATCTCGCTTGCCAGCGAGCCACCGAGCGCGACGTTCAGCTCCTGGATGCCGCGGCAGATGGCGAACAGCGGGATGGCGCGGTCGATCGCGCGGCGGATCAGCGGCAGGCTGGTGGCGTCGCGGGCAGGGTCGAACGGACCGTCCCGCTCGTTCGCCTCGGCACCGTAGAGAGAAGGATGCACGTTGCTGGCCGAGCCGGAAACCAGGAGGCCGTCGACGCGGTCGAGGATCGCGTCGGTATCGTAGCCTGCCTCGAAGGCGGGGATGATGAAGGCCATGACGCCGGCTGCATTCAAGGCGGCCCTCACATATTGATGCTGCACGGCATGCCACGTCGCGCCGTCGAAGCTGCGGATATCGGCAGGAATGGCAACGATCGGTTTCGTCATATCAACCCCGGTAAAAACTTTCTGCACTGTGTTTCTGGCGCCAGAACGGCCCTTAAGTCAACGCTTGGCTGTGTCGGGGGGCCAAAATACGGCCGAAGCTGCCCTGGTTCCGGCTTGGCTGCTAAGCCGCTGATTTTGATAGTTGCACTCGCATTCTCCTATTGCCGTCTTGATGCCAAAGGCTAATAGACTAAAGCTTGAATCGCGGCCCCCGCCATGCTTAGGTTTGCCCCGGCTGCGGGTGGGGTGAAGATTGGCCGCGCAGTGCCATCTATACGGGAGGTTTTTGATGGATCGTCGTTCGTTTTTCAAGAAGGCGGGAACCGCCAGCGCCGGCGCGGTAGCCGCAACGGCATTGGCAGCGCCTGCGATCGCGCAGGAAAATCCGAAGATCGCGTGGCGCATGACGTCGTCGTTTCCGAAGAGCTTGGATACGATCTATGGCGGCGCCGAGGATATCGCCAAGCATGTCGCTGCCGCGACAGACGGCAATTTTACGATCCAGCCCTTCGCGGCCGGTGAAATCGTGCCTGGCCTGCAGGCCGTCGATGCGGTGGCCGCCGGCACGGTCGAGGCAGCCCATACGACCTCCTATTATTTCGTCGGCAAGGATCCGGCCTATGCCTTCGGAACGGCCATTCCCTTCGGGCTGAACAGCCGCCTGACCAATGCGTGGTTCTACGAGGGCAACGGCAACAAGCTGATGAACGAGTTCTACGCAACGCAGGGCATGTATGCCTTGCCGGCCGGCAATACCGGCGCGCAGATGGGCGGCTGGTTCCGCAAGGAGATCAATACGCTCGATGACCTCAAGGGGGTCAAGATGCGCATTGCCGGTCTTGCCGGCCGCGTCATGGAGAAGGTCGGCGTCGTCCCGCAGCAGATCGCCGGCGGCGACATCTATCCGGCGTTGGAAAAAGGCACGATCGATGCGGCAGAATTCGTCGGCCCCTATGACGACCTGAAGCTCGGCTTCCACAAGGTGGCGAAGTACTACTATTATCCGGGCTGGTGGGAAGGCGGCCCGACGGTGCATGGTTTCTTCAACCTTGAGAAATGGAGCAACCTGCCGAAGCATTATCAGGCGGCGCTGACCGATGCCTGCGCCTTCGCCAACACCAACATGCTGGCGAAGTACGACTCGAAGAATCCGACGGCGCTGAAGCAGCTCGTTGCGGAAGGTGCGACGCTGCGCCCGTTCAGCCAGGAGATCATGGAAGCCTGCTTCCAGGCGGCGACCGGCATCTACAGCGAAATCTCGGGCACCAACCAGTATTTCAAAAAGATCTACGAGGATCAGACCGCCTTCAAGCGGGACGCCTATCTCTGGATGCAGCTTTCGGAATACACTTTCGATACGTTCATGATGATCCAGCAGCGGGCCGGAAAGCTCTGAGGGCTTCCATCGGCGGCTGACACGAATATCAGAACCCCGGATCACTTGGTCCGGGGTTCTGTTTTAGCTCTTTATTTGGCGGGGGGCGGCGGTGCTCCTGGCAGGCCGAGTGGCGGCAGGGTCAGGCCGGGAATCTGCGGCGAGTCCTTGCCGCCGCCGAGTGGCGGCAGGCCGAGCTGGCCGCCGAAGCCCGGGACTTCGATCTTGATCGAGTTCGGGTCGACCTTCGGGCCGTGATCCAGCCAATAGGTCACCGATTGCGGCCAGAAGATTACGATCGCCACCAGGATCAGCTGCATGCCGACCCAGGGGAGCGCGCCCATGTAGATATCCGAGGTCTTGACGTCCTTGCTGGCGATCGAACGCAGGTAGAACAGCGCGAAGCCGAAGGGCGGATGCATGAAGCTCGTCTGCATGTTGACGCAGATCAGAACGCCGAACCAGATCAGGTCGATGCCGAGACTGGAGGCGACGGGGGCGAGCATCGGGATGACGATGAAGGCGATCTCGAAGAAATCGAGGAAGAAGGCGAGCACGAAGATGAAGATGTTGACGAAGATCAGAAAGCCGACTGGGCCGCCGGGAATGCCCGACAGCATGTGCTCGATCCAGCGCGAGCCGTCCATGCCCTGAAACACCAGGCTGAAGCAGGTGGAGCCGATCAGGATCATCACCACCATTGATGTGATGTGGGTGGTCGATGTCATCGCTTCGCGGATCAGCGGCCAGGTGAGGCGGCGATTCATGGCGGCGAGCGCCATGGCGCCGACGACGCCCAGCGCACCCGCTTCGGTCGGCGTTGCAAGGCCCATGAAGATCGTGCCGAGCACCAGGAAAATCAGCACGATCGAGGGCACCATGCCCATCAGCACCTTTACCAGCAGCGCCCAGTTGAAATCGCCGCGCACCTCTTTCGGCAGCGGCGGCATCGATTTCGGCCGGATGATCGACATCACCAGGATGAAGAGGATGAAAATCGTCACCTGCAGGATGGAGGGGCCGATGGCGCCGAGATACATGTCGCCGACCGACCGGCCGAGCTGATCGGCGAGAACGACGAGCACCAGCGAAGGCGGGATCACCTGCGTTATGGTGCCGGAAGCGGCGATGACGCCGGTGGCAAGGCGCGGGCTGTAGCCATAACGCAGCATGATCGGCAGCGAGATCACGCCCATGGTGATGACGGAGGCGGCCACCGTGCCGGTGATCGCGCCGAGCACGGCGCCGACGAGGATGACGGCATAGGCGAGGCCGCCGGGAATGCCGCCGAAGAGCTTGCCGGTGCCTTCGAGCAGATCTTCGGCAAGCCCGCAGCGTTCCAATATCGCTCCCATGAAGGTGAAGAAGGGAATTGCGAGCAGGAGGTCGTTGGAGACGATGCCGAAAAAGCGCAGCGGCAGCGCTTGCAGAAAGGCTTCGCTGAAATGGCCGGTGATGATGCCGATAATGCCGAAGAACATGCCGACGGCGGCGAGCGAAAAAGCGACCGGAAACCCGTAGAGCATGAAGATGACCATGCCTAGGAACATGGCCGGCGGAATGATGCCGAAATCAAACAAAACCGTTCCTCCAGGGCGCGCTACTGCAGCGGCTTTTCGTATTTGGTGTCGATGCTGATTTCGCCGGTGAGGGCGGCGATCCGCTTGATCACCTCGGAAACGCCTTGAAGGGAAAGCAGTGCGAAGCCAGCCACGAGGATCAGCTTCACGGGCCACCGGATCAGTCCGCCGGCGTTGCCCGATATTTCGCCCTGCTGGTAGGAGAGCGTGAAGAAGGGCCAGCATAGCCAAGTGAGGAATATGCAGACGGGAATGAGAAAGATGAGGAGGCCGACGATGTCGATCCAGATCTTCGCTTTGTCGGAAACCGCACCATAGATCAGGTCGACGCGGACATGCTCGTTGTTGCGCAACGCATGCGAGGCGCCGAGCATCACGACGAAGGCGAAGAGATACCATTGGATCTCGAGCCAGCCGTTCGAACTGTAGTTGAAGGCGTAGCGGACGATGGCGTTTCCGGCGCTGATCAGACAGCAGAACAGCACCATATATTCGGAAAGTTTGCCCATGATCCGACTGACCGAATCGATCAGCCGGCTTGCCGCCAGAAGTCCCGACATTCGTTTCCCTTGTTCTTGTCCTGCCGTTTTTCCGGCAGCTTTCCCTCTTGCAATCGATGTAGACCACGGCCTTCGAAATTGGAAGGATAAATGCCTCGCCTTAGAGTATAGTCTTAGATCCGATGACCAGGCAGTGTGAGTGTCTCATAATTCAACAACCCTGGCGTGGATAAAAAATTTCAATAATCTCGCCAAAAGGCTGCAACGGCGCGTCTAGGATGTCCGGTTCATCCTATGGTTTTAGAAAATTTACCCAAATGTTTGATTCCATTGAAATCAATTTTTAAAGGGTTGAGCCTAGAATTCCCGCGCACAGGGAAAGTGTGGATGAAGCCGGATAACCCGAACAGGGTCCCTTTAGATGTGTATCTGTCGTTTGTGAGCTCCCTTTCCGGGAACCGCATGACGCTTCTCGTTGGCGTGATCGTGCATGTTGCGACGTGCCTTGCAGTGGCTGCCAAGACGCAATACTCCATCTACATCCTGCTGTCGGCCGCCTTCCTTCTGGTTTTCGGCGCTCGCATGGCCATCTTCCGGCAGTTCGATCGTGTCGACAAGCAAAGTCTGTCGCACGCCCGAATCGAGCGTTGGGAGTGGATTCTGGTTGCCAGCGGATCCTGCACCACCGCGCTCCTCGGTATCGCCAGCGGCTACGCCATCTTCGTCGTGCATGATTCCTTTGCGGAGCTTGCCTGCATTTCCGTCACCATGGCGACCATGGTTTCCGTCGTCGGCCGCAATTACGGCTCGCGCTTCGCAGTCGACCTCCAGACGTTCTTTTGCTGCCTGCCGATGATCATCGGCAGCCTGCTGGCGCTGGATTTTTATCGTGGTCTGCTGTCGATCTTCCTCATTCCTTTCTGGCTGACGACCCGGGCCATGGCGAATGGTGTGCGCGAGTTTCTCTTCGAGAATGTCATTGCGCGCCGGGAAATCACCATCATCGCCGACCGTTTCGACACGGCGCTCAACAACATGCCGCACGGCTTGGTCATGGTCGATGCCGAAAACCGCATCCAGGTCGTCAATCGCAAGGCCTGCGAGCTTCTGAAGATCGGTGCGCCGGAACGGCTGAAGGAGCGCGACCTCGGCGCCGTGCTGCGTTACGGCGCGCGCTACAGCTTCATGGACGCCTCGCAGCCGGAGCTCATCCTGCGCCAACTGACCCAGGTCGCCGAAGGCAACCTATCGCGCACGCTCATACATTTCCCCGAGGGTCTGTCGCTGGAATTCTCCGCCAGCCGAAGGGCCGATGGCGGCGCCGTGCTGATCTTCGAGGATGTGTCGAGCCGGGTGAAGGCGGAACAGAAGATCATGCATATGGTCCGCTTCGACGCGCTGACGGGCCTGCCGAACAGAGAGTATTTCGGGCAACTGGTGCAGGAGTATCTCGCCAAACATCAGCGGAAGTCCGGGCCGCTCGGCTTCATGGTTCTCGATATCGACGAATTCAAACATGTCAACGACATGCGTGGCCACGTCACCGGCGATCATCTGCTCTGCGCTATCGCCGCCCGGATCAAGCAGGCCTCCGGCAACGCCATTCTCGGCCGGCTGATGGGCGACCAGTTCATCCTGTTCTTTCCGCATGCGAAGGAGCCGGCCTCCCTCGACGTCGAGATCCGCCGCGTGCACGCTGCCATCCAGGGCCATTACGCGGTCGATGAGCTGACCTTCCTGGTTTCGCTCAGTGCCGGTTACGCGATTCTCGAGAGCACCGCCTTCGCGATGGACGAATGGAGCGTCAAGGCGGATCTTGCCCTGTTCGAAAGCAAGTCGCGCTTCAGGGGCGGCATATCCGGCTTCGAGCGGGAGATGGATGGCCGCTATATCGAGCAGCAGAAGCTGAAGGCGGATCTGCGCGAAGCGGTTTCCGCCCAGGCATTACATCTGGTCTTTCAGCCGATGTTCCGGGCCGACGGTTCGCGGATCGAATGCGCCGAGGCCTTGGCGCGCTGGGTGCATCCGGAGAAGGGTTCGATCCCGCCCGATGTCTTCATCCGGCTCGCAGAGGATATGGGCATCATCTCCGACATTACCCGCTTCGTCCTGTTCAAGGCATGCGGCGAATGCATGAACTGGCCTGATCATATCGCCGTCTCGGTCAATCTCTCGGCGCGGGACCTTAGGGATGCCGACATCCTCTCGGTGGTCGCCGACGCGCTTGCCCATTCCGGACTCGATGCGGCGCGGCTGCATCTCGAAATCACAGAAAGCTGCCTGATCGACGAGCCTGCGGCCGTGCGTGCCATCCTGGCGGAGCTCAGGGCCCGCGGCATCACCATCGCCATCGACGATTTCGGCACCGGCTTCTCCAGTCTCAGCTATCTCGACACGCTGCCGCTCGATATCGTCAAGATCGATCGCTCCTTCGTCCGCAACATCGTTGAGGATAACCGCCGCCTCAAGCTGTTGCGCGGCACGGTCCATCTCGCCCGCGAATTGGGACTGAAGATCGTCATCGAGGGCGTCGAGACCGACGAGCAACTCGCCCTGCTCAACAAGCACCGCAGCACCGATCTCGTGCAAGGCTATGTTTTCTCTCAGCCGGTGCCTTCCAAGAACATCCCGCTGTTACAGCAGGGCATCGGCCGCCGGACCGTTCAGCGTCGCCGCAACAAGGTCGCCTGAGCGCTCCGCTGCCACATTTTTTTTCCGCTGAAAACCTTTCGCGACGTTAACCTTAATACTTTATATACGGGCCGAATTATCGGATTTCCTTGCCTAAATTTCGCTGGCGTATGATTAATGATCCGTTAACGAGCGGATCAAAATATGTCAGACACACTGTTCACGCGTAATGATTTCAGCACGAAAATTTTGGAAATTTTGGACCACGTCGAATATCGCCGTGTTGAGAGCAGCGAAGACATGGAGGAGGTGGAACGGCTGCGCTACAAGGCGTACAAGGCCCACGGTGCGCTTTCGCTTGCCCCGGAAGGTCTGTTGGACGATGTCGATTTCGACAGCCATGCCTATATCTTTGGCCTGTACTATTATGGCGAACTGGTCAGTACGATTCGAATTCACTATGTGACGCCGGAGCATCGTATCAGCCGGTCCGGAGAGGCCTTTCCCGAGGCGATGGATGAGCTTCTGGACGCCGGGCTGACCTTGATCGACCCGGCGCGTTTCGCGGCCGATCCTGAACTCACCGCCAACATGCCATGGGTTCCCTATCTGACGCTGAGACCCGCCATCGTGGCGGCAGCCTATTTCCGGGCGGACCGCGTTATTCAGTCCGTCCGGCCGCCGCATGCCGCCTTCTATAAGCGGGTCTTCTATGCCGATACGATTGTGCCCGGCCGACTGGCGGAGAGTTACGGGGTTGACGTGACGCTGATGTCGACGAATGTGATCGAGGTCGGACGCAAGCTGTTGACGCGTTACCCCTTCTTCATCTCCAGCGCCAGCGAGCAGCGCATGATGTTTTCGCGCAATCCCAACGACACATTGCCGCCGCTCACCATCATTCCGACGGCGCGCTTCGTGCCGCAAGGCCAACTTGGAACCGACTTGCCGCTCTGATTTCTTCCTCTCTTCCGGGAGAGGACCTGGGTTAGAATAATGAGGGGCGATGACCAGATCCGCAGTCAGCGCCCCTCATGTTTTTTCGCCTCGGGATAGGTGGTTTTGACGCGAGGCTGCGGCATTCTCATGCATTGCGCTTTCCTCTCTCATTGTGTAATTCCTGCAAGCAGGGATTTCCCTCGCCAGCCGGGGGAATCAGGCAGCGCAGAGGCATTTCAGGGAGACGATATTTATGGCTGAACATCATACCGGACCGGTCGAGACCGGCGCGCCGATGGACTACAAGGAACATGAAAAGACCTACGACATGTTCATCACCGCCACGAAATACGGCTCGATGCTTCTCATCGTCCTCCTGCTTGCGATGACCGCCGGTTTCTTCGGCGGCGCCGGCCTTCTTGGCGGTCTCTTCGTTTTCATCATTCTACTCGCTGTCGGCGTCTTCCTGTTCCGCTGATCGCGGCAAAGGGGAGGGCTTCGCCGAAGCTTTGTGACCGAGGCGCGTCGCGATCTTTCAGATTCGCTCTTCGCGCTTCAGGTCTTTACTTTCTCGTTATCGTTATCGCAGGACCGACGGACAGTTTTGCGCGACATGCTTTAGGTGCTTGGCCTGCGCAGGGAAGCCTGCGGCGGTCTGGCTGACCCGGAGGAGGGGGCAGTTGGGCAATATCGTTTTCGTTGCAAGAGAAATTGCAGGCGAGGAGACGCGTGTCGCGGCCTCCGCCGAGACCGTGAAGAAAATGAAGAATTTCGGCTTCGACGTCGTCGTCGAAGCCGGTGCCGGTGCGGCGTCGCGCCTTCCGGACGGAGAGTTCGAGGCCGCCGGCGCCCGGATCGGCAGTTTTGCCGATGCAGCCGCCGCCGACGTGGTGCTCAAGGTGCGCCGCCCGAGCCCATCGGAGATATCGGGTTACAAGAGCGGTGCTGTCGTCATCGCCATCATGGACCCTTACGGCAACGACGAGGCGATCGCGGCTCTGGCAAGTGCCGGGCTTTCGGCCTTCGCGATGGAACTGATGCCGCGCATTACCCGCGCCCAGTCCATGGACGTGCTGTCGTCCCAGGCCAATCTCGCCGGCTATCAGGCCGTCATCGAGGCGGCTGCGGTTTATGACCGCGCCATGCCGATGATGATGACGGCGGCCGGCACCGTGCCAGCCGCCAAGGTCTTCGTCATGGGCGCCGGCGTCGCCGGCCTGCAGGCGATCGCCACGGCGCGGCGCCTGGGTGCTGCGGTCTCGGCCACCGACGTTCGTCCGGCCGCCAAGGAACAGGTCGCCTCGCTCGGCGCCAAGTTCATCGCCGTCGAGGACGAGGAGTTCAAGGCGGCGGAAACAGCCGGAGGCTATGCCAAGGAAATGTCCGCCGACTATCAAGGCAAGCAGGCAGCCCTGGTGGCCGAACATATCGCCAAGCAGGATATCGTCATCACCACGGCGCTAATCCCCGGTCGCGCGGCGCCGCGGCTCGTTTCGCGGGCCATGCTCGCCGCGATGAAGCCGGGCGCTGTTGCCGTCGATCTCGCGGTCGAGCGCGGCGGCAATATCGAGGGTGTCGTTGCCGGCGAGATCGCCGATGTCGACGGCGTCAAGGTGATCGGTTTCGCCAATATGCCGGGCCGGGTCGCGGCCAGTGCTTCGGCGCTCTACGCCAAGAACCTCGTCACCTTCCTCGAGACCATGGTCAACAAGGAAACCAGGACGGTTGTCGTCAATCTCGACGACGAACTCGTCAAGGCGACGATGCTGACTTATGCCGGCGACGTGGTGCATCCCGCCTTCGGCGGCGCGAAGAAGGGAGATCTCTGATGGCCAGTGAAGCAATGGACAGAGCGCTTCAGCAACTGAACGACGCGGTAACGGCCGTCGCCACCGCAGCTGCCCACGCCCCGGAGGCGGCAAGTGCTGCCACCGGTGGGGCGATCGATCCCTTCGTCTTTCAGCTAGCGATCTTCGTCTTATCGATCTTCGTCGGTTATTACGTCGTCTGGTCGGTAACGCCGGCGCTGCATACGCCGCTGATGGCGGTCACCAATGCGATCTCCTCGGTCATCGTCGTCGGCGCGCTGCTGGCGGTTGGCATCTCCACCAGCGGGCTTGCGACCGGCTTCGGCTTTGTTGCCCTGGTGTTGGTCTCGGTGAACATCTTCGGCGGCTTCCTGGTCACGCAGCGGATGCTTTCGATGTACCGCAAGAAGGACAGGTGAGGGATCGATGACCAATATCGCAGCTTTCCTCTACCTCGTCTCCGGCGTCCTCTTCATCCTGGCGCTTCGCGGTCTTTCCCATCCGGCGACGAGCCGCAAGGGCAATCTCTACGGCATGGTCGGCATGGGGATCGCCATCCTCACGACGCTGGTGCTGGCGACGCCCAACTTCGGCGGCTTCGTGCTGATCGTTCTCGGCCTTGCCATCGGCGGCAGCGTCGGCGCCTATGTCGCCCGCACCATTGCCATGACCTCGATGCCGCAGCTCGTTGCCGGCTTCCATTCGCTGGTCGGCCTTGCCGCCGTGCTGGTTGCAGCCTCGGCGCTCTATACGCCCGCCTCCTTCGGCATCGGCGAGATCGGCCACATCCACACCGAAGCGCGGGTCGAGATGGCGCTCGGCGTGGCGATCGGTGCGCTCACCTTCACCGGCTCGATCATTGCCTTCCTGAAACTCGACGGGCGCATGTCCGGCAAGCCGATCATGCTACCCTACCGGCATCTGATCAACGCGACCCTGCTGGCGCTGATCGTGCTCTTCATCATCGGACTTGCCGTGACGGAAAGCCATTTCGACTTCTGGGCTGTCGTGGCGCTGTCGCTGGTGCTCGGCGTGCTGCTGATCGTGCCGATCGGCGGCGCCGACATGCCGGTCGTCGTCTCGATGCTGAATTCCTATTCCGGCTGGGCTGCGGCGGGCATCGGCTTCACGCTCGGCAATCTGGCGCTGATCATCACGGGCGCGCTCGTCGGTTCCTCCGGCGCGATCCTGTCCTATATCATGTGCAAGGGCATGAACCGCTCCTTCGTCTCCGTCATCCTCGGCGGTTTCGGCGGCGAGACGGCGTCCAGCGGGCCTGACACCACAGACAAGACGGTCAAGCTCGGCTCGGCCGAGGATGCGGCCTATCTGATGGCCAATGCCTCGAAGGTCATCATCGTGCCGGGTTACGGCATGGCGGTTGCCCAGGCCCAGCATGCGCTGCGCGAACTCGCCGACAATCTCAAGAAGAACGGCGTCGAAGTGAAATATGCGATCCACCCGGTCGCCGGCCGCATGCCCGGCCATATGAACGTGCTGCTGGCCGAAGCCAATGTTCCCTATGATGAGGTTTTCGAGCTCGAGGACATCAATTCGGAATTTGCCCAGGCCGACGTCGCCTATGTCATCGGTGCCAACGACGTCACCAATCCGGCGGCCCGCGACGACAAGACCTCGCCGATCTACGGCATGCCGATCCTCGACGTCGACCGAGCCAAGACCTGCCTCTTCGTCAAGCGCTCGCTCGGCTCGGGTTATGCCGGTATCGACAATACGCTGTTCTACAAGGACGGCACGATGATGCTGCTCGGCGATGCCAAGAAGATGACCGAGGATATCAACAAGGCCATCGCGCATTGATGAACTTAGATACAGCCGCCTTCGGGCGGCTGTTCGAACCAGGTTGGACGTCTGTTTTTATCATATCTCGCCCGGCACCAGGGTCATCTTCTCGACGCCGATCGCCAGGTTCAGCCCTTCCTGGGCCTGGACATTCAATGGCTGCAGCATGAAGGCCTTGTTGGTGCCGCCGGCAATCACCTTGGCGCCGGCGCCGGCACCAAGGCTCGCATCAGCGCCGATGCCGTAATATTCGCCGGCAAGGGCGAATTGCGGGACATCCGTGCCGGTCTTGGCCAGCACCTGCCAGATCATCACGCTCTTGCCGGTCTGGCCGATATCGAGACCGAACTTCTCGATTTTACCGGCATAGACAGCCTTGGCGCCGCCTGATGCCGGCGTGTAGGTGCAGATGAGGTTCTTCTGCGAGGTGATGATCAGACCCTGGCCGCCATCCGATCCGCAGACCAGGCGGCCAAGCGTGACATAATTTTCCGCGCCTGCTGGACTTGCCCAGGCAGCGGCTGCCAGAGCCGCGGCAATGATCGTGTGCTTGAACATGGTCTTTCTCCTTGGAAACGACCTGTTCGAAACGGGTAGAGATAGCGATTGTTCCTGAGTTAGAGCGGTTCAGGTTTCACGGAAACGCCGAACCGCTCTAACCTTTTGTTTTTACGCAATTCCCGGCAAAAGCGCTACGCGCTTTGCCTGGGAAAACCGCTTCGCACTTTTTCTGGAATTGCTCTAGTCCCGTTCCAGCGTGGCGCGCTGCGCCGTCAGCACCCACAACAGGCCTTCGGGCCGAAAATCGACCTGAACCGTGCCGCGGAAGGCGGAGGCGGCATGGGCCTTGATAACGGTCGTGCCAAAACCCGAGCGGGTCGGCTCTGCGACAGGCGGGCCGCCGCTTTCCTCCCAGGTGAAGCGGAGCAGGGCATCCGGCTTGTCTTCCTCCCTGACGTCGCGCCATTCGAAGCGGACCCGGCCTTGCGGGACGGAGAGCGCACCGTATTTTACTGAGTTTGTGGCGAGTTCATGCAGGGCAAGGCCGAGATTCTGCACCGCATCCGGCTTCAGCACGAAGTCTTCGCCTGAGATATCGATCTGGTCGCGCGATTGCGGGAAGGCCTGCAGGTGGATGTCGACGACCCGCCGCAGCGACACGCCCCCCCATTGCTCACTGGTCAGCAGCTCGATCGAACGCACCAGCCCCTCGAGGCGATCGGCGACGGCGGCCTGAAAGGTCTCGACGCTGTCGGCCTGTTTGGCGAGCTGGCGCATCATGGCCTGGGCAAGTGTCAGAAGGTTTTTGGTGCGGTGGACGAGCTCGTGCATGACGAAGCGCAGCCGGTCCTCGGTCTGGCTGCGATCGAAGGAGGCATTCGAAAGGGCGATCGCCACCTGGTTCGCCTCGATGACGCTGGTCTCGACCGGCGAGACGATATGGCCTTCGCCCATGCGGTTGGCCATTTCGGCGATATCGCGGATGGTGGTGCGCACCTGCCTTGCAACGGCATAGGCGCCGAGCACAGCGACGAGCACCAGGGCTACGCCGCCGACGATGAGGAAACGCCAGGTGCTGAGAATCGAAGCCTGGGCGATCGGTCCCCAGATCACCGTTTTCCACGACCAGCCGGGAATCCTGGCATAACCGAGCAGCATGTGCGGCAGGATCGTCTCGTCCTGGAAGACGCCGCGTGACGCGGTGAACGCCGGCAGGATGCGTGGGTCGAAGGACGTGCCGGGTTCGAGATTGGCGGGGCCGGTGGCGGCGACGACGTGACCGCTCTGGTCGATGACGGCGGCCGACCAGCCCGGGGCAAGACCCTCGGTCGTCACGAGCTTGCCCAGATCCTTGGCATCCTGCGTGATGATGAGGGCTGCGACGGGATCGTCCGCGCGCGGCAGGGTGACGTTATAGACCCAATCGCCGCTGGTCCGGCCGCGGAAGACGTCCGATGCCTCAATGCGACCGGAGGCCATGGCGGCTTCAAGGGAGGGGATGTTCGCCGTCTTGCCCAGCGGCGTGCCGAAAGCCCGGCGCGTGTTCAACAGCTGCTGGCCGGTGCGATCGACGGCGATGACGAACAGCGTATTGTCTCGGAGGGCCGTTTCCGTGCGCTCGTGGAAGGCGGCGAGATTACCATTTTCGAGCTCCGGTGAGCTCGAAAGCAGCCGCAGCGTCGTTGCCATATCCTGAAGCTGGCGGTCGATGATGCGCGAAAGCGCAAGCGCATCCTGGGCCGTCTCTCGCCTCAGCGTCGAACGTTGGTTGTCCTCAAGTTGCAGCAGAAGGAGCGTTACAAAGGCGAAGATCGGCAGGGCGATCGCCACCGCCATGGCGACGAGATAGGTGCCGATCGAGGCCTTGGGAAAGAACAGCGCGACGATCTTCATCTGTTTCGCCACGTCTCATGCACTGGCTGCCGGCAAGGGCTTTTGCGTGCGGTCAGGAAAGCAAAGATCCGCATCTCTCGCAAGCCGCCCTCAAACTGTTTCGAACGCCCGATAGCAAGCTATCGAAGCAGCGACATGTTAGGGGGAGCAAGACGAGGTTGCAACATACTATAATATGTCATCGAGGACGGCGGACCATGTGGCGGCCGAGATATCGGCCGCCCGACTGATGTCCTTAGCCGGCTGGGGCGACGCCGACGCGGGCAAGGCCGTCGCGAGCCGGCTGGTATTTGGGATCGAGGCCGACGGCGTGGCGATAGGAGCGGGCAGCCTTCGCCTTGTCGCCGCGCCGCTCATAAACCAGCGCCTGGTTGGCCCAGGATTCGGCGATGTTGCCATTGAGTTCGATTGCATGGTTGAAATCGGCAAAGGCGTTGTCGTTGTCGTTCAGCGCGATATAGGAAATGCCGCGGCCATTATAGGGCTCGGGCGAATTCGGCGCGAGCGAGATCGCCTTCGAGAAATCGTCGATCGCCTTGTCCTGCTGATTGCGCTTCTGATAGATCAGGCCACGATTGTGATAGGCGCGGCCGTCCGTGGTGCCGAGCTGGATCGCCTTGTCGAAATCGTTGAACGCCTGGTCGTCCTGGCCGGCCATGCGATAGACGTTACCGCGGCCGATATAGGCGACGTCGTAACTCGGGTTGATCTGCAGCGCGGCATTGTAGTCGCTGATCGCCTGGGCCTGCTGGCCCATGTTGCGATAGACCAGGGCGCGGTTGGCATAAGCCTGGAAAAACCGCGGATTGATCTGCAATGCGGTGTTGAAATCGTTCAGCGCCTGGCGGAACTGGCCACCGCGGCCATAGGCGGAACCGCGGACGTTGTAGCCTTCGGGATCCTTGGGATTGGCGTTGATGACTGCCGTCAGCGAGGCGATATTCTCTTCCGAACCCTGCGCCTTATCGATGCGGATCACGGCATCTGTGGTGTTTGTCGTCTCACAGCCGGCGAGGCCAAACATTGCCGCCAGCGCCAAAGCGGGCAGGAATGCGGTTTTCTGCAGGCGCCAGGCGCGGGACGGATTGAAGGTGTTGACAGCCATTCGGGCTCGCTTTCCCCATGCGGCATATCCGATACCGGGATATGCGATCTTCAGCGGCAAACTAAAAAAGGCGGTGGCGAACCTATCGCCCCCGCCACAATGCATCCGAAAACGTCAAAAAAACGACAGCAACGCTCAGCGTGCTGCGACCAGACCTTCGCGCTGGGCGCGCTTGCGGGCCAGCTTGCGAACGCGGCGAACGGCTTCTGCCTTTTCGCGAGCACGCTTCTGCGACGGCTTCTCGTAGTAGTCGCGCATCTTCATTTCGCGGAAAATGCCTTCGCGCTGCATCTTCTTCTTGAGAGCGCGGAGAGCCTGATCGACATTGTTATCGCGGACAAGTACCTGCACGAGAATCACGTTCCTTTGGTTGGTTGATGCCGGCGGCGGCGCAGCGCCAGGGGCAAAAATATAACGTTCGCGCGGCCGCAGCCTTGCGATTGGTGATGCGGGATAGCAGATCGGGTATAAGAAGTCCAGATGCATATGGAAGCGGGCGGAAAAATCACGCTTGCCCCTATCCGGTCACGATCTGCCTGCCTCGGGCGCGGTTTCGTCCAGCGCGGCAATCGCCTCCCTGAGAGCCGTCCTGACCCGGAGGCGATCGGCCGGCTCCAGCCGGCCCATGTCCAGATGCAGGTCGAGGCCCGCGAGGTGCTCGCTGAGCACTTTGCTCTTATGATCCGCACCGAGTGTCAGGCCATCCACTGCATAGGGCACGATCTCGCGCTGTATGCCCTTCATCGTGATCGGCGGCAGCGGGTGGGCATCGACGATCTCGTTCACTAGCGCATAGGTTTCGTAGCTGATGACGATTTCTCCACCCTGGGCTATCGATTGCAGCCGGGCTGCGAGATTGGCCTCCGCCCCGATGATCGTGTAGTCCATGCGGTCGCTGCTGCCGAAATTGCCGACGTTGCAATAACCGCTATTGATCCCCATGCGGACGACGAAAGGCTCCTCGGTGCCGTTTCTGCGCCATCTGTCCTTGAGTTCGCCGAGGCGGCGCTGCATGTCGACGGCCATGCGCAGACAGGCTTTTGCGTCTTCCTCCGGACCTTTGGTTTCCGGGTCGCCGAAAAACACCAGCATCGCGTCGCCGATGAACTTGTCCACCGTGCCGCCATGTTCGAGCGCGATGTTCGACATCTCGGTCAGATATTCGTTGAGCATCGCCGTCAGCGCTTCCGGCTGCAGGCGCTCGGTGGTCGCGGTGAAATCCTTGATGTCGGAGAAGAAGATCGTCAGGCGTTTGCGCTCGGTATGGACGACGACGTCCTTCTGCCCGGAGAAGATGCTTTTGTAGATCTGTGGCGAGAGATAGCGAGAAATCTTCAGGGAAACGCTGGCGAGGAACTCGTTTGCCGCTTCCAGATCCTGGTTGGCGCTGCGGATCGCACGCGCCTGTTGCCGCTGGAGGATAATGAAGCTGATGCCGATGACGGCAACGAACAGAAAATAGCAGAGCAGGTATTTGAAGGCGAAAACGTTGCTCGCATAAGGCTGGCGGATGATGACTTCCTGGATGCCGCGCACGTCGCCCACCTTCCAATCGGTCTTCGGGCTTTCGGGGTGGGTATTGTGGCAGGCAACGCAGGCCTGGCCCATGACGACGGGGGTGATGAAGCGCAACGTATCGGTCAATCCGATACGATTGAGATCGTTCAGCGTCTGTTGCGGATTGGCGCGCAGCGCGGCAAGCGCTTTGCTCTCGAAATCGTCGAGGTCGTGGGATGCGCGGCTTTTGAACGGTAGGTCGGAGACGAAACGGTAGGTGATATTAGCCTGCTGTTCCTTGATGACATCGCCGAGTTCCAGGGAAAGTGTGGCCGGCAGCGGGATGGCGCCCGGTATATTGGCATAGTTGTGAGAGACGACCGTGCCATCGGCCTCACCGCTGGCGTGGGCGGCCAGAACACGGCCTACGACATTGGCGGAATAATAGGAGCGGATGCTCGAGATCAGCGAACTCATGTCGCGGGCCTGACGCCGCAGGGTATTTCCCGAGAGATCGCTGATATCAAGCCAGACGGCCAGCGGCAGTCCCGCGAGCATTGCCAGCACCATGGCAATCAGCCAGTAGCTGCTCCGGCGCGCGGCGGTTTCGGAAATCACGGCGACCCCTCGTTCTTCTCTGGAAGGCATTCGATTTTCGATCGCTACAAGAACATTTCGCCGGCTGCCCGGCAAGATCGAAGGCCTGTCGTCCAGGCAAAAGCCGGCCAATGGCGCGGGCCTTTGAAAGAGAGGACCTGCACGGCATGTGCGAATGGCGTTTGGACCGAAAGCGGCGTAGCTTGCCGACAGGTGCGGGCCGTTCTGCCGGCCGTGGAGGGGACACCCGGTGAGATCATGACGCGCGTCCAGCAAATCGGTGTCGTTATCGGCCTGGCGATCGTGGCTCTGCTCACGGTCCTTCGGGCCGGCGATCCCGGGATTTTCAAGCTGATCCGCGGCGTGACGTTCGATGAATATCAGCGGTTGGTTCCAAGGTCGTTCGAGCCGATGCCGGTCCGCGTAATCGACATCGACGAAGCTTCCTTACGCGAATTCGGCCAATGGCCCTGGCCGCGGGACCGGCTGGCGCTGCTGGTGGACCGGCTTTCCGCGATGGGCGCTTCGGCCATTGCCTTCGATATTCTTTTCGCCGAGCCCGACCGGCTGTCGCCGCGCAATGTTGTCGCCGAGGTCGCAGGCGTCGATCCTTCGCTTGCCGAGAAGCTGCCTGACAATGACGAGATATTCGCCGGCGCGATTGCCGAGAAGCCCGTCGTGCTCGGTTTCGGCCTTTCCAACGTGGGCAATTACCGGCCGCCCGTGAAGGCGGGTTTCGCCTTCACGGGCGAAAGCCCCGTCTCGGCTCCTCCTTATCTCGGCGCCTCGACACCGCTCAGGCCGCAATTGGAGGCGAATGCGGCCGGGCTCGGCCATATCAGCCTCAACCCCGGCAATCCCTCGCCGGTGGTGCGGGCGGTTCCGCTGTTTTTGACGGACGGCGAGCAGCTCTATCCAAATCTGGCCATCGAGGCGCTGCGCGTCGCGCAGGGGGCTTCGACCTATGTGCTGTCGGGCGCGCCCGATCGCGCCGGCATCATGACATCGGTGAAGATCGGCGAATTCGTCGTGCCGCTGACAGCGGCGGGCGAACTCTGGCTCTATGTCAGCCCCGACCGGGCGGAGCGGTACATATCCGCCCGGCAGGTGCTTGCGGCCGAAGGGGCTTCTCCCGCGGTCGCGGCTGCCATTGACGGCAGCATCGTCTTCGTCGGCACCTCGGCGGCCGGCCTGCAGGACATCCGCGTCACGGCGCTCGGCGAGAATGTTCCCGGCGTTTCGCTGCATGCCCAGGCGATCGAGCAGATCCTATCCGGTCATTTCCTATCGCGGCCCGACTGGGCGGACGGGCTGGAAATCCTTGTCATCGCTGTGCTCGGATGCCTGCTCGTCGTGGTGACGACCTTCGTCAGCCCCGCTGTCGCGCTGATCTGCGGCTTGCTGATCACGGCCATGGCGCTCGTAGCCTCCTGGCTGTCGTTTCTTTATGCCGGGCTTCTTCTCGATCCGCTGGCGCCGATCGTCAGCGGATCGATCATCCATTTTGCCGCGACCTCGTTCAAGATCCTGGTGATCGACCGAGAGCGGCGCGAAGTGCGGCGCGCCTTCGGGCATTATCTTTCTCCATCGCTGCTCCACCGCATCGAGCATAACCGCGATGCATTGCGTCTTGGCGGAGACGACCGCGAGCTGACGGTCATGTTCGTCGATGTCAGGAACTTCACCGAGATAAGCGAGCGGCTGGCACCGACGGATGTGGTGGCCTTCCTGAATACGCTGCTCGATGCGCTGAGCCGCCATGTCGTGGCCAATGAAGGCACGCTCGACAAGTTCATCGGCGATTCGATCATGGCGTTCTGGAATGCGCCCGTCGATGTGGCGGATCATCAAACAAAGGCGGTTCGCACAGCGCTTGCCATGCGCGAGACACTCGCCGAACTGAACGCCGGCGACGCCTTCGGTTTCGGGGCCGATCAGGAGGTCGGGATCGGCATCGGCGTCCATACCGGCCTTGCCTGCGTCGGCAACATGGGCGCCAAGACCCGCTTCAACTATTCGGCCGTCGGAGACGCCGTCAACGTCGCGGCCCGCATCGAATCGTCCTGCAAGGAGGTCGGCTTCGATATCCTCATCTCCGACAGCACGGCACGCTCAGTGCGGGGAATGGCGCTGATCGAAGCCGGTGCGCTCCCGCTCAAGGGGAAGAGCAGCCGGACCCAGATCCTTGCGGTCGTCGGCGATGAGCGCGTCGCGGCATCCCAGGAATTCGCCGCGCTCGAGGTCGTTCACAGGCAGTTGATGCAGGCCCTGCAATCGCATTCCAGGAACAGCCGGAAGCTTATGAGTACGGCCAAACTGAGGGCGGTGCAGGTGACCGGCGGCCTGGCGGAATTCTACAAGCGCCTATCCGGCAGAACCGATCATTTCCGCGAAGTGCCCGAAAGGGTCGAAAAGAGCGCCGTAGACTGACGGGCTTCAGCGGCCGCGATTGAAATTCCGGCCTCTGTCGTGGTTCCGATCGTTGTCATGACCATGATCGCGATGTCCAGAATGGTCGCGGTCGTGGTCACGATGATCCTCGCCGTGATTTCCCGGCTTGCCGTCATCGTCATGCCGGCCATGGCCCTCGTGCTTGTCAGGCCTATCCGGTTCGTCATGATGCGGCCTGTCATGGTGTGGTTTGTCATGGTGCGGCTTGTCGGGCTTGTTCGGCCGCTCCTTTTGCGGCTCGGCCTGTCTCTGTGGCGGATCCTGCCTTTGCGGGGCAGGCGCAACTGCCGGCGGAGGCCGTGTTCGGTCTTTTCTTTCCGGCGCAACGGAGGCCATATTGCAGCCGCCGAGCATGCCGATGCCGCCCGCAAGCCGCTGATTGCCGGAGAGGAAGGGAAGGGCGCGGGGATTTCCGAGCGTGTCGAGAATGCTGGGATCGACCCGGCGTGCGGCCGACATATTGCCGTTCGGCTTCGCCACCACGCAGTCGCAGCGCTGCTGCAATTGCCGGCAGCCGCCCGGGCCACAAAACCGGGCCGCGCCATTCAACAGGACGACGGCGGTGGTGCCATCAGGGCCGACGTAAAAATCGAAAGCGGTGCCGCGCACGCCGATCGTGCCGGCGGGCGTCAGGATCTGGTAGGCGGAGGAGTTGGAACTGCCGCTCACCCAGCGGAACGTACCCTTCGCCGCCCTGATGGTGAGTTTTTTGACCGATTGAGAATCATCGAAGACATATTTGTCGATCACCACCGACGAGCCCCAGCCCACCGCGAGCTTCGTGCCGTCACGGAACAGGAACTGGCCAAGGCCCGATGGGGATGTCTTGATGCGCTCGTTGCGATGAACGCTGGTGTCGACTTCGATCGGGCCGCTCTGCCCCGTCACCTCCGTCTTAATGACGACAGCCTGGCCGACCGCCTCTGCGGTAAGTGCCGGTTGCGCGCCGGCGATCACAAGGCAAAGTGCCTGGAGTAATGAACGCCGACCCCACATGATACAGGAACCCCGGGAACATGCCGGTGAATTAACATTTTAGTAACTGCTTGTCTTCTCGCCCAGTTGGGCTAGCAGCGGACCGGCGGCCCAGGAAAGGGCTTGCCTCCTCCTGCCGAACAGCCTTCGAAACCAGCGCAGGATGTCACCCGAAAACCGACCGCTTTTTGGCATCATGTCGCTTAGTGTCAAAAGCAAAGCGCTAGGCTGTCGCAAAAGAGCCGTTGTGCCGCATTTGGATTTGCGATTTGTATGGGCGCGGAGAACAGCTCTTTCCCAAAGGAGAAGAAGGCGGATGCGGAAATATTCGGTTTTTGCCGTGGCGAGGGAGGCCCTTCGTGGCCATAAGGGCTGGGAGAAGCAGTGGACTTCGCCTGAGCCGCGCGCTGAATACGACGTTGTCATCGTCGGCGCCGGCGGTCATGGGCTGGGTGCTGCCTACTATCTCGCCAAGGAGCACGGCATCACCAATGTCGCGGTGATCGAGAAAGGCTGGCTCGGCGGCGGCAATACCGGCCGCAACACCACCATCATCCGCTCGAATTATCTCTATGAAGAGAGCATGCACATTTACGAGCATTCGATGAAGCTCTGGGAAGGGCTTTCGCAGGAGCTCAACTACAATGTGATGTATTCGCCGCGCGGCGTGATGATGCTCTCGCACAATATTCAC
The DNA here is from genome assembly GCF_005862185.2 of Rhizobium hidalgonense. Taxonomy (NCBI): domain Bacteria; kingdom Pseudomonadati; phylum Pseudomonadota; class Alphaproteobacteria; order Hyphomicrobiales; family Rhizobiaceae; genus Rhizobium; species Rhizobium hidalgonense. The sequence continues at coordinate 626,698 of NZ_CP054027.1, forward strand.
GACCAGCAGTCGTTCAAGCGGCATATCCATGCCAACCGGCTCTACGGCATCGACAATGAATGGCTGACGCCGGAGCAGGCCAAGGCTTATTGCCCGCCACTCGACATCTCGGCCAGCGCCCGCTACCCGATCAACGGTGCGGCGCTGCAGCGTCGCGGCGGCACGGCCCGGCACGATGCGGTTGCCTGGGGTTATGCGCGCGCAGCCTCGGACCGCGGTGTGCATATTATCCAGAATTGCGAAGTGACCGGTATCCGCCGCGGTCCCGACGGACGGGTGACCGGAGTCGAGACGTCGCGTGGCTTCATCGGCGCAAAAAAGGTCGCCGTGTCGGCCGCCGGCCATACGACGACGATCATGAAGATGGCCGATGTGCGCGTGCCGCTGCAATCGAGTCCGCTGCAGGCGCTGGTCTCCGAACCGCTGAAGCCGATCTTCCCGTGCGTGGTCATGTCGAACACGGTGCATGCCTATATCTCCCAGTCCGACAAGGGAGAACTCGTCATCGGCGCCGGCACGGACCAGTATAATTCCTACTCCCAGACCGGCGGGCTGCAGATCATCACGCACACGCTCGACGCCATCTGCGAACTCTTCCCGATGTTCCGGCGCGTCAAGATGATGCGGCAATGGGGTGGCATCGTCGACAATACGCCGGATCGTTCGGCGATCCAGTCGAAGACGCCGGTTCCCGGGCTCTACGTCAATTGCGGCTGGGGCACCGGCGGTTTCAAGGCGACGCCGGGCTCGGCCAATCTCTTCGCGCATCTGATTGCCCGCGACGAGCCGCACAAGTTCAATGCCGGGCTGACGCTGGAGCGTTTCCGCAGCGGCCGATTGATCGACGAGGCGGCGGCTGCGGCGGTGGCGCACTGATGATGAATGCTGTGACCGAGATTTTGTGGGGCGCCGCACCGCTGGTCTCCCCTTTTCCCCAAGGAAATTCCACATGCTGCTGATCCATTGCCCCTACTGCCAGGAAGAGCGCTCCGAGCTTGAATTCCGTGGCGCGGGTGACGCGCATATCGTGCGGCCCGCCGACATCGCCTCGATCTCGGACGAGGAATTCGAGGCCTATTTCTTTCTGCGCGACAATCCGAAGGGCCTGATCTTCGAGCGCTGGCGGCATATTCACGGCTGCGGGCGCTTCTTCAACGCGGCGCGCGATACGGTGACCGACAAGTTCATCGTGACCTACAAGGCGGGTGAGCCGAGGCCTCAGATCGGTGCGGCGGCCCAGCAGCATGGGCCTGTCGAGACATATGAAGCTGTGGAAGGAGAGGCGCAATGAGCGGCGTGAACCGTATCGTCGGCAAGGGGCGCCTGACGCCGGCCAAAACCGCGCGCTTCAGCTTCGACGGCAAGAGCTATACGGCCCGCGAAGGCGATACCGTGGCCTCGGCGCTGATCGCCCACGGCGTGCATCTGGTCGGCCGTTCGTTCAAATACCACCGAGCCCGCGGCATTTTGTCGGCAGGGGCCGAGGAGCCGAATGCGCTGATCGACGTCGCCCGCGATACGGCGCGCAAGCAGCCGAATGTGCGCGCCACGGTGCAGGAAGTCTTCGATGGCATGATCGTCAACTCGCAGAACCGTTGGCCGTCGCTTGCCTTCGATGTCGGCGCGGTCAACAATCTGTTGTCGCCGTTCTTCGCCGCCGGTTTCTACTACAAGACCTTCATGTGGCCGCGCGCCGCCTGGAAAAGCGTCTACGAACCGATCATCCGTCGCGCTGCCGGTCTCGGCGTTGCGCCGACGGAGGAGGATCCCGACCATTATGCCAGCCGCTACGCCCATTGCGACGTGCTGGTGGTCGGCGCCGGTGTTGCCGGGCTTTCGGCGGCGCTGGCCGCGGCCCAGACCGGCGCGAAGGTGATCCTCTGCGATGAGCAGGCGGAAGTCGGCGGCGCATTGCGCTACGATGCCGGCGTGAAGATCGACGGTCAGGACGGTTATGCCTGGGCACAGAAAGCCGTGGCGCGGCTGAAGGCGATGGACAATGTCGAGGTGCTGGTGCGCACGACAGCGTTCGGTTACTACAACCACAATTTCGTCGGTCTCGCCGAGCGCGTCACCGACCATATCGCCAAGCCTTCCCACGATCTGCCGCGCGAGCGGCTGTGGCAGGTGCGGGCCAAGCGGGTGATCCTCGCCAATGGCGCGATCGAACGCCACATGGTATTTCCGAACAACGACCGGCCGGGCATCATGCTCGCCTCGGCAGGGCGGATGTATCTCAATCATTACGGCGTCGCGGTCGGGACCAAGGTTGGCGTCTACACGGCGCATGATTCGGCCTATGAGGCGGCTTTCGATCTGAAACGAGCCGGTGTTTCGATCGCCGCCATCGTCGATTGCAGGCAGGCGCCGGGAGCGGCGGTGCTGGAAGAGGCGCGGGCGCTCGGCATCGATGTCCTCACAGGCCAGTCGGTCGTCAATACGGCCGGGCGTCTGCGCATCTCGTCGATGACGGTGGCGCGCAATGGCGGCGGTTCGCCGCGCAAGATTGCGGTTGATGCGCTGCTGGTTTCGGCCGGCTGGACGCCGTCCGTGCATCTCTTCTCACAGTCGCGCGGCAAAGTGGCCTTCGATGCCGAAAGCCAGCGTTTCCTGCCCGGCAACTATGCACAGGACTGCCTCTCTGTCGGCGCCTGCAACGGCACCGACGATCTGCAGCGGACGATCGAGGAATCGCTTGCTGCGGGTGAGCTGATGGCGCAGGCCGCCGGCAAAAGCGGCGGCGAGAAAATCGCGCTCTCGGCGGAGCAGGCCTATGAGTGGACGGGTGGCATGATCGGCGCCGCCGAAGGTGCGGGCCCGAAGACCAACGCCAAGGCCTTCATCGATTTCCAGCACGACGTCTGCGCCAAGGATATCCGCCTTGCCGTGCGCGAGGGCATGCATTCGATCGAGCACATCAAGCGCTTCACGACCAACGGCATGGCATCGGACCAGGGCAAGCTTTCCAACATGCACGGGCTGGCGATCGCCGCCGAAATGCTCGGCAAGGAAATACCGCAGGTCGGGCTCACCACGTTCCGTGCACCCTATACGCCTGTCACTTACGGCACGCTGGTCGGCCATTCGCGCGGAGAGCTGTTCGATCCGACGCGCAAGACGCCGCTGCACGCCTGGGAAGAGGCCCATGGCGCGGTCTTCGAGGATGTGGGCAACTGGAAACGTGCCTGGTTCTATCCGCGCGCGGGCGAGACCATGCATCAGGCGGTTGCCCGCGAATGCCGGACCGCACGCGAGGCGGCGGGCATCTTCGACGCTTCGACGCTCGGCAAGATCGAGGTGGTGGGACCGGATGCGGCAAAGTTCCTCAACCTTATCTACACCAATGCCTGGGACACGCTGAAGCCGGGCAAGGCCCGTTACGGCATCATGACCCGCGAGGACGGCTTCGTTTATGACGACGGCGTCGTCGGGCGCCTGGCGGACGACCGTTTCCATGTGACGACGACGACCGGCGGCGCGCCGCGCGTTCTCCATCACATGGAAGATTACCTGCAGACGGAATTCCCGGATCTGAAGGTATGGTTGACCTCGGTGACCGAGCAATGGGCGGTGATTGCCGTGCAAGGGCCGAAGGCGCGCGACATCGTCGCGCCGCTGGTCGAAGGGCTCGATCTGTCGAACGAGGCCTTCCCGCATATGAGCGTTGCCGAGTGCACGGTCTGCGGCGTGCCGGCGCGACTCTTCCGCGTCTCCTTCACCGGCGAAACCGGCTTTGAAATCAACGTGCCTGCCGATTACGGCCAGTTGGTGCTCGAAGCGGTCTGGGCCAATGCCGAGCCACTCGGCGCCTGCGTCTACGGCACCGAGACGATGCACGTGCTCCGCGCCGAGAAGGGTTACATCATCGTCGGCCAGGATACCGACGGGACCGTCACTCCCGATGACGCGGGAGTTGCCTGGGCGGTTTCGAAGAAAAAGAAGGACTTCGTCGGGATTCGCGGTCTGCAGCGCCCGGACCTGGTCAAAGAAGGGCGCAAGCAGCTCGTCGGCCTCGTCACCCAGGATCCGAAGCTGGTGCTCGAAGAAGGCGCGCAGGTGGTTGCGAACCCGAACGAGCCGAAGCCGATGACCATGCTCGGTCACGTCACATCGGCCTACTGGTCGGAAAATTGCGGCCGATCGATCGCCTTCGCGCTTATCGCCGGCGGCCGGGCGCGGATGGGCGAGACGCTCTATGTGCCGATGGCGGACCGGACGATCGCCGTCGAAGTGACGGATCTGGTATTCTTTGACAAGGAAGGGGGCCGCATCCATGGCTGATGTCGCAATTCGCAAGCCGGTGCTTGCCGGCCGTTTCGGTGGCTCCGCAACGGTACGCCTGACGATCGCACCGGTCGCAAGCAGGGTGGCGCTGCGCGCGCCGGCGGCATCGCTGGCTGCGCTTTCCGCTGCTCTTGGCTTGTCCGTGCCGACGGCCCCGAAGACATCGAGCCGATCTGGTGCGCGATCGGTGCTCTGGATCGGGCCGGACGAATGGCTTGTTATCGACGAGGACGGTGCCGATCTGATGACGGTGCTTTCTGGCGCGGGTGCCGTGCATTCGGCGACCGACGTTTCTCACCGCAATCTCGCGATCATCGTCTCCGGACCGGGCGCGGAAAAGACGCTTGCCGGCGGCTGCCCGCAGGATCTGTCCTTGTCTTCGTTTCCGGTCGGAGCCGCGTCGCGCACGATCCTCGGCAAGGCAGAAATCGTGCTTTTGCGCACTGACGAAGACACGTTCCGGGTGGAGTGCTGGCGGTCGTTTTCCGATTTCGTCTTCGGGCTGCTGAACGAGGCGGCTCATGACGCTGGGCACTGAGGCCGGGCCAATGCTGGCTGCGTAGACGGTTGTTCAGGGATAGATAAATGCTGCACCATGCTTCCCTCGGCGTTTCCGATATCGAGCGGTCGGCGGCATTTTACGATGCCGCCCTTGCCGCGCTCGGTTATGTCAGGGTGTGGGATGACATCAGGCCGGGGCAGACGGGACAGGCGATCGGCTACGGCCTTCCCGGTGGCGGTGACAAGCTGGCGATCAAACATCGCCCGGATGGCCAGCGCCCGCCGGGTCCGGGATTTCATCTGGCCTTTGCCGCTCCTAGCCGCCAGGCGGTCGATCGATTTCACGCAGCAGCAATCGCTCATGGTGGCGGTGACAATGGTGGTCCAGGCTTACGCCCTCACTACGGCGAACATTATTATGCGGCGTTCGTGATGGATCCGGACGGACACGCACTCGAAGCCGTCATCAATTCGGCTATCTGAACAAAAGCGCCGTTCTGCTTAAACGTCCTCGGGACGATCCTTCGGGTCGAATTGAATGATGGTGATCCATCTTGCCGTCAGGGCCGGCTTCTTCTCGTTTTCGATCTCGATCGAGACGTCATAGGTGGTCATCAGCATGCCGCCGCCGCGGAAGCGGGCGTCGGAGAGCAGGAAACGGCCGCGGACGCGGGCGCCGCTTTTCACCGGCGTCATGAAGCGGACGCGATCGAAACCGTAATTGATGCCCATGGTCTGCTCGTGCACTTTCGGCAAGCAGTTGTAGTTCATCCTCGTCAGCAGAGACAGCGTCAGGAAGCCATGGGCGATGGTGCCGCCGAAGGGGCTCTCGGCCGCCGCGCGCTCGGGATCGACATGAATGAACTGATGGTCGTCGGTCGCCCCTGCAAAAGCGTCGATCATCGTCTGGTCGACGGTGATCCAGTCCGAAAGGCCTGTTTCCATGCCGATCAGTCCCCGCACGTCGGAGAGTGAAATTTCCGTGACCATGAATTCCTCGTGAAATAGGCCGCCGGCCAAAGCCTTATCGTGCATTTATGGCGATTGCGACAAGGATTTGCGCAAGCGAGGAGAGGTGGTCACTTTTCGACGAAAAAGGCGACGGAGCGTGGCTCGAGGGTGACGCGGTCGCCGGGCTTCTTGGCTCCATCCGGTGTCAATTGACGCCAAGCCGGTTCGGTTCCGGACGGGAGCGTGAAAAATTGGCGGTCGCCGGAACGGTTGAAGAGCACGGCAAGCCGGGTCTGCCTGCCGCGCGCGGAGCGGTCACCGGTCGAAAGCAGCATGCCGAGGGTCGAAAGCCACGGCGTCTCCCATTCGGAAACGGTCATCGGCTCGCCGGAGCGCGAGATCCATTCGACATCGCCGTTTCCTGACAGGAAGCCTGTTTCGGAAAAGACCGTGAAGCGGCGGCGCAGCCCGGCGACGAAGGCGGTATGGGCGACGAGATCCTCGTTCAGCGCCTTCCAGTCCAGCCAGGTGATCTCATTATCCTGGCAATAGGCGTTGTTGTTGCCGTGCTGGCCGCGGCCGCCCTCGTCGCCTGCCGTCAGCATAATGCTGCCGCGGGTGGCAAAGAGTGTCGATAGCAGCGCCATCACATCGTCCCGGCGGCGCTTGCGGATCGAGGGATAGACGGTTTCCCCTTCGATGCCGTTGTTCCAGGAGTGGTTCTCGTTGTGACCGTCACGATTATGCTCGCCATTGGGGTCATTGTGCTTGCCGGCGTAGGAGACGAGATCGGTCAGCGTGAAGCCGTCATGGGCAGCGAGGAAATTGACGCTGCGCGTGCCTTTGCCGTCATTGCGGGAGAAGATGTCGGAGGAGCCGGCAAGTGCGGTGGCGAGCGCCCCGGTCTTCCAATCGTCGCCGCGCCAGTAACAGCGCAGATCGTCGCGAAGCCGGTCGTTCCATTCGAGGAAAGAGCTGGGGAAATTGCCGAGCTGGTAACCGCCCGGGCCGATATCCCAGGGTTCGGCGATCATGATCCGGTCGGCAAGCACAGTGTCGGCGAGGATTGCGGCCAGCGTTCCGCCGTCGCGTTCGAAGCCTGTCGCGGTGCGGCCGAGCACTGGGGCGAGATCGAAGCGAAAGCCGTCGACGCCGGCGTTGAGCACGAAATGGCGTAGGCTGTCGATGATGAGGCGTCGCACCTCGGGATGATCGCAGGCGAGCGTGTTGCCGGTGCCGGTGTCATTGACGAGTTCGCCCGGCATATTCTGGGTGTGGCGATAATAATGCAGGTTGTCGAGGCCGCGCAGCGACAGCGTCGTCCCGTAACGGTCGCTCTCACCGGTATGATTGAAGACGAGATCGAGGATGACGGCGATGCCTTCGGCATGGAGGGCCGCGACCGTTTGGCGCAGTTCCGTCATGCCGCCCGGCGCCAGCCGCGGATCGAGCGCCATGAAGGCGACGGGATTGTAGCCCCAGCCGTTGGTCAGGCCGAGCGGCGGCAGATGGCGTTCGTCGATCCAGGCGGTGATCGGCATCAGTTCGACGGCGTCGACACCGATCCGCTTGAGATGTGCGATAACGGAGGGATGGGCAAGAGCGGCGATCGTGCCGCGCTCAGCCTCCGGTACATCGGGATGGAGGATGGTGAAGGGCCGCACCGCCACCTCATAAATGAAGCCGCCCGGTTTGAAGAGCGGCTTGCGGATTTCGGCGCGCGTATCGGCAGTGACGATCGCCTTCGGCATCAGATCCTGGCTGTCCTCGCCATAGATGCCGAGGCGGGGATCGTAGCGGAACGGCCTATCGATCTCCTTGGCATAGGGATCGATCAGCAGCTTGGAGGGATCGTACCAGAGACCGTTGTCGGGGGCGTAAATGCCGTCGGCACGATAGCCGTAGCGCGCGCCCTGCTTCAGTCCGTCGACAAAAAGACGGTGGACGTGATTGCTGTCGCGCGCCATCGGCAGGCGGGCAAATTCCCTGTTGCCGTCATCCTCGAAGAGGCAGAGTTCGATCTGTGCGGCATGATGCGACCAGACGGCAAATTCGACGCCGGTCTCGAAGACGATCGCGCCGCTTTGCGCCGAACTCTCTCCCCGCATGTTCCCCCCGGATCAGGTGATCACGGTTGGCGCATCGCGTCCCGTGCGTTCACGAATGCTGGCAATGCTTTCGGCGGCGGCGATCAGATCGGCGAGCGCTTCCTGCGTTTCGATGTTGTGGCGAGTCGAATCCGGCTCGTAGCGCTCGATATAGACGCGCAAGGTTGCGCCAGACGTGCCGGTGCCGGACAGGCGGAAGACGACGCGGGAGCCGCCCGCAAAGAGCACGCGCACACCCTGATGCTCGCTCACCGATTTGTCGATCGGATCGTGATAGGCGAAGTCGTCGGCCTTTTCGACCGTCAGGCTGCCGAAGTTCTTGCCGGGCAAGGTGGAAAGCTGGCTGCGGAGATTGTCCACCAGGCCGTTCGCCGCATCGGTGTCGAGGCCTTCGTAATCATGGCGTGAATAATAGTTGCGGCCGTAGGTCTGCCAGTGCTGGGTGACGATATCAGCGACGCTCTCGCCGCGCACGGCAAGAATGTTCAGCCAGAGCAGCACCGCCCAGAGGCCGTCCTTTTCGCGGACATGACTGGAGCCGGTGCCGGAGCTTTCCTCACCGCAGATCGTCGCCATGCCGGCGTCGAGCAGATTGCCGAAAAATTTCCAGCCGGTCGGTGTTTCGTACATGCCGATGCCGCGCTTTTCGGCGACACGGTCGGCGGCACCCGATGTCGGCATCGAGCGGGCGATGCCGGCAAGGCCGCCGGAATAGCCGGGAGCGAGATTGGCGTTGGCGGCAAGGATCGCCAGGCTGTCGGAAGGGGTGACGAAGATGCCGCGGCCGATGATCAGATTGCGGTCGCCGTCGCCGTCGGAAGCGGCGCCGAAATCGGGCGCGTCGTCGCCCATCATCTCATCGAAGAGTTCCTTGCAGTGAACCGGGTTCGGATCGGGATGATGACCGCCGAAATCCGGCAGCGGCATGAAGTTGCGCACCGAGCCCAAGGGAGCGCCGAGACGATTTTCGAAGATTTCCTTGGCATAGGGGCCGGTGACGGCACTCATCCCGTCGAAGGCAATGCGGAAGCCGAGGCTGATCAGGTTGCGGATGGCGCCGAAATCGAACAGCTCTTCCATCAGCGCGGCATAGTCCTCGACCGGGTCGATGACCGAGAGTATCATGCCGCCCGGCAGCTCGTCCTTGCCGATGCGGTCGAGATTGACATCGGCGAAATCGGCGATCTTGTAGCTGTCGATCGTCTTCGAGCGCGCATACATCGCGTCGGTGATCTTTTCCGGCGCCGGGCCGCCATTGTTGATGTTGTATTTGATGCCGAAGTCTTCTGTCGGACCGCCGGGATTGTGGCTGGCCGACAGGATGATGCCGCCGAAGGCCTTGTACTTGCGGATGATGTGGGACGCGGCCGGCGTCGACAGGATGCCGCCCTTGCCGACCATGACCTTGCCGAAGCCGTTGGCGGCGGCCATCTTGATCGCCTTCTGGATGACTTCGCGATTGTAGTAGCGTCCGTCGCCGCCGATGACGAGGCACTTGCCCTGATAGCCTTCCAGCGAATCGAAGATCGACTGGATGAAGTTCTCCGCATAGTTCGGCTGCTGGAAGACCGGAACCTTCTTGCGCAGTCCCGATGTGCCGGGTTTCTGGTCCAGATAGGGCGTGGTGGGTACGGACTTGTTCATTTAGTTCACATGCCTTTCGAGACGAGGCTTGAATAGAGGGCAGCGTAGCGTTCGGCGCTCTTCTCCCAGGAGACATCCGATTTCATGCCTTGCTTTTGCAATTGGGTCCAGAGTTTTCGGTCCGCGTAAAAATGCATCGCACGGCGGATTGCCTGTAGCATGCCCGTTTCCGTCACGGGTGAGAATTGTATGCCGGTTGCCACTTTCGCTGCAAGTGCGGCGTGATTGGCATCGATCACGGTGTCGTTCAACCCGCCGGTGCGGGCGACGATCGGGACGCAGCCGTAACGCAGGCCGTAAAGCTGCGTCAGGCCGCAGGGTTCGAAACGCGACGGGATGATGATCGCGTCGCAGCCGGCCTGCATCAGGTGCGACATCGGCTCGTTATAACCGATCGAGACGCCGATGCGGCCGGGATGGCGGCTGGCGGAGGCAAGCAGTGCGCCTTCGAGTGCGGCTTCGCCGGAGCCGAGCACGACGAGTTTGCCGCCCATGGCGACGATTTCGTCGGCGACATTGGCGACGATGTCCATGCCCTTCTGCCAGGTGAGACGGCTGATGACGCAGAAGATCGGGGCGTCGTCATTGTCGAGATGGAAAAATTCGGCGATCGAACGGCGGTTCTCCTCGCGGTTCTTCAGCGTCGTCGGGCCATAATGGGTGTGGACGACGGGATCGGTCGCCGGGTTCCAGATATCGGTGTCGATGCCGTTGACGATGCCGTGCAGATTGTCGATGCGGCTGGCGATGACGCCCTCGAGCCCCATGCCGAATTCCGGGGTCAGAATCTCGTCGGCATAGGTCGGGCTGACCGTGGTGATCGCGTGAGCGGTCTGCAGGCCACCCTTGAGGTAACCGACCGTACCGTAATATTCGATGCTGTCGGTGGCGAAGGCATGGGCGGGCAGCCGCAGGCCGGGAAAGATCTCGGAACCGAACTGGCCCTGGAAGGCGATGTTGTGGATAGTCAGCACGCTCGGCAGTTCCGGCGTCGGATAGTAGCGCATATAGACCGAGGTCAGCGCCGCCTGCCAATCGTGGGTGTGGACAAGATCCGGCCGCCAGCCGGGCAGCAGTCCGGCGGCGATCTCGGAGGCGGCGAGCGACAGGGCGGCAAAACGCCGCCAGTTGTCAGGATAGTCCTTGCCGAGCGGATCAACATAGGGGCCGCCCGGCCTGTCGTAATAGGCCGGCGCATCGAGGATAAGCAGATCGATGCCCTCGTGCTCAACCTCTAGCACTGTCGCCGGCTCGCCGAGCAGGTCGGGGAATTCGAGCCTGGCGACCGGATCGCGAATCACCTTCATGACGGCGGGATAGCCGGGCAGTAGGGTCTTGGTCTCGACCCCAAAGGCGTTTAGAGCAATCGGCAGGGCGCCTGACACATCGGCCAGGCCCCCTGTCTTGATCAAAGGGAAGACTTCGGATGAAACCGAAAGAACTTTCATAAGTCAGATATCCAGCTTGTCGATCATCGGTTGCGTGATCAGGCAGATGCCGCTTTCCGTCCGCCGGAAGCGCTTGGCGTCGAGTTTGGGGTCCTCGCCGACGACCAAGCCTTCCGGAATGACGACACCATGATCGATCACCACATTCTTGAGCTGCGCCCGTCGCCCGATCTTGACGTTCGGCAGGATGACCGCGCCTTCCAATTTGGAGAAGGAGTTGGCCCTGACGCCGGTGAAGAGCAGGCTGTTGTTGAGGCTGGCGCCTGAGATGATGCAGTCGCCCGACACGACGGAGGACGTGGCGGAGCCGCGGCGGTCCTCGTCGTCATGGACGAATTTCGCCGGCGGAGTGATCTCGGCATAGGTCCAGATCGGCCAGGACTTGTCGTAGATATCGAGCTCCGGGACGATCGCCGTCAGGTCGATATTGGCCTGCCAATAGGCGTCGATCGTGCCGACGTCGCGCCAGTAGGGCTCGTGCTCGAAATCGGAGCGGACGCAGGACTTGGCGAATCGGTGGGCGACCGCCTTACCGTGCTCGACGATATAGGGGATGATGTCCTTGCCGAAGTCGCGGCTCGACGTCGGGTCGGCGGCGTCGCGGCGCAGGGCATCGAGCAGGAACTTGGTGTGGAAGACGTAGATGCCCATCGAGGCGAGGGCGAAATCCGGCTTGTCGGGAATGGGCGGCGGATCGGCCGGCTTCTCGACGAAGGCGATGATCTCGTCCTTGTCGTTGACATGCATGACGCCGAAGCCCACCGCCTCCATGCGGGGCACTTCCAGGCAGCCGATGGTGACGTCGGCGCCGGAATCGACGTGCTGCTGCAGCATCCATTCATAGTCCATCTTGTAGACGTGGTCGCCGGCGAGAATGACCATGTATTCGACACCATAATCCTCGATGATGTCGATGTTCTGATAGACGGCGTCGGCGGTGCCTTCATACCACTGCGTTTCCGAGACGCGCTGGCTGGCCGGCAGGATGTCGAAACTCTCGTTGCGCTCAGGGCGGAAGAAGTTCCAGCCGCGCTGCATGTGGCGGATCAGCGAATGCGCCTTGTATTGCGTGGCAACGCCGATGCGGCGGATGCCTGAATTCAGGGCGTTAGACAAGGCGAAATCGATGATGCGAGCCTTGCCGCCGAAATAGACGGCGGGCTTGGCACGCCGGTCGGTGAGTTCCTTGAGACGGCTCCCCCTGCCGCCTGCCAGAACATAAGCCATTGCATCGCGGGCAAGTGGCTGAACACGCTTTTCTACCATTTTCTCCTCCCACCAGTCACTAATTTTCAGGTTCAAGCATGATTGTCGCCAAGGGCGGCAAGGTGATCGAGCAGGTGATGTCGCCGCCGGCATCGACGGCCTGCACGCGCCCGCCATTGCCCTTGCCGCTGCCGCCGTAGATGTCGGCATCGGTGTTCAGGATTTCCCGCCAGCGGCCTGCGGACGGCAGGCGGATCGTATAGTTCTCGCGATAGACGGGGGTGAAATTGGTGATGACGGCGACCGGCTTCTGGCCCGGCGCCTTGCGCAGCCAGGCAAAGACCGAATTCTGGTGGTCGTCGGCGACCAGCCATTCGAAACCTTCGCCCTCGCAGTCTCGCTCATGCAAGGCCGGCTTGCTGCGATAGGTGAAATTGAGGTCGCGCACCAGGCGCCTTATGCCCTCGTGCATGCGATATTGAAGCAGGTTCCAGTCGAGCGACTTCGCCTCGCTCCACTCGCTCCACTGGGCGAATTCCTGGCCCATGAACAGCAGCTTCTTGCCGGGATAGCCCCACATATAGGCGTAGTAAGCGCGCAGATTGGCGAATTTCTGCCAGTCGTCGCCCGGCATCTTGGCGATCAGCGAGCCTTTGCCATGGACGACCTCGTCATGCGAGAGCGGCAGGACGAAATTTTCCGAATAGGCGTAGAGCAGGCCGAAGGTCAGCTCGTTGTGATGGTGCCCGCGATATATCGGATCGCGGCTCATGTAGCTCAGCGTGTCGTGCATGAAGCCCATGTTCCACTTGAAGCCGAAACCGAGGCCGCCTTCATGCACGGGCTGGGAGACCTTCGGCCAGGAAGTCGATTCCTCGGCGATGGTCATGACGTTGGAATGCTGGCCGTAGATGCGGGTGTTAAGATCCTGCAGGAAGCGGACGGCTTCGAGGTTTTCGTTGCCGCCATATTCGTTCGGGATCCATTCGCCGTGCTTGCGGGAATAATCGAGGTAGAGCATGGAGGCGACGGCATCGACGCGCAGGCCGTCGAGATGGAATTTCTCGGCCCAATAGAGCGCATTGTTGACGAGGTAGGAAACGACCTCGGTGCGGCCGAAATTGTAGATCGCTGTGCTCCAGTCGGGGTGGAAGCCCTTGCGCGGGTCTTCGTGCTCATAGAGCGCCGTGCCGTCGAACCAGCCGAGGCCGTGCTCGTCGGTCGGGAAATGCGCCGGTACCCAGTCGAGGATGACGCCGATGCCGACCTTGTGGCAGCCGTTGACAAAACGGGCAAAACCCTCCGGCTCGCCGAAACGGGCTGTCGGCGCATAGAGGCCTGTCGTCTGGTAGCCCCAGGAGGGGTCATAGGGATGCTCGGTGATCGGCAGGAATTCGATATGGGTGAAACCCATGTCGGCGCAATAGGGGATGAGGCTGGAGGCAAGCTCATCCCAGGACAGCATCGTGCCGTCCTGCCGGCGCTGCCACGAGGCGGCATGCACCTCGTAGATCGAGATCGGTTGGCGGCGCTTGTCGGTTTCGCGCCAGTGCTTCAGGTGGGCTTCGTCTTCCCACTCCTGCTCCAGATCGGCGGCGGTGATCGAGGCGGTTTTCGGCCGGAGCTCGCTGCGGCGGGCGAAGGGGTCGGCCTTCAGCGGCAGCAGCACGCCGTCCTGGCCGCGGATCTCGAATTTGTAGGCGACGCCGATCGGCACGTCAGGGGCAAAGATTTCCCAGATGCCGCTATCGGAGCGGAAGCGCATGACGTGGCGGCGGCCGTCCCAATTGTTGAAATCGCCGACGACCGAAACGCGCTGCGCATTCGGGGCCCAGACGGCGAAATGGATGCCCTGGGCGCCATCATGCTTGATGAGGTGGGCGCCCATCTTGTCGAACAGCCGCAGGTGCGAGCCCTGGCGGGCAAAATAATCGTCCATCGGCCCGAGCACCGGACCGAAGCTGTAAGGATCGGTGACCGCCCATTCGGCATCGCCGCGCCGGGCGCGGTATCGCACCGGCTGCAGCTTGGTCAGGGAAACCGGGCCGGCGAAAAAGCCGTCGGCATGGAGCTGGTTCAGTTCGCCGACGACGCTGCCGTCGAGCGCCATGGCGGTCACTTCCTCTGCGCCCGGGATGAAACACCGGGCGACGAAGGCGTCGCCTGCCTGGTGCACCCCTAGGACGGCAAAGGGATTGGAATGCGAGCCGGCAAGGATCGCCGCGATTTCATCTGCCGAAATTTCCCAGGAAAGCTTTACTTCAGGGACGTTTTTCGGCGTTTTCATCCGGCTCTCCAGATTTCGTCGGCATATTGCCTGATCGTACGGTCGGACGAAAACCAGCCCATCCGTGCCGTGTTGTTGATCGTCTTGGTGTACCAGGCGGACTGGTTGGTCCAGATCTGATCGACTTCGCGCTGGGCCTGGGCATAGGCGTCGAAGTCGGCTGCGACCATGAACCAGTCGTGCGAATAGATGCCGTCGATCAGCGCCGTGTAACGGTTGCGGTCATCGGGCGAGAAGACGCCGGAGCCGATGGCTGAGAGCGCCTGGGCGAGTTCGCGCGATCCCTCGATGATGGCGCGGGGATTGTGGCCATCGCTGCGGACCTTCGAGACCTCGTCGGCCTTGAGGCCGAAGATGACGATGTTGTCTTCGCCGACATTGTCGCGCATCTCGACATTGGCGCCATCGAGCGTGCCGATGGTCAGCGCACCGTTGAGGCCGAACTTCATGTTGCCGGTGCCGGATGCTTCCATACCGGCGGTCGAGATCTGCTCGGAGAGGTCGGCGGCCGGAACCATGACCTCGGCAAGCGAGACATTGTAGTTCGGCACGAAGACGACCTTCAGCAACCCGCGCACCGACGGGTCGTTGTTGATGGTGCGGGCGACGTCGTTGATCAGCTTGATGATCAGCTTGGCATTGTAATAACTCGGCGCCGCCTTGCCGGCGAAGAGTTTGACGCGCGGCACCCAGTCAAGCTCGGGATGCGAGCGGATCTGGTCGTAGAGGGCGACGGCTTCGATGATGTTCAGCAGCTGGCGCTTATATTCGTGGATGCGCTTGATCTGGATATCGAACATCGCCGACGGATCGAGCTTCACGCCCATGCGGCTGGCGACGAGATTGGAAAGTGCCACCTTGTTGGCGCGCTTCACGGCGGCGAACTTCTGCTGGAAGGTCGGATCGGAGGCGAACTTGTCGAGCGGCGTCAGCTTCTCGGCATCGTCGAGGAATTCGTCGCCGATCGCTTCACGGATCAGGCCAGTGAGGCCGGGATTGCACTGCTGCAGCCAGCGGCGCGGCGTGATGCCGTTGGTCTTGTTGTTGATGCGGTCGGGATAGAGCTTGTGCAGATCAGCAAAGACCGTGACCTTCATCAGGTCCGTATGTAGCGCCGAGACGCCGTTGATCGAGTGCGAGCCGACGAAGGCGAGGTTGCCCATGCGCACGCGGCGGTCGCCGCTTTCCTCGATCAGCGAGATCGAGCGGATTTCGCCGTCGGAGAAGTTCTTGCCCTTACGGGCATCGATCAGGATCTTGGCGTTGATCGCGTAGACGATCTGCATGTGGCGCGGCAGCAGTCGCTCGAACAGCGGCACCGGCCAGCTTTCCAAGGCTTCCGGCAGGAGCGTGTGGTTGGTATAGGAGAAGGTTCGGCGGGTGATGTCCCAGGCCTGCTCGAAATCCATCCCGTGCACGTCACAGAGCAGACGCACCAGTTCGGCGACCGAGACGGCGGGATGGGTATCGTTCAGCTGGATCGCCACCTTGTCCGGCAGCGAGGTGAAATCGTCATATTGCTGCAAATGACGGCGCAGGATGTCCTGCAGAGAGGCCGACGAGAAGAAGAATTCCTGGCGCAGGCGCAGTTCCTGGCCGGCCGGGGTGGCGTCGGCAGGATAGAGGACCCGGGTCAGGCTTTCGGCCTTGTTGCTTTCGCGCAGCGCCCCAATGTGATCGCCGGCATTGAAGGCATCGAGCAGGATCGGATCGATCGGCTGCGCCGACCAGAGACGCAGCGTGTTGACGCGCTTGCCACGCCAGCCGACGGCCGGCGTGTCGAAGGCGGCGGCAATGACGCGTTCGGCCGGCTTCCAGACGTAGCGCGGCTGATCGTCATGGGTGGTGACGAATTCGACGGCGCCGCCGAAGCCGATTTCATAGGAACTCTCGCGGCGTTCGAACTCCCAGGGATTGCCGTGGGCGAGCCAGTTTTCCGGCAGTTCGACCTGCCAGCCATCGGCCAGCTGCTGGCGGAAGAGGCCGTGCACATAGCGGATGCCGTAACCATAGGCGGGGACGTCAACCGTCGCCATGCTCTCCATGAAACAGGCCGCCAGACGGCCGAGGCCGCCATTACCGAGTGCGGCATCCGGCTCCAGGCCGGCAATGACGTTGACGTCGACGCCGAGAGAGGCGAGTGCATCGCGCACCTCCTCCATCAGGCCGAGGTTCGAGACGGCATCGCGCATCAGGCGGCCGATCAGGAATTCGAGAGACAGATAATAGACGCGCTTGGCGCCAGTTGCATAAACCTCGCGGGTGGAGGCCATCCACCTGTCGATGATGCGGTCGCGGACCACCAGGATCGTTGCCGTCAGCCAGTCGTGCGGCTTTGCCACCTTGGCGTCCTTGCCGATGCGGTAGGTCAGGCGTTCGATGATTTCTTCGGCGAGAATTTCCGGCTTCGAGCTGCGCGGGGCGGGAGAGGGGATAACCGGCTTGGAAACATTATTCATCGTCAGATCTCGCCAATTTTAATTTGGTTTCAGGACGTTATGCCTGATTTAATCGATTTGTCGCTTGTCTCAACGACAGTTTATGCATCGTTAGGAAGCACTTGCAACAAAGGATTTGGACAAACGAAAAAATTGCGAAACCTGCATATTCACGGGGTTCAGGGGAATTGAATTCAATCGCTTTTCCCGAGATGTGGCCGCGATAAACGAAAAGCCGCGCCGGTTTGTTCCGGCGCGGCTTTTTGTTTGAGCGCGGTCCTGCCGCAGCGACGTCAGTTGGTGAGCAGGGTTGCGGCCTTAGTGGCCGTCTGAGCGATGCTCTCGAAGTCGTCGACCAGCTTTTCCATAGTTTCGGCCTCGTAGTAGTTGCCGCCCGGCGACGCACAATATTGGAGAAGGCTCTTGCCCTTGTCCGGCGCCATGAAGGCCACGGTGAAGAGGGTAATTCCGTCCTTTTTGGCGGCATCGCACTTGTCGCGGACGCTTTGATCTTTGTCCCTGTTCCAAGTGTCACTATTCCCGGTCATTTGGCCATCGGTCATGAGGACGATGAACCGGTCGACCTTGGAATTGCCCTTCTTCTTATGTTCCACGCTTTCGGCGTCGGTGTTGTCCGCATTCTTCTTGATCGTGTCGTCGGCCGACTGCATCGGTTCGGTGGCATCGGTGCCAAGTGTCGGCGCAATGGTCTTGACATAGTCTCGGGATTTGGTCGTTCCCCAGTCCATGGCGCTGACACTGGTGACCTTATTGGTCCAGGGATCGCGCAACAATCCGTTACTGTAGGAGATGACGCCCGTGCGTACGAGTGTGTGCTGTGGATCCGCCTGGTCGAGAGCATCGAAGAGCGAGGCGGCTGCCTGTTTCAGGGCGTCGATCTTGATGACGTAGGCCTTACAGGTGGTGCCGTTTTTTTTGTATTGGGCGCATGTATTGGTGTCTTCGCCCATTGAGCCGGATTGGTCGAGGACGAGTTCCATCGAGAGAGCGCTCTTCGTTTGGCTGGTGCCGCTCGTTGTCGAACTGGTGGTGGTGATGTTCTTCGTGGAGTGGCCCAGGATATTCATGAACGGCGTCAGACTAAGACTGTATGAGGCCGTTACCGCGACACTATAGCTCTTGCCTGTCGAGGAGGTAGAGGTGTCGATGTCGACGTTCGTCGCATTTCTGATTGCGCTCCCCGAAGCCGCCCCGACAGAGTTGGCCATTTGTCCCACGACGAAATTCTTCGCCAGGATCTTTGCCGCCGCCTCGTCGGCGACGGTGCCACTTGCAAGTGCGGTTGCAGCAGCAAGTGCTGCAGAATCGGTTGCTTCCTGGAGTTGGCGCTGCGAAAGCGCCATGTTCGAATAGTCGATCGCCAGCCCGGCGGCGCCGAGAAGAACGGGCATCATGATCGCCGTCATAATACCGAAATTCCCGCCGCGGTCGCTCAACATGCGCCGCTGGCAGGGATGCAAGAAGGAGGTGCTCATCATGTTCACCCGAAATAGACCCTGTGGGTTACATTAGGCATTGCTGCTTCTTTACGCCGTCCTTACGGCGTCAATAGAAGTTTAACGAATGAGCGGATTTTTCCAGTTTTGGGATTATTTCAGCGGGATCACATCGACCGCCTGGACAGCGCGCTGGCCGCCATAGCTTTTCAATACGCCGATGACGGGAACGACGTCGGAATAGTCCCGGCCATAGGCGACGACGATATGGTCGGTGCCGGCGGGTATGTTGTTGGTCGGGTCGAGCTCGATCCAGCCGATGGTCTCGCCGCACCAGATCCGCACCCAGGCATGCATGGCGTCCGCCCCTTCCAGCCGCTCCTTGCCGGGCGGCGGGATGGTGCGCAGGAAACCGGAGACATAGCCGGCCGGAATGCCGAGGCTTCGGAGCGCCAGGATCATGATATGGGTGAAATCCTGGCAGACGCCGCGCTTCAGCCTGAAGGCTTCGAGCGGGGTCGTGTCGACTGTCGTCGCCTCGGCGTCGTAGGTGAAATCCTTATAGATGCGGGCACACAGCGCATAGGCGATCTGCATTGCCGTCAGATCAGGCATGGCGCAGCTTCGGGCATAATCGCTGATCTCGCGCGCCTGCGTCAGGCGCGGGCTGTCGCCGATGAAGTGGTGCGGCGAATCCGGCGCCAAGGACCAGATGCCTGCTATCTCCTCCGGCAAGTCGGCCAGCAGCGGCGAGAAATCGGCGGCGATCGGCTGGCTTTCCACCTGCACGCGAGCCTGCATGCGAATGTCGAGCGTCTCGTGGGGCGCGCGCAGCATGAAGGAGGTGGCAGGATGATCGAAGAAATCGACGAAATGCGACTGCTCGTCCGGCGTCGGCGAAATGGTGATCGAGCCGGCGACCAGGCGCTGCCGGTTGGTCAGCGACAGCGGCATCAGGCGCATGATGTGGCGGGCGCCGGAGGCCGGCACATCGTAGCTGTATCCCATGCGCAGCGAAAGATCGTAATGCATCGCCGTCACCCGAGATAGGTCTGGGCGAGCAGATCGGAAAGCTGCTCCAATTCGCGTTCGAGCCGCTGATAGACCTCGGCCCCCATGCCCTCCGGCGTCATCACCGCCAGGCCGGAATGGAGCCGCATCGCCTCGCGGTAGAAGGGTGACATCTGGCCGTTGATCAGGGCGTTCGGCAGTTGTTCGACCTCGTGATGGATCTCGTTCACCTGGAAGAGGATCGAGCGAGGATTGAGCGGGTCGAGCGCCAGCAAGTCGGTGACGGTCAGCCGTGCGGTGTTGACGTTGTAGCGGCGGCGATGGGTCATGACGCTGTCGCCGATCTCGAGCAGCATGTCGAGCGCGCCGTCGGGCGCTTCCGGGCCGGACATGTGGCCGAGCAGGCGCGTCATGTGCAGGCCGCGCTCGATATAGCGGCCGAGCGAGAGGAAACGCCAGCCCATGAAACGGTACATGTTCTCGTGCACCAGGCCGGCAAAGCCCGCGAGCTTGCGCAGAAGGATCGTCATCGCGTGGCTGGCGTCATCGCCGGCCGCGACGGCGACGTGGAAGCGGCGTGCGGTCTTGGCGAGATCGTTGAGTGCGAGCCAGCCATCCGGCGAGAAACGATCGCGGATATTGCTCGCGGAATAAACGGCGCTGTCGATGTGGCGCAGGAGCGTCTCCGGCACGGCCGCGGCGGTGTCGATATCGACGGCTGAGAGATAGGCGGAGACGTCGGCGAGCAGCGGCTGGCTCGGATCGGCGGCTTCGGCATAACGGGCATGCCAGGCGCGCAGGATGCGCAGCGCCCCTTCGGCGCGCTCGATATAGCGGCCGAGCCAGAACAGATTGTCGGCCGCGCGGCTTGGCAGGCTGCCCGGCATGTTGCGGGTGAAGCTGCCTTCGGCCGGCAGCAGCGTGTGGCGTTCGACGGGCTTGTCGCTGACGATCCAGACGTCGGCGGCCGCTCCGCCCGACTGCATGGCGATCGCCGCGACATCGGCATCGGAGCCGATGCGGGCAAAACCGCCGGGCATGATCTGCCAGCCGCTCGCGGTGCGGGCGGCAAAGACGCGCAGCGACATCGGCCGCGGCACGAGCTTGCCGTCCACCCAGGCGGGCGTCGTCGAGAGCGTGACGACCTCCTGTCCCACAAGTTTCGGTCCGTCCGAACGCAGCCAGTCGGTGATGGAATCCTTGGCGGCCGCACGCAGTGACGAGCCGAGCACGGATTCGCCGCTGTCGTCGAAGAAGGGGGCGCGGGAATAGGCCGGGCCGATCACCATCTTCTCGATGTTCTTGGCGACGTGCTCGCGCTCTTCCTCTTGGCCGCACCACCAGGTGGCGATCGAGGGCAGTTGCAGATCCTGCCCCAGCAGCCGATGACAGATGGTCGGCATGAAGGCCAGAAGCGCCCGGGTCTCAAGAACGCCGGTGCCGAGCGCATTGACGATGGTGACGCTCTCGGCGCGCAGCGCTTCGACGAGACCGGGCGTGCCGATATGCGAATTCTGGTTCAGCTCCAGCGGGTCGGCAAAGGCCGAATCGAGACGGCGCCAGAGCACGCCGATCGGCTTCAGGCCAGCGACGGTGCGCACCATGACGCGGCCCTTGACGACGGTGAGGTCTTCGCCCTCGAGTAGCATGAAGCCGAGATAACGGGCGATGTAGGCGTGCTCGTAATAGGTCTCGTTGGCGGGGCCTGGCGTCAGCACGGCGATGCGAGCGTCGCCCGAATGTTTCATGCCCTGCAGCGCGTCGCGGAAGGCGCCGAAGAAGGAGGCGAGGCGGTGGACGGGGGTTTCGGCGTAGATATCCGAGAAGGCCCGGGTCGTGGCGACGCGGCTTTCCAGCGCGAACCCGGCGCCCGACGGCGCCTGTGTCCTATCGGCCAGCACCCACCAGTTGCCGTCGGGTCCGCGGCCGATCTCGAAGGCGCAGAAATGCAAATAATGGCCGGAGGCCGGCCGGATGCCGGCGAGCGGGCGTTGGAATTCGGGATTGGCGGCCATCAACGCCGGCGGCAGAACGCCTTCCTCCACCAGCCGGTTGTCGCCATAGATATCGGCAACGATGGCCTCGAGCAGGTCGGCGCGCTGAACGAGGCCGGCCGACAGCGTCTGCCATTCGCGCTCGTCAATCAGCACCGGAATATGCGAGATCGGCCAGGCGCGTTCGCCGGTGCCCTTGCTGCTGCCATAGGCACGGTAGAAGACGCCGGCATCCCGGAGATAACGGTCGGCGCGGGCGAAACGCTCGGCGAGATCCTTTTCCGGCATTGCGCTCAGATGCGAGAGGAAATTCTTCCAGACCGGGCGGACAACGCCTTTGTTGTCGACCATCTCGTCGGCGGTGCCAGGAAGCGGCGCATAGTCGAAGGCCGCACGTTTGCTGGTGCGGTCCTCTGTCTCTTCCCTGCGCTCTACTGCCGGCCTCTTACCCATCAAAACCCAAGCCCTAAACCCCCGGCCTTAACCTTAGCTTCACCCCCGGCTTCAAATTCCGGCGGGCCGCCGCAGATCCAGCGTCAGCGGGAATTCAAGCGAACCCGTCTCGGCGCGCGGGATATAACCGCCCGCCGTATGTCCCCACGGCTCGAAGCGGGCGAGCCGCCTTGCTTCCGCCTCGTTGCCGTTGACCGGGAAGGTGTCATAGGTCCGGCCGCCCGGATGGGCAACATGATAGATGCAGCCGCCGATCGAACGCTTCGACCATGTATCATAAATGTCAAAAGTCAAAGGCGTGTTGATCGGCAGCACGGGATGCAGGCCGGAGGCCGGCTGCCATGCCTTGTAACGGACGCCGGCGACCGATACGCCGGAGGTGCCGGTCGGCGTCAGCGGCAGGACGCGGCCATTGCAGGTGACGGTGTAGCGTGCCGTATTGCTGGTTTCGAGCCGCACCTGAAGGCGCTCGACGGACGAGTCGACGTAGCGGGCGGTGCCGCCCGGCGCACCTTCCTCGCCCATGACGTGCCAGGGTTCAAGCGCCTGGCGCAGCTCCAGTTTGGAGCCTTCGTATTCGACCTCGCCGCAGAAGGGGAAACGGAATTCGAGCTGGGCCTTGAACCACTCCGGACTGACGTCGAAGCCGTTTTCGCGAAGGTCGGCGAGCACGTCGAGGAAATCGGCCCAGACAAAATGCGGCAGCATGAAACGGTCATGCAAGGTTGTGCCCCAGCGGACGAATTTGCCGTCGACGGGGTTGACCCAGAAGCGGGCGATCAGCGCGCGCACCAGCAATTGCTGGGCGAGCGACATGCGGGCGTTCGGCGGCATCTCGAAGCCGCGGAACTCGATGAGGCCCAACCTGCCGGTCGGACCTTCCGGCGAAAACAGCTTGTCGATGCAGATTTCGGCGCGGTGGGTGTTGCCGGTAACGTCGGTCAAAAGGTGGCGGAACAGGCGGTCGACCAGCCAGGGCAGCGGCGGCTGGCCGCGGCCGGGGGCAGCGATCTGCGCCATGGCGATTTCCAGCTCGTAGAGGCTATCGTGACGAGCCTCGTCAATGCGCGGCGCCTGGCTGGTCGGGCCGATGAACATGCCGGAGAAGAGGTATGAGAGCGAGGGGTGGCGCTGCCAGTGGAGGACGACGCTCTTCAAGAGATCGGGACGGCGCAGGAAGGGGCTGTTGTTCGGATTGGCGCTGCCGACGACGACATGGTTGCCGCCGCCGGTGCCGGTATGACGGCCGTCGATCATGAATTTGTCGGCGCCGAGCCGGGTGTCACGCGCCTCCTCGTAGACCGCCGTGGTTATGTCGACGCATTCCTTCCAGTTCGAGGCCGGATGGATGTTGACCTCGATGACGCCCGGATCCGGGGCGACGCGGATGACGTTGATGCGCTCGTCCTGCGGCGGCGGGTAACCTTCGATATGGACGGGAAGCTTGAGTTCGGCGGCGGCGTTTTCGGCAGCGGCGATCAGTTCGAGATAATCTTCGATGCGCTCGACCGGCGGCATGAAGACGCAGAGCCTGCCATCGCGCGGCTCGACCGACATGGCGGTGCGCACAGCGCCGCCGATGTCACCGAGCGTCTGTTCGATCCGGCTGCGATTGCTCTCGCCGGCGTGGAAGGAGGCTTCCGGCATGGCGCGGCCGGCCGGGACGAAAACGTCCGGCAGCGGTTCACGCGGGATCGTCGGATCGGCGGGATGGATATAGGGATAACGTGCCGGGGGAACATAGGGCAGGGTGCCGAGCGGCAGCCGGTAGCCGATCGGGCTGTCGCCCGGAACGAGGAAGATCTTGCCGCGGCGGGTGTTCCATTTCTCGCTGATCCAAACACGGCTTTCAGCCGCCTTGGCGTTCCATGCCTGAACCGGGAGGATGTAACCTGTGGGGACGGTGAGGCCACGGGCAAAGACCCGGGCGATGCGGTTGCGTTCCTCGGGATCCTTCAGTTTCGAATTCGCCGGATCGACGTTTTCGGGAAGATTGCCTTCCTTGATGATCCAGTCGGCCGGATCCTCATAGGCCGGCTGCACCATGTCAGGCTTGATCGCCAGTTCCTTTGCGATCGCCGCCAGAAACTTGCCGGCATCCTCGGCGGTGACGCCAGTATCCTTGCCTTCAGCGGCGACCAGATCGAGGTTCTGCCAGACCGGCTTGCCGTCGCGGCGCCAGTAGAGCGAGAAGGTCCAGCGCGGCAGGCTTTCGCCCGGATACCATTTGCCCTGGCCGTAATGGAGAAAGCCGCCGGGTGCGAAGCGTTCGTGCAGTCGGCGGATCAGGCTGTCAGCCTTTTCGCGCTTGGTCGGACCGACGGCGGCAGTGTTCCATTCCTCGGACTGGAAATCATCGATCGAAACGAAGGTCGGCTCGCCGCCCATCGTCAGATGCACGTCTTCGGCCTCGAGGATACGGTCGACCTTCTCGCCGAGGTCGTTGAGCTCATCCCAGCTTTCATCGGAGAAGGGCTTGGTGATGCGCGGGTGTTCGGCGACGCGCGAGACCTTCATGTCGAAGGCGAATTCGGTTTCGGCTTCGCCAAAATAACCGCCGGAGATCGGCGCGGCGTTGCGGTAATGCGGTGTGGCGGCAAGCGGGATGTGGCTTTCGCCAGTCAGCAGGCCGGAGGTCGGATCGAGGCCGACCCAGCCGGCGCCAGGCAGATAGACCTCCGCCCAGGCATGCAGGTCGGTGAAATCGACTTCGGTGCCGGAGGGGCCGTCGAGCGCCTTCAGGTCCGGCGTCAGCTGGATGAGGTAACCGGAGACGAAGCGGGCGGCCAGGCCGAGATGACGAAGGATCTGGACGAGAAGCCAGCTGGTATCGCGGCAGGAGCCCTTGGCGCTTTCCAGGGTCTCCTCCGGGGTCTGCACGCCGGTTTCCATGCGGATGACGTAGCCGATCTGCCGCTGCAGGCGGGCATTCAGGCCGACGATCATATCGACCGTTGGCTGGCCGGGTGACCAGTCGAGCGTCGGCAACAGCGCCTTCAGCCGCGGGCCGGCCGGTTCCGGCGTCATGTAGATCGACAGATCTTCCTGGATCGTTTCCGGATAGCCGAACGGCCATTTGGTCGCCTCCTCCTCGACGAAGAAGTCGAAGGGATTATAGACCGTCATGTCGGCGACCAGATCGACCTCGATCTTGAACTCCGTCACCGGATCCGGGAAGACGTAGCGGGCAAGGTAATTGCCGTAGGGGTCCTGCTGCAGGTTGACGAAATGGTTGGCGGGCGTGACCTTCAGCGAGTGACTGAGCACCCGTGTCTTCGAATGCGAGGCAGGTTTCAGCCGGATGATCTGTGGGCCGAGGCGGATCGGCTTGTCATAGGTATAATGCGTCAGATGATAGATGCTGGCTTTGATCGACATATTTTACTTTTTTCCGGCGCGCATCGTCGTGCGGCTTGCTGTTCCCAAAATCAGTGTGTGCAATGCAGCGAAAGAAAGCAAGCTGGAAAGGTCACCGGCATAATTCTCCCTAAATCGGAATCGACTTAAGCAATTATGCAGCGATTCAAAGTGCTACAGCGTCCTTAGCGCGTCTGAAAAGACACACGGCGATGTAGGGGCCGAAAGCTTTTACGCCGCCTTGGCGAAGGTGACGGCCGCCTTCAGACCCCTGCCGTCCGGGCCTGGCTCCAGCGTCAGGTTGGCGTTGAAAAGATTGGCGATTTCCTCAACGATCGGCAGGCCGAGGCCGGCGCCCGGCGCACCTGTGTCATTGCCGCGCGAAAAACGCCCGCGCACCGCCTCCAGCTTGTGGCGTGGAATGCCGGGGCCGTTGTCCTCGACTTCGAGGCGGATCGTCTCCGCTGCCGCGATGATGCGGACGGTGACCTCAGCCCCTTTGCCGGCATAGGCAATGGCATTGCCGGCAAGGTTGCGCAGCATTTCGCCGATCAGCAGCGGCTCGGCGCGGATCATCGCCGGGCTCTCGCCCTCGAAGCCGAGGTCGATGCCGGCAACGGCAGCCGTCGGGATCTGCTCGCCGGTGATTTCCTGGGCGATGGCGGCGAGATCAATGGCTGAGGCAGTCAGCGCTTCCTTGGCGGTGGCGGCGTCGATCTTTGCCATCAGCAGAAGCTGGGCAAGGATGCGCTCGGCATGCGCCACGGCCTGATCCCCCTTCAGCGCTGCCGCCTGGCCCTCCGCAAGCGATCCGGCGCGGGCGGAAAGCGCGAGCTGAGTGCGGATGATCGCCAGCGGCGTGCGCAACTGATGGCTGGCATTGCCGGTGAAATGGCGCAGCGCATCGAGCGCCGATTGCAGGCGGACCATGAAGCCATTCACCGTATCGACCAGCGGCTCGACCTCGCTCGGCACAGTCTGCTCGATCGGATGCAGATCATCGGGGCTGCGTTCGCCGATGGCGTCGCCGAGCTTATACAGCGGGCGCAGCGCCACCGTGACCGAGATCCAGACGATCACGGCCGCACCGGCGATCATGAAGGCGAGGCGCAGTGCCGAGCGAACGAGGATTGCTTGCGCCAGTTGCCGGCGGCCGATGGTGGTTTCGGCGACCGTCACCACGAAGGGCACGGAGCGGATGCCCGTCGAAGCGGAGCGTTCGAGTGTGGCGACGCGGATCGGCTCGCCGCGGAAACTGTCGTCGGCGAAGGCTGCGGCATTGGCCGGAGTCTTGTTGAGAACGGGCAGCGACTGGTAGCCCGTGATGAATTTACCCGGCGGGCCGTCGACGCGGTAGAAGACGCGGTCCTGCGCGGCCGAGGTCAGCATTTCAAGCGCGACATAGGGGATATCGACCTGCAGCGTGCCGTCCTCGGCGACGACGACGCGTTCGGCGATCGCCAGCGCCGAGCCGGCGAGCACGCGGTCGGAGACGATGTTCGAGGTCTGGACCGCCTCGCGATAGGTATCGGCAAGCGCCAGCGTGCCGATGACGGCGGTGGAGACAAGCAGCCAGAAGAGCAGCCGGCGCCTGAGGGAATAGGCGGTTTTCATGAGGCCTCGGGGAGCTTGTCGAGATAATAGCCGATGCCGCGGGCGGTCTTGACCGTCAGGCCGTGCGGCGAGAGGCGTTTCCTCAAGCGGCTGACATATTGCTCGATGGCGTTTGCCGAAATGTCGTCGTCGAAGGCCGTCAGCGACTGGATGATCGCTTCCTTGGCGACAACCTTGCCGGCCCGCATGAAAAGAATTTCGAGCAGCCCAAGCTCGCGGGCGGGAATATCAAGCGGCGTGGCGCCTGCCGAAAAGGCCCGGGAATTGAGATCGAAGGAGATGCCGCCGAAGCTGACGGTCGCCGAGCGCAAGCCGGCCTGGCGGCGCAGCAGCACACGCACGCGGGCCTCGAATTCTGATATGTCGAAGGGTTTGATCAGATAGTCGTCGGCGCCGAGATCGAGGCCCTTCACCCGTTCTTCGGGTGTGCCGCGCGCCGTCAGGATGAGGACGGCCGCCTGGTTCTGCCGGGCGCGCATGGCGCGCAGCACGTCGAGCCCGTCCATCTCGGGCAGGTTGAGGTCGAGAATGACCAGATCGAAATTTTCCGCGGCGATGACCGCATTGGCGGATGCGCCGTCATGGACGACATCGACGGCATGACCCGTGCCACGCAAGATCGCCGACAGGCCGTCGGCCAGCGCGATATTGTCTTCGGTGAGCAGGATGCGCACGGATGTCCCTCTGTTTTCAGCGGAGATTACAGAGGTGGCGGAGCGATGTCACAGCGATTTTCGAAGTTGGGTGAATGCATGGGGGAAGCGGATTTCAGCTGCCGGTCCTTTCGATCCGTTCGCGCTGCATCATTGCGGCGGCCAGCAGTCTCTGGAAGCGGGGATCGTCGCGAATGTTGTCGAGATCGGAATCATTGTTGAACCATTTGATATGGTAGACGGAGCTGTGCGGCAGCAGCCTCTCAAGCAGATCGATCGCCTGGTCGGCATCGCCAAGGACGGAATAGACGCAGGCGAGATTATACTGCGCGACGATGTCGTCGGGATCGATGGCGATGGCGCGGGCGGCCCAGTCGCGCGCCCTGCTGACATCACCCATATGCGCAAGCGCCAACGCGCCGCGATGGGCTGGGCCGGAATTTTCCGGATTGAGGTTCAGCGCGCGTTCGGCGCGCAGCAAGCCGAGACGCGCCCAATTTTCCGTATCCAACACTCGGCCGAGCGAGCGGTAGGCGGACATCAGGTGGATCGGCGAGACATAGTCGTCGGGGCGGATCGCAGCGGCGCGGGTGAAATATTGAACCGATTCGGCAAAGTTGCCGTGCATGAAGAAGAACCGGGCATAATGGAAATTCGCCTCGAAGAGGTTCGGGTCGAGCGCCAGGGCACGTTCGAAGGCCGCCGCCGCCCTGTCGTCGTAACCGCTCTGATGCAGGGCGAGACCGTGAGAGGCGTGGGCCTCGGGAAGGTCGGGATCAAGCGCAAGCGCGCGGGCGCTCATGTCGAGGATGCGCCTCAGCGGCACGTCGTCAGGGGCCCAGTCGCGGATCGCCGCGTCGCAATCGGCGATACCGGCATAGGCGCGGGCATAGTCCGGGTCGAGTTCGACGGCCTTGCAGAACATGCGCCTTGCAAGCTGCAGATAGGATTTGGTCCAGGTGTGGGAAAGCTGGCGGCCCCGGAGATAATAGGTATAAGCCTCGACATTGGCGGTCGGCTCATTGGCGATCGCCTTCTTTTCTTCCGGCAGCAGGCGCACCTTCAACTGGCCGACGATCGCATGGGTGATCTCGTCCTGGATGGCGAAGATGTCGGTCAGGTCGCGGTCATAACGCTCGGCCCAGAGATGATCGCCATTGGCGGTGTCGATCAGTTGGCCGGAAATGCGCACGCGATTGCCGAAGATGCGCACGCTTCCCTCGAGCACGTAGCGCACGCCCAATTCCTGGGCAAGCCGCTTCACCTTCACCGATATGCCCTTGTAGGTGAAGATGGTATTGCGCGGCACGACGTGCAGGCTGGAGATCTTGGAGAGATCGGTGATGATGTCTTCGGTGATGCCGTCGGAGAAATAGTCCTGGTCGGCATCGCCGCTCATATTGGTGAAGGGCAGTACCGCGATGAAGCAGGTATTGCGGTTCTGCGCGACCAATTTCGCCGAGGAGGGCGGCGTCAGGGAGACGGTATAGACCTGCACGGGCTGCCGGATGTTCTTCAGCATATGCTCGCCGATGAAATCGAAACCGAGATTGAGGCGGGAGCCGACCTGATCGCGCACCGAGGCCGACACGGCAATGCCGCCTGGTGCTGCGATACGCTCAAGTCTGGCGGCAAGATTAACGCCGTCTCCGAAGATATCGCCGTTCTCGACCACGACGTCGCCCAGATTGATGCCGATGCGGAATTCGACGCGCTCATCCTGGGGCACGTTCTCGTTGCGGGCGGCCATGCTGCGCTGGATTTCGGCGGCGCAGGCGACCGCATTCACCACGCTCTGGAATTCGGCAAGGATGCCGTCGCCGGTGAGTTTGACGATGCGGCCCTTATAGTCTGAAATACGAACGTCGACCAGTTCACAACGATGGCGGTTCAGCGCCTGCAGCGTGCCGGATTCATCGATGCCCATCAGTCGGCTGTAGCCGACGACGTCTGCAGCAAGAATAGCGCTCAGTCGGCGTTCCATGACCCCTCCCATGGATCTTCCCAGTTTAGCCCAGTTTTTTATAGAGTTTTTGTCGTGCAGAGTCGCCCCCTGAATAGAAATTCGGGCGGATTCGACGGTTCGACGCGGCAGCGCGACCATATAGCGTCGCCGCTCTTCATCAATACTCTGAATGGGTGAAGGATGGCATCCAGCTCTAATCCTTTGTGATAAAAAAGACGATTCTAATCGGAGGCGGTGGCGCGATTTGCTTTGATGGATGCTTCGGGATCGACACTATAAAATTGGCCGTCGATGAGTTTGACGCGTAAGCAGGCTCAGGGGCGCGGCCGGGAGGACGATTATCCAACACCGGAAGGAATGTGATTCGCGGTTGCCGTGAGGCCGGCGCCGGTTATTGTGGCGACGTTTCCTAGCGGCGGAGATTTTGGATGGCAGGTTCGGCCGGGAATTTTCTGGAGTTTCATGATCTTCCGGAGGCCGGACTTCGATCGATTATCGCTCGTGCCGGTGTGCTCGCCAAAGCCTGGCATGAGCGCACCATGCCGCAGAGCCTTGCGGGCAAACGCGTCGGGTTGATTGCCGACGACGGCGGCTGGCGCAATACGAGTGCCTTCGATCTCGGCATCCAGGCGATGGGCGGTCTCTGCGTGCAGGTGCCGATCGGTTTCAATGTCAGAGAGGAGACCGGCGATCTTGGCGGTTATCTCGGCAACTGGTTCGACATGCTGGTGATCCGCACGAAAGAGCTTGCGACATTGAAGGCGGTGGCGGCAGCCGCGCCCGTGTCTGTCATTAATGCGCGCACACGCTCCAACCATCCTTGCGAGACGCTCGGCGACCTTGCCTATATCGAGAGCCGGCGTGGCTCGATCGAGGGGTTGAAGGTCGTTGGCTTGGCGGCGGATGCAAATATCCTGCGCTCCTGGGCCGAAGCGTCGATCGCATTGCCGATCGAGGTGGTGCAGGTCTACCCCGAACGCTGGCACATAAGGAATGCCGCGCTGCTCAACAAGCGTTTTCGCGTGAGCACCGATATGGGCGAGCTATCGGATGCCGACGTGGTCATCACCGATTCGTGGCCGGGTGACGTGGCCGGAGACGTGCTCGCCGGCTACCGGATCGGTACCGATATTCTCGATCGGTTGTGCAAGGATGCGATCTTCCTGCCATGCCCGCCGGTTAGACGCGGCGAGGAGGTGACGGCCGAAGCGATGGAGCATCCGCGCTGCCAATGCCGCGCCGCCAAGGCTTTTCTGCTGCATGCACAAAATGCGCTGATGGAATGGGTCGTCGCCTAGGTCCACCGCCCTTGCTCCTCCCGGCGCCCTCAGGCATTGTTGGGGCATGTGGAGAGTTTACGTCTTGCTGCTGGCGTTCTGGCCGGGCTTTGCGCTGGCCGATCAGGCCTTCTATGCGGCGAAATCGGGCAAGGCCGATGCGCCGGTGCTGACGGTTTATTCCTCGCTCGACGAGCCGTTGGCGCAGCCGATGATTCGGGGTTTCCAGGACGCCAATCCCGACGTTGCGGTCAAATACGAGGACATGCTGACCGGTGATATCTACGATCGGATCGTCAGGGAGACGGATGCCGGCAAGAAGACGGCGGATTTCGCCTTTTCCTCGGCGATGGACCTGCAGGTGAAGCTGTCCAATGACGGATATGCGCAGGTCAGCAATCTGCCGATGAGCGCTGCATGGCCGAAATGGGCAAACTGGCGCAACACCGCCTATGCGCTGACCTTTGAGCCGGCGGTGTTCGTCTACCATAAGCCGAGTTTTGCGCATGAGCCGGTTCCGAGCTCGCGGGCGGAATTCGTCGATTACCTGAAGCGCAAGGGCAATGATGTCTATGGGCGGATCGGCACCTACGATATCGAGCGCTCCGGCGTCGGTTTTCTGTTCATGGCCCGCGACCAGGAGCAGTTCGGCGACATCTGGTCGGTGATCGGCGCGATGGGGGCGGCCGGCGTCAAGCTCTATTCGACGAGTTCGGCGATCCTCGAGCGTGTTGCCGATGGGCGCTTCGTGCTCGGCTACAATATTCTCGGCTCCTATGCGGCCGATTGGGCCTCGCGCTATCCGCATGTCGGCATCGTGCTGCCGAAGGACTATACCGTGGTGATGTCGCGCATCGGCCTGGTGCCGCAGGCCGCCGCCGAACCGGAGCTCGGCCGGCGCTATCTCACCTTCTTCATGTCGAGGGAGGGGCAGACGATCATGGCGCGCGAGCTGCAGATCCCGGCCGTCAGCCCAGAGGTGGCGGGAGAGAATACCGCCAATACGCTGCAGGAACTGCTCGGCGCCCAACTTCGGCCAGTGCCGGTCAGCCCCGGGCTGATGGTCTATCTCGACCAGGTGAAACGGGCGCGGCTGATTGCGCACTGGAACGAGGTTCTGCGGGCGCAGTGAAGTCGCCAGCTTGAGCCGGTCCGCATTTGGGAGCCGGGATTCGGGCCGGCAGCTACCAATTACGGCAAAAAAGTGGCCTCTTCTCCTGGATATCTCGCCGATGTCAGCTAAATGACAGCTTGTTGTGGTGGCTTTGGCTACTTCTTCTCCGTGGAGGCGGAGAGCTGAAGCCTTGGGAGGTATTCTGCTCGTCATTTAGGACCTGCGTCCGCTGGCCGGCCATTCCTTCCGATTCCCTTGAGAATAACAGGCGGTTTGCTCAGCCGCCCACGGAGGACACATCGTGAAGCACACTTTCATCGCAACTCTTCTTGCAGCGACCATCGCGCTGCCAGCCTATGCCGCCGACTACACCATCATCGCGCCTGCGGCGCCCGGCGGCGGCTGGGACCAGACGGCCCGTTCGCTGCAGACCGCATTGCAGCAGGAGAAGATCTCCGGCAACGTGCAGGTCCAGAACGTGCCTGGCGCCGGCGGCACCATCGGCCTGGCACAGTTTGCCAGCCAGGCTGCCGGCAATCCGAACTCGTTGATCGTCGGCGGCTATGTCATGGTCGGGGCGATCCTCACCAACAAGTCGCCGGTGACGCTCAAGGACGTCACGCCGATCGCCCGTCTGACCGGTGAATATGAAGCCGTCGTCGTTCCTGCTGCGTCCGAGATCAAGACCATGGCCGATCTGGTTGCGGCGCTGAAGAAGGATCCGGGCGCGGTTTCATGGGGTGGCGGTTCGGCCGGTGGTACCGACCACATCACCGTCGGCCTGATTGCCAAGGCCTCCGGCGTCGACCCCACGAAGATCAACTATGTCGCCTTCTCCGGCGGCGGTGAAGCGCTTGCCGCCATTCTCGGCGGCCAGGTCACGGCCGGCGTCTCGAGCTACAGCGAGTTCGAATCGCAGGTGAAATCCGGCACGCTTCGTCTTCTCGCCGTATCCAGCGACAAGCGCATCGACGGCGTCGATGCCCCGACGCTGAAGGAAGCCGGCACCGACGTCACCATCCAGAACTGGCGCATGGTTGCCGCGGCCCCCGGCCTTTCGCCGGAGCAGGTGGCAAGCGTCACCGCCGATTTCGAGAAGCTGCATAGCTCCGCCACCTGGCAGGAAACTCTGAAGACCAAGGGCTGGGCCGACACCTATCTGTCTGGCGACGCCTTCAAGGCGCAGCTGGAAAAGGATGTCTCTGCCACTGAAGGCATTCTCAAAGATATCGGACTTGTTCAATGAGCGAGGATAACACCTCCTCGGCAACGACACGCCGCCCTGATTGGGCGGCGTTCATCATTGCCGTTTTCCTCTTCGTCGTCGCCGGCGTGATGGCCTGGGATGCCTCACATCTGAAAACGATCGCACAATACGACCGCATCGGCCCGGCGACGGTGCCCGAAGTGGTGGCGTTCGGCCTCTTCTGTCTCGGGATCTGGACCGCTTTCGAAGCCTGGCGCGGCGATTTTCCGGAACGCGAGCAGCAGGAAGTGGCGCCGGTCATCTGGATCGTCGCCGGTCTGGCCGGCCAGATGCTGCTTCTGCGCGTCGCCGGCTTCTCGATTGCAACCGGCGTCCTCTTCGCGCTGACGGCACGCGGCTTCGGCAAACGCAAGCTCTGGATCTCGCTGCCGCTCGGCATCGTCCTCAGCTTCGTCGTCTGGGCGATCTTCTCGCAGCTCCTACAGCTGACGCTGCCGGCCGGCCCACTCGAGCATCTGTTCTTCTGACCGCGCGGGACGCGCTGTCAGCTCTTTTGATTTTGCGCGGCGCCTGACCCTGAAATCGCATGGTCGGGAACGCCGATTGGGACACCAAGATGAGCACATTCGAATTCCTATGGCAGGGTATCCTGGTTGCGATGCAGCCGATGAACCTGATTTATGCGCTAGTTGGCGTGACACTCGGCACCGCCGTCGGCGTCCTTCCCGGCATCGGCCCGGCACTCACCGTGGCGCTGCTGTTGCCCGTCACCTACAAACTCGATCCCGGCGGCTCGCTGATCATGTTCGCCGGCATCTATTACGGCGGCATGTATGGCGGTTCGACAACCTCGATCCTGCTCAATACACCGGGTGAAAGCGCCTCGATCGTCACTGCGCTCGAGGGCAACAAGATGGCGCGCGCCGGGCGTGGCGGGCCGGCGCTGGCGACCGCGGCGATCGGCTCCTTCGTCGCCGGCCTGATCGCCACGCTCGGGCTCGCCTTCATCGCTCCCTATATCGTCAAGCTGGCGCTGGTCTTCGGGCCGCGCGAATATTTCGCGCTGATGGTGCTTGCCTTCGTCACCGTCTCGTCGGCCTTCGGCGATTCGGCATTGAGAGGGTTGACGTCGCTGTTCATCGGTTTCGCGCTCGCCATGGTCGGCATCGACCAGCAGACGGGGCAGGCGCGACTGTCCTTCGGCATCCCCGACCTGCTCGACGGTGTCGAGGTGACGACGCTTGCGGTGGCGATGTTTGCGATCGGCGAGACGCTTTATATTGCCGCGCAGGGCAACCGGATCGCGGAGAAGGTCGAGGCGGTCAAGGGTTCGCTCTGGATGACGGCGCAGGACTGGTCACGTTCGTGGAAGCCATGGCTGCGCGGCACGCTGATCGGTTTCCCGATCGGCGCCATGCCGGCAGGCGGCGCCGAGATCGGCACGTTCCTCTCCTATGCCACCGAAAAGCGGCTGGCCAAGAACCCGGAGGAGTTCGGCCACGGCGCGATCGAAGGCGTGGCCGGTCCTGAGGCGGCCAATAACGCGTCGGCCGCCGGCACGCTGGTGCCGCTTCTGACACTCGGCCTGCCGACGACGGCAACCGCGGCCATCATGCTTGCCGGCTTCCAGCAATATGGCTTGCAGCCGGGGCCGCTGCTGTTTGCCACCAATCCGCAGCTCGTCTGGGGTCTGATCGCCAGCCTGCTCATCGCCAACGCAATGCTGCTGGTCTTGAACCTGCCGATGATCGGGCTCTGGGTAAAACTGCTGACGATCCCGAAGCCGTGGCTTTATGCGGGCATCCTGCTGTTTGCGACGCTTGGAACGATCGGTGCCAATCCATCCGTGTTCGAACTCGGCATGCTGCTCGCCTTCGGCCTGCTCGGCTATCTGATGCGGCTCTTCGGTTATCCGATCGCGCCTGCGGTCGTCGGCCTGATCCTTGGGCCGCTTGCCGAGCAGCAGCTCCGCCGGGCGCTGGCGATCAGCCAGGGCGATGTCACGACGCTGGTGATGTCGCCGATCGCGGCGGGCCTGCTCATCGTGGCGGCGGCTGCCTTTCTCATCCCGCTGATCCTGCGGATTCGCGGCAGGGGCCAAGTGCTGTCGCAGCTGGCTGCAAACGAAGACTAGAACCAAGAAAAAGACCACGACATACCCCTCCCTCGAGGCCGGCCATGGAGACATGCGTCGGCCTCCTGTTTCTGCATAGCTGAGGTGATTTTCTGAGCATTGTGGAGATATCCGCGCGATACCATCTACAAGCAGTCAATCAAAAAAAGAGGAAATGGACAATGTCCGCCATCCGCAATTCAGTCCGCACGGGTTTCTTTGGTCGCGCATTTGCCGTGCTTGGGGCCGCAAATGCTGTCAGCGCCGCCGTTGAAGCCGGCCGCCGGCCACGCGCCGCCGACCTGAGGGAACTCGGCATCGAGCCCAGCTCCTTCGGCCAGTTCTCCCGCTAAAACTTCAAGCCTTGCATGAATGAATTAGCCCGCAACCGGATGGTCGCGGGCTTTATTTTTGGCTGAAGCGGCGCCGCAGCCTGTGACATCAGGCGTGAAGCTCTTCCTGCCCGGAGCCGTGATCTTCTACCCGCTCGCGCTTGTTGTGGCGAATGGACGACCAGAGCGACAGACCGATCAGCGTCGCCCCGCCGAGCCCGGTGATGACTTCGGGGATGTGCACAAGGGTCTGGGCATACATGATCACCGATAGGATCAGGATGGCGTAGAAGGCGCCGTGCTCGAGATAGCGGTATTCGGCAAGCGTCCCCTTCTCCACCAGCATGATCGTCATCGAGCGCACATACATGGCGCCGATACCGAGGCCGATGGCGATGACGAAGAGGTTCTGCGTCAGCGCAAAGGCGCCGATGACGCCGTCGAAGGAGAAGCTGGCGTCCAGCACCTCGAGATAGATGAAGGCGCCGAGGCCGCCCTTGGCGGCAGCGCTCATCGTCTGTTGCGAGGCATCGAGCAACTCACCAACCACTTCGACCGCGAGGAAGGTGAGCAGCCCGTAGATGGCGCAATGGACGAAGACGCTGGCCTCGTCGCCACCGATCAGCCAGGAGAAAGCCAGCATCAGCGCCAGAACGAAAGCGATCTCGATGCCCCTGATGGTGGCCGAGCGCGCCATCACCTTTTCCAGGCCGCGGAGCCAATGGATTTTCTTCTCATTGTCGAAGAAATAGCTGAGGCCGACCATCATCAGGAAGGTGCCGCCGAAGGCTGCGATCGGCAGATGCGCGTCATTCATGATGCGGGCATATTCTTCCGGCTCACGGGCGGCAAGGACAAGCGCATCCCAGGGGCCGATCCGCGCCGCGATCGCAACGATCGCCAGCGGGAAGACAATGCGCATGCCGAAGACGGCGATAATGATGCCCCAGGTGAGGAAGCGCTTTTGCCAGACCGGCGTCATCTCCTTCAATTTGTTGGCGTTGACGATGGCATTGTCGAAGGAGAGCGAAATCTCCAGCACCGCGAGCACCGTGCAGATGAAGAA
The DNA here is from genome assembly GCF_005862185.2 of Rhizobium hidalgonense. Classification (NCBI taxonomy): domain Bacteria; kingdom Pseudomonadati; phylum Pseudomonadota; class Alphaproteobacteria; order Hyphomicrobiales; family Rhizobiaceae; genus Rhizobium; species Rhizobium hidalgonense. The sequence goes on from NZ_CP054027.1 coordinate 663,179, forward strand.
GACGGTCGCCATGCCGCCGATCGTGCCTGTGGTCTGCCAGCCGAGCACGGCGCCGAGAACGAGGCCGAGGGCAGTGACGATGAAGGCCCAGCGGAAATAGCTGAGTGAGGAGTGGTGGGTCGCGGGCTGGTTCATGGCCGCACCTCGCGCCCGCAAATCATGGTGGAGAGGGAGAGGGGGAAACGCGGCATGCCACAACGGGCATGCGGATCAGGCATGTTGAGCTTGTTCATCGATGAAAAATCCGCCGGCTAAGCTGCAGGCGGTACCGACATCACGAGAGCGCCGTAAAAAACTCTCGCCAGAGGGGCCCGGCACCAAATTACCCGTAGCCGATGTCTGGAAGGCTGCGGGACAGGCCTTAGTTAATAAACTTCCCCAGCCAGTCAAGGCCGGCGGCCGCGCTGAGATGAAGTGTTTTTTTGGAACCATCCCGGCGCCTGCTCGTTAGACCCTGGTTGAGCTTAAAAAAGGAGGCCGATGATGCACACTTCGACCCATGTTCCCGACAAACGCACCGAGGCGTCCGACCGCATGAAGCGGGCGAAGCCGAACCGCATGCAGAGGGCGCAGGTGCTGCCGCCGCATCATGTCGACCTGACGCTGACACCGGGCGTCTATCACGACATTCACGTGCCGGCCCATGTTACCGGTGCCGATCTTTCCAAGGGCGGTCCCGACATCAAAGGCCGAGACGCCAAGAAATAACCAGAATTCCGCAAGCCTGCTTGGCGCGCTGACGGCAGAATTGAAACAGGGTAAAAACAATATGACGATCAACTTTGTGCCCCGCGAGATCTTTATCCGGCACGAAAACGAATGGCAGGCCTTACGCGAGGCGGCGGACGAGCGCATCGATATCGGCAAACGCCCGAAGCCGCTGGTCTCCATCGGCGGCACTGCACCGACTGGGAAAAGCGATCCTCCGGCCACACGCTCGGAATGACCAGCAGACAGTCACCTCGATACGGGCGCCCGGCATATGCCGGGCCTCTCTTTTTCTATTGGTTGTCATCCCGATCGGCGCGCCGTGCGGAATTGTAGCCGAACCGTTGCTCCAGCTTGCCGAAGGCGAAGAGCACGCAGATGGCGCCTAGCGTCGTCATGAAGGCGACAGGCCAGTAACCGAAACCCATGGCAAGGCCGATCGCGCCGGACAGCCACATGCCGGCCCCCGTCGTCAGCCCGTGCACCCGGCCTCTGGCAAAGACGATCATGCCGGCGGCAAGGAAGGCGACGCCGGCGGTCACGGCTTCGATGACACGCAGCGGATCGATCCGCACCTGCTCGTCATCGGCAAAACCCGGCATGTGCACTGCCTCGATCGAAATGATGGCGAAAAGGGCGGCTGCGAGACTGATCAGAATATGAGTGCGGAAGCCTGCCGGGCGGTCGCGTGCCTCACGCTCGAAGCCGATCAGCCCGCCGAAGACGATGGCGCCGAGCAGGCGGGCGAAGATGACGGGGTAGTGGATACGCGACGCCGGTATCATGTCGGCGAGGATCAGATCCATGGATTTTTCCTATAACGTGTGAATTTTTCGCTGGCTAACGTGTGAGCGCTGGATTTGTTCGGCTTTTTTCCCTGATGCGCATGGATTCGCCGATGCGCTTCTGCTGCTCGCAGGTCTTTCGAGACAAAGATCGGTGAACCCGGCATTGTCCTGCCGCCGCGCCAACCTTTCAGAAAGGATTGGGCGGCGATAATTGCGGCCTCACGGGAATCGGACAGATGGCCAAGACAGCGACACGCGGCCGCCGCAAGGCGCCGGCGAGAGGAAAGAGCAAAACGCGCAGCAGCGGTGGCGGATTGCTGCCCTGGGCAGTAATCGGCATCGCCGCGATCGGCGGTATCGTCGCGCACGACCACTGGAAGAGTATCCAGCCGATGCTTGCTCGGCAATCGGCGCCGATCGCGCGGGAAGCGGCGGAGCCGAAACCTCTAGCCAGGAAAGACGTGCCGCCAAAGCAGGTGGCGCTTGCCACACCCACGCCGAAAGCAGCACCGCCGGTAAATCAATCGCAACTGCTGCCGCCGGCGACGATCCCGACGCCGGCGATCCAGCCGGTCAAAGCCGTGCCGGCCCAGACCTCTTCCGCGGCGGAAACGGGGACGGCCGCCTTCGGCTATTGCGGCCAGGGCGCACATATCAACTGTGTCGGGGATGGCGGTGTCTTCTGGTACAAGGGCGAGAAGATCGTGATCGCCGATATGGCAAGCCCTGTCGTCGACCAGGCACGTTGTGACGGCGAACGCCGGGTGGCCTTTGCCGCCAAGTCCCGGCTGCTGGGGCTTCTGAACGCCGGCCCCTTCACCATGAATGCCGCGGGCAAGACGGAGCCTTCGGGCGCGCCGCGAGTCGTCTCGCGCGACGGGCGCTCTTTCGGCGCGCAGTTGATCAATGAGGGGCTGGCGCGCAAGCCGGGGGCCGCCGGCGGCGCATGGTGCGCCTGATAGGGACTATTTGCCCTTTTTCACCAGCTTGCCGCCGGTGCGGAAGCTGCCGGTGAACGAGGAATCCTTGCTTTCGGCCGTGCATTCGATGGCGATCGGCTTGCCGGCATAGGGATTGCCGAAAGTGCAGAAGCCGGCGACTTTGACCTCCCCGGTCATCTTGTTGCCGACACCCGTGGTGACGAGGGTAAGCGGCAGACGCGCATTGCCGTTGGAGGCAGGCTTGATGCCGCTGCCGTCGCCTTGGAAGCCGAGCGCCTTACCATCCGAGGTGAAGATGAACGTCACCGTGCCGTTGGCCAGAGTGACACTGGCAAGCTCGTTCTTGCAGCCCTTGGTGGCGTCGAACTTGGCGACAACAAGCTTGGCGCATTTGCCGGAAAGCGTAATGACGCCGGGCGCGCCCGGAAATGTCTCAGGCGGGGAGGCCGGTGCAGCGGAGGCCGGCAGGGCAAGGGCGGCGGAAAAAAGGGCGGCTGCCGGTGCGAAAAGTCTCATTGTCTGTCTAACCCCATCTGTCTGCGACGGCGAATCGGCCATGCGTTTATAGCCACCCTTTGGCACTGTTCTGTGACTAATTTTGGTCTACTCCGTCGTCACACGGACGTTGAGGAGGCTAGGAACTTTTGAAGTCGTCCCAGAGGATCGCTGATCCAGCCGCGAATAACGTGATCGGAAGCAGCCAGATCTTTATGCTGACGGGTTCGACAGCATGAAACAGCATATAGCCGAAACCGAGCAGGCCAACCCCTGCCAGCACGAGGCCAAGGATGATGGATATTGCCTTACGTGTCCCAGTCCTTTGCGCCATGCCTCCCCCCATTTTCCATGTGCACGGGTCATCCCGCGACCAATTGAAAACCCGCGTGCTCAGATTAGGCCGGAAGTCCCCGGGCCGGGGATCTGTCAACAATGTCAGGGAGATCGGATGGTGGGCGTGACAGGGATTGAACCTGTGACCCCTACGATGTCAACGTAGTGCTCTCCCGCTGAGCTACACGCCCATCCGATGGCGGCGCATAGATCACAAAACCTTCGGAGCCGTCAATAGGCTTTTTTCAGTTTTGTGATACGCCGCCCGGCAAGCCTTACGCGGCAAGCATTTTGTTGACCTCGTCGACGAGATCACGCAGGTGGAAAGGCTTGGAAAGGACCTTGGCATCCTTCGGCGCCTTCGAATCAGGGTTCAGCGCCACGGCAGCAAAACCGGTGATGAACATCACCTTCAGGTCGGGGTCGAGTTCGGTGGCGCGGCGCGCCAGTTCGATGCCGTCCATCTCGGGCATGACGATATCGGTCAGCAACAGGGAAAACGGCTCCTCGCGCAGCCGGTCATAGGCGCTGGCGCCATTGTCATAGGAAAGGACCTTGTAACCGGCCTTTTCAAGCGCTTTCACCAGGAAGCGGCGCATGTCGTTGTCGTCTTCTGCGAGAAGTATCTTCTGAGTCATCAATCCAGACCGCTGATCAATAAGTTTTGGTGGGCTGCCCGGCGTTTACACTAGTCTTGACCCGGTAAACAACCGGTGAATTGCCTGTGCGCGGCCGCATCCCTCCTACATAGTATGGACTTGGGGCCGGGCAACTGGCAACATGCGCAAAGCAGCCAGTTCATGACATGGTAAAGAGGGCCGAAAGTGCCGGAGATACGCGAATACGAGCTTTTTGAGGTTCATGAGCCCGTGTCGCAGACCATTCCCTTCGTCTACAACTCCCCTCATAGCGGCCGTATTTATCCACCGGAATTTATCGCGCAGTCCAGGCTCGAGGGCATCGCCATCCGCCGTTCCGAGGATCACTATGTCGACGAGCTGTTCGGATCGGCCGTCGCGCTCGGTGCGCCGCTCCTGGCCGCCAACTTTCCGCGCGCCTATCTCGACGTTAATCGCGAGCCCTACGAACTCGATCCGCGCATGTTCGACGGGCTGCTGCCGCCCTATGCCAATATCAATTCCCTGAGGGTCGCCGGCGGGCTCGGCACCATTCCGCGTATCGTCGCCGAGAACATGGAGATTTATGCGCGGCGCCTGCCGGTGCAGGAAGGGCTCGACCGCGTCGAAGCGGTCTACAAGCCCTATCATGCGGCGCTGCGCCGGCTGATCGCCCGCACCCACGTGCAGTTCGGCTTCGGCGTGCTGATCGACTGCCACTCGATGCCCGGCAATGTGCGCGTCGCCGGCTGCACCTCGCGGCCCGATTTCATCATCGGCGATCGCTACGGCACCAGCGCTTCGGCCGAACTTTCGCGCGCCGCCATTGCTATCCTCGAGGAAATGGGCTTCGCGGCGATCCGCAACAAGCCCTATGCCGGCGGCTTCATCACCGAACATTATGGCCGGCCCTCGCGCGGCCTGCATGCGCTGCAGATCGAAGTGAACCGGGCGATCTATGTCGATGAGGTGACGCTGGAAAAACGCGCCGACTTCGCCGCGGTCGCTGACGCGGTCACGGGCTTCATGCAGCAGATGGCGGATTACGTCGAGAAATTCGCCGGCGATCGGGCGCTGGCCGCCGAATAGCCTCCGTCGATTTCGCCAAGATTTTCCGGCCAGTCTTTCCGGCCAAAAAAAACCGCGCTCGAAGCGCGGCTAGTCTAGGGAGGAAACACCCAAGGAGGGTATTTACAGTCAGAAGACTGTACGGAAGACGCTACTATTGCGTTGCACAAATGTCAAGCAATATATTGCGTTGCGATATCTTTGGGCAGCCCCCGCCGAACGCCCCGCGTTTGCATTCCTTCTACTTTTCGATATGACAGCACTACTCCCGCCAGCAAACGGATCGACCATGCTTCCTGACCGCTCGTTCTTCAACCGTCTGGCGGAGGCCGCCAGGGCCGAAACGCTGCCGCGTTTCCGCTCCGGCCTCGATGTCACCAACAAGCTTTCCTCCGGTTTCGATCCGGTCACGGAGGGCGACCGGGCGGCCGAACTCGCCATCCGGGCGCTGATCGAAGAGAATTTCCCCGACCATGGCATTCTCGGCGAAGAGCACGGCAATATCGGCCTCGACCGCGATTACATCTGGGTGATCGATCCGATCGACGGCACGCGCGCCTTCATATCAGGCCTGCCGGTGTGGGGGACGCTGATTGGCCTGCAGAAGGAAGGGCGGGCGATCATGGGCATGATCGAACAGCCTTTTACCGGCGAGCGTTATTTCGCCGACCAGAATGGTTCGATCTATAGCGGGCCTGAGGGCGAACGGCGGCTGGCGACGCGCCAGTGCGACGCGCTTTCGAACGCCATCCTGTTCACGACTTCACCGCATCTCTTCGCCGGCGAGGAGATGGAGAAATACCGCGAGATCGAAGGCCAGGTGCGGCTCTTCCGCTACGGCTGCGACTGCTACGCCTATGCGCTGCTTGCCGCCGGCCATATCGATCTCGTCGTCGAAAACAGCCTGAAGCCCTATGACGTCGGCGGCATCATTCCCGTCATCGAGGGGGCGGGGGGCATCATCACCACATGGGATGGCGGACGGCCGGAAAACGGCGGCTCGATTATCGCCGCCGGCAGCCGGGCGGTTTACGAGCAGGCGATCGCCGTGCTGCAGCGCTAGCTAATCCCGCTCAGGTCCCGAGGGCGGCGACCTCCTGGTTTTCTTCGGCATCACTGCCGGGAATGAAGGCATGGAAGGCGGCAAGGGCGGCCGCACGATAGGTATCCCGTTCTTGGAAGATCTCGTGACGGGCGCCGTTGATCGGCACCAGCTGGCCGGCGCGGAAATAACGCGAGAGGCGCTCCTGCGCGGTGTAGGGCACGACGCTGTCACGCGTCGGAGCGATGATGATGGTCGGGATGGTGATCGAAAAGAGATGGTAGGGCGAGGTGACCCGGTCCATCGTGTGAAAAGCCTCGGTCAGCCAGCGGGCCGTCGGCGGCCCGAGTGTCAGCTCCGGATGGGCCTTCATCATCGCGACATTCCGCTCGAAGCGGGTTTCGTCCGAAGTCAACGGATTATCGCGGAAATCCGGCTCTTTGAGTTTCGAGGTCAGCGGCAAGGAACCAAGACCGATTGCCGTCAACATGCCGGCCAGGGTGCGGATGACACGGGGCGAGGCCAACTGGCCGGTCAGGCCGATGAAGGGTGCCGACAGCACCATGCGATCGATACGGGTGGTAAGATAAGGCGCGGCCGAGAGCGCGATCAGCCCGCCGGTCGAATGGGCGAGCAGGTAGAAGGGCAGGCGGGTATCCGGCAGCACCACCTTTTCGAGGAAGGTGTCGAGATCACGTTCGTAATCGACGAAGCGGCGGATGTGGCCGTGGTTACGGCGCTTCAAGAGCCGCGCCGAACCGCCCTGGCCGCGCATGTCGAAGGTGGCGACCCAGAGACCTCTCGCCGTCAGGTCGCGGATCGTCTCGAAATATTTCTCGATATATTCATTGCGGCCGTGCAGGATGACGACCGTGCCCTTGGCTACCTGGGCGCCGGCGCGGAAGACGGCATAACGCAGCCGGTGGCCGTCATAGGTTTCGAAGAACCCCTCCGTGCGGTTTTCCGGGGCGGGATTGTCGAGCGTCGAATAGAGAACCTGTTCCATGACTTTGCCAATGCGCCGCTGGTGACTGCTTCGCCTATTAGAGCGCCGCGCATCCTTTCGGACGCACAAAGGACGTTCTAATTCCCTGAATCTACGCATCGTGCTTCCGAAAATCGATTCCGATTTTCGGAAGCACGATGCGTTAGGGATAACGCATGCCATCCGGCTTGGAAAGCGGCGACCCTGCAACGCGGTGGGTGCGAAAAGGGCCGGCAGGAGCATGAGGGTGCTCGCAGCCGGCCGAGTTTAAGACTGAAGAAGAAGGGACGATGCACTTCAGCCATCGGGACCAGATTCACCCGACGCTGCGATCTTTAGGCTAAGGCGCGTGAATGCGCGCCGAACCGGCTGTTCATGCGGGGTTCACGGGGCAGGTCCCGCGATTTCGGGAGGGTCTTGAACTCGTCAAATCCCATCACCATCTCCTTTCAGCGGGTGCCGAAGAGGGCCCGCGCAGCCGTCCCGAGGCCGCCAAAGATGGGGTTTCAGGGGCATTTATCGCAACACGTCGCTTCCACAGGAGGACATCATGCGTCACGTAGACTTCTCTCCCCTTTATCGTTCCACCGTCGGTTTCGACCGGCTCTTCACCATGCTCGACAGCCTCGCCCAGCCGGAGCAGGCCCAGACCTATCCGCCCTATAATATCGAGCGCACCGGTGAAAACACCTATCGGATCACCATGGCGGTAGCCGGTTTCGACGAGACCGAACTTTCGATCGAAGCCCATGCCCATGTGCTGTCCGTCAAGGGTGAAAAGGCCGAGGAACCTGCCGAAAGCGGTGAATACCTTTACCGCGGCATTGCCAAGCGCGCCTTCGAGCGCCGCTTCCAGCTTGCCGACCATGTCGAGGTGACCGCCGCTTCGCTGAAGAACGGCCTGCTGCATATCGACCTTCTACGCAACATTCCCGAGGCCATGAAGCCCCGCAAGATTGCGATCGCTGCAGAGCCGGTCGAGGCTCCGAAGGCCATCGAGGCGCAGGTCATCAACGGCTGATCGTTATCCCTTATGGATAAAATGGACGGCGCTCCGATCGGGGCGCCGTTTTTTATGATGCCTCAGGCCGGGCTGGCGGCGTCCTTCATCTGCTGTTCCGTTGCGCGGCGGGCCGCCGCGGCGGCGTATTTTTGGGCGATGACGGCGCAGACCATCAGCTGGATCTGATGGAAGAGCATCAGCGGCAGCACGATCGCGCCGATCGACTGGCCTGAAAATATGACGTTTGCCATCGGCACACCGCTTGCAAGACTTTTCTTCGAGCCGCAGAAAGTGATGGTGATCTCGTCGGCCTTGTTGAAGCCGAGCCTGCGGCTGCCGAACATCGTCAGCACCAGCACGATCCCCAGAAGGATCATATCGGCGACGATGACGACGGCGATATCGGCGATCGAGAAGGTATGCCACAGACCTTCGACCACCGCCGTCGAGAAGGCGAGATAAACGACCATCAGGATCGAGCCGCGGTCGACAGGCATCAGGACCTTTTTCTTGGCGCGAATCCAGTCGCCGATCCAGGGCTGCAGGATCTGGCCGACGATGAAGGGGGCAAGCAGCTGCAATAGGATCTGCTGCAAAGCGTCGAAGGAGAAGCCGCCATGGCCGCCGATGGAAAATAGTAGGCCGACGAGTAGCGGCGTCAGGAACATGCCGAAAATGTTGGAGGCCGAGGCCGAGCAGATGGCGGCGGGCACGTTGCCGCCGGCCATCGAGGTGAAGGCGATCGACGACTGTACCGTCGAGGGCAGCACGCAGAGGAAGAGGATGCCGAGATATAGCGGCTGCGGCAGGATCGTGTCGGGGATCAATCCGAGCCCGAGGCCGAGCAGCGGGAAGATGCCGAAGGTGGTCAACAGAATGACCAGATGCAGGCGCCAGTGCAGCAGGCCCGCAATGACGACATCACGTGAGAGGCGGGCGCCATGCAGGAAGAATAACAGCGCGATGGCAAGATCGGTGGCGATGCCGAAATAGCCCGCGAAGGTCCCGCTTGCCGGAAACAGCGAGGCGAGGATGACCGTGCAGACGAGCAGGATGGTGAAGGTATCGGGCAGAAAGCGGCGCATGGCGGTCTCGCGGCGTAATAAACAGTCCTTGTTTTGTCGTCCATTGTGATCCAGGATGCAAGGAATAACAGTTATCGAGAAACTGGATTTCCATGCTGGACCTTTCGCAATTGCGCAGCTTTGTCGCCGTCGAGCAGATGGGCAGTTTTACGCTCGCCGCAGAAAGGCTCGGCCTCGGCCAGTCGACGGTCAGCCAGCACATCCAGCGGTTGGAGGCCGCACTCGGCCGAAAGCTCCTGGCGCGCGATACGCATAAGGTCATCCTGACCGGCGATGGCGAATCGCTGTTGTCGCATGCACGCAGCATGCTCGCCATCGAAGGTCAGGTGCAATCGCTGTTTCGGGGCCACAGCCTGCGCGGTAGCCTGCGGCTCGGGGTGTCGGAGGATTTCGTCACCAGCCAGCTGCCGGCGGTGCTGGAGGATTTCGTCCGGTCGCATCCCTCCGTCGATCTCGAACTGACGGTGGCACTATCCGGCGTCCTCTATGAAATGCAGGACAATGGCGAGATCGATCTGGTGCTCGCCAAACGCCGGCTCGGCGATGCCCGTGGAAAACTCGTCTATCGTGAGCCGCTCGTCTGGCTGGCACGCGACCCCGAGCGTGTGCTTACCTCCGGCCCTTTGCCGCTAATCGCCTTCCCACCACCGAGCGTCACGCGGGCGATCGCGCTGGAAGCGCTCGGGCGGAACGGTGTGGCGTGGCGGATCGTCTGCACCTGTGGGAGCCTCAGCGGATTGACGGCGGCGGCGCGGGCCGGCATGGGCGTTTTGGTGCAGCCGCGCAGCATGGCTCCGTCTGGATTAAAAGAGATTGCTGCGGGAAAACTGCCGGCGCTGGAAGATGTGGAATTCGTGCTGGTGCCGCGCAAAGGGGCCGATCAGGCGCTGGTCGCCGCCCTTTCGGATGATATTCTGCAGAGGGTGAGAAGGCTGAAGTCGGCGTGAGCCACGGCTGTCGCCGAGAGGCCCGCCGGAGGCAGGCATCGCAAGGCGGTCAGGCGGCCAGGCACTTCAGGAAACCATCCACATCGGCTTCCGTGGTTGCGAAGCTGGTAACGAGGCGGATCAGGTTCTCGCTTTCGGAAACGAGTTCCGGCGCTGCCGCAGGCACCGGCCATTCATAAAATTTCGCACCTTTTTCCCCTGCTGTTTTCGCAGCGCTCTTGCTGATGACGGCAAAGACCTCGTTGGAAGCGGTCCGCCAGGCGAGACGCCCGGCGCTGCTGGCGGCAATACCGGCGCGCAGCCGGTCGGCCATGGCGTTCGAATGGCGTGCGAGGTCGAGCCAGAGGCCGTTTTCGAAATAGGCGTCGAACTGGGCTGCGATGAAACGTGACTTGGAGAAGTGCTGAGCGGCGCGCTTGCGGATGAAGGGCATTTCCCTTGCCTGCTCCGGATTGAAGAAGACGATCGCTTCCGCGCACCAGCAGCCGTTCTTGGTGCCGCCGAAGGAGAGCATGTCGACGCCGCGTTTCCACGTCATTTCGGCCGGGGTTGCGCCGAGCGCAATCAGTGCATTGGCGAAGCGGGCGCCATCCATGTGAAGCGGCAGGTTGCGCTTCCTCGATATGGCGGCGATTTCGCCGATCTCCGGCAGGGAATAGACCGTGCCGATTTCAGTTGCCTGGGTGATGGTCACGGCGCTGGCGCGGCCATGGCGGAGAGCGTCCTCCGGAAAGTTTGCGATTTTTTTGGAAAGCCCGGCCGGATCGATCTTGCCGGCTTCGCCGTCGATCGCCATGAGCCTGGCGGAGCCGGAGAAGAATTCCGGCGCCCCGCATTCATCTTCGATCACATGCGACTCGGTATGGCAGAAGGTAATGCCGCCCGGGCGCTGGACGCTTGCCAGCGACAGGGAATTGGCGGCCGTGCCGGTGGCGACGAAGAAAACCGAAACCTCACGTTCGAAGATCTCGCAGAAGCGGGTTTCGACCTTCTTGTCGAGATCGCCGGCGCCATAGGCAGGAGCATAGCCGGCCGATTCCGCCAGCAGACGTTCGGCAATGGATCTGTGGGCGCCGGCCCAGTTATCGGAAGCAAAGAACATGGCGGAGACCGTGGGGAGTGGATGTGCTGGGAGGTTCGCAGCGGACCTTACGCCAAAGCTTCACCGGATCAAGTTTATCGCCCCTGACACATCACGAAAATCGAACTACGCAATCAATAAAAAGAATGAGACATAAATGCGTAATTTTATTTCGCCTATGGGGTTTATCTGGCAATCTTCCGTCGCAAAATCACGATTTTTAAACGGGCGCTCTTGCGGACCGAGATCGTTTCTGGCATAGAACTGATGAATTAGGACAGTGTTGCTGTCCTATTTTGGCCCTTGTGGCCGAAGAGGCGCCGAAAACCCTGGCAGCGACGGGCTTTCACGCTATAGTTCTCCCAAGCGTCAAGCCCCAGGCGGCGCGCGGAGGCGAATGGCAGGCGCGGAACGCGACGGTTTGCTTTCCTTAATAAGCAGATGTCTGCGGCCGATCTTCACCATGCAACAGCGCTGTCGTGCGCCGAACCTATTCTGGTTGCGGCACAGGACGAAAAGCCGCCCGCGGCCTCGCGGGCTTCGACAGGAGGAAAGATGATGACGAAGACGCCATCCATGGAATTTGACCGGTTTGCTGCTGCCGAGGCGCGCGCTACGGCCAATATGTCCAAATCCGCCTCCGGCCTGCCGAAGAAACAAGGCCTCTACGACCCGCGCAACGAACATGACGCCTGCGGCGTCGGCTTCGTAGCGCATATGAAGGGTGAGAAGTCGCACCAGATCGTCAAGGACGGCCTGTTCATGCTCGAGAACCTGACGCATCGCGGCGCCGTCGGCGCCGATCCGCTGATGGGCGACGGCGCCGGCATCCTGGTGCAGATCCCCGACCAGTTCTTCCGCGAGGAAATGGCCGCGCAGGGCATCACCCTGCCGCCGGCCGGCGAATATGGCGTCGGCCATATCTTCATGCCGCGCGATGAAAAGCAGATCGAGCACTTCAAGAAGGTGATCAAGGACGTCGTCACCGAGGAAGGTCAGGTCCTCATCGGGTTTCGTGACGTGCCGGTCGATAATTCCTCGCTCTCCAAGGCGCCAGCGATTGCCGCCACCGAGCCGCATCACGTGCAGGTCTTCATCGGCGCCGGCGAGGATGCCGAAAACAATGACGAGTTCGAGCGCCGGCTGTTCACGCTACGCAAGGTGATCTCCAACCGCATCTATGATGAGTTCGACGGCGAAGAGAGCAATTTCTATCCGGTGTCGCTGTCGTCGGCGACGGTGGTCTACAAGGGCATGTTCCTGGCCTATCAGGTCGGCGCCTATTACAAGGACTTGACAGACCCGCGTTTCGAAAGCGCGGTCGCCCTGGTGCACCAGCGCTTCTCGACGAACACCTTCCCGTCGTGGAAGCTCGCGCATCCCTACCGCATGGTCGCCCATAACGGCGAAATCAACACGTTGCGCGGTAACGTCAACTGGATGGCGGCGCGCCAGGCCTCGGTCTCCTCGCCGCTGTTCGGCGAGGATATCTCCAAGCTCTGGCCGATTTCCTATGAAGGCCAGTCCGACACGGCCTGTTTCGACAATGCGCTCGAATTCCTGGTGCGCGGCGGGTATTCGATGGCGCATGCCGTGATGATGCTGATCCCGGAGGCGTGGGCCGGCAACCAGTCGATGGCCGCCGAACGCAAGGCCTTCTACGAGTATCACGCCGCATTGATGGAGCCCTGGGACGGGCCGGCTGCCGTTGCCTTCACCGACGGCAAGCAGATCGGCGCCACGCTCGACCGCAACGGCCTGCGGCCGGCGCGCTACCTCGTCACCGATGACGATCGTGTCATCATGGCGTCCGAAGCCGGGGTCTTGCCGGTTCCGGAGGAGAAGATCATCCAGAAGTGGCGCCTGCAGCCGGGCAAGATGCTGCTGATCGACATGGAAGAAGGCCGCATCATCTCCGACGACGAGGTGAAGTCGAAGCTTGCGACGGCGCATCCTTATCGCAGCTGGCTCGGCCGCACCCAGTTGATCCTCGAAGAGCTGAAGCCGGTGGAGCCGCGGGCGCTGCGCCGCGACGTGTCGCTGCTCGACCGTCAGCAGGCCTTCGGCTACACGCTCGAAGATACACGCATCCTGATGTCGCCGATGGCGACGACGGGGCAGGAGGCGATCGGCTCGATGGGCACGGACACGCCGATCTCGGCGATGTCGGAAAAGCCGAAGCTGCTCTACACCTATTTCAAGCAGAACTTCGCGCAGGTGACGAACCCGCCGATCGACCCGATCCGCGAGGAGCTGGTGATGAGCCTGGTCTCCTTCATCGGCCCGCGGCCGAATATTCTCGACCACGAAGGCATGGCCAACGCCAAGCGACTCGAAGTGCGTCAGCCGATCCTGACCAATGGCGATCTCGAAAAGATCCGCTCGATCGGGCATACGGAAGACCGTTTCGACACCAAGACGCTCGATTTCACCTATGATATCGAGCGCGGTGCGGCCGGCATGCCCGAAATGCTCGACCGGCTCTGCGAGCGCGCGGAAGCCGCCGTCAAGGGTGGCTACAACATCATCGTGCTCTCCGACCGTCAGATCGGGCCTGATAGAATCGCCATTCCGGCGCTGCTGGCGACGGCTGCCGTGCACCATCACCTGATCCGCAAGGGGCTTCGCACTTCGGTCGGTCTCGTCGTCGAGACCGGCGAGCCGCGCGAGGTCCATCATTTCTGCCTGCTCGCCGGCTACGGCGCCGAGGCGATCAACCCCTATCTCGCCTTCGACACGCTGCTCGACATGCATGCCAAGGGCGAATTCCCGAAGGAAGTGGATGCTTCCGAGGTCGTCTACCGCTACATCAAGGCGGTCGGCAAAGGCATCCTCAAGGTCATGTCGAAGATGGGCATCTCGACCTATCAGTCCTATTGCGGCGCGCAGATCTTCGACGCGATCGGCCTGTCGTCGGAACTGGTCGACAAGTATTTCTTCGGCACCGCGACGATGATCGAAGGCATCGGCCTGGAGGCGATCGCTGCCGAGACCGTCGACCGCCACAACGCGGCCTTCGGCACGGATCCGCTGCTGGCGACGACACTCGACATCGGCGGCGAGTATGCCTACCGCATGCGCGGCGAAAGCCATGCCTGGACGCCGGATGCGGTCGCCGCCCTTCAGCATGCCGTGCGCGGCAATGCCGAGGACCGCTACCGCGAATTCGCCGAAATGGTGAACGCCTCGGCGCTGCGGATGAACACGATCCGCGGGCTCTTCAGCGTCAAGAGCGCCGAGGCGCTCGGCCGCAAGCCTGTTTCGATCGATGAGGTCGAGCCGGCGGCCGATATCGTCAGGCGTTTCTCGACGGGGGCGATGTCCTTCGGCTCGATCTCCCGCGAGGCGCACACGACGCTGGCGATCGCCATGAACCAGATCGGCGGCAAGTCGAACACTGGCGAGGGTGGCGAGGAATCCGACCGCTATATGCCGCTTTCCGACGGTTCGATGAACCCGGAACGCTCGGCGATCAAGCAGATCGCCTCGGGCCGCTTTGGCGTCACCACCGAATATCTCGTCAATGCCGACGTGCTACAGATCAAGGTGGCGCAGGGCGCCAAGCCTGGCGAAGGCGGCCAGCTGCCGGGTCACAAGGTCGATGCGACGGTTGCCAAGACCCGCCACTCGACGCCGGGTGTCGGCCTGATTTCGCCGCCGCCGCACCACGACATCTATTCGATCGAGGATCTGGCGCAGCTGATCTACGACCTGAAGAACGTCAACCCGACCTCGGATGTCTCGGTCAAGCTGGTCTCGGAAGTCGGCGTCGGCACCGTTGCTGCCGGTGTCGCCAAGGCGCGCGCCGACCACATCACCGTCGCGGGTTTCGACGGCGGCACGGGCGCGTCGCCGCTGACCTCGCTCAAACATGCCGGCAGCCCCTGGGAGATCGGCCTTGCCGAAACCCAGCAGACGCTGGTGCTGAACGGCCTGCGGTCGCGCGTGGCGCTGCAGGTGGACGGCGGTCTGAAGACCGGCCGCGACGTGATCATCGGGGCGCTGCTCGGAGCCGACGAGTTCGGCTTCGCCACCGCGCCGCTGATTGCGGCCGGCTGCATCATGATGCGCAAGTGCCATCTCAACACCTGTCCGGTCGGTGTGGCGACCCAGGATCCGGTGCTTCGCAAGCGCTTCAAGGGCGCGCCAGAGCACGTCATCAACTACTTCTTCTTCGTCGCCAATGAAGTGCGCGAAATCCTCGCCTCGCTCGGGTTCACCCGGCTCGACGAGATCATCGGCGCTTCGGAGCTGCTCGAGAAGGACGAGATGCTGTCGCACTGGAAGACCAAGGGCCTCGACTTCAGCCGCATCTTCCACAAGGTCGACGCCCCCAAGGAGGAGACCTTCTGGACGATCCGGCAGAAGCACCCCATCGACGATATTCTCGACCGCGTGCTGATCGAGCAGGCGCAGCCGGCACTGACCGCCAAGACACCCGTTGCCTTCGAGGTCGGCATCAAGAACGTCGACCGTTCGGTGGGCGCGATGCTTTCCGGCGAGGTCGCCAAGCGTTATCGCCAC
This sequence comes from Rhizobium hidalgonense, assembly GCF_005862185.2. NCBI lineage: Bacteria > Pseudomonadati > Pseudomonadota > Alphaproteobacteria > Hyphomicrobiales > Rhizobiaceae > Rhizobium > Rhizobium hidalgonense. Next base: position 678,799 of record NZ_CP054027.1, read on the forward strand.
CGCGGGCTGAAGGAAGACACGATCAATGTGACGCTTCGCGGCACGGCAGGCCAGAGCTTCGGCGCGTTCCTGGCGCGCGGCGTCACTTTCAACCTTATCGGCGACGGCAACGACTATGTCGGCAAGGGGCTTTCGGGCGGCAAGATCATCATCCGGCCGCCGGAGAATTCGCGGATCGTCGCTGAAAACTCGATCATCGTCGGCAACACCGTGCTTTACGGTGCGACTGAGGGCGAATGCTATTTCCGCGGCGTGGCGGGCGAACGTTTCGCCGTGCGCAATTCGGGTGCGATCGCAATCGTCGAAGGTGTCGGCGACCATGGCTGCGAATACATGACCGGCGGCGTCGTCGTCGTGCTCGGCGCCACGGGCCGCAACTTCGCGGCCGGCATGTCCGGCGGTGTCGCCTATGTGCTCGACGAAACCGGCGATTTCGCCAGCCGCTGCAACATGGCCATGGTCGAACTCGAGCCGGTGCCCGAGGAGGATGACATGCTGGAGAAGCTGCATCATCACGGCGGCGATCTCATGCACAAGGGACGCGTCGACGTCTCGGGCGACATGACCCGCCATGACGAGGAGCGCCTTTACCAGCTGATCTCCAACCATCTGCACTATACGGGCTCCACCCGCGCCAAGCAGATCCTCGACAGCTGGGCCGACTACCGCCCGAAGTTCCGCAAGGTCATGCCTGTGGAATACCGACGTGCGCTCGAGGAAATGGAACGCAGCCGGATGGGCATCGCCGCGGAATGATTGCACCAGGACATCCGTCACCTGCTGACTGAGGTGACGGATGGCGAATATCTCGATGACCCGTGTGACACCGACAGCGAAGGCCGGCCAGATCACACGGATGTCTTGCAAGGGATATGATCTATGGCGGTCAAGATAAGCAACTCGCTCGGGATACCGGGACTGACGATAGACAGATTGGCTGCGGTGAGGCGGTCATGAGGGTAAGGGACGAAGATATGGGTAAGGTAACAGGGTTTCTGGAAATCGACCGGCAAGTGGCGAAGTACCAGCCGGCGTCGGATCGTATCCGCCATTTCCGCGAGTTCACGATCCCGATGTCGGACCCGGAAGTGCAGAAACAGGCTGCGCGCTGCATGGACTGTGGCATCCCCTATTGTCACGGCCCCACGGGCTGCCCTGTTCACAACCAGATCCCCGACTGGAACGACCTCGTCTACAACAACAATTGGGAAGCGGCGATCCAGAACCTGCATTCGACCAACAACTTCCCGGAGTTCACCGGCCGCGTCTGCCCGGCGCCCTGCGAGGAAGCCTGCACCTTGAATCTCGAGGATGCGCCGGTCGCCATCAAGACGGTCGAACAGGCGATCGCCGACAAGGCCTATGAGCTCGGCTTCATCCGGCCGCAGCCGGCAACAGTCCATACCGGCAAGAAGGTCGCGGTGATCGGCTCAGGCCCGGCCGGCATGGCGGCTGCCCAGCAGCTCGGCCGGGCCGGCCACGAGGTGCATGTCTATGAGCGCGAGACCAAGCCGGGCGGCCTGCTGCGTTATGGCATTCCCGACTTCAAGATGGAGAAGAACTTCATCGACCGCCGCGTTGAGCAGATGAAGGGCGAGGGCGTCACTTTCCATTGCGGCGCCAATGTCGGCGTCGACATCAAGGTCGAGCAACTGCTCGCCGATCACGACGCCGTCCTCTATTGCGGCGGTTCCGAGACGCCGCGCGAGGCCGGCATTCCGGGTACCGACCTTGCCGGTGTGCACGATGCGATGCCTTATCTGGTTCAGCAGAACCGCCGCGTTGGGCGCGAGAACATCGACAGCGTCGGCTGGCCGTCGGATCCGATCCTTGCCGGCGCCAAACACATCGTCGTCGTCGGCGGCGGCGATACGGCTTCGGACTGCGTCGGCACGGCGTTCCGCCAGGGAGCCGTCAAGGTCACTCAGCTCGACATCCGGCCGCAGCCGCCTGAGAAGGAAGACAAGCTTGCCGTCTGGCCCTTCTGGGCGACGAAGATGCGCACCTCCTCCTCACAGGCCGAGGGCGCCGTGCGCGAATTCCAGGTGGCGACACTCGAATTCGTCGGCGAAGACGGCGTGCTGACCGGGGTCAAGTGCTGCGAGGTCGACGAGCGCCGGCGGCCGGTTCCGGGCACGGAATTCGTCATCCGCGCCGATCTCGCCTTCATCGCCATCGGTTTCCGCGGCCCGTTCACGACAAGCGTGCTGAAGGAACTCGAGGGAAAGCTGACGCTCAACACCGACAAGCGCGGCTCGACCAATGTCGTCGCCAACGACCGTGACTACAAGACTTCGGTCGACAAGTTCTGGACAGCGGGCGACGTGCGCCGCGGCCAGTCGCTGGTGGTCTGGGCGATCCGCGAAGGCCGCCAGGCGGCACGTGCCATCGACGAGGCGTTGATGGGCTCCACCGTTCTGCCGAATTGATGGCCCGTCGTATGGAGATGTGAAGATAGAGACTCCGCCTCTCCGGGCGGAGTTTATTATCAGGTGCCGCGCCTGCGAAAATCAAATCCAATTTTGGGATTACAGGCTGATGCGACTGCTTGCCGCGAGGCAATTCGGTCCACGATGAACACATCATTTGTCGTTTCGAAAGGCATTTGCCCCTACGGGAAGGCCGTCTTGCGCGGCCTTCTCATTTGACCGAGACTTCGGCCGGCGTCTTGGCTGCCGGCAGGCGGTAGTCATCGACGCGGCCGGGAGGGGGCGGCGTCATTTCGCCCTGCTCGACCAGGAGATCGCGCGGCGACCGCGTCAAAACCATCGGCGGGGGCCGGGCTCCGAGAAGCTCGGCGCCGCCGTCGAGATTAGGATCGGAGAGGCTGATCGGCACGGTATGTTCGACCGGATTGGTGGGAAGGCCGAGACCGGGGAGACTGCTGGAGTCGAGGCGGACCAAATCGGGGCTTGCCTGCGTGCCGAGAAGACGTCGCGCCGGTTTTTCCACATAAAAGGCAAGCTTGCGTCGGCCGGCCTGCGTCAGGTTGATGCCATCGGAGGTGCGCAGGCGCACCTGCTGGCCGTTCACATCCGAGCCGGTGACGATGAAGTTGCCGTTTTCATCGACGAAACCATCCCAGATGTCGACAAATTCGCCGCCGATGCTTTCGACCTGGTTGCGGTAAAGCTGGTTCATCTGCACGGCATCTGCCGTCATCTGATCGGATTCGAAGGCGGGAAGGCCGACCCAGAGCAGCGGAATCTTGCGGTCGGTGATCTCCTTGCCGAAAGAAAGAACACGGTGCCGGTATTCGCTAAACCAGCCGTCGGTGCGGAACTTCTCCTTGGCGGTATCGGTCACCATCTGCTGGCGGTCGTTGGCGCCGATCATGACGACGACCATTGCCGGCTTCAGCTCGTCGATCATCGGCGGCAGCTGCTCCGGCCAATTGTAATAATCGTCGCGGACGAGACCCGATGAGACATTGCCGCGGGCTTCGACGACGACCCCCGGCGAGGTCTCGAAGGCGGCGGTCAGGCCGTCGCCGAGGCCGCTGGCCATGAAATCGCCGACGATCAGAATCTTCTTGGCATCGCCGAGCTTCTGCACCGCCGGCTCCTCCTGCACGGGCGCGCGAAGCGGTGGCGCGGTGCGGGTATTGACCACGGCTTTCGGCGCGGGCGGTTTCTTGCGCTGCTGACGCCTCGGCTGCGGTGCGTCGGGAGTCTGAGGACTATCATCGAGGTAGCGTCGGCCGAGGAAGAAATCGAGGATCGAACGGCGCTGGTAGCGCTGCTCCTGAGCTTCGGCGATATGCACCGGCGCGACAGCGCCGAAGCATAGCGAAGCCGCCGCCAGGGCGAGCACAAGCCAACGGATTGAGGTCCGATCTGTTTTCTTCGTCATGGGCAGTTCCGCATCTGCCGGCATCTTGCACGCGGGGTAGGCCAGCGTCCACTCCCGCTACTATGTAGGTCACGGTTCTGCCGCTTCCAATCAGAGCTTGGTTTTGGCCGGAGCGCCGTGAGTTCTTCCAGACAAACGGCCCTCTAACACTTTGAATATACGCATCATTCTTTGAGAAAATCGATTCAATATTCGGGCCGATGTGCTAGCGACGAAGTGCGTTCAGAAGCGGCAATGAGGGCTCTCCGTCCGGCTGCATGCCGATGCGCGACTGCACCGCTGATATTGCCGCCTTCGAACCCGAGCCGAAATTGCCGTCGACCTCGCCATTGTAGTAGCCGAGCGTTTTCAGACGAGTCTGCAGCTCGAATTTCTCGGTGATGTCGAGGGCGCCATCCGGGCGCGGCCAGCGCTGCTGCATGCCGCCGTAGCCGGCGATCTGATCGGCAAGCAGGCCGACTGCAAGTGCATAACTGTCCGACGCATTGTAGTTCTTGATGGTGAAGAAGTTGGCGGTCATCAGGAAACCCGGGCCACTGGACCCGGCTGGCATCTTCAGCACGGCCTTGGTACCGCTCTCGCGGAAGGCTTTGCCGTTCGGGCGGGTCAGGCCAAGGGCTGCCCATTGGGCGAGGGTATGGGTCTTGCCGACCTGCTTGGCTGCTGCAGCGGGAACGACAACCTCGTAGCCCCAGGTCTTGCCGGTATCCCAGCCGTTCTTCATCAGGAGATTGGCCGAGGTCGCCAGCGCATCGGGCACCGAGTTCCAGATGTCGCGATGGCCGTTGCCGTCGGCATCGACGGCATAAAGCAGGTAGCTTGTCGGAATGAACTGGGTGTGGCCCATGGCGCCGGCCCAGGAGCCGGTCATCTCGCGTGCCGGCACGTCGCCGTTCTGCAGGATTTTCAGCGCGGCGACCAGCTGCTTCTTGGCGAACTTGGCGCGGCTCGGATCGGCATAGCCAAGCGTTGCCAGCGCGCGCGGCACGTAGTGCAGCCGGTCATCCTTGTCGAGGATCGCTCCGTAATTCGATTCCATCGACCAGATGGCGAGCAGAATGGTCTTGTCGACGCCGAATCGCTGCTCGATCGCAGCGAGCGTCCTTGCGTGCTTGACGGCCATCTCGCGGCCGATCTTCACTGTATAGGGATTGACGCGCGAATCGACGTAGTCCCAGATCTTCGAGGTGAATTCCGGCTGATAGGCCGCTTTTTCGAGCACGGTGGGATCGGGCTCGGTCACCCCGGAAAAGGCCTTTTGATAGGTTGCCTTACTGATGCCACTCTGAGCGGCTGTTTGGTAAAAATCCGCGATCCATTTCTGGAACCGGGAATCAGCTCTCGCGTTGTCGGGGACCAGTCCAACCTGGACGGCGACAACGAGGGCGAGAGCAAGACCACGAAGGGAGTTTTTGTGATTCTGGGTCATCGACAGTCGTATCCGTCATCTTCAGTTTTCGGGACAGCGAGGCATCATGTCCGCGCCAGAACCAAGACTACAGGAACGGAGTCAACAAATTCTTTACCATGGTGATCGGCTGCGGTCACCATTGCAAAACAGTAGCAATTCTATACTAGTTAAGGGTAAAAAGCCCTATTTCCAAAGCGATATGTCGAAGCAGGAGGCCGGTGTGGCTCAACACAACAAAGTTCGTAAAGCAGTATTTCCGGTGGCCGGGTTGGGGACGCGGTTCCTGCCGGCAACAAAGGCTGTTCCGAAGGAAATGTTGACCGTCGTCGACAAGCCGATCATTCAATATGTCGTCGATGAGGCGATCGAAGCAGGGATCGAACATCTGGTCTTCGTCACCGGACGCAACAAGCACGTCATCGAAGATTATTTCGATATTCATTTCGAGCTGGAGCAGACACTGCGCGAGCGAGCCAAGAAGGCTGAGATCACCCTTCTCGCCCAGCAGCTGCCGAAGGCCGGTACAGTGAGCTTCACCCGCCAGCAGGAGCCGCTCGGCCTCGGTCATGCTGTCTGGTGCGCGCGCGAGATCGTCGGCGACGAGCCCTTCGCGCTGCTGCTGCCGGATATGATCATGAAGGGCGACCAGGGCTGCATGAAGGGCATGATCGATCTTTACGGCCAGAGCGGCGGTAATATCATCGCCGTCGAGGAATGTGCGCCCGACCAAGCGCATAAATACGGCATCGTCGGCGTCGGCGAGGCGATCGGCGAGGGTTTCCGCATCACCGGCATGGTGGAAAAACCCGCCAAGGGGACGGCGCCTTCCAATTTCTTCATCAACGGCCGCTACATCCTGCAGCCGGAGATTTTCGGGATTCTCGAAACCCAGGAACGCGGCGCCGGCAACGAGATCCAGCTCACCGACGGCATGCTGAAGCTGCTGAAAGAACAGGATTTCGCTGGGTATCACTTCCGCGGCACGACCTATGACTGCGGCGCCAAGGACGGCTTCATTCTGGCGAATGTCGCCTACGCCCTTGAACGCGCCGATATCCGCCCGACCGTTGAAGGCGGCTTCAAGGAATTGCTTGCCAGCCTGAGGTAAGATTTCCAAAAAGCATGCAATGACAGATCGCCGCGTATCCTCCCGGATGCGCGGCGATCTAGCGTTTCAGCTTGAGGCCGACACCGGCGCGGAATTGCTGCGAGTCGTCGCCGTCCTTGCGAGTGGTCAGCTCGTAGCCGAGCGTGCTGGTCAGATCGAGATAACGGTTGATGTTCCAGGTCAGGCCGGTCGCCGCGGTATAGACGAGCTCGTCGTTGATGGTGCTGTCAGTCGGATAATCGCGCCATATGACGCCGCCGATCATTGTGCCCACCAGATTGTCGCGCAGCTGGTGGGTGACCGTCGTCGTCAGCGCGTGCGAGACATAGCCGCTCTCGCCCGCCGTGGTCGAGGGTTGGATGCTCGTCTGCAGGTCGAAATTGACGTCGGTGCCGCGGATCGGCGACCAGAGCAGGCTCGCATCGAGTGTCGCGGTATCGATCGAGGATAGGCGGCTGTCTTCGAAATTCGCCATCTCGTAGCCGACGCCGACTTCGCCCTTCAGCTTTTCGCCAAGATCGACCTCGACGCCCGCTTTGGCGCCATAGCTATGGCCCGAACGTTCGTAACCGGCGGAGTCGCGCGTTTCGTCATAGAGGGTACGGCCGATCGTGGCTTCGATGAATGGGATGAGCGCGGGGGACAGTTCATAGCCGACGCGGCCGCGCAGCGTGCCCGTCGTCTGGTCGCGGTCGCTCAAGGTCACGGTCGTGCCGTTCGAAAGCGTGGCATCGGAATAGATCGAACGGGTCAGCGCCAGTGCCGTCGTGCCGCGCAGGATACCGAAATCGTGTTGGACGGACGCGCCGGCGGTAAATTCCTGTACATCAGACTGCTGTGTGGCGTCGGCGATGGCGTCGGGATCATCCGTATCTTCCCGATAGAAATTATAACCGGCGGTGAGGTGGGCGACCGTATCGTTGGAAAGGTCCAGCCTGAGGTCGCCGTTGATCTTCAGGGAAGGCTGCTCCTCTCCTTCGCCGCTGATATTCTTCTGCCAGGCGCCTTCCGAGGTGACGGTCAGCTGGTGCCGGCCCCAGTCGGAGGTCAGCGTCGCGGCTGCATCGGTTTCGAGGAAGGCGCGCTGCTGCCGGGTATTCCCGTCCTTGGTGGTCTCGGTGTTGATGCTTTGGGTCACGCTCGGGCGGAGCACGAAAGTGCCGATCGGAATCCCCGGTGTTTCCGCCGTCGAGGCGCTTTCGGCAGCTCTGCGGCGCGGCAGCGTCTCGTCGACCGGCGCTTCACGGGTGTTCAGCCGGCGGATGTCCTCGTCGAGGATGGAGCCGGTAATATCGTCGCCGGTTTGCGCGTCCGGTATGGCCGGCCGTTGGGCATCGTCCGCACTCGCGGTCGTGCCGTTTGTCCCGGGAATGGCGGGGTCGTCCGTCTCGGCGTCGAAAGCGGCGGGATTGTTCGTCGTGCGATTGTCCTGGGACGCGGCAGAGCGGCCGTTTGCCGTCGTTGCCGGCTGGGAAACGGACTGAGCGAAGGCTGGTGTCTGGCCGAGAAGCACGCAACTGAACGCAGCAAAAGAGACGGCACAGCTCATGGCGCGGAGCGGCGTCACACTGCTCGTCTGTTTTGGTTGGCCCATGCAATTCGCGCCTGACATGCTTTCGGTTCTTACCCAAAGGTAAAGCCTCGTGGTTAATCATTCGTTGCCGACGGCGGGCGCCATTCACATTTCGGAAAGAGTGCGGGGTGGACTTGGAAAGTGAAAAGGTCTAACGCATTTTCATGAACAGAAGAGCGATAAACCTCGTCGAAAACAGCGTGCTCGAATCGGCAAAACGCACGATAGAGATCGAAAGACGCGGTCTTGAAGCGCTCGAACAGGCCTTCGATAATGGATTGGCCGGTGCCTTCACCCGCGCTGTCGAAGTCATAGGCGACATCACTGGGCGTGTCATCGTCACCGGAGTCGGTAAAAGCGGGCACATCGGCGTTAAGATTGCCGCAACCCTTGCTTCAACGGGCACGCCCGCATTCTTCGTGCATGCGGCCGAGGCTAATCACGGCGATCTCGGCATGATCGGCCAAGGTGATGCAATCATCGCCGTTTCCTGGAGCGGGCAGGCGCAAGAACTGAAGGCGATCCTCTCCTATTCGAGGCGCTTTTCCATTCCCCTGATCGCTATTACCTATGCTGAGGAATCGAGCCTCGGCCTAGCTGCCGATATCGTATTGAAGCTGCCAAAGGAAACGGAAGCTTGCCCGCACGGCTTGGCGCCTACAACCTCGGCTATTATGCAGCTTGCGATCGGCGACGCGCTGGCAGTGGCGCTGCTCGAAGCGCGGGGCTTTTCCGCCACCGATTTCCACGTCTTCCATCCCGGTGGAAAACTCGGCGCGAGCCTGATGCATGTCGCCGATATCATGCATACCGGTGAGAAGCTGCCGCTCGTTGCCAAGGGCACACCGATGCCGGAGGCGGTCACGGTGCTGTCGCGCAAACATTTCGGCTGCGTCGGCGTGCTCGATGAGGATGGGCGGCTCTGCGGTATCGTCACCGAAGGCGATATGGCGCGCAATCTGTCGCGCAATCTTGCCGTGCTTGCCGTCGACGATATCATGACCAAGACGCCGAAGACGGTGAAGCCGACGGTGCTGGCGACCGCCGCGCTGGCGCTACTTAACCAGCATCACATCGGCGCGCTGATCGTCATCGACGACGACAACAGGCCGGTCGGGCTGGTGCATTTCCACGATCTGCTGCGGATCGGCGTCGCCTGATCAGAGTCATTTGATCAGACGGGCTCGACTGTCAGGTCGCGGCCGTTGCTCGACACCACCTTCACCTGGGTTCCCGCCGGCAGGTCGGGTCCCATCACCTGCCATAGCGTATCGTCGAGGCGGATGCGGCCGCGGCCCTCGCGGATCGGCTCGTGCAGCGTCGCCGTGCGGCCGACGAGGCTCGCACCGCGCTGATTGAGGAAGGGCTCGTCGGTCGTCGAATTGCGCAGCGTCAGCCGGCGACCGGCGAAGGTCGTGGCGACGGCGAGCAGCGCAAAAAGGATCGCCTGCAATTCCCAGACCCAGAAGGCGTTGTCCCAGAAGATGAGTGACAGCGCTCCGACAATCAGGGCGGCAAGGCCGATCCAGACCAGGAAGAAGCCGGGCACGATCATTTCGGCGGCGAGCAACACCAAGCCTGCGACCCACCAGCTCCACGGACCGAGTTCGGCAACGATCTTCGCCAGCATGGCTTACCGCTCCGGATCAGGGTTGAAGGGGTTGGGGTTCGGCGGATTGATCGGCGGCGTCGTCCGGACCGGGGCGGGGCGGGGACGCGGTGGCAGCGGCGGAGGGGTTGGACCGTTGCCGGCATCGCCGAACACTTCGCGGGCAATGGCGCCGATGCCGCCGAGCGAGCTCAGGATGGAAGAGGCTTCCATCGGCATCAGCACGATCTTGGAATTGGATGCCGAACCGATCGAGGTCAGTGCCTCGGTGTATTTCTGGGCGACGAAATAGTTGATCGCCTGAATGTCGCCGGCGGCAATCGCTTCGGAAACCATCTTCGTCGCCTTGGCTTCGGCCTCGGCCAGGCGCTCGCGGGCTTCGGCATTGCGGAAGGCGGCCTCGCGCTGGCCTTCGGCCTGCAGGATGGCGGATTGCTTGGCGCCTTCGGCCCTGAGAATCTGCGCGTTGCGCGAGCCTTCGGCCTCCAGCACCTGGGCGCGTTTCTCGCGCTCGGCCTTCATCTGCCGGGCCATCGCATCGACGAGATCGCGCGGCGGCTGGATGTCCTTGATTTCGACGCGGGTGACCTTGATGCCCCAGGGCTGCACGGCTTCGTCAACGACGCGCAGCAGCCGGTCGTTGATCGCATCGCGGTTGGAGAGCAGTTCGTCGAGATCCATCGAGCCCATGACCGAGCGGATATTGGTCATGGTCAGATTGAGGATGGCGTTTTCGAGGTTGGCAACCTGATAGGCGGATTGGGCGGCGTTCAACACCTGATAGAAGGCGACGGCATCGGCCGAAACCGAGGCATTGTCCTTGGTGATCACCTCCTGGGTGGGGACGTTCAGCACCTGCTCCATCACGTTCAACCGGGCGCCGACGCGCTCGATGAAGGGGGTGATGAGATTAAGGCCAGGCTCCAGCGTGCGGGTATAACGGCCGAAGCGCTCGATCGTATAGCGATAGCCCTGCGGCACGGTCTTGATGCCGGCAAAGAGCACCAGGATGACGAAGATAACCAGCACGATTACGACAATGTCGAAGCCGCCGAACAGCATGAAAAACCCCTCCCAACGGCGCATGCGCCTATACACTGATGTGGTGAGTTAGCATGTTATTGGCGAGGAAGAAATGACCTCCGGATGCACAACCTCCAAGTGAATGAATGGTTGGGTGTCCGTAGGATTTTTCGGGAGACCCGGTGGGCGCCGTTTCCGGGAAGGGCCCTCAGATCCAGCCCTGCAATTCGCGGCGAACGACCTTTTCCAGCACCTTCATGCCGTCCTCGCCGTCGTTGAGGCAGGGGATATGGGCGAACTTCTCGCCGCCATTCTCGTGGAAGGAATGGGCCGCCTGTTCGGCGATCTCTTCCAGCGTTTCCAGACAGTCGGAGACGAAACCGGGATTGATGACGGCAATGCGCTTGATGCCGTTCTTGGCGAGGCTTTCCACCGTCTTGTCGGTGTAGGGCTGCAGCCATTCCTCGGGCCCGAAGCGGGACTGGAAGGTGACCATGAAGTTTTCCTTGGTGAGCCCCAGCCGCTCGCGCAGCAGCCGGCCGGTCTTCTGGCACTGACAGTAGTAGGGATCGCCCTGCTTGAAGTACGACATCGGAATGCCGTGGAAGGAGGCGAGCAGCATTTCCGGCTGCCAGTCGAGCGTCGCAAGATGCTTCTCGACGGACTTTGCGAGAGCCTCGATATAGGCCTCGTCGTCATGATAGTCGGGTACGGTGCGTAGCGCCGGCTGCCAGCGCATCGAGAGCAGCTTCTGGAAGGCCTTGTCGTTGACGGTGGCGGTCGTTGCTGCCGCATATTGCGGATAGAGCGGGAAGAGAACGATACGATCGCAGCCCTCTTGCTTCAGCGCCTCGATGCGCGAGGCGATCGACGGCGTGCCGTAGCGCATTGCCCAGTCGACCTTGACGTGATCAAGATCGCTCAGGCGTTCGGCCATCCGCTCCGACTGGTTGCGGGTGTAGGTGCGGAGGTAACTCTCGTTCTTCTCCTTGTTCCAGATCAGCTCGTAGGCCTTGCCGACCTTCTGTGGGCGGGTGTTGAGCACGATGCCGAACAGGATCGGATACCACTTCCACGGCGACCATTCGATGACGCGGCGATCGGTCAGGAATTCCCGGAGATAGCGGCGCATCGACGTGTAGTCGGTGCCATCGGGCGTGCCGAGATTGACCAGCAGGACGCCGACCTTGCCTGACTTGACGGCCGGATGGTCTGCCGGGCGAAGTGAAATATCTGCTGTCATTCTGGCCCCAACGCTCTTCTGTCTCGTCGGCTCATACGCAGCTTGGAGATCGTGGTTCACCCTATAGAAAGAAAAGCCGGCCCGGGAAAGCCCGGACCGGCGAGTGGCATCGGGACAAATCGTCTTACTTGGCGGGGACCTCGATCTCCTTGCCGACCGTCAGGTGACGCGGGTTCGGGCTGCCGTTGGCCTCCGAAAGCTTCCGCCATAACGTGCCGTCGCCATAGAAGGTCACGGCGAGATCCCAGAAGGTGTCGCCAGCGGCGATGACGTGGGTGGAAGGCGTCGTTGCGGCAGGGGCGGAAGCTGCCGGCGCCGGTGTCGGCTCCGCAGCAGGCGCGGGTGCTGCCGGCGAGGCCGGGGCAGGGGCAGGCTCGGCGGCCGGTGCGGGAGCGGCTGGTGCCGCAGGAGCGGGAGCAACTTCGCTTGTCGGTGCGCGTGCTGACGGCGCAGGAGCAGCCGGTTCGGCAGCGGGCGCCTGTGCTACGGTTGCACCGATTTCTGTGACGCGGCCATCGGTATAGGGCTTGTAGGGCGAATGGGCGGCCAGATATCCGGCGGTCACATCGGCAAGATCCGGGCCGAAGTCATAGGCGTTCTGGCCTTCCTTGAAGATCGAGTAGCCGTCGCCGCCTGAGCGCATGAAGTTGTTGGTGGCGATCTTATAGCTCTTGGCCGGAGCGATCGGAACGAAGTTGTCGCCATCCTTCACTTGGACATCGGTCACGCGGCTGCCGACAGGCTTGGACTGATCGAAGGAAAATTTGAGGCCGGCGACCTGCGGGAAGCGGCCGGCGCCCTGGTCGATCTGGCTGACGCCGTTTTCGAGCGCCTTGACGACATCGGCACCGGTCAGCTCGAACGTTGCGAGCGTGTTCTGGAAAGGCAGGACGGTGATGACCTCGCCCTGGGTGACCTCGCCGCCGTCGATCGAGGCGCGCAGGCCGCCGCCGTTCTGGACGGCGATGGTAACGCCCTGGTTCTTGGTGCGATCGAGCATAGCGTCCGCCACCAGATTGCCCATCGAACATTCCTTGACGCGGCAGACCTTGCGGTCGCCCTCGATCGGGGTTTCGGAGCTGCCGATGACCTTCTTGCGCAGTTCCTCGATCGGTTTAGCCAGTTCGGCGATGCGGGCAATGACAGCCGGATCGGGCGTGAAGGTGGAATCGATCAGGATGGGATCGCCCTTGGCATCCTTGACGACGCCGTTATCGTCGAAATTGACGGTGAGATCGCCGAGATATTTGCTGTAGGAGGCGGCCTGGACGACCGGCACCTTGTAGCCGCCGGGATTGTCGACCATCGTCGGATACGGGCCTTCTGCCTTCGGATCGGTGTTGGAGAGCAGGCTATGGGAGTGGCCGCCGACGACGACATCGACGTCCGGAATCTTGGCGATCAGAGCGAGATCGCGGGGATAACCGACATGAGTGAGCGCGATGATCTTGTTGACGCCCTGGCCCTTCAGATCCTGAACGGCTGACGTAATTGCCTGGACGTCATCAGCGATCGTGACGTTCGGGCCGGGGGAGGAAAGTTCCGCCGTATCGTTGGTCACGGCGCCGACGATGCCGATCTTCTGGCCGCCAACATTCAGCACCAGCGACGGCTTGATGCGGTCGCCGAGCTTGGAGGCGGCCGTTGCCTTGACGTTTGCCGTCACGACGGGGAATTGCACCTTGTCGAGGAAGGTCGCAAGCCCGTCCTCGCTGTCGTCGAATTCATGGTTGCCGACGGTCATGGCGTCGAACTTCATCAGGTTCAGGAATTCGGCTTCGGCAGCGCCCTTGTAGGTCGTGTAGAACAGCGAGCCCTGGAAATTGTCGCCGGCATTCAGCAGGAGAACGTTCTTGCCGGATAGCGCCTGACGGCGCTGGTCGATCGCGGTCTTCAGGCGGGCAGCACCGCCGAAGCATTCATTCTTGCCTTCCTCTTCGGCCGAGCAGGTGGAGTCGAACTTGTTGATCGATTCGATGCGCGAATGGAAATCGTTGATATGAAGAATATTGAGTTCGTAATCCGCAAAGGCGGCGCCCGCGCTCAGCGCCAGCATGGACGCGGTCAAAAGACCGAAGCTGAAAGACTTCGTCATCCCTGTTCTCCTGATTGAGGCGAAAGATCCCCCTGATCCTCGCCGATCCCTATCGTGGTGTCAGGCGGTTTCCCGCGTGCCGATGTTTCAACAAACGACGCATAGTCGCAAGGGGGAAGCTGGGTTTGCTGCTGCGCTTTCCAAGAGCCCGCAAAACAAAAAGCTCCCGAGTGGGAGCTTTTGCAGGGCCATATTGAAGCATCACAAACGACGTGTAAGCGTGAACTGCGAATTCGCTGCAGTCGTACAATTCAGCTGGCTCGTGCCGCTCATGGCGCAATTAACCAGGGAAGTCGTCCGCTTAACATTCGAGTAAAGGTTTATCTGAATGATCCCGTCGGGGGTTGTTGTATATGTTCCCGACGCCATCTGCGTGTTCGTTCCGTCGCTGGTGCGGGTTACAAATTGTCCATTCGTGAAAGCGGAGGTCAAGCCGTTGGCATCCGTCCATTCGCCTTCAACAGAATTTGTTGCAGGCGGCGCGACCGCGATCGGTCGCTGTTGCGGTCCTGATGAAACGCAAGCGGCAAGAGTGGCCGCTGCACCGACAAGAACGAGACCAGTTCTGATTTTCATAAGGCTTCTCCCGGCGAATCGGCGCGGCGGACACCCGCCAAGTTCGGGCAAAACATGGCGCGCGCCCGCCGCGAAGGCAAGCCTTGGAGCGGCGCCGGGCGGCATTTAGACAGCCGGCGTTACAAAAATGCCCGCCTTGCGGCGGGCATCTTCAGGGTTGCGTCAGCGATCTTAGCGAACAAGAATGTTCTTGAACTGCCACGGATCCTTGGTGTCGATCTCTTCCGGGAAGAGGCCCGGGCGGCCATCGAGCGGCGTCCAGTCGGTGTAATGTCCCTCGACCGGGCCGAGATAAGGCATCTGCACTTCGAGGCAGCGCTTGTAATCGATCTCGTCGGCTTCGACGATGCCGGCATTCGGGTTTTCCAGTGCCCAGACCATGCCGGCGAGAACGGCCGAAGTCACCTGCAGGCCGGTGGCGTTCTGGTAGGGCGCGATGCGGCGCGTTTCTTCGAGCGACAGGCGCGAGCCATACCAGTAGGCGTTCTTCTCATGGCCGTAGAGCAGGACGCCGAGTTCGTCGATGCCGTCCTCCAGCTCGTCCTCGTCGAGAACGTGATGGACCGGCTGGGCCGTGCCGCCGTTGCCGAACATCTCATGCAGCGAGAGCACGGCGTCATTGGCCGGATGGTAAGCATAATGGCAGGTCGGGCGGAAGGTCACTTCGCCGTCCTTGTCGCGAACCGTGAAGTAATCGGCGATCGAGATCGACTCGTTGTGGGTGACGAGGAAGCCATATTGCGGGCCGGGCGTCGGGCACCATGTGCGCACGCGGGTGTTGGCGCCCGGCTGTTCCAGGTAGATCGCCGCCTTGTTGCCCTTCTTGTGCTTCTTGGCGTTCTTCGGCATCCACTCTTCATGCGTGCCCCAGCCGAGTTCGGCCGGCTGCAGGCCTTCGGAAATGAAGCCTTCGACGGACCAGGTGTTCCAGAAGACGTTGAGCGGCTTCGGATGCTTCGTGCGCTGGGTGTCGCGCTCGGCGATGTGGACGCCCTTGACGCCGAGCTTCTTCATCAGCTTGGCCCAGCCTTCGCGATCGTGCTGGTCCGGTTCCTCGAACTTCAGGCCGGTGTCGTTGGCAAGGTTGACGAGTGCCTGCTTGACGAACCAGGAGACCATGCCCGGATTGGCGCCGCAGGTGGAAACGGCAGTAGCGCCGCCTGGGTTCTTCGCCTTTTCCTTGCGCACGGTTTCGCGCAGCGCATAGTTGGTGCGGTCGGCATTGCTCATGCCTTTGTCGAAATAGAAGCCGAGCCAGGGTTCGACGACGGTGTCGACGTAGAGTACGTCATGCTTGCGGCAGAGCTTGATAATGTCGAGCGAGGAGGTGTCGACCGAGAGGTTGACGCAGAAGCCCTGGCCCTCGCCTTCCGTCAGCAGCGGCTTCAGCAGTTCCTTGTAATTTTCCTTGGTGACATATTCCTTGATGTGGCGAACGCCGTGCTTCTTCAGGATCTCCATGTCGGAGGGCTCTTCGCGCGGGTCGATGACGACCATCCGGCTCTTGTCGAATTTGAAATGGCGCTCGATCAGGGGCAGGGTGCCGCGGCCGATGGAGCCAAAGCCGATCATCACGATCGGACCGGTGATTTCGGCATATACCGGATAGTTCTGTTCCGTCATTCTTTTCTCCTGTGGAAGGGGACGAAGGCGTAGAGCCCGAAGAATTCGTTTGAAATTGCCGCAGAAATTGCGAGGTGACCGGCTCTAACCACAAATCGGCGTCACAATAAAGAGTGTTGAGGGGGAAAGCTCAAATATCGGGCGGGCGAGATGGCGGCGAGAATCTGCCCGGCCTGCTGCAAAAATTTCAGCGCTTCAGGATTTCCAGTCCTTCTACCGTCGTCGTCACCGCAAGCTCGGTGATGTCGTAAGCGGCGACGCCGTGGATGGTGAAGGGATCGGCGGCGACATAGGCCTCGATGGTGGTGCGGTCGCCGATCGCGAAGATCGCGCCGCCGGTGCGCGGCACCTTGCGGCCGGAGGCGAGGAACCAGCCCTTGGCATAACCTTCATTCACCCAGGCCATGTGCGGCTCCATGTGCCGGTCGGCTTCGTCATTGGATTTGAGATAGGTGAGGGAGAGGATGAACATGCTCAGTTCCTGATAAGGTTGGCGCGGATTAGGCCGCGCAGCGAGTTGCCGATATACAGCGCGCCGGCATCGAGATCGGCAAGCGTCAGCCGGCTGACGCGGGCCTTGCGCGCGCAGATGAGCTCGGTGCGCAGCACGCCGGCAAGCAGGCCGCAGGAGATCGGCGGAGTGCGCAGAATGCCGGTTCCATCATCCAGGAAGATTGAGGTGATGGTGCCCTCGCAGACCTCGCCGCGCTCGTTCAACAGGATGACTTCATCGGCCTGTGCCAAGGCATATTCGGCGCGTGCGGCCTCGTAGACGGCGCGGCGCGTGGTTTTGACGCGCAGCAGCTTATCGGCGGAATCAAGGCGGGTCTCGGCGATGCGCACGGTCCAGGTGGCATCGGGCGCAAGAGGCGCGAAGGCGGCGCTCGTCACCTCGATGCGGCCTTGGGCGTCGAAGGTCAGCCGGATCCGCAGCGGGCCGCGAGCGCCCGCAACGGCTTCGTCCAGTCTCGCCACGGCGTCGATCGGCTGCGGGAAGCCGAGACGGCGGGCGGAGCGGGAAAGCCGGGCGAGATGCAGACGCAGGCGGATAAAACCGTCGCCGGGCTGCCAGCGCAGTGTCTCGATCAGCGAAAAATCGATCATCGTGCGATCCATTGCTCGCCGACGGCGAAGCGGGCCTTGAGCAGGCATTCCTCATATTCGGCCTCGGCGGTGGAATCGAAGACGATGCCGCCGCCGACATTGAAGATTGCCCGGCCGCCGTCAAAAAGCGTGATGGTGCGGATGGCGACGGAAAAGCGCATGGCGCCGGTCGGCGAGATCATGCCGATTGCGCCGCAATAGGCGTCGCGCGGGACATCCTCGAGCGCGTGGAGGATTTCCATTGCCCTGATCTTCGGCGCGCCGGTGATCGAGCCGCAAGGAAAGAGGGCGGCAAAGATGTCGCGGATCGCAAGGCCCGGGCGCAGTCGGGCCTGGACGTGGCTCACCATCTGGTGGACGGTCGGATAGGTCTCGATGTCGAAGAGTTTCGGGACGTCGAGCGTGCCGACCTCGGTGATCCGGGAAATGTCGTTGCGCAGCAGATCGACGATCATGCGGTTTTCGGCCTGCGTTTTGATATCGCTGCGCATGGCCTCGACGATTTCGGCGTCCTCGGCCGGCGTAGCGCCGCGTTTTGCCGTGCCCTTCATCGGATGGGTCTCGATCCAGCCCTCTTCATCGGTGCGGAAGAAGAGTTCGGGTGACCGCGATAGGATGATCGGGCCGCCGAGATCGACAAGTGCGCCGTATTTGACCGGCTGGCGTTCGATCAGCGACCAGAAAGCCGTAAGCGGATCGCCGTTCCAGCTGGCCTCGACTGGCATGGTGAGGTTGGCCTGATAGGCGTCTCCGAGCCGCAGATGATTGTGAAGACGGTCGAAGCGCTCTTTATATATGGGGAAATCCCAGGCGGCTTTCGGAGCGGTGAGGAATTCCTCGTTTTCGAGGCGCTGTTTTGGCTGGGCGAGCGGGTGTGTGTCCGGCTGCGGCGCGTCGAAGACGCCGAAACAGAGCAGCGGCGTTTCGCGGTTTTCGTTAGCGAAGGCCGCGAGTTTTTCCTCGAAGAGATATCCGGCCTCGTAGGCCATATAGCCGGCGAGCCATTTGCCCTCGGCCTGGGCCTGCTCCATTCTGATAAGGCCGGCGAAGAATTCGGCGCGCGTCCGCGCGATGATGATCTCAGCCGGCTCGGCGAAAAACATCACCTGGCCTGATGTGTCGTCGCGGAAGAGGATACAGGGATCAGACATGGTTGCGCCGCATCTTGCTTGGTTATCCGACGCTGGCGACGGCTTTGTTCTCTGCGATGCCGGACGACGTGAAGTTCGTGGTTTCGCGGCGGTTGGCCGAGACCGTAGTAATACCCACCTCCCTCATTCCTGTCCTAGGGCTTGACCCGAGGGATGTCACAGGAATCCAGCCACGGCGCGTCTGCGCCGTGAATGACTTATTTACGATAGGCCCAGAGTCTCCCGTGCCCAAGGACTTGGGCGCGCTGGATTCCTGTGACATCCCTCGGGCAAGGCCCTGAGGCCACAGGAATGAGGGAGAGGGAGCTGCCGTCATGATTCCTCTTGGACGTTGCAGAATGCTGCTGGCGGATCAACAGCCCACCATGAGATTCGCTCTTTCTGGCCTCAATCGAGACTTACGTCCTATCTAGCGCTTCCAACTCATCAATCAGCCCTTCGATCATCGACAGGCCCTGGCTCCAGAACGACGGATCGGTGGCGTCGAGGCCGAATGGCTTCAAAAGCTCCGAGTGATGCTTGGTGCCGCCGGCCTTCAGCAGTTCGAAATACTTTTCCTGGAAGCCCGTTTCGGCCTTCTGGTAGACGGCATAGAGCGAATTCACCAGGCAATCGCCGAAAGCATAGGCGTAGACATAAAAGGGCGAGTGGATGAAGTGGGGGATATAGGCCCAATAGGTCTCGTAGCCTTCAGAAATGTTGATCGCCGGCCCGAGGCTTTCCGACTGGACCGAGAGCCAGAGCTCGCCGATGTCGTCGGCGGTGAGTTCGCCTGCTTTGCGGGCGGTGTGGAGCTTACGCTCGAATTCGTAGAAGGCGATCTGGCGGACGACCGTGTTGATCATGTCCTCGACCTTCTGGGCGAGCATCGCCTTGCGCTCGCGTTTGTCGCTGGTCTTTTCCAGCAGGGCGCGGAAGGTCAGCATCTCGCCGAAGACGGAAGCGGTTTCGGCAAGCGTCAGCGGCGTCTGGCACATCAGCGCCCCTTGCGCGCCGGCGAGAACCTGGTGCACGCCGTGCCCGAGTTCATGGGCAAGCGTCATCACGTCGCGCGGCTTGCCCATATAATTGATGAGCACATAGGGGTGGGCAGACGGAACCGTCGGATGGGCGAAGGCGCCGGGCGCCTTGCCGGGGCGGACCGGGGCATCGATCCATTGTTCGTCGAAGAAGCGCCTTGCGATATCCGCCATCTCGGGGGCGAAATTGCCGTAGGCCGAAAGCACCGTATCCTTGGCCTCAGGCCAGGAGATGACCGCACTGGAGGTTTCCGGCAGGGGCGCGTTGCGGTCCCAGAAATTCATCTGCTCCATGCCGAGCCATTTCGCTTTCATCTTGTAATAGCGATGCGAAAGGCGGGGATAGGCTTCACGGACGGCTGCGGCGAGCGCATCGACGACCTCGCGCTCGACACGGTTAGCCAGATGCCTGGAGTCGGCGATGTCCTCGAAGCCGCGCCAGCGGTCGGAAATATCCTTGTCCTTGGCGAGCGTATTGGTGATCAGGGTGAAGATGCGGATATTCGCCTTGAAGGTTTCGGCAAGCGCCATGGCGGCCTTGCGGCGCACCTCGGGATCTTTCTCCTGCAGCATGTTCAGCGCCACTTCGAGCGGCACTTTTTGGCCGTCGATTTCATAGCGCAGTTCCGCCATGGTTTCGTCGAAGAGGCGATTGAAGGCGGCGGCCGATGTCATCGACTTTTCGAGGAAGAGCTGTTCCAGCCGATCGTCGAGCTGGTAGGGTTTGTCTTTCCGGAGGTCGACCAGCCAGGGGCGATAGTGGCCGGCGGCGGGGTCATGGATCATGCTGGCATCGATCACCGCGTCGTCGATGCGGTTGAGTTCGAGCGCGAAGAACAGCAGGTGCCCGGAAAATTCGGTGATCTTGGTCTGCACGTCGCCGTAGAGCTTACCGTTTGCCGGGTCGGTGGTGTCGGAGAAATAGGTGAGGCCGGCGAAGGAGCCGAGGCGGCCCATGATATCGTCCAGCGCCTCATATTCCTTCAGCGCCGCGCCGATGCCTTCGGCCCCGGACTTGGTTGCCGCCTCGGCGAGTTTGCCCTTCCACTTTTCTTCAAAGGCGATTGCGGCTTTGCCGGCCTTTTCCATGTCGGCAACGAAGGCGGTCGAGGTGGCGGAGGGATAAAGATCCTGCAGCTTCCAGACCGGCAGAGCGCCGAGCGCGGGATCGGCGGCCCCACCCGGCGCTGCTGCCGACAAGAGAAGGCGGGCGTGCGGGAGCTTGATTTTCATGGGCGCAATTCCTCTCCACTTTCATAACAGTCTGTTTGAATAAGCGTGAGAAGGCCGCGTATCAAGGGCCTTTCGGCGCATGAAAGGCCTCGCTTCGGCACGAAAATGACCCGTTCCGATCGTTAAAATGCAATTATTTCTCAAAACTGGATGTTCAAGCCTTTCTGCCAGAGTGGCTTCATGGTTTCGCATGAAGTGGAGCGACAATGACCGGTTACAATGAGCTCAAGGGAGCAGGGCAAATCCTCGTGGTCGAGGACGACCCGGTGCAGCGCCGCCTGCTCAAAAACGCAATCGAGCGTCACGGCCATGTCGTGCACCAGGCGGAAAACGGCCGCATCGGCTTGGAAATGGTCAAGCGTGACAGCGGCCTTTTCAACGTCATCGTGCTCGACCTGATGATGCCGGAGATGACCGGCCTCGAATTCCTCGACGCGCTTCACGAATTCGGTACGCAGATCCCGGTGATCGTGCAGACGGGGCAGGGCGGCATCGAGACCGTGGTGCAGGCAATGCGCGCCGGCGCCTTCGATTTCGTCGTCAAGCCGGTCTCGCCTGAACGCATCGCCACGTCGATCTCGAATGCGATGAAGCTTGATCAGCGCGAGGTGAAGGCGCGGGCCGGACGCCGGTCGCGCTCAGGCGCGGTCGGTTTCGACGACATCGTCTCGGCAAGCCCAGCGATGCTTCGCGTCATCGATCTTGCCCAACGAGCAGCGCAGTCCAACATTCCGGTCGTGCTCGAAGGCGAATCCGGCGTCGGCAAGGAGCTGGTGGCGCGCGCCATCCAGTCCGGGGGCGACCGCTCGAACAAGCCGTTCGTCACGGTCAATTGCGGGGCGATCCCGCACAATCTCGTCGAGAGCATTCTCTTCGGTCACGAGAAGGGCGCATTCACCGGCGCGACCGAGCGCCATATCGGCAAATTCATGGAAGCCGACGGCGGCACCATCTTCCTCGACGAGATCGGCGACCTGCCGCTCGAGGTGCAGGTGAAGCTGTTGCGCGCCGTGCAGCAGGGCGAGATCGAAACCGTCGGTGCGCGCACCGCACACAAGGTCAATGTCCGGCTGATCTCGGCAACCAACAAGGATCTGATCGAGGAGGTCAAGAACGGCCATTTCCGCGAGGATCTCTACTATCGCCTCAACGTCTTCCCGATCACCATCCCGGCGCTACGCAAGCGCAAGGAAGATATTCCGCATCTGGTGCGCGTCTTTGCCGACCGCTTCTCCAGCGAGCAGAAGAACGGTCGCCGCATGACGGTCAACTCAGGCGCGCTGGCGCTGCTGACCGCCTATGACTGGCCGGGCAATATCCGCCAGCTCGAAAATGCGATCTTCCGCGCGGTCGTTCTGGCCGAAGGGCCGGAGCTGACGGAAGGGGACTTCCCGCAGATCGCCGCCCAGCTTCCGGAATACGAAGTCGTGGATCACCTGGCCCTCGTTGCCGACAATACCGGCCTCGATCCCGACGACAGTTATGGTGAGGAGTTCAGGGCATCGATCTCGGGAGAGGTGCACCACCGTCTGTCGGAAGCCTCCGAAAACGCAATCGCCAGCGTCAATCCCTCAGGCGACGTGCGCAGGCTTGCGGATGTCGAGGAGGAACTCATCCGATTCGCGCTCAAATTTTATCGCGGGCAGATGAGTCAAGTAGCGCGCAAACTTGGCATCGGCCGGTCCACACTTTATCGCAAGCTCAAAGATTACGGCATAGACCCCGATAATCCCCAGAAAGATGCGGCTTAAGGCTTTTTGTTAAGACTAAGGCAACCACGATTTGTTACTGATCATAAACCACTTGTTAGTGGCTCGTTCACTATGTAAAGAAAAGGTTGATCATGTGTGGCATTTTTGCCATCGTGTGACCGCATTTGACAGTCATCTGAGACAGTACGGGACATTGTCTGTCTGACGGGGATCGAGTTGCCGAATCTGAATGGGAATTCCAAGCCTTCGCGCTTGAGCTGGCGCTTGTTGTGCGCCGACATCTGCGGAAAGGCAATAAGGACGGTAGCAGCCGCCCTTCTTGCGCTCGCGGTTTCCTCACCGGTATTCGTCAGTACGCCTTCTGAGGCAGCGGGTGACACCCGCAGCCTCAAGCTCTATTTCATCCATACCGGCGAAAAAGCAGTCATCACCTACAAGCGCAACGGCAAGTTCGACCCGAAGGGTCTGGAGCAGCTGAACCGCTTCCTGCGCGACTGGCGCAAGAACCAGCCGACGAAGATGGACCCGCGCCTTTTCGACCTGATCTGGGAAGTTTATCGCCAGAGCGGTTCCAGGGATTATATCAACGTCGTCTGCGGTTTCCGTTCGCCGGGTACAAACGAGATGCTGCGTGGTCGCTCGCGCAATTCGGGCGTCGCCGAAAAGAGCCAGCACATGCTCGGCAAGGCGATGGACTTCTTCATTCCGGACGTTAAGCTTGCGACATTGCGCGGGATCGGCATGAAGATGCAGGTCGGCGGCGTCGGCTTCTATCCGAAATCGGGCTCGCCCTTTGTGCACATGGATGTTGGCGGCGTGCGCGCCTGGCCGCGCATGAGCCGCGACGAGCTTGTCCGGCTCTTCCCGAACGGCAACACCATCCATATTCCGGCCGACGGCAAGCCGCTGCCGGGTTATCAGCAAGCGATGGCTGACTACAAGCGCCGAGTCAGCGGTACGCAGATCGAAATCGCCAGCGCTTCCGAATCGGCGCCGAAGCATAAGACGCTGTTCGAAGCACTCTTTGGCGGCGGGGCTGACGAGCAGGAAGACGAGAACGACGATTCGACGCCTGTCGCCGTCGCCAAGGCGACGCCGCCGAAGGCCGAGCCCGCGCCTGCCGAGCCGCAGCAGACCGAAGTCGCCGATCTGAACGCACCGGTGCCGCAGGTTCGCCCGGCCTTCAGCAACCAGCCGGCCGGCAGCGACGTGGCGAGCGCGCTCGTCGCACCGTCTTCGGGTAATGCCGCCCAGCAGGCCCTTGCCGCAGCGCTTCCGGCCGATCAGGCCCAGCCGCAGCAATTCGCCGATCTCAGCGCCTACAGCATCCCGGTTCCCTTGCTTCTTGGCCAGCGCCGCGCGCCCGGCGACGCTGAGGTCGCATCGACCGATCCTGCCATGCTGACCGGAATGCCGGTTCCGACCCCGGTCGAACGCCCCGCCGTTGCCGAGAACCTTCTGGCTGCGGCCAATGCCGATCCGGAAGCAGAGGCCGACGAGGCGGATCAGGACGGCGGACTGTCTCCTGCCGTCGCCGATGCGCTCGACCAGCAGAACAAGGGTGAGGAAAACCAGGTTGCCGCGCATGCGCCTGAGATGACGGTCGAGCAGGCAATCAACGCCGCGATGACGCAGAAGGCGCCCGCCGCAAAGCCGCCGCTCGAGCTCGCAGCCTTGGCGCCGATGACAAAATCGGCAAGCTTCGGCGACGGCTTTGATGAACCGGCCGCCGAAAACGCCGTGTCGCAGGCTCTGCCCACCAAGGGCGGCCGCCCGACACACAAGGAAGCCGCCGCGGCGGACGCCAGCCGCGCGACTGTTCGCACCGAGCCGAAGCTGACGCAGAAGATGATTTCGCAGTGGGCGCTGACCAATGCCCGTCTGGAAATGGCCTCCAAGCAGGTGAAGGCGCCACGCTTCGTCAGCCGGACGATGCGCGCCCAGCCGACCGCCGTGTATGCCGAGGGCTTCAACGTCAAGACCGCTTCGGTCGACCCGGCCCGCTTCAGCGGCACGGCTGTGAACTTCATGGAAGTGCGCAAGTTCAACACGAACTGAGCCGGCCGATACCTGAACATCAAAACCGTCGGAGCGATCCGGCGGTTTTTCTTTTTGGCTGCTCCGACCGGCGGGGCGGTCGTTATGGCTTGTGTAGTCTACCCAAAAGATAAGCCGCCGGGTGGTCCGGCGGCTTATCGGCATATCAGCAATGAGGGGCGATCAGCCTTCCGGCGGCGACTCGATCATGCCGAGTGCGTGCAGGTAAGTGTCGAGGATGGCTTCCTCTTCCATGCGCTCCTGCTCGTCCTTCTTGCGCAGCGCCACGACCTTCTTCAGGATCTTGGTATCGAAGCCCATTCCCTTGGCTTCGCCATAGACGTCCTTGATGTCGTCGGCGATGGTCTTCTTTTCTTCTTCCAGCCGTTCAATGCGCTCGATGAAAGCGCGGAGCTGGTCGCGGGCGACGCCATGAGCATCAGACATCGTGTTCTCCTGGTTGGGGATGATCAATTTTGAAGGCACGTGACTGCCGCGAAGCGGCGTCACGGTCAAGGCTGTTGTCGGCCGCCCGAGCTATTTGTGTGGGTTGTGCAGTTCAAAAGCAGCCTTTTGCACAGGCGAGGCCTCGTTTTGGTGGAGTTTCTTCCAGTCTTCATAAGGCATGCCATAGACCATCTCGCGCGATTCGTCCCTGGTAACCGGGACTCCTTCGGCCTCGGCGGCTTCGCGGTACCAGTTCGACAGGCAGTTGCGGCAAAAGCCGGCCAGATTCATCAGGTCGATGTTCTGCACTTCACTGCGTTCACGAAGATGCGCGACAAGGCGGCGGAAGGCGGCTGCCTCGAATTCGGTCTGCTGTTCTTTGCTGAGCGCGGTCATCTCGCTTCCTTTCATTCAACAGGGTCCATCCCTCAATAGGGACCGGTGCGCGAGAGATGGACGTCGTATCCGTGCAAGGCGGGATCGGCGTTCATCGCTGCAAATATCGGCGCCAGGCGTTCGGCCCATGCCGATATGCCGCTCTCGTCTTCGATCAGGTCCTGCCGTACTTCGAGCAGCGCATGCGGAATGCCTGTCATCATGCAGTGGCGGTACATGGTATCGCCCTTCAGCGCGCCGTCATAGGGCTCATTGTCACCGACGACGAGATCGGGATCTGCGCGCAGCATGTCAAGCAGCGGGCCGACGGCGCGACGGTCGCTGTCCCAAAGCACGGCGGCGTGCCAGGGGCGGGGGACACCTTTCCAGGCGGGTGTGAAGGAGTGCAGCGACAGCACCAGCGGCGCTTTGCCGGTGGCGTTCGCCACCCTGTCGATCGTCGTGGCCACCGCATCGTGATAGGGGCGGTGGAAGGTTTCGATGCGGTTTTCCCACTCCTGCGGCGTGATCGGATGATTGCCTGATATGACGGCGCCGTCTGATATTTTCATGATCAGCGTCGGATCGTCTTCCCCGCGGTTAGGGTCGATCAGCAGGCGTGAGAAGCCGCCGAGCACCGCCGGCACGCTGAGTCTCGCCGAAAGCTTCCGCGTCAGCCCCTCGATGCCGATGTCATAGGCAATGTGACGGGCGAAGGCGGCGTCCGGCAGGCCGAGCCGGTCATATCGCGCGGGAAGGCGGTTCATCGCGTGGTCTGCGAGGATCACCATGCCTTTGTCATGTTTGCCGGATAGGATTTCGAAGGATTGGAAGTCGTCCATCAGGAATTGCCGTTTGTCATTGCGCAGTCGGGTGCAGTGATCGCATGCGGCTGCGGCGGGTTCAAGCGCCGCAGGCGGATAGCGGTTGAGCCGGACCTCGAAGGCGGTTTGTGAAAGGAAATATAATCGATTAGCATTGCGTTGACTTTCGCTTGACGGCGGCGCAAGAAGACACGGATACGAATAACCGTGGAGCTATTTGGGAGCCGTGTTGATCCAAGCCGCGCCAAGTTTCCTCACGCGGTCCGGACCGCTGGTCCGTCTCGCTCTGTTTGCTCTTGCAGCTTTTATGCCGTTTTTCATCGCAGATGCCGCGCGCGCCGATTTTCGCGTCTGCAACGGAACGCAAAATCTCGTCGGCGTGGCGATCGGTTATCGGGCCAAGGATGGCTGGATGACGGAAGGCTGGTGGCAGGTGCCGGCAACGACCTGCGCCACGTTGATCGAGGGAGAATTGCAGTCGCGTTATTACTACCTCTACGCAGAGGACGCTGCCCGGGGAGGACGATGGACGGGTGACGTGCAGATGTGCGTGGCGGAAAATGAATTCAAGATCTCGGGTGTGCAGGATTGTTATGCCCGCGGTTACCAGAAGATGGGCTTCAAGGAATATGACACGGGCCGCCAGGGCAGCTGGATGGTCCAACTCTCCGACACCCCAGGGACGCAAGAAAGCCAGAATTGATGAAGCGTAATCGCAAAATTAAAATCCTCGCCACCCTCGGGCCAGCCTCCGCCGAGGAATCGATGATCGAGAAGCTGCACCAGGCCGGTGCCGATGTCTTCCGCATCAATATGAGCCATGCGAGCCACGACCTGATGCGTACGCTCATCCAGCGCATTCGCTCGGTCGAGACGCGCTCCGGCCGGCCGATCGGCATTCTCGCCGACCTGCAGGGACCGAAACTCCGAGTCGGCAAATTCGTCGACAGCAAGGTCGACCTGAAACCCGGCCAGACCTTCACGCTCGACAACAACGAAGCGCTCGGCGACCAGAACCGTGTCTATTTGCCGCACCCCGAGATTCTGGAATCGGTGCAGCCCGGCCACCGCCTGCTGATCGACGACGGCAAGCTGGCGCTGCGCGCCGAAAAATGCGACGGCAAGAGCATCGTCACCACGGTTATTTCGGGCACGCGCATCTCCGACCGCAAGGGCGTCAGCCTTCCCGACACGCTGCTCGGCGTCGGCGCGCTGACTGATAAGGACCGCGCCGATCTCGACGCGGTGCTTGCAACCGACGATGTCGACTGGGTGGCGCTGTCCTTCGTCCAGCGTCCCGACGACCTTGCCGAAGTGCGCAAGATCGCCCGTGGTCGTGTCGGCCTGATGTCGAAGATCGAAAAGCCGCAGGCTCTCGAGCGTATCGAGGAAATCATCGAGCTTTCCGACGCCTTGATGGTTGCCCGCGGCGATCTCGGCGTCGAAATGCCGCTCGAAGCGGTTCCCGGTATCCAGAAGCAGTTGATCCGCGCCTGCCGCCGTTCGGGCAAACCGGTGGTCGTCGCCACGCAGATGCTGGAATCGATGATCTCAGCACCCGTGCCGACACGCGCTGAAGTTTCAGACGTCGCAACCGCCGTCTTCGAAGGTGCTGATGCCGTCATGCTCTCGGCCGAATCGGCCTCGGGCGACTATCCGGTCGAAGCCGTCTCGACCATGGCATCGATTGCCAGCGCCATTGAGCGCGAGCCGCATTATCCCGGCATCATCTATGCCCAGCGCGCCCAGCCGGAAGCGACCGGTGCCGACGCGATATCGCTGGCCGCCCGACAGATCGCCGAAACGCTGAAGCTGTCGGCGATCGTCTGCTACACCTCGTCGGGCACGACAGGCCTTCGCGCCTCGCGCGAGCGTCCGCAGGTGCCGATCCTGGCGCTGTCGCCGATCATCAAGACGGCACGCCGTCTGGCGATCGTCTGGGGCCTGCATTGCGTCGTTACCCATGACGCGACCGATCTCGACGACATGGTCAACCGCGCCTGCCGCATCGTCGCAGACGAAGGTTTTGGCAAGCCGGGCGACCGCATCATCATCTCGGCCGGCGTGCCGCTCGGTACGCCCGGCGCCACCAATATGATCCGCATCGCCTATATCGGCTCCGACGGCCAGAGCGGTATCTGATCCGATTGCATCCCTTCGAAAGCCCGCCACCTCAATAGAGGCAGCGGGTTTATTCGCCGATCGCCGGGCATTGCCAAAGGCTGCGGTGCATGCAAGTTTCCTCTCCTACAGCGCTTAGTTCGGAGGGATCGTCATGGACATCGTTACGCTACTGGCTTTTGCAGCCGTTTCCTTTGTCGGTATCGCAACGCCGGGGCCGACGGTGCTGCTGGCGCTGACCAACGGTTCGCGGCATGGACTGCGCCGAGCAATTGCCGGCATGATCGGTGCGGTACTCTCCGATTTCGTGCTGATCGGCGCCGTGGCGGTGGGGCTCGGCGCGCTGCTGGCGGCTTCGGAATTCTGGTTCTCGATGCTGAAATGGGCAGGTGCTGCCTATCTCGCCTTTCTCGGCATCATGCTGCTGCGTTCGAAAGGTGGGATCGATGCGGCGCTGAAAACAGGTGCGCCGGCCGGCGTGACGTCGACCTTCTCGATCGGTCTGAAGAGCTTCATGGTCGCGGCGACCAATCCGAAGGGCTACCTGTTCTTCTCGGCCTTCCTGCCGCAGTTCATCGATCCGACGCTGCCGCAGGCGCCGCAATATGTGCTGCTCGCGCTCACCTTTGCCACGCTCGATTTCCTCATCATGTTCGGCTACGCCTTCTTCGGCTCGCAGGCGGTGCGTTTCCTGAAAACCTCGGGCGCCTTATGGCTGGAGCGCGCCTGCGGCGGTGCGCTGCTGGCGCTTGCCGGCTCGCTCGCCTTCTACCGCCGGACAACCGTTTGAGTTCAGGCTCGAGGCAGGGATAGGTGGCCGACGCGATAGGCCTGCATATGCTCACCCCTCACGGGGATCTCTCGCCATAGCCTGAAGCGAACCCGCGTCCATGTCGTCGGCTCGAAACCGGAAACGGAGGCGAGTGCATCGCCCGTCGCAATCTCCGCGTCCGTCTGCGCGCCGTCGGCGCGACGGATATCGTCAAGCGGCGCGTAAGGCTTCATTTGCAGGATATCGCGTGTGGCAAATCGAGCCGCGGCGATATCGTCCGAGACTTCTGCCTGCCAGACGATCCAGGTTCTCACCTGCGGCCAGCCGAAGGCGCCGGTCAAGGCCTCAAATCCGGGACTGCAGAGGAAGTCGCTTATCCCTTCCGGCTTTTGCCAGAGGTAGAAGGGTGCATAGAGATTGTCGCGGCTGCCGAACTCTCCCTTCCCCACGCTGAGATAGGCTTTGAAACCAAGATTGGGAAAGCCGTCGAGCAGCGGACCCTTGTCGCGGATGCGCCGGTCGATAATCGACATGTCGTAATCACCGGGCAGGGTGAAGCTGTATTGCATGGCGATCATGATCGTCGCTCCACCTGATGCAACCATTCGACGACGCTGCCGTTTTCCGACGCCTGGATGCTGAGATAGCTGAAAGGGCTGTCATCGGATGCGCCATGCCAGTGGCGCTCGCCGGGCGCGAACCAGACCGCGTCGCCGGCACGCAATGACTCGATCGGACCGCCTTCGTTCTGCGTCAACCCATGGCCCGATAGCACATAGAGCAACTGGCCTCTGGGGTGCGTGTGCCAGCGGGTGATGGTGCCGGGATCAAGCGTGGCGCGCATGGCAGTATTTTCGCCGTCGGCGCTGCCTTCGAGCAGCATCTCCACCCAGAAAGGTGCTGTTGCGGCACCCTCGGGCGAGTGGACCGCCTTTCCGGGACGCCTGACGGTCATCGTCTTCGGGTTCGAAGCGGTCATTGCTGGCCTCCGGCCGCCCGCAGCCGCCAATCAGGATTCGTCATCTGGGCGATGCCGTCGCCGAAGGACCAGTCTTCCGGGGCGCTTGTGCTGATGACGACCATGACATCCTCGGGCCGGAGGCCCGGCGACTGCACCAGGAGATCGGCCAGGCGGCGATAGAGCGTGGCCTTCATCTCGGCCGTGCGGGGCCGACCGATGGTGATCGAGATATAGACGAAATCGCCGGAGCGCGGCCCGGCGAGATAGCTGCTGTCGAAGATCAGCTCGTTCTCATCGTGCTGATGGATGGCTTGAAAGCGGTCGTTTTCCGGCACGTCGAAGGTTTCGACTAGGGCGCGCTGGATGGTGTCGGCGAGTGCCGCAAGATACTCCGGCGACTTGCCTTTGCGAAGGGAAATACGAACAAAGGGCATCGGGATCTCCATGGTTCAGGCCGTTTGCCGGCCTTGACAGCAGAACTATCGCACGGCACGATCATACTAAAAATGAGAATTTTATGGATCAATGATCCTGAAAAATAGGATTGTGTGATGCGACGGACGATCTTCGATCTCGATGTGCTTCGCACCTTTTCAACCGGCATGGAGCTCGGCAATTTCGCCAAGGCGGCCGAAAAGCTCGGGCGCTCGACCTCGGCGGTGAGCGCGCAGTTGAAGAAGCTGGAGCAGCAGGCGGGTACAGCAATCTTCCGCAAGGCCGGGCGCGGGCTGGCGCTCACCGATGCCGGCGAGACGATGCTTGCCTATGCCAGGCGGCTGCTGGAACTCAACGACGAGGCGGCTGCGGCCGTGCACAGCATCGAGCTGGAAGGCTGGGTGCGGCTGGGGCTGCAGGAGGATTTTGGCGAGACCCTGCTGCCGGAGGTGCTCGGCCGCTTTGCGCGGGCGCATCCGAAGGTTCGCATCGAAGCGCGGGTGGTGCGCAATGCCGAACTGATCGATCGTGTCACCTCGGGCAAGCTCGATCTGGCGCTCGCCTGGAGCGATGGTCAGCTGACGGCGCATTGCGAGCGGATTGGCGAGGTGCAGATGTGCTGGATCGGACCTGCCGAGGGATCGCCTGGCTGGCATGCGGCAAGTGGCGAGCCGATGCCGCTCGCCTCGCTGGAGGCGCCGTGCCTGCTGCGCAATGCGGCGACCCGGGCGCTTGACGAAGCCGGCATTTCCTGGCGGCTCGCCTTCGTCAGCCCCAGCCTCGGCGGTCTCTGGGCAGCGACGGCGGCAGGCCTCGGCCTGACCATCCGCACGCCGGTCGGCCTGCCGGCGAAGGTCAGGCCGCTGGTGCCCGAGGCGGTCGGCTTGCCTGATTTGCCAAAGCTCGGTCTGGTCCTGCATCGGGCCGAAGCCGAACCGCAGCCGGCTGCGGCGCGGCTTGCCGAACTGGTGCTGCAATCTGTGCATGGAGCCCTGCGCGGATAAGTTGATATCTCCGCATTGACCACGCGGGGTGCATGGCTTTAGTCTCGAACCATTATGAAGATGCTCACTCTCAATATCGCTTCGGTCTTCTTCTTGAGCCGGTAATGGCATTGCCTGGGGCAGGCATTGGAAGATGCGGCTGCATCCCAGCCTTCGCGGCTGGCGCGTTGCCGTGGACGGCAACCACCTGCATCTGGCCAATAAAAGAGCCAGCAGGATTGGCGATAGAGAGATATTTCATGACATCAAATGTTTACCCGCCGGCGCTGAGCGCCGGGCAAATCGAGCAATTCATCGAGGACGGCTTTACTCGGATCGACGAGGCTTTTCCCTGCGAATTGGCCGAGGAGGCTCGTGCCATCATGTGGCGCGATATTCTCTTCGATGCGGATGATCCAAGGACATGGACGCAGCCAGTCATACGGCTTGCCGGTTATGGCGGGGGCCCGTTCGAGAAAGCCGTCAACACACCGGTATTGCATTCGGCGTTCGACCAGCTTGTCGGCAGAGGGCGCTGGGAACCACGCACCGGGCTTGGCAGTTTCCCGGTCCGCTTTCCTCATCTCGATGACCCAGGCGACGCCGGCTGGCATGTCGATCTGAGTTTTCCCGGCGAGGATTCCGATCCGAACGAGCAACGGGATTTTTCTGCCTGGCGGGTGAACATCACTTCACGCGGGCGGGCGCTGCTGATGCTCTTCCTGTTCTCGGATGTTGGGGAGGACGATGCGCCGACCCGCATCCGTGTCGGTTCGCACAAGGATATCGCCCGCCTTCTGGCGCCGGCAGGCGAGCCTGGAATGGCGCATCTGTGGCTGGAGCACGTTGGCGAAGACCGGCCGCTTGCTTCGGCGACGGGGGCGGCAGGCACGGTCTATCTGTGCCATCCCTTCCTTATCCATGCCGCGCAGATGCATCGCGGCAAAGAGCCGCGCTTCATGGCGCAGCCCGGGCTTGCGCCTTCCGAACCTCTCCGGCTCAAACGGGAAGACGGCGCCTATTCGCCGGTCGAGATCGCGATCCGCCGGGCGCTTCAGGAGCGATAGCAGGAACAGGATGCATCCGGCCGTCACAGGCCGGGTGCATTCACCACCGCGTTTGCGGCGGGATGATGCTGCGGCGATAGCGCCGAGGAGTCCTCTTTCGCTCAGCCGTAGCGTTCGAGCGCCATGGCGAAGATATCGGCATCGACGTTGCCGCCCGAAGTGACGGCAACGACCGTTTCGCTTTCCAGCATCTCGCCGTGGAAGAGGGCGGCGGCCAGCGCCACCGCGCCGCCGGGCTCGACGACGATCTTCAGCCTGACGAAAGCGAGCGCCATGGCGCGCAGCGCCTCCTCATCGGTAACGACGATGCCGGGGCCAGCGAGGCGCTTCAGGATCGGGAAGGTGATGTTTCCGGGCTGCGGGGTGACGATCGCATCGCAGATCGAGCCCGATACCGAGACGTTGCGCTCGATCCTGCCGGAGGCGAGCGAGCGGGTGGTGTCGTCGAAATCCTTGGGCTCGCAGGGGCGGACGCGAAAGCCGGGAGCGCTGGCTTCAAGGGCGAGCGCAATGCCGGAGGTCAATCCGCCACCGCCACAGGGAACGAGGACTTCGGCTGAGGTCACGCCTTCTTCTTCCGCCTGCTCGGAGATTTCGAGGCCGGTCGTGCCCTGACCGGCGATGACAAGCGGTTCATCGAAAGGTTTGATCAGCGTCAGGCCGCGCTCGGCCGAAAGTCGCGCACCGATCGCGTCGCGGTCTTCGTTGACACGGTCGTAGAGCACCACTTCGGCACCGAAGGCGCGGGTGTTGGCGATCTTCAGCTTCGGCGCATCGCTCGGCATGATGATGACGGAGGGGATATTGTGCAGCTTGGCGGCCAGCGCGACGCCCTGGGCGTGGTTGCCGGAGGAGAAGGCGATAACGCCTTTTGAGCGCACCGCCGGATCAAGGCCGGAAACGGCCGACCAGCCGCCGCGAAACTTGAACGAGCCGGAATGCTGCAGGCATTCGGCCTTCACCAACAGCCGCCGACCGGCGATCTCGTTGAGGAAGGGGGAGGAGAGAAGCGGTGTGCGCCTCGCGTAACCGCGCAGACGGGCACGGGCGGCGACAATCATTTCAATGCTGGCCATTCGGGAATCGTCCTGCTTGCGGGGTTCGCTCATGCATAGGGGGCGGCAAGCCAATTGTGAACGGCGACTTTGTCACCGTGACATGAATAGAGATTGCGATTGCCGCCTGGACTCAGCCAACCGTCAATAACCGTTGGCCGAGCCCTCCGCCGACCGGCTGTCCATGGCGCCGTTGTATCGGGCGCCGCCGCCCTTTTCGATGGCGGCGAGGCTTTTGCCGCCGACGAGGATGCCGGCGGCCTGGCCCCAGACCGGTGCGTCATTGCCGCCATCGAAGCTGTAGCCCATGGCCGCGAGGGTCTTTTCCGTATCGGGCGAAATGGCATAGGGTTCGAGATATATTTTGTCGGGCTGCCATTGATGGTGGATACGCGGCGCGTTCACCGCCTGGCTAATATCCATGCCGAAATCGACGACGTTGAGGATCGCCTCCAGCGTGATGGTAATGATGCGCGAGCCGCCGGGGCTGCCGATCACCATGAAGGGCTTGCCGTCGCGGGTGACGATCGTGGGGCTCATCGAGGAGAGCGGTGTCTTCTTCGGAGCGATGGCATTCGCCTCGCCCTGGACGAGGCCGTAGAGGTTCGGCACGCCGGTTTTGGAGGTGAAATCGTCCATCTCGTTGTTGAGCAGGACACCGGTGCCCGGCGCCACGACGGCGGCGCCGAAAGAGCCGTTCAGCGTGTAGGTGACGGCAACCGCATTGCCCTCGTCGTCGATGATCGAATAATGCGTCGTCTCGGTGCTTTCCTTGCCGCCGAGCGGTTTCAGGTTGGCCGACGCGCCGGCCTTGTAGGGATCGATCTTGGCTGCGATCTCTTTGGCGTAGCTCTTGTCGATGAGCTTTGCGACCGGGTTCTCGACGAAATCGGGATCGCCGAGCGCAGCATTGCGGTCGACATAAGCGTAGCGCATCGCCTCCACCATGATGTGCACGGTGTCGGCCGAGTTGTAGCCGAGATAGGAGAGCGGGTAGCCCTCCAGGACGTTGAGGATCTCGCAGATGATGACACCGCCGGAGGAAGGCGGCGGTGAGGAAATGATGTCGTAACCACGGTAGTTGCACTCGACCGGCTTCAACTCGCGCACGGCATATTGCTCAAAATCCTCCTTGGCGAGGATGCCGCCCTTGGCTTGGCTCGCCTTGACGATCGCCTCGGCCGGCGCGGCCTTGTAGAAGGCGTCGGGACCTTTTTCGGAGATGCTTGCTAGGACCGCAGCGAGGTCGGGCTGCTGGAGCTTTTCGCCCGATGCATAGGGTTTGCCATCGGATTTCAGGAAGATCTTCGCCGCCGCCTCGTCCTTGGCGAGGCGTTTGGCGTTGCCGGAGAGGGTTGCGGCGTCGCCCTGTTCCAGTGTGAAACCTTCCCTAGCGAAGCGGAGCGCCGGTCCGATCAGATCCTGGCGCGACTTCGTGCCGTATTTCTCGCGGGCGGTTTCAAAGCCCATGACGGAGCCGGGAACGCCGACGGCGAGATAACCGTCGAGGCTGGCGCGCGGCACGATATCACCCTTGGCATCGAGATACATGGTCTTCGTGGCGGCTAGCGGTGCACGTTCGCGAAAATCGAGAAAGGTCTTGGTACCGTCCTTCAGGCGGATGGTCATGAAACCGCCGCCGCCGAGATTGCCGGCCGAGGGATAGACGACCGCCAGCGCATACCCAACAGCGACGGCGGCATCGACGGCATTGCCGCCGCCCTTCAGCACCTCGACGCCGACATCGGTCGCCAGGTGCTGGGCGGTGACGACCATGCCGTGCTCGGCCTCGACAGGGGCGGGCGAGGCAGCGAAGGCCGAAGTCAGGCTCAGCGACAGTGCCGATATGACGGAGATCGTTCCGATATGCAGGCGGCCCATGTTTTCCCCTCCTATGGACAGTGATGGAAAACATATGGGGCTGCGGTAGCGCGAGGCAATGCAACGGTTTGGTTTAATGTACCGAGTTCGCAAGCGGGGGGCGTCAGGCGCCGTGCAGGGCGTCCGGCCTCAACGACGGCGCCGTCGCGACGGTCCGGTCACGCAATCCTGCGGCGAGCCGCTCCTCGGCCCTGCGGGCGATTGCCTGAAGGTCGCGCGGCTTGCCTGATATCTTCTCGATGGCGGCGATGGCGACATCGGTTGCGAGATAATCCGGCTTGTGGCCGACGCCGCGAACGGTGACGAGCTCGGAACCTGTTATATCGCGGGCCAGGCCGCGCGAATGCAGGTGCTCCCAGACGATCTCGTCGCTGTCGCCTGTTATGATGACGGTCGGCGCGGTGATCTGCGCATAGAGCGGCGACTGCTCCTTCACATAGGCGAGCAGCCTCTTAAAATCGGCGGCGTTGTGATGGAAAGCGTTCGGCCGCAGCACCAGCGACGGGCCGGTCTTTTCGATGTAATCGACCGGGCGCGGATTGGGGTAGAAAACGTTCCGCGTCCCACGTTCCAGCCGGCTCAGCCCAAGCGGCACGACGATCGCGTGGTTGAAGAGCCAGCCGAGGACCGGCACGGTGGCGACATGATAGTACCAGTCGATGCCGCCCGGCCAGGGGTGGGTGGCGGGTGCGAGAAAGAGCAGGCCGGCGGTCTTATCAGGATGGCGCAGGCCGAAAGCGGCAGTGATCGCGCCGCCGAAGGAATGGCCGACGATGACAGCCTTTTCAATGCCGCGCTTTTCCATCAGCTTGGCGATCGCATCGGCCTGACCGGAGGGAACAGCGTTGTCAGCACCACCGCGTTCGGAATAACCGTGGCCGGGACGATCGACGAACAGCATTTCCGCCCGGCCTTCGAGCGCGGCGCGGAAGGCGACCACTTGGTCGAGCAGATTGCCGCTGGCGCCGTGAATGAAGACGAGGGCCGGCAGGTCGGCCTGTTCCGGACGCTCGACGTGGACGGCGTTCATGCGGTAACCGCCGACATCCGTCAGTTCGCCGATATTCGGATAGGTCTGTTCGAATTGCCGCGCCTTGTAGGAGGTGTATCCGATGGCGGCGGCGAGCGGGGCGACAAGAGCGGAAACTTCGGCAAGCATGAGCTTTATGGGCGTGTTGTGGCGATTCTTACGAGGGGCGGGTGAAGAACCGCGCCGTTTTCCTCTAAATTTGCGCGGTGCGGCGGAGCGTCAAGCTCGGGCGCGCCGAGATCAAGTGCGGTTGCCGGCGAGTCTTTCCGCAAGCGTGTTGGCCTGTTCCTGCGCGGTGCGCTCGGCGGGATAGACGTCGAGAAAACGCTCCCAAGCCTTCAAGGTCAGCTGGTCGTTGCCGGAGTTGCTGAGGATCGCCGCCATCCCGGAGAGCGCGCCGAAATGGCGCGGCTCGAGATCGAGCACACGTTCGATGTCGGACATCGACTTGCGATAATTGCCCATGACGAAGTTCAGCGTCGCGCGGCGGTTCCAGCTTTCGGCATAATCCGGCTTCAGCGCAATCGCCTCGTCGAGAAAATCGAGGGCGGCGGGATTGCGCTTTTCCTCGATCGCCTTGTCGGCCCACTGCATCAGCAGGTTGACGGTGGCGCTGCCGGAATCGTTCCATTCCATGCGGATCTCATTGGCGATGCCGCTGGCCTTGTCGGGGTCGCGCTCCCGTTTCAGCTGGGCAAAGAGCTGGTCGAGGTGCTGTTTCGGTGAAGAGTTGACGTCCGCCTGCTCGACGATACGGTCCTTTTCCGCCGCAGTGGCCGGAAAGGTCGAAGTGAACAAGATGAGGGCGAGCGGCAGCGCCGCTGACGTCAAAGCAAAAAAGCGCATGGCGGACATATTAGCCCGCCAACGCCGAAGATCAAACAAATTTGACGTGATCACCGCAGCGACCCCCCGGATATATCTGCCGGCGCAAATGGCGCGGCAAGGCGATCCGGACGCGCGAAATCAGCCCTGACGGGCCTTGAAGCGCGGGTTCAGCTTGTTGATGATGTAGATGCGGCCCTTGCGGCGAACCAGACGGTTGTCACGGTGACGAGCCTTGAGCGACTTGAGCGAATTCTTGATCTTCATTTTTCTGATCCGCGATCTCTATGGGGGAATTCACATTCGCCCGTATCTTTAACAATCAAAAGCGCGCCATCGGGGCGCGCTCTTTAGGTGGGGGAGCAGATACCCCGTCACCTCCACCATGTCAACCGCATGACGGTGTTTTTCCCAAGGCGCAGCGGTGTTTTCTCAGTTGGAAATCGACGATTTCGGCGTCAAGGTGGTGACATGGCCCATCTTCCGGCCGGGGCGCCATTCGGTCTTGCCGTAGAGATGAACGAGCGTATCCGGGCGCCGCAGCCAGTCGGGAACGGCCAGGATATCGTCGCCGATCAGGTTCTGCAGGACGCAGTCGGAATGGCGATCTGCATTGCCGAGCGACAGGCCGGCGACGGCACGGATATGCTGCTCGAACTGGCTGACGACGCAGGCGGCCTCCGTCCAGTGGCCGGAGTTGTGGACACGCGGCGCCATCTCGTTGGCAATCAGGCTGCCATCGGCAAGCACGAAAAACTCGATGCCGATAACGCCGACATAGTTCAATGCGGCGAGGATCGTTTCGGCCGATCGGCGTGCGGCTTCGGCTGTCTGCGCGGAGATTGCGGCGGGAACCGTCGAGGTGTGGAGGATGCCGTTGCGATGGACATTCGCGGCGGGGTCGAAGCAGACGACCGTACCGTCGGTGGCGCGGGCGGCGATGATCGAGACCTCGCGCTCGAAGGCGACAAAACTTTCGAGGATGAGCGGCACGGCGCCGAGCGCGGCATAGGCGCCATCAGCGCTGTCGGCCACTGAGCGGAAAACCTTCTGGCCCTTGCCGTCATAACCGAGGCGGCGCGTCTTCAGCACGCCCTGGCCGCCGAAATCCTCAAGCGCCAGTTCGAGATCGGCCTGGCTGTCGACCGCGTGGAAGCGGGCGGTTGATATGCCGCAGCCATTGAGAAAGCGCTTTTCGACGAGGCGGTCCTGGGCGGCCTCTAGCGCCTTCGGCGGCGGATAGACCGGCACGCTTGCCGCGAGCGTCTCGGCGGCTGTGACGGGCACGTTCTCGAATTCGTAGGTGACGACATCGCAGATATCCGCCAGCTCGACCAGGGCCATCGGGTCGTCATAGGCGGCGGTAATCTGCCGGTTGGCGAGTTGGGCCGCCGGGCAGTCCGCCTGCGGCTCGAGAATGACCGTGCGAAAGTTCAACCTGGCGGCAGCAATGGCCAGCATGCGGCCGAGCTGGCCGCCGCCGATGATGCCGATGGTCTTTGCCGTCATAGGTCGTCCATCGGGTATTCGGCGACGGCAGCACTCTGGCGCTCGCGCCACTCGTCGAGCCGGTCGGCGATTTCTTCGTCGGAAAGGGCGAGGACGGCGGCGGCGAGAAGGGCGGCGTTGACCGCGCCGGCCTTACCGATGGCGAGCGTTCCGACTGGAATGCCGGCCGGCATCTGCACGATGGAAAGAAGGCTGTCCTGGCCGGACATGGTTTTGGACTGGACCGGCACGCCAAAAACCGGCAGCGGTGTCATCGATGCGGTCATACCCGGCAGGTGGGCGGCGCCGCCGGCGCCGGCGATGATGACCTTGAAGCCCTCCGCCCGCGCACCCTTGGCAAAATTGACCAGCCGGTCGACTGTGCGATGCGCCGAAATGATGCGCGCATCATACGGGATCTCCAGCGCCTCCAGCGTGTCGGCGGCGTTCTTCATGGTCTCCCAGTCGGACTGGCTGCCCATGATGATGGCGACGGATGGTCTGTCTGTCATCATTGTTGCTATCCCCTCAGGCGATGATGTCAGGGATGATCTGATCTTCCAGCTTCGAAAGCCTGTCCTTGATGACGAGCTTCTTCTTCTTCATGCGCTGAATCCGCAGAGCATCGCATCCGATCTGGATCATGGCGTTGATCGCGGCGTCGAAATCCTCGTGCTCTTGGCGCAGCCGCGCCACGGTGAGCCTGATTTCCGCCTGTTCCTGATCGGCCATATGCATTCCCCGTTATCGTCCTCGGACCTTGTCCGATCTGCCGATGATTTCCGCAAGCTCCTATCACCAAATACGGGTAACGGCTAGTTAGTCTTGATCATGAAATTGCCATCCTGTCTTCATCTTTTGGCCTTCGACAAGCCGTCAAAAATATGTCACAGTCCGCCGCGTTGACACCTTGATCCCCGACGATGTTGGCCGGGGAGGGTAAGAGGAAGGAAGGGTCAAATGACAGTTCAAGCTCATCTTGAATCACTCCAGAAAAAGCATGTTGCTCTCGAGGAGGAGTTGCACGCGCTCAGAACAGCTCCCTCTATCTCCGATACGGAAATTGCCGAATGCAAGCGCCGCAAGCTGCGCATCAAGGACGAGATTATGCGTCTCAAGTCGTCCGTCCACTGATCTTCCCAAGGGTCGCCGGTCGATCATCTTGCGAAAGAAAAGGTAAATCCATCCATTCCGCCTAAAATCAGCAAGACCCGGTGATTTTACACCAGAATTGCGCCAGCCCGATGCCAGCGGCATTGCGGCTGGCGCTTTTGCGTGTGCCGCGCTTCAAGTCGCATGCATATGATGGGCGGTGCTGAAATGTGAGCCCGCTTCAAGCCCAGAACTGATCCAGCCATAAATTGAGCTTGTCGAAACCGCGGTTGTTGACCGTGTAGATGCGTTTCGTGCCGTCCGAGGTCACCGAGACGAGATTGCTGTCGAGCAGCGCCTTCAGGTGTTGCGACACGGCGGGGCGGCTGATCGGCAGGCCCTCGGCCAGTTCGTTGACGGTCCGCGGCGCACGACGCAATTCCTCCAGCAGAAAACGCCGGTTCGGATCGGCAATCGCAGAGAAAGGGTCCGTGTTCGACATAACGGGAAAGCTACGTCAAACCGGGCGTTCCAGCAAGGAAATTGTGCATTGCAGCGTACTGCTGCGGCCTTACCAGCCAAGACCCTCGCGCACGATCAGCAAGGCCGCGATCAGGGCCATCGCATACATGAAGGGATAGAAGACCGCCGGCTTCATGCGGCGCACGCACCAGGCGCCGGCAAGGGTGGCGAGCGGGGCGAAGGGTAGAAGCGTCGCGGAGGTCGCGAGATTCTGGGTGTCGAGCTGGCCGAGCGCGAAGTAGGGGATGAGCTTGATGGCGTTGAGAATCGCGAAAAAGCGCACGCTGGTGCCGGTATAATCGCGTGGTTGCAGCTTGAGCGGCAGGGCATAGATCTGGAAGGGGGCGCCTCCTGCATGGGCGACAAAGCTGCCGTAGCCGGAAAATGTACTCCAAAGGCCGGCGACCTTCGGCCGCTGGCCGCGCGGCGGGACAACCTTGCCGGCGCCCGGGCCGTAATTGTTCCAAAAATAGCGCAGGCAGAAGAGGATGGTCACAGCCCCGATGACGATGCGCAGCATGTTGCCCGGAACGAGCGCGGCGGTCGCCCAGCCGAGCGCGATGCCGAAGACTGCGCCCGGCAGCATGATTTTCAGCGTCGCCCCGTCGCCATGTCGGCGCCAAATGACGAGCGAGATCATGTCCATGAAGACCAGGATCGGCAGCAGGATCGCCGCCGCCTCGACAGGCGAGACGACGAGGGCGAGGAAGGGCAGGCCGATCAGCGACAAAGCGTCGCCCATGCCGCCCTTCGCGAGGCCCACCAGCAGAACGGCGGGCACGGCGGCGTAGTAGAATGACAAATCCTGCGGCATGCTTTCGGCATCCTCCTCTTGCCAGCCTCGTCTAACGGAACTACTCACACAAAACGAGTGCGCATCCCTCCTTTCGAAGGGGAATTCGCAGGAAACGGAAAGACCTCATGACCGAACCGGAAAACCGCTGCCGCCTTGTGCTCATCGCACCCGAGATTGCCGATGCCGATGAACGGGCAAGCATCGTTGCCGACGCGCTGAAGGGCGGCGATGTCGCATCGGTGATCGTGCCGCAATACGGCCTCGACGACGGCACCTTCCAGAAACATGCCGAGAAGCTGGTGCCCCTAATCCAGGATGCCGGGGCCGCCGCGCTGATTGCGGGCGACAGCCGCGTGGCGGGACGGGCAAAGGCCGACGGCCTGCACCTTTCCGGCAATGCCGAGGCACTTTCGGAAGCAATCGAAAAACATGCGCCGAAGCTGATCGTCGGTGGCGGCAACGCAGCTGACCGGCACAAGGCTCTTGAGATCGGCGAAGCCAGGCCGGACTATATCTTCTTCGGCAAGCTCGACGGCGATATCAAGCCGGAGGCGCATCCGAAGAACCTTGCGCTCGGCGAATGGTGGGCCTCGATGATCGAGATTCCCTGCATCGTCATGGGCGGCACCGATCCGGCTTCGGCGCTTGCCGTCGCCGAGACCGGCGCGGAGTTCGTGGCGCTGCGGCTGGCGGTCTTCGGCGAGCCCAGCCGGGCGCCGTCTATCGTTGCTGAAGTCAACGCCTTGCTTGACGAAAAAGCGCCACGGTTTGAGGATTGAAATCGCGCTCATGCCGATCCTGACCGCCCGCCTGTTGAAATTGATCCTTGCCAGCATGGCCGCCTCCGCTGCGGCCGGGCCGGGTGTCGTCTTGGCTCAGGCCACCGACAGTGTCATCAGCCAGCCGGGCTCGGCGCCGGCTTCGACCTTCCGCACCGACCGGCCCTCCGGCCCTGATGTGCGGCCCTCCGATGGTGTCGGCGTGTTCGATCGCATGGGTGCGAAGCTGCCGGACCTGCCGCCGGAGAAGGACTACAAGGGACCTGTCGACGAGGCTTACGGCGCCTTCCAGCGCGGTTATTACCTGACGGCAATGGACAAGGCGCTGCCGCGTGCCCAGCTTGGCGATGCGGCGGCGCAGACACTGATCGGCGAAATCCTCTCGCAGGGGCTTGGTGTCAAGAAGGACGTGAAGAATGCTGCCTTCTGGTACGGCAAGGCGGCCGAAGGCGGCGATGCAGTGGCAATGTTTAAATATGCGCTGATCCTGATGGAAGGCCAGGGCGTGCCGCGCGATAAGGCCAAGGCCGACGACTACATGCGCAAGGCGGCCGAGGCCGGCAATCCTTCGGCGGAATTTAACTGGGCGCAGCTTCTCATCGCCGACAATCCCGGCGAAAAGGGACTGAGGCTCGCGCTGCCATTCTACGAGAAATCGGCCGAGCAAGGCATTGCCGATTCGCAATATGCCGTGGCGCAGATCTATGCGACGCTCAAGGACCTGCCTGAAGAAAAGAAGCAGCTTGCCCGCGAATGGATGGCACGTGCGGCGCGCGCCGGTTTCGACACGGCCCAGCTCGATCTCGGCATCTGGCTCGTCAACGGCGTCGGTGGGCCGAAGGATTACGTCAAGGGCTTCGAATGGCTGAAACTTGCGGCCAATGGCGGCAACGTCGTCGCACAGAACAAGCTCGCCCACCTTTATATCAATGCCATCGGCACGGCGCCCGACCCGGTCGAGGCGGCGAAGTGGTACGTCCTGTCGCGCCGCGCGGGGCTCGCCGATCCGTCGCTCGAGGATTTCTATCTCGGCATCGAAGACGATCAGCAGAAAGCGGCGATCGAGGCTGCCAACAAATTCCGCCGGCGATAGCGGGCGCAAATTTGCTGAAATTGCTCCAAAGCGCGTCGCATAAAACGTGATTCATACGACGCGCTTTAGAAAAGCGCGTCGGCGAAAAGATCCTCGTCGTTTTCGGCTTTGACGGTCTCGGCGGGCGCCGGGGTGCTTTCTTCTCTCGCCGGAATGATGTCGCGATGGATATTGCGCTCCTGGGCCATGGTGTAGTGCTTGAAGATCTGGCGGTCGAGCGGCGCGATCACGTCCGTGAGATCGGAGATATCGGCGATCTCACTGCCGGCAACGGCTTCGAGCAGGTCGGCGCAGCGGGCAAGGACGTCGCCGAGATCGCGCTGGAAGTCGAGCTTGCCGATCAGCAGGCTGATCTTGGTGGCGACCTCGCGGCCGTTTTCGGCGAGAATCTTGAGCTCGTTTTCCATCACATTGGCTGCGGAGCGGATGTTGCCGACGGCCGACGTCAGGCTCTCTCCAAGGCCGCCGGCCCCGGTATCAGCGGCCGGGGCGACGTTCCCGGCTGCGGCTTCGAGCGCCGGGAGGCCGCTGACGATGGCGTCGGCGGAATCGTCGAGCTTGCCCGCGAAGATGCGCAGCTCGGCGGTGACGACGTTGATC
The DNA here is from genome assembly GCF_005862185.2 of Rhizobium hidalgonense. Taxonomy (NCBI): domain Bacteria; kingdom Pseudomonadati; phylum Pseudomonadota; class Alphaproteobacteria; order Hyphomicrobiales; family Rhizobiaceae; genus Rhizobium; species Rhizobium hidalgonense. The sequence goes on from NZ_CP054027.1 coordinate 722,314, forward strand.
GACCTGCCTTCCTCGCCAAGGCGGCTGCAGCGCAGGTTGGTATTCAAAGCCATATAATGGATGTCGGTCTTGACGGCGCGGATGTTGGCGATCGACTCGGAGAGCTTAGCCGCCGTGCCTGATGTCGACTGGCTCACCTGGTCGGCCTGCCGGCTTGCCACGTCGACTTGCTTGACGATTTCGTGAGCGGCCGAGACGCTGGATTCCAGCGCGCGCATGAAGTTGCCGCCGGCTTCGCTGCTCTCACCGCTCATCTGGTCGCGCAGCTTGAGGATCTCCCGCATGTCGTGGTCGAAACTGGCGATCGTCTTGACGACATTCTCTGAATCCCGGTGGAAATTGGCGCACATGTCGCTCATCTGCGCCGCGGTCAGATGGTGCACGACATTCTGCAGGCGCTTGCGCGCGCTGGCATCGAACTTCCCGCCCTCTTCGCCGGCGAAAAAATCCTCAAGTTGCGCAAGGGTGGCCTGCACGTGCTCGATGCGCTGACGGGTGATGTCGCCGATCTGCAGGGCAGACAGCGTCGAGGCGACCTTGCTCTGGACGCCTCGGGCAATCGCGCCGACCTCGCGGGCGATGACGCCGAGATCTTTGCGGTGTTCGGCGATCTTGGCGGCATCGTCGCGCAGGGCTGCGGCGACGGCCGGAACTGTATCGGCGTAACCCTTGGAGACGCTGGCGCCGAAGGAGGCGGCAAGTTTGACCTCCTTGTCGAGGCTGTCGAGATGCGTGGCGAACCGGTTGACCTCATCGGTGCCGGAATAAATCCGCTCGAGGATCTCCTGTGCGAAGCCGGCGAATTCGGCAAGACCGGCGCCGGTGATCTTCACGGTGACGGCGAAGGTTCTGAGATAACGCATCGTCTCCTGCATGTCGGAGACGTGCTTGCGCAGCTCTCTGCCCGTCTGCGCCAGCGAGACGAGCGCCTGCTGGCGGTTTGCCTCGGTGATCGCCGTCAGGCTTTCCACCGTGGCGCGGAGATCGGCGCTGGTATCGCTCGACTCCGTATTGTCGAGCGCCATGCTGACGCTCTCGAGAGAATTCAACAGGCGGTTGAGAACATCCATCATCGAAAGCAGCACGGTGCTGCCTTCGCGAAAACGTTCCTCGACCTTGCTGCGGGCGGATTCCAGAGTCAGGCTGATGTCCCGTCCGGATGTGTAGGCTGCAGCGGTCGGTGTTACCGGAGCGTGTGCCAACATCTATACCTTTTCTTAAAGCCCATGCTTATCAGACTCTATTTCTACGAGCAGGGTGGAAACGCCCGGTAAACGCGCCAGACTCGTCAGCGTTGTGATTAACGAAACATGTGGATGGCGCGCCGTCCGAACCTCGTAGCTGGTGAATAGTGCTTAACCTACTGCTTTTAAAGGAGGCGATCGCCAAGGGCGGCGTCGACCGTCCTGCCGCTCGATCAGATCGCTCGCGAAGTGCTGATGACGCAGCAGAAGTTCTAAGATCGGCTTCACGGGAACCCACCGCTGCCGGCGGTTTCCGGCGCTGCAGGGCAGCCATGCGCGCGTCCCCTTGAAATTTACCCGATTTTGTGGTCTTGAGGCCGCCAATCTATGCAGCGCTGCCTGTCATGCATGTTCAGGGACACTTCCCGCCCCTGGCAGCGCGCACCTCGTATCAGTCCCAAGGAAAATTGCGCCGATGGCCCGTTCAGCTCTTCTCAATGTCATGGTTCAGGCTGCCCTCAAGGCAGGAAAATCGCTGGGGCGTGATTTCGGCGAAGTGCAGAACCTGCAGGTTTCCGTCAAGGGACCGGGCGATTTCGTTTCCACCGCCGACCGCAAGGCCGAAAAGATCGTCAGGGAAGAGCTGCTCAAGGCGCGCCCGACCTATGGCTTCCTCGGGGAGGAAAGCGAGGAGATCAAAGGCACGGACGGCGCGCATCGCTGGATCGTCGACCCGCTCGACGGCACGACGAATTTCCTGCACGGCATCCCGGCCTTCGCCGTTTCGATCGCGCTCGAACGCAATGGCGAAATTGTTGCCGCCGTCATCTTCAATCCGGCGACCGATGAGCTCTATACCGCCGAGCGCGGCGGCGGCGCCTTCCTCAACGACCGGCGTCTGCGGGTCGCCGCGCGCCGCGCGCTTTCGGATTGCGTCATCGGCTGCGGCGTGCCGGCGCTCGGCAAGCGCAATCACGGCAAGTTCCTGGTCGAGCTTCGCCACGTGATGGGCGAGGTGGCGGGCATCCGCCGCTTGGGATCGCCGACGCTCGATCTCGCCTATGTCGCCGCCGGACGTTTCGACGGTTTCTGGGAAGCCGAGCTTGCGCCGTGGGACATGGCAGCCGGCATCCTGCTCATCCGCGAAGCCGGCGGGTTCGCCACCGATTGGGACGGCGGGACGGCCATTCTGGAGAGCGGCGCGATCGTCGCCGGCAACGAAGCCATCCACAAGGCGCTGATCGAAGTCGTCAAGCGACCGATTCCCGCCAAATAGGCGAGTGAAAATCCGGCTGTTGTAAAGTCACGGTTTTCGCCTCGGCATACTTCAATTCGGCACAATGTTGCTCTAGTCTCCGCGCGTAATGACTCCGGAGGCAGCGGACCCTATGGAAAATGTGAATGTGGCGGAGATCGGCTCCACCGAAAAGACGGCCGGCGGTTATGCCTACAGGCTTTCGAGCCCCATGCCCTTCCTCTGGACGATGCTGCTTTTCCTCGTCATCGTCGGCTTTATCGCTGCCATCCTCTTCCGGCAGACGCAAACCGCCTTCATGCACAATCCGGGCCTTAACGGCCTGATCGTCGGCGTTCTCGCAGTCGGAATCATTCTTGTTTTCAGCCATGTGCTGGCGCTTCGCCCCGAAGTGCGCTGGTTCAATTCGTTCCGCGCCGCCGGCAGCGCCGACAAGGTCAACCGCAATCCGCGGCTGCTCGCGCCGATGCGGGCGCTGATCGGCAGCCGCAAGTCCTCGGTCGCGCTTTCGACGACGGCGCTGCGCTCGATCCTCGATTCGGTTGCCAGCCGCCTCGACGAATCGCGCGACGTCTCGCGCTATCTCATCGGTCTCCTTGTCTTCCTCGGTCTGCTCGGTACCTTCTGGGGCCTGATCGGCACGATCGGTTCGATCAGCATGGTCATCCAGTCGCTCGATGCCGGCTCGAACGGGACGGGGGATGTGCTCTCAGCGCTGAAGGAAGGGCTTTCCACGCCGCTTTCGGGCATGGGTCAGGCTTTCTCCTCCTCGCTGCTCGGCCTTTCCGGTTCGCTCATTCTCGGCTTCCTCGATCTTCAGGCCGGCCGCGCGCAGAACCGTTTCTACATGGAGCTGGAAAACTGGCTGTCCTCGGTCACCGATGTCGGGTCCGATCTGGCGCCGGCCCTCGACGCCGTTGCAGGCGCTTCCTCGGACGACATGCGCGCTCTCTCCGAACATCTGCGCAAGGTCTCCGAAGAAGGCGGCGCCGGCAGCCAGCGCTCCGTCGCCGCCATGGCCAGCCTTGCCGAAGGTATTCAGGGCCTGGTCAAGAACATGCGCAACGAGCAGCAGATGCTGCGCGACTGGATCGAGGCACAGCAGGACGAGGCCAAGGCGATGCGCCGCACGCTCGACCGGCTTGCCGAACGCATCGGCACGCAGGAGCGCGCCAGCGACCGGGGCGAGCGCATGCGCGAACGCGCCAGCCAGGCAGAAAAGAGCGAGGGCAAGTAAGCCATGGCTCTTGCCCGCAACCGGCGCCGTGAACGCACGGTGGATTATTGGCCGGGCTTCGTCGATGCGCTGTCGACGCTGCTCATCTCGATCATGTTCGTGCTGACGGTCTTCGTCGTCGGGCAGTTCATCCTCAGCCGCGAGATCACCGGACGTGATGAGGTGCTCAGTCGCCTCAACAGCCAGATCAACGAGTTGACGCAGCTTCTTGCGCTTGAAAAGGGCAGCAATCAGGACCTCCAGGATTCGGTTGCCAATCTGCAGGCTTCGCTCGCCAGTGCCGAGGGCGATCGTTCGCGGCTGCAAGCATTGCTGAATGCCGGGTCCGGCGGCCAGGACGTAGCACAGAAGAAGATCGGCTCGATGACACAGGAGCTCGACGAGCAGAAGCAGGTGAGCGAGCGGGCGCTGAGCCAGGTCGAACTCTTGAACCAGCAGATTGCAGCACTTCGCAGCCAGATCGCCGCCGTCGAAGCAGCCCTTCAGGCTTCGGAGGAGAAAGACCGGGTCTCGCAGACCAAGATCGCCGATCTCGGCAGCCGCCTCAACGTTGCGCTCGCCGCCCGCGTGCAGGAGCTGAACCGTTACCGTTCCGACTTCTTCGGCCGCCTGCGCGAGATCCTTTCGGACCGCGAGAATATCCGCATCGTCGGCGACCGGTTCGTCTTCCAATCGGAAGTGCTGTTTCCCTCGGGCGGCGCTGATCTCAACCCCGAGGGGCAGACCGAAATGGGCAAACTCGCGGCCGCCCTTCTCGATCTCTCCAAGGAGATTCCACCGGAGATCAACTGGGTGCTGCGCGTCGACGGCCATACCGACAATGTGCCGCTTGCCGGGACCGGCCGCTATCGCGACAATTGGGAACTCTCCTCGGCGCGCGCGATTTCGGTTGTCAAGTTCCTGATTGCACAGGGTGTGCCAGCCGACCGGCTGGTTGCCGCCGGCTTCGGCGAGTTCCAGCCGATTGCGCCCGGCGACACGCCGGATGCACGCTCCACCAACCGCCGCATCGAGCTGAAGCTGACCGAGAAATGATCAGCCCGGCGTGGCTCGCCGCGCTTCGTTCAGCCGGGCGGTGAGAAAGTCACGCACGGCGGAGCTGTCACTGAGACCGATTGCGGTCAAATAGGCGTCGACTGCTGCGGCATCGTCTCCTGCTCGTGCCAGAAGAAAGGCCCGTACGGCCCAATAGGGTTGATAGGCCGCGGTATCGCGCGGATCGAGCCTGTCGAGTTGCTCCAGGCCGGCGGAGGCGCTCAATGCCCTGCCGAGCACTGCCGCTTGGGCGACGCGTGCGCCGAGCGTGGGTTTCATCGTCACCAGCGCCGCGTAGAGTGTCGTCAACGCCTGCCAGTCGGTCGTTCCCGAAAGCCGGCGCGCCGCATGCACGGATTGGATCGCAGCCTGGCACTGAAAAGGACCGAAACGGTCGAAATCTCCGGCCTTTCGCAGCAGTGCATCCGCCTCGGTGATCATGTTCACGTTCCAGGCCGCCGTATCCTGCTCGTCCAGCGGTACATAGCGGCCATTAAAGTCGCGCCGGGCGCTGCGGCGAGCTTCGCAGTGAAGCATCAGCGACAGGAGGCCCATCGCTTCCGGTTCATCGGGCAACACCGCCAGCAGCGCGCGGCCGAGCCAGATCGCTTCGCCGGCAAGCGAATGGCGCTCTTCCTCGCCGTCGAGACCGTCCCACCCGAGGCCGTAGGCGGCGTAGATCGCCGAAAGTACGGCAGCGAGCCGCTTCGGAAGGGCGTGGCGAGCGGGAACGTCGAAGGGAATGCCGGCATCGCGGATCTTCACTTTGGCCCGCACCAGCCGCTGGCTCATCGCCTCCGGTGAAACAACGAATGCTCGTGCGATGGTTTTCGCCTCGATACCGAGAACGGTCTGCAGCATCAGCGCCGTATGCACGGAGCTGTCGATGGCAGGATGAGTGCAGACGAAGAGCAGCTTCAGCCGCTCGTCGGGAAAGAGGGCGTGGCCGGTCTCGTTCATGCGTTCCTCCGCCTCCTCGAAGGCGACCCTTATCGTCGTTTGCGCGTTGGCCGCGACGGTGCGGTGACGGGCCGCCTGAGTCAGGTTGCGACGTGCGGCCACCAGCAGCCAGGCTTCCGGCTTGTCGGGTACGCCCCGCTCGGGCCAGACGCGAAGAGCCGAAGCCAGCGCTTCCGACAATGCGTCTTCCGCCGCCGGCACATCACGCGAGTGGGCGGCAAGGAAGGCGATCAGCTTGCCGTAGGACTGACGCGCCACCTGTTCGGCGGCGCGTCCGGCATCGGGCGGCATCGCAGACTCACATCTGCAGGCGCGGGCGCACTTCGACCGAACCCTTGTCGGAGATCGGCACGCGGGTCGCCCATTCGAGTGCGGTGTCGATGTCGGGAACGTCGATCAGATAAAAGCCACCGAGCTGTTCCTTACCTTCCGGATAGGGACCGTCCTGAACGTCGTGATCCTCGCCTTTGCGGCGTATGACCGTGCCGGTCTCGGGCGCTGTCAATCCAGCGCCGCCGGTCATGATTCCTGCTTGGGCAAGCGCCTTGCTGTAGGCGACCCAGCCGTCGCGATAGGCGGGATCGTTGCGACGGGCGAAATCTTCGGGGGCTTCGCGGATGATGAGAGCATATTGCATGGGAAACTCCTGATCTCGTTGTGGCGTTGATCCGGGCATCGCGACAGGGGAATATCCCGTAGGTCGTGACGCCCGGTGGAGCGGTTCAGCCGTTCCGAGACAATGAGGCCAGACCAGCGGTCATTTCGACATGGTTTTCAACAATTCTGCAAAAAAGAAAAATGGCGCGAGCCACAGGCAAACAGGCCGGGCTCGAGGCGCCGGCTTATCGCGCGGAGGGGCAGGGCGGCGTTTTGCGCCGCCGCTGCTTCTGCTCAGGCTTCGGCCTTCGTCTGGTCGACGACGTCGGCGCTGGGCGTGTTCTTCTTGATCGATTCGATGGCACTCATGGCGGACGCCTTCGCCTTGTAGCCCTCGGAAAGGAACATGGTTTCCCCGTTCGATGCCTTGAAGCGGAAGCGGAACTCGCCGGCTTTATCCTTATAAACTTCGAATTTATACATGGATGTCTCCCGAAACGCTGAATTGCAACCATCAGCGTCAGGGAGGCTAGATCAAAATGGCGAGCTTTTCCACTGCCTTAATTAGAATTGGCTGCTTAGAGCGTTCTGCAGCCGCCGACGTCATTCCATCTGGATGTTTGCGCCTTTGACCACTGGGCCCCATTTGGCGAGCTCGGCCTTGACATGGGCGGCGAGTTCATCCGGCGTCGAGCCGACGATGGTGGCGCTGAATTCCTTCATCCGTTCGGCAACGGCGGGGTCGGCGAGCGCCTTTTTGGCCGAGGCGTTGAGGCGCGTCACAACCTCGTTCGGCGTCTTGGCCGGGGCGAAAAGCGCATTCCAGGTGTAGGTCTCATAACCCGGTATGCCTGACTCGGCGACCGTCGGCACATCGGGGAAGGAGGGCGCGCGTTTGGCCGTGGTCACCGCCAGCGCCCGTAGAGTGCCGGCCTTGATATGGCTCGATGACGAGGGCAGGTTGTCGAACATGATCGGCACCTGATTGCCGATCACGTCGTTCAAGGCCGGGCCGGCGCCCTTATAGGGAATATGCTGCATGCTGACGCCAGCCATGGACTTGAACAGTTCGCCGGACAGATGCAGCGGCGTGCCGTTGCCCGACGAGGCATAGCTGTATTTGTCGGGCTCGGCCTTCAGCAGTGCGATCAGCTCCTGCACGGTCTTTGCCGGCAATTCCGGATTGACGACCAGCACGTTCGGCACGACGACAAGCAGCGAGACCGGCGCGAAATCCTTCTCGGGATCATAGGGAGTCGATTTGAGGATCAGGGGATTGAGCGCGTGGGTCGCGACGGTGCCCATCAGAATGGTGTAGCCGTCGGGTTCTGCGCGGGCGACGTTGCCAGCGCCGAGATTGCCGCCGGCGCCGGCGACGTTCTGGACGATCACCTGCTGGCCGAGATCCTCCGACATCTTCTGTGCGACGATGCGGGCAACCACATCGGTCGAGCCGCCGGCCGCGAAGGGCACGACCATGGTGATCGCCCGGTCGGGAAAATCCGCAGCCGCGGCAGACGCGCCTGATGCAAAGGCCGCAAGCAGACCGAACCCGAGCGCAAGGCCCGCACGTCGCGTCATATCGAAAGGCGCCATTCCTATCTTCTCCCAAGAATTTCAACAGCGATATCCCCACCCCGGGGCATGAAGAGGGTAGGGCAGGAGACGCGAATGACAACCGCGGGCAGGCGCGTGAGAGGTCAGACTTTAGTCGCTATCGGCGGAGAAGCGCATGGCGGCCTATTTCGCCGCGGCGAGCACATCCTCGTTGGCGGCGTCGAATTGCAGCCGCGCCAGCCGTGCATAGATGCCGCCGTGGCGGATCAGGCTCTGATGCGTGCCCTCCTCAACGACGCGACCCTGATCCATGACGAGGATGCGGTCAGCATTCAACACGGTTGCGAGGCGATGGGCGATGACGAGCGTCGTGCGGCCGTCGACAAGGCCGTCGAGCGCCTTTTGCACCAGTGTCTCGCTTTCGGCGTCAAGCGCGGAGGTTGCCTCGTCGAGCAGCAGCACGGGCGCGTTCTTCAGGATGGCACGAGCGATGGCGATGCGTTGGCGCTGGCCGCCGGAGAGCGTCACGCCGCGTTCGCCGACCTCGGTCTCATAACCCTGATCCAGCCGGGTGATGAACTCGTCGGCCTGGGCGGCAAGGGCTGCGGCACGGACCTCGTCACGCGAGGCTCCGGGACGGCCGAAGGCGATGTTGTCGTGGATCGAGGCGGCAAAGATGGTGACATCCTGCGGCACGATGGCAATGCGACGGCGCAACTCGTCGGGGGTCGTCATCTGCGCGTCGACACCATCGATCGTCACGCTGCCCTGCTGCGGATCGTAGAAGCGCAACAGCAGCGAAAAAACGGTGCTCTTGCCGGCACCGGAAGGCCCAACGATGGCAACGGTCTCGCCCGGTGCAACAGCGAAGCTCAAGCCATGCAGCGCCGACCTGCCGGGGCGCGAGGGATAGGCAAAATGCACGTTGGAAAATTCGACACGGCCAAGGCTGGGCGAAGGAAGAGCTTGCGGATGGGCGGGGGCAGCGATCGGCGAGACTTCGTCGAGAAGCTCGGTTAGCCGGTCGGCGGCACCGGCGGCCTGCGAGAGTTCACCCCAGACTTCCGACAGCGCGCCCAGCGAACCGGCTGAGATGACCGCATAGAGCAGGAACTGGCCGAGCGTGCCAGCCGAAAGCGTGCCGGCAAGCACGTTGTGGGCGCCGACCCAGAGCACGGCGACGACGCTGCCGAAGATCAGCGTGATGGCGATCCCGGTTAGCAGTGCGCGCGAGCGGATGGCGGCGCGGGCCGCTTCATAGGCGGATTCGACGGCGGCACCGTAACGCGTAGCTGCGGCATCCTCGCCGTTGAAGGCCTGGACGGTGCGGGTCGCGGCGATCGTCTCGTTGGCAAAGGCGGAGGCATCGGCAAGCGTGTCCTGGGCGGCGCGGGAGCGTTTGCGTACCGAGCGGCCGAAGGCGACGAGCGGGAAGACGATCAGCGGAATCGCCCCGATGACGAGGCTCGAAAGCTTCGGCGAGGTGACGATCATCATGCCCATCGCGCCGATACAGAGGATGAGGTTTCTGAGCGCCACCGAGGCCGTGGCGCCGACGGCGGATTTGATCTGCGTCGTATCGGCGGTCAGGCGCGAGACGATCTCGCCGGACTGGTTGACGTCGAAGAACGAAGGCGACAGCCGCGTCACATGAGAAAAGACATCGCGGCGGAGATCGGCGACAATGCGCTCGCCGATGGTGATGACGAAATAATAGCGCAGTGCGCTTGCGACCGCGAGAACGACAGCCATGATCATCAGCATGGCGAAGTAGCTGTTGATGAAGCGACCGTCGGACTGGGTGAAGCCGTGATCGATCATACGACGTACGGCGAGCGGCAGCGCCAGCGAGGTGATGGCGGCAAGCGCCAGCGACGTCAGCGCACCGGCCACCAGGCCGCGATAACGCATGACGTAGGGCGTCAGCCTGCCGAGCGGCCGTAGCGACCGCCTTTTGTTTTCCTCAGCCTGTGCCTGCTGCTCTGCCAAATCGTCTCCGATCACCTTCAGAACCCGCGCAATGCGGGCTGTTGGCTCTTGTTATCTAGGCGCCCTTCATGTATAGGCACGCCATCCTAATGGGAAGCCGTAGCCATCACGACTGCGGCTTCATTTATTCAATCGGTTCGGTGGCCGCAACTGCATGCGGCAAATTGAACTCCGGTATCGCAGGAAGATTGTTATGAAGGCAGGCATCCATCCCGACTATCACATGATCAAGGTGGTCATGACCGATGGCACCGAATACGAAACCCGCTCGACTTGGGGTTCGGAAGGCGCTGTTATGAACCTCGAAATCGATTCCAAGTCGCACCCGGCGTGGACCGGCGGCAACCAGCAGCTCATGGACCGCGGCGGCCGCGTCTCCAAGTTCAACAAGCGTTTCGGCGGCCTCGGCCTCTAATCGCTTCTGCTGACGGAATTCGAAAAGAGCCCGGTTTTGCCGGGCTTTTTTGCGTGTTCGGGAAGCCGGCGTTCAGGCAAAAGAAAACCGGCCGCGTCGGACGCAGCCGGTTTGTATGGAATTCTCGCAGATCCGGTCAGTTGTTGCCGAAGGCAGTCTGCAGCAGGGAAAGCTGGGCCTGGACGCTGTTCTGATTGTCGTGAACGATCACGGCTTCGGACGGGCGGTAGATCTCGCGGTCGAGCAAAGCAATGCGGTTCTGCAGACGCAGCGAGCGTTCGACGAGGTCGCGGAAGGATTCCGGCAAGTCGCTCCAGCCGGGCGCGGCGCGGTCAACGTTGAAGCCGTCGAGGCGAACCTTGTTCTTCTCTGCCAGCACCTGGTCCCGAGACATTTCGCCATTGTTGACGGCGCGCTGCAACAGCAGCCAGGAGGCCATCTGCATCAAGCGAGTGGTGAGACGCATCGATTCCGCGGCGTAGAGAACCGAGGCCATCCGTGGCAGAACCTTTGAAGCGGCGCGGCCCTGGCCGTCGAGATAGGCGGCAGTTTCTTCGACCAGCGACATGCCTTCCGCATAAAGTGCCTTGAACTGCGAGGATGCCGCGGCGCGGCCCGCAAAACTGATCGTGTTCAATCCAACTTCCGACATCGCAAGAGTCCCTGTTGCACGCAGCTACTTATAATTCAGGTAACGCCGGCACAGACGGAAAAGTTTCCTGTGCCGGTCTTTATGACTTTAAGATGGTATCATTAGCCCAAATGCGCAAGCCGTTTCTTAAGAAAGGGTTAATCTCCACAGTTTCGTGGAAATGCGCCGGCCATGGGAAAAAGAAGAGCCGCAAAAGCGGCTCTCAAGGTAAAACAGGGAGAAAAATCAGACCAATTCACCGCTTGGAAAACTGTCTGAAATCCAGAGAAAATCTGGATGAGTACAGTAATATCTTATAAAGCTTAATATATTATTAACATTGTGCCGAAGTAAGACTTAGGGCCGGCTGATTTTGTCCGCCTATCGCCTCGTTTTCTGGGGTTTATCGGATCACGAGCGGAAGAAATTTTCCGCCGCCTGCCGTCCGGAGGCCTTGCGGGTGGCCTCGGCTTCGAGACGGGCGATCTCCGTCTTCAGCAATTCCACCCGAGCCTTCAGCTCGTCCACCGAAAGCATGGCGAGATCGGCGCCGATTTCGTGGGCGGTCTTCTTTTGCGGCCGGTCGTCATCGATAAAGCTCATGGTTCGTCCTCCGTTTGCTGTCTGGAGCAATTCCCGGGAAAACCCTTCGCGCTTTTCCTGGAACTGCTAGCCGAACTTTACAGCAGGATCGCCGCTTTCGGGAGACTTCCCGGTTTCAGGAGATTTGCCAGTTTCGGGAGGTTTGGGGCCGCGATCGGCAAGCGACATGCTTTGCGGCGTCAGCATCGGCGAGGTGCCGGTCGGAATCGTCGTATAGGCGTCGCGGTCGCTGGCCGGAACGGCGGCGCGGATGCGGCTCCGGATGATGGCGTAAACGGTGATCAGCACGTGGGAGATGGCAGTGACGAGGAAAAGCGCATGCGGGGTGATCACCGACATGACGGGGCCGCCGATCGTCGGGCCGATCACCGTGCCGATGCCGTAGAGCAGCAGCAGACCGCCGGAGACCTTCACGAAATCTTCCGACGCCGCGAAGTCGTTCGCGTGGGCGACAGCGATCGGATAGAGCGTATTGGCCACCGCGCCGTAAAGGACAACGAGCCCAATCAGCAGGGCGGGCGACGTCGGGTGGAGCAAAAAGATCAGCAAGCCGGCAAGGGCGGCGATCGCCGACATCGCGGCGAGCACATAGCGCCGGTCGATGCGATCGGAAAGCCGGCCGGCGGGCAGCTGCATCATGGCGCCGGCGAAGATGGTGGCGCTCATCATGACGGCGATGCTGGTGTCGGAGAGGCCGGCGCCGGCGCCGAAGACGGCGCCGAGCGTACCATAGGCGCCATTGGCGATGCCGACGAGCAGGATGCCGAGGCAGGAGACCGGCGAATTGCGGTAAAGCGCCGGCAGGTCGAGGCGTACCGCCTTCAGCGGCTGCGGCGAAGCGGCGGTCGAAAGCGTCGTCGGCAGCATGGCGATGCAATAGAAAATGCCGCAGATCATGAACAGCACCGGCGTGCGCACATCCTCGAGCGGGATCATCATCTGGCCGCCGACGACACCGAGCAGCGTGATGCCGATGTAGAGCGAGAAGATCGCGCCGCGGCTCTCGTTACTGGCGCGCTCGTTCAGCCAGCTTTCGATGATCATCGAGGTGCCGGCGGTGGAGAAGCCGGTGACGGCGCGCAAGATCACCCACCAGATCGGATCGATGATAATGCCGCTGACCAGCGCGATAATGGCGATGATCGAAATGAAGCCGGAGAAGGCGCGCACGTGGCCGACGCGGCGCACCAGTTTCGGCGCCACCAGGCAGCCGATGACGAAGCCCCCCGCCCAGGACGTACCGAGCAGGCCGAGCGTCGTCGTGGCGTAGCCTTCGAGATTGCCGCGCACGGGAAGCAGGATGCCCTGCAGACCATTGCCCATGAAAAGGAAGAGTGTGCCAAACAGCAGCGCGGCGACGGACAGCAGATTTCTCTTCATTTCCCCAGACTCGGTCTTAAGCGATTTGCAATGGACATAAGGCACGACCTCAGTCGGCCCAGCCTCAAGATGATTGATTGTGCCCCGGAATTTCTTTACGGCGTGTCGAGATCCTCTTGTTCGCGCGGAAAAATGTCCGTCCTGTGACATTCCGAAAAACGGAAAAAATAAAGCATGACAAAGCTGATAGCCTTGCTGCTCATCCTTGCCATGGCGATACAGGTGATCAAGCCGCTCGGGCTTCCCGGCCTCAGGCGGCGGATGGATTTCTGGAAGATCGCGCTGATCGCTTTCGCGGTCTGGGCATTGGCGCTGCTATCGCGCGATTTCCTGATGTAATCCTAGATGCAGGAGCAATCGTCAGGCCTGCAAGATAATTTCTCCGCGCATGACGGAAACGCAGCTTCCCGAGATGACGACATCGGTGACGATGCCGCCAGATTTCGCGACATCGAGTGCGATGATGCTGCGGCGACCCATTTCGACGCCCTGTTCGATGGTGATGCGGACGTCCATGTCGGAGTCCGGCGCAAGCGAGACGAGATAGGCGCCGAGTGCGGCCGAAGCGCTGCCGGTCGCTGGATCTTCGGGCACGTTGTCGAGCGGCGCGAACATGCGGGCGCGGACCTCCCAGGGATCTTCGGGTGTCCTGACATAGAGGAAGAGCGAGAAGTCGTGGCCGCTCGTCGTCTGCCGACCGGCGGCCGCCTGGAAACCGGCAAGGTTCGGGCGGGCGGCGGCCAGTGCTTCAAGTCCGCTCAGTTCGGCAATGGCGAAATTCAGGCCGACCGAGGCAAAGACCGGCACGTGGCTGGTCTTAACGACGGCGCCGGGCTCGAGCCCAATGCAGCGGGCGATGGTTTCCTCGGCAATGGCATCGCCGATCGCCAGCGGCTGTGGCGCGCGGATGGCTGTTGCCGCGACCTTTCCGCCGCTGCGTTTGAGGCTGACCTCGACGATTCCGGCTTCTTCCTCGAAGCGCAGCTTCTCGCCGACCGGCTTGCCGAAGATCTCCGCCTGCTGGCCGAGCACATAAGCGGTGCCGACATTCGGATGGCCGGCAAAGGGTATTTCCATCGTCGGGGTGAAGATGCGCACCCGGGCGGAGTTCTCGGGGTCTTCAGGCGGCAGGACGAAGGTCACCTCGGAATAGTTGAACTCGGTGGCGATCCTCTGCATCGCCGCATCGCTCAGACCCCGCGCATCGGAGATCACGGCAAGCGGGTTGCCCTCGAAACGGGTGGAGGTGAAGACATCGAGGGTGACGTAGGAGAGGGTGTCCATGGCGGCTCCTGTTGCGGCTGCCGCTATGAATAATCACGGTTTTTGACTGGACGAAGCGGTTTCTTGTCGCCGTGACAATGAGGGGGCAATCTCGCGTCGAGCTGATTTCTTGCGTACCCTTGCTGGCGATCCGTCGTATGGGAAGGGCGGCGTCTCTCCATTCCCGTGACGAGCACAGGAAGGGAGAAAGAGAGGGTGGGGCAGGGGCCGCAACGTTGCGGTTGCCGCCCCCGCGCAATCTTAAGCGCAAAAATCAGGCGGCCTTTTCTAGGTCCTTCTTCCAGCTGCCCTTGGCGGCGAGGCTGTTCATCTCGGCGCGGTGGGTGAATTCGCGCTGGCCGGCGGCGACGTTCTCAGGCTTGCCGTTCCAGGCCTTGAGCGCGCTGTCTTGCAGGGCGCGGCCGTAGGAGAAGGTGACCAACCAGGGCAAGTCGGCGGTTGCGTTGATGGCGGAAAGGTGTGCGCTCGCCTCTTCGGTCGACTGGCCGCCGGAGAGGAAGGCGATGCCGGGAACCGCTGAAGGAACCGTGCGCTTCAGCACCTGCACGGTACGCTCGGCCACTTCCGCGACCGAGGCCTTGCGGGCGTTCTTGCCGTCGATGACCATGTTCGGCTTCAGGATCATGCCTTCGAGGCTGACGCGGGCATCGGCCAGTTCCTCAAAAACGATGCGGAGCGTGGATTCGGTGACTTCGGCGCAGCGGTCAATCGTGTGGTCGCCCGGCTTGCCGTCCATCAGGCATTCCGGCTCGACGATCGGCACGATCTTGGCCTCCTGGCAGAGTGCGGCATAACGGGCGAGCGCCTGAGCGTTGGCGCGGACGGAGCCGCGGGTCGGCAGCGACGACGAGATGGCGATGACGCCGCGCCACTTGGCGAAACGGGCGCCGGCCTCATAATAGCGGGCGAGGCGCTCGCCGAGCCCATCGAGGCCTTCGGTGATGGTTTCGCCAGGATAGTTGGCCATCGGCTTGGCGCCAGTATCGACCTTGATGCCAGGAATGGAGCCGGCAGCGCGGATGATGTCGACGAAAGGCGTGCCGTCTGCAGCCTTCTGGAACAGCGTCTCTTCGTAGAGGATGACGCCGGAGATATATTTCTTCATCGCCTCGTCGGAGCGGAAGAGCATCTCGCGGTAATCGCGGCGGCTGGTCTCGGTCGATTCCAGGTCGATCGTGTCGAAACGCTTCTTGATGGTGGAGGTCGATTCATCTGCCGCAAGCAGTCCCCGGCCGCCCGCAACCATCTGCACGGCAATGTCTTCCAGTCGTTCGCTCATTCTCGTTCTCTCCACAGCATTAAACATCGGCAGTTTAAGAATATAGGACGGCGATAACAGAAGTTTATAGAGAGGAAAATGGAAGGCTAAGTCACTGAAACGATTGAAATCAATTCAATCGTTTGAAAAAATGGGATTTTTTCCGCCGCGTGAGCAAAAGACCGCGGAAGCGCTTTGGCTCACGCGGTCTATCCACATGTAAAACCTGTCAAATCGGCTTTCAGCGCCGCGCGCCTTTTTGAAGCACCAACGACGCTGCAACATTTCAACACGGACGCATCGGCCCGATTGTCAGGCCGATGCACAGGCTCGTTACCGAGCGGCGTTGAGGACGGCGACGCCGGGAAGCTCCTTGCCTTCCATCCATTCGAGGAAAGCGCCGCCGGCTGTGGAGACATAGGTGAAATCGCCGGCAACGCCGGCATGGTTCAGCGCAGACACCGTGTCGCCGCCGCCGGCAACGGAGGTGAGCTTGCCGGCCGCAGTGCGCTCAGCGGCGTATTTCGCGGCAGCGACGGTTGCTGCATCAAAAGGCTCGATCTCGAAGGCGCCGAGTGGGCCGTTCCAGACGAGAGTCGAAGCGCGCTCGATCCACGCGTTGATGGCTTCGACCGATTTCGGTCCCACGTCGAGCACCATGGCATCGGCGGGAATAGCGTCGATATCGACCGTCTCGTTGGCGGCGCCCGCCTTGAACTCGCGGGCAATCACGCCGTCTTCCGGCAGGATGATCGCGCAGCCGGCGGTTGCGGCCTCGATCATGATCTGCTTGGCGGTTTCGGCGAGATCATGCTCGCAGAGCGACTTGCCGACATTGGTGCCGCGGGCGGCGATGAAGGTATTGGCCATGCCGCCGCCGATGACGAGCGCATCGACCTTCTTCACGAGATTCATCAGGAGGTCGATCTTGGTCGAGACCTTGGCGCCGCCGACGATCGCGACGACTGGGCGGGCGGGATCGCCGAGGCCCTTTTCCAGCGCCTCCAGCTCGGCCTGCATCGTGCGGCCGGCATAGGCCGGCAGATGGTGGGCGAGACCCTCGGTCGAGGCATGGGCGCGGTGGGCGGCGGAGAAGGCGTCATTGACATAGATGTCGCCGTTGGCGGCAAGCGCCTTGGTGAAGTCGGCGTCGTTCTTTTCCTCGCCCTTGTGGAAGCGGGTGTTTTCCAGAAGCAGGATATCGCCGTCATTCATCGCGGCGACGGCGGAGGCGGCGGCATCGCCGATGCAGTCGGAGGCCGTCGACACGGCATGGTCCAATACTTCCTCGACGGAAGGGGCGATCAGCGACAGCGACAGATCCGGCGAAGGGCCTTCCTTCGGTCGGCCGAAATGGGCCAGAAGGATGACCTTGGCACCCTTCTCGGACAGTTCGAGGATCGTCGGCGCCACACGCTCGATGCGTGTCGTGTCGGTGACCTTGCCATCCTTGACCGGGACGTTGAGGTCGACGCGGACGAGAACGCGCTTGCCGCGGATGTCAGTGAGATCGTCGAGGGTCTTGAAGGAAGGCATGGGGAGATCCAGTCTTGGTTGGCGGAAATTGCGCCGACCATAGCAAGGATCATTCGAGACGCAAGGCGTTCAGCGACCGTTTTCGTGTGTGCCTTCGGTGCGTCCGGCCGCTGCTTTCGGAGCGGCTTCGGAGGTCGCCGCCTCCCGCCTCTGGCGCCCCTTCAGCCGTTCGCGGACCCGCTCTGTAATGTCCTTGAGATTGATGAAGATCGGCAGCGTGATCGCCGGTTCGACCGCCTCGAGCGACATGCCGACCGAGGTAATGTGGTCGTGCTCATCGAGATCGCGGACAATGAGAATGATCGATCCGAGGCGGACGCGGTCGGCATAATCGGCCTTGCCGCCGAGACGCTGGCGCATGAGTTCGGCAATCGTCAGGCCTTTTTCGGATTCGTTGAGCAGGCCGGGACCGTAGGCGGCGTCGAGATCAGCGGCGGGACGGGCCGGAGAGAGCGCGAAGGCCCCGAAGAATTCGGCATCGTCCTCATCGACCGGCGCACGGCTGGCGAAGAGCCGGTCGAGCAGACGCGAATAGCTCGGCACGATGAAGAGATAGACGAGATCGTTCTCGCGCAGCCGCCCGGCATATTGGTAGCGCATCGACTTGCCGTCGCGGATGACCAGCGATGGGGAAGCCCAGCGCGGAATGCGCTCGCCGCGCAGCACCGGGCTGTCCTTGATGACGCGGTAGGAGAGCAGTTCGTGGTTGGCAGCGCCCGGCAGGTCGACCTCGACCTTGTCGACGGCGCCGATGCGGGGCGGAATGATCAGGCCGAGTTTCTTGGCGACGGGCTTGATCGTCCAGCCCTGCAGGAGCAGGGAGACCAGCACGATGATGAAGGCCGTGTTGAAATAGATCTGGCCGTTTTCCAGGCCGCCGAGGATCGGCATGATGGCAAGCAGGATGGAGACCGCTCCGCGCAAGCCGACCCAGGCGACAAAGCCGATTTCCTGCTGCGTATAATCGAAGGGAAGCAGCGACAGCCAGATCGCCAGCGGTCGGGCGATGAAGATCAGGAATAGGGCAAGCAGAATGGCCGGCACGATGATCACAGGGAATTGCGACGGCGTGGCGAGCAGGCCGAGCACCAGGAACATGATGATCTGCGCCAGCCAGGTCATGCCGTCCTGGAAGCGCTTGATGGTGCCGATCGCCTGCATCTTGCGGTTTCCGGCATAAATGCCGGCGACATAGACGGCGAGGAAGCCGCTGCCGCCGACAGCACCCGTGAAGGAAAAGACGAGCAGGGCGAGCGCCAGCACGAAGATCGGCGTCAGGCCGCGGTCCGTGTCGAGCTTGCTGACGATCAGCACGATCATCATGCCGCCGAGCAGGCCGAGAATGACGCCGAGCCCCATCTGCTGGACGAACATGGCGAGCATGCCGATATTGATACCGGCGTAACCCTCGCCGCTTGCCAGCACCTCGACAAGGGCGATGGTCAGGAAGATTGCCATGGGATCGTTGGTGCCGGATTCGACCTCCAGCGTCGATCGCACCTTATCGCGGATGTTGATGCCGCCGATGCGCAGCAGGAAGAAGACGGCGGCGGCATCGGTCGATGCGACGATCGAACCGAGCAGCAGGCCTTCCAGCCAGGTGAAATTCAAAAGCCACATGGCGGCGACGGCAAAGAGCGAGGCGGTGATCAGCACCCCGACCGAGGCGAGAGCCAGCGAGGGCACGGCCGCCAGCCGAAAAGCCTGCATCGGCGTGCCGAAGCCGGAATCAAACAGGATGACGGCCAGCGCGATGGAGCCGAGAATATAGGCGAGGTAATTGTTGCTGAACTCGATGCCAAGGCCGTCGACGCCGGCGGCAAGGCCGATCATCAGGAAAAGCAGTAGCAGCGGGGCGCCGAAGCGGAAGGCGAGCAGGCTTGAAAAAGCGGCAAGAAGCACGAGCGCCGTCGAGACCAGCACCACGATGTAGAACGCTTCCATGCCCACCCCTTTCCATCGACTGCTTCACGTATGCGGCCAGCCGGCCGATCCGCCTTCATCCAACTTCTCCTCACGCGCGGCGGTCCATCAGTAAACGGCAAAACGTCAGAGAAGGGTAGGCCTTGCGGCTTAACCTCGTCGCGATGCTGCATCATGCTGCTGAACGGCTGCCGGAGGGCCAGCCGACACGGAATGCTACGGGAGAAAATCTCTATAAAGAATGTATAGGAAAATCAGGCGAGAGCAGGGCAAAAGAGACAGGCACGGATTTTTCCTGCCGGTCCGCCGCTCTGCTATCCCAACACTGCCTGGAGCGTAACGATGGCGAGGAACGAAAGACCGATGAAGGCGGCAACCCAAATGACCAGACGATTAGCCTTTGCCAGTACGGCAGGTCTGACGTCCCGCTTGCGGTGAAACCGCTGCCGCCGCTTGAGGGTGGAGTGGGACAAGCGTTTTTGTGCCTCTGCCATTTATCGCCTCACTTAATTCATTTCAACCATTGTGCAGCGTTGCGCATATCCTCAATCTATCACGCTTGGTCAGCGGATTGCCAACCCGTCATCCAGCCCTGCCTGCGAGCGGCAACGCCACACCGAACCCGTCGCTTCGGTGTGGCTTTCAAAGCCGGAATCAGTCTTCGGTGTCCTCGCCCTCGTCGGTCAGATCCGCGACCGGCACGAGGAAAACGACGAACTCGTCCTCGATGGTCCGTTCGGGGTCGTCGTCGAATTCATAGGCATGTTCGACTTCGCTTGCTTCTTCGGCGGTCGCCTTGCGCAGGCTGAGCGCGGCCTTGCGGTCCCACAGGGGCTTACCCTCGGACTCCAGGATGGTCAGGTCGTCGCGGAAGTCTTCCGCCTCGAAGAAATGCGTCGCATCCTCATGATTTTCGGAGCGAAAGCTGGCAACGGCGCGGCCGGCGATTTCTACGGTAAAGTAATCCATCCATCTCTCTCATATTGGCGACAGCTGCCGCACGGTATTGGCGTTCCGCGCCTGGCCGGTGGCCCGATGCGGCGCGAGGAAACTGGGCATTTTCGAATGCC
This sequence comes from Rhizobium hidalgonense, assembly GCF_005862185.2. Classification (NCBI taxonomy): domain Bacteria; kingdom Pseudomonadati; phylum Pseudomonadota; class Alphaproteobacteria; order Hyphomicrobiales; family Rhizobiaceae; genus Rhizobium; species Rhizobium hidalgonense. The sequence continues at coordinate 742,228 of NZ_CP054027.1, forward strand.
CAGTCGAGTTATCCTAACAGATCTCATCCCGGCAATGGACGAAAAGATAGCAGTCCGGGGAAGGAGCGGCTTCGTTTGCGCATGCCAAAAAAAGCGGCCCGGTTTCCCGGGCCGCTTGTCTGTCGATGCTGTGAGAGCACTCAGATGAGCTTGGCGAAAGCGACTGCTGTGTCGGACATGCGGCTGGAGAAGCCCCACTCGTTGTCGTACCAGGACAGAACGCGCACGAAGTTGCCTTCCATGACCTTGGTCTGATCCGTTGCGAAGATCGAGGAGTGGCTGTCGTGGTTGAAGTCGCGCGAGACAAGCGGCTCGTCGGTGTAGCCGAGGATGCCCTTCAGCTTGCCGTTTGCAGCTGCCTGGATGGCTTCGTTGATTTCGCCGATGCTGGTCGCCTTCTTGGCGACGAACTTGAAGTCGACGACGGAAACGTTCGGGGTCGGAACGCGGATCGAGGTGCCGTCGAGCTTGCCCTTCAGATGCGGCAGAACGAGGCCGACGGCCTTGGCAGCGCCCGTCGAGGTCGGAATCATCGAGAGGGCGGCGGCGCGGGCGCGATACAGGTCCTTGTGCATCGTGTCGAGCGTCGGCTGGTCGCCGGTGTAGGAGTGGATGGTCGTCATGAAGCCGTGGTCGATGCCGACGGCGTCGTCGAGAACCTTCACAACAGGCACCAGGCAGTTGGTGGTGCAGGACGCGTTGGAAATGACCATGTGCTCCTTGGTGAGCTGGTCATGATTAACGCCGAAGACGACCGTGAGGTCGGCCCCGTCTGCAGGCGCCGAAACGATGACCCGCTTGGCGCCGGCTGTCAGGTGAGCGGCGGCCTTGTCACGTGCCGTGAAGATGCCCGTGCATTCCATCGCGATGTCGACGCCGAGCTCGCGGTGCGGCAGCGTTGCCGGATCCTTGATCGCCGTGACCTTGATCGGCTTGGAGTTGCCGACGATGATCGTGTCACCCTCGACCTTCACGGTTGCCGGGAAACGACCGTGGATGGAGTCGTAGCGCAGCAGGTGGGCGTTGGTTTCGACCGGGCCGAGGTCGTTGATGGCGACGACTTCGATGTCGGTACGGCCGGATTCGACGATAGCGCGCAGGACGTTGCGGCCGATGCGGCCGAAACCGTTGATGGCAACCTTGACTGTCATGTTCATTCACTCCCGATAGAATAGAGCCCGATAGAAAGGGCCTGGAATTGAGGAGATGGAGAGCGCCTCAAGGCGCCCTCATTAAAGCTTTGCTTCCGCGGCCGCAACGACGGCGTCGGCAGTGATGCCGAAATGCTTGTAAACATCCTTCACCGGGCCGGAAGCGCCGAAGCCCTTCATGCCGATGAAAGTGCCTTCCGGTCCGATGAAAGCATCCCAGCCTTCGCGGACGGCGGCTTCGACGGCGATCTTGACCGACGAGTTGCCAAGGATTTCCTTGCGGTAGGCGTCCGGCTGCTCGAAGAACAGTTCCGTGCAGGGAACCGATACGACGCGCACCGTGACACCCTTGGCTTCGAGGGCTGCGCGGGCGGCAACGGCGATTTCGACTTCCGAGCCGGAGGCGAAGATCGTCACCTTGGCGTCGGCATCGCCGGCCAGCGTATAAGCACCCTGTTCGCAGAGGTTCTTTTCGCTGTATTCGGTGCGGGTTGCCGTGAGGTTCTGGCGCGTCAAGGCAAGGCCGGACGGACGGTTGTGCGTCTTGACGGCGATCTGCCAGCATTCCGCCGTTTCCGTGGCGTCGGCCGGGCGGAAGACCATCAGGTTCGGGATGGCGCGCAGACCGGCGAGCTGTTCGACCGGCTGGTGCGTCGGGCCGTCTTCGCCGACGCCGATCGAGTCATGCGTCAGGACGTGGATGACGCGGATGCCCATCAGCGAAGCGAGGCGGATCGGCGGCCGGCAATAATCCGAGAAGATCAGGAAGCCGCCGCTATAGGGAATGAGGCCGCCATGCAGCGCGATGCCGTTCATGGCAGAGGCCATTCCGTGCTCACGGATACCCCAATGCATGTACCGGCCGGCGAAATCCGTCGGCGTGATCGAGTGCATCTGGCTGGTCTTGGTGTTGTTTGACGGCGTCAGGTCGGCGGAGCCGCCGAGCGTTTCCGGCAGGAAGCCGTTGATGACCTCAAGCGCGTCTTCCGAAGCCTTGCGGGTGGCAACAGTCGGCTTGGTCTCGGCGAGCTTCTTCTTATAGGCGCTGATCGCGGCGTCGAAACCTTCCGGCAGTTGGCCTGCCATGCGGCGGCTAAACTCAGCCTTGGCGGGGGCGTTGGCGAGGCCATCTTCCCATGCCTTGACGAGATCGACGGAGCGGGCTCCGGCGGCGCGCCAGCTGTCCAAGACATCCGACGGGACGACGAATGGTTCGTATTCCCAGTTCAGCGCCTTGCGGGTGGCGGCGATTTCCTCGGCGCCGAGCGGGTTGCCATGGACCTTGTGCGTGCCCTGCTTGTTCGGCGCGCCGAAGCCGATGATCGTCTTGCAGGCGATGAAGGTGGGGCGGTCGGAGTTGTGAGCAGCCTCGATAGCGGCGGCAATGGCAGCCTGATCGTGACCGTCGAGTTCGATCGTGTTCCAGTGAACGGCCTTGAAGCGGGCGATCTGATCGGTCGAGTCCGAGAGAGACACAGCGCCGTCGATGGTGATCGAGTTGTTGTCCCAGAACAGGATGAGCTTGTTCAGCTTCAGGTGGCCGGCGAGCGCGATGGCTTCATGGCTGATGCCCTCCATCAGGCAGCCGTCGCCGCAGATCGCATAGGTATAGTGATCCTGAAGATCGGAGCCGAACTCCTCGCGCAGCTTGCGTTCGGCAATCGCCATGCCGACGGAATTGGCAATGCCCTGGCCGAGCGGACCGGTCGTCGTCTCGATGCCGGTGGCGTGACCATATTCCGGATGGCCGGCGGTTTTCGAACCGAGCTGACGGAACTGCTTCAGATCTTCGACCGTCATATCGGGATAACCGGTCAAATAGAGCAGTGAATAGAGCAGCATCGAGCCATGGCCGGCCGAGAGTACGAAGCGATCGCGGTTCGGCCAGTGCGGCTTCTTCGGATCAAACTTCAGATATTTGGTGAACAGGACCGTTGCCACATCGGCCATGCCCATCGGCATGCCCGGGTGACCGGAGTTCGCCTTTTCGACGGCGTCCATGGCGAGGAAACGGATCGCATTCGCCATCCGGTCATGTTGTTCGGGAGAGGTCATGGCTTTTCCGCAAGTTCCGGGTGTCGGGGGATGGCCTCGAGCCTCCAAGACCATCGAGTGAAAGCGGCAGACACATAGCAGTTGGCGCTGGCAAGTCAATAAATGGGACGCCAAATCCGGGCCGGCCGCCGCGATTTTTGACATTTGATCGCGCGATTGTACAAAAGACAAATCTTGTGTGGCGAGGATATCTAAAACGCTCATCCACAAGATAGGCCGGTGGGCAAGTGACAGGATTTATTGACGGGCCGTCGGCGAGCTGCATATCCTTTTGAAATCGCAGGATCGGCGCGGCGTGCCGATTCGCGGATCCTGCGCGAGACTCGGGAAAGCATGATGCCCACAGGCAAAACCATGGAAGCAGCGCTCAACGAATTGAGACAGGCGATTTCGAGCCTCGAAAACGCCGTCGACGTGCGCGTCGAGCGGGAGCGCGAGCAGGGCGAGATCGAGGGCGAGGTGCGGCGCGTGCACGCCGATCGCTCCCGGCTGGCGCAGGAGCTCGACCAAGCCGAATTCCGCGCCAACCGGCTTGAGGAAGTCAACCGCGAGGTATCGCGGCGGCTGGTGACGGCCATGGAAACGATCCGCGCGGTTCTGGATCGCTAGGACAGGATGATTTTTGGGCCAGGTTGGCCCAAAATCAGAAATCCTGTTCTAATTTAAGAGTTTGAGCATGATGATGTCCGAAAACAGCGCACACTTTTCGGCATCATGCTCTCATAAAGAGAGTTTGCTATGGCGCAGGTGACGGTAACGATCGACGGCAAGGCGTATCGCATGGCCTGCGAGGAAGGGCAGGAGGATCACCTGACCGATCTCGCCACCCGTTTCGACCGCTATGTCGGCCATCTCAAGGGGCAGTTCGGGGAAATCGGCGATCTCAGGATCACGGTGATGGCCGGTATCATGATTGTGGACGAGATTGCCGAACTGACGCGCCGCGTCGCCGGGCTGGAATCCGAACTGGAGTCTTTGCGCGGCAACCGCGACACGGTGCTTGCGGCCACCGCCCGTACCGAAGAAAATCTGGCGGCGGCGCTCAGTGAGGTTTCAACCCGCATCCGCGGCATCACTGACAAGCTGAACGGCCGGCCCGGCCCCGAACTCAACTAATCTCAATTAAATAAGCCCGACTTGCAGTGGCCACTGGCGTGTCGGCGCAAACGACCTTATATATCGCGATGCGGTCTGCGCCTCTCGACAGGAACCACAATCCCTGGGGCCATACTCGATCCAAAGGGAGCTGTCCCTGGTCAGGCCCGTGGGCCTGGACACACGGCGCCCACCTACGTTTGTAGGCACCCAGGATCGTAAACCTCCATCGGTGGTCGTGGATCGCACCTTTCCCTCATCTAGCCAACGATAACGCCGATCGGCGGGCGGATGCGATCTCGTGTGTCTTAGATTGGTTCCTCCCACCCTCACGGATCTATTGACGTTGGTCGACTGGATAAGGTCCTTCGGCAAAGACTTCCTCGTGATAACCCTTGGCGCCGACGTCGAGCGCCAGCGGGCTTCGCCATTCACGGTTCTCACGCAGGCAATCGAGCAGGAAGCGGAAATCATACCGCGGCTGCCAGCCAAGTTCGCGCCTTGCGCGTTCGTTGACATAGACGCGATCGAGCGTGAGGAACATCTTCCAGCCGCGTCCGGCATAGAGAGCCCCGGCACCCGGAAAGAGCCGTTCGACGACTGCGGGGGCGTCTCGCCGGAGTGCTGCGAGATCGCCTGACGAAAAGGGCGTCGTGGCCGAGACGATGTAGCGGCCGAAGCCGATGGCCGGCGCCCTTTCGAGCGCCAGCAAATGGGCGCCGACCACATCACTGATATCGACGCGGCGATGAAGCAGCTCGTTGCCCTGCGCATTTTCGGCCGAGTATCCGTTGCGGATGCCGGGATCGTCATCGCTTTCGGGAAAGAAACGCGAGGTCCTGAGGATGACGACGGGGAGACGGGATTTGCGGGCGAAGAGTTCGCAGACGCCTTCGGCGGCGAGTTTCGTCACGCCATAGATGTTCCTCGCTATAGGAAGCACGTCCTCGGTGACCCATGCTGCGGGTTCGCCTTCGGCCGGCGTCAATGCTGCACCGAAGGCGCTGGTGGTGCTGGTGAAGACGAAGCTTGAAACGCCAGCGGCGGCGGCCTCTTCGAGCAAGTTCATCGTGCCGCCGACATTGGTGTCGAGGAAATCGCGATTGCCGTGCGTCGCGACATGCGGCTTGTGCAGCGTCGCGGCATGGATGACGTGGCTGATGCCTGACATCGCCTGCCTGACGAAGTCGCGGTCGCCGATCGATCCGATCCTGTCGGTGAAGGCCGAGGGTTTGATATCGATACCGCGCGCCCAGCGGCTCTGCCTCTCAAGGTGCGTACCAGCGCCTCGCCGAGATGCCCCGCACTTCCCGTCACCAGTATCGTCATCGCATCCTCTCCTCACTCTTCGGCGGTGGACGCTATAAAGGCCGGTGTATGGGCACAACGCATAAATTATGCATGGCAATGCAGGAAAGCTGCAGGCTCAGTCGATTGTCGTGACGAGCCGGCCGGCGCTGCCGTCGGAAAGGGTGATCCGCTCCCAGGTCACCCGGCCGGCTGCGATCGGCATCGATGCATCGTCATTGGCGCTGGTTTCGAACGTCAGCGACAGGAGCCTGCCTTCATGCCAGCCACGCTCGTCTAGAGACTGTTCGGTGGCGGCGATTTCAGCGGATGCGTAAGAGAAAAGCGAGCGGCCGAGAAAGGCGGCGAGCGGTGCGCGCCATTCCGCCAGGCGCGGGCGGGAGGCGGACAGCAGCCGGTGGCTGACGTCGCAGATCAGATGCACCGGCCGGACGGAATCCTCGACCAGCCGCTTGAGCGCTGTATCGGCTGCGGCATGTTGCGACGAGGAAAAAATCCGCTCCAGCCTGACGGCCTGCTGCGGTGAGAGGGAGAGCTGATCCTGCTCCCAACGCGAAACAGTCGCCTGGTTGACGCCGAGGAGTTCGGCGAGATGCTGCTGCTTCATGCTACGCAGCAGCCGCATGCGGCGAATGCCTGACCCCAATATCGTCATCTGCGCTGCATCCCATCTTTTCGGCCAGCATAGGGTTTCGGCGAGCCAGCAGGCAAGTCGGTCCGGCAGACGGATGTTTATTCCGGCTGGCCTTCGAGATCGCTTCTCAGCCGGTCGAGGATCGACAGCGCATGGCCGGCATAGGCGCTGATCCAGCGATCGTAGATTTGCTTGATCGGCAGGCTGTTCAGGTGGTTCCAGCGTTCGCGGCCCTCCTTCCTGGCGACGACCAGATCGGCGTCTTCAAGCACCTTCAGATGCTGCATCACCGTGCAGCGGTCCATCTGCGGAAACATATCGCAGAGCGCCCCTGTCGTGCGGGGGGCATCCTTGAGCAGGTCGAGGATTTCGCGGCGGCGATGATGCGCCAGTGCCTTGAAAACGGGGTCGTCTCTCGATTCGCTTGACATGTTATGTTTTTATAACATAATGATCCCAGGTGCAATGGAGAAGAGGAGAAGTATCATGTCTCTCGGAATCCGTGTTTCCGGCCGCATCGGCCGCCCCGTCGCAGAAGTGTTCGATGCCGTCGTCAACCCGAAGAAGCTCAGCAGCTATTTCACCACGATCGGCGGGGCGAGCGCGCCGCTCGTCCAGGGCACGACGGTGACCTGGTGGAAAGACGCGCCGGTCGAAGTGGTCGAGCTGGTGCCGGAAAGCCGCATCGTGCTCCGCTGGGACGGCGGCACGGCTGAGGACAAGACGAGATACAAGACGCTGGTGGAGATGAACTTCAAACCGCTGGAAGATGGCGGCACGCTGGTGACGATTGCCGAAAACGGCTGGCGCGAGGATGAGGCCGGCCGGCGCGGCACCTATCTCAACTGCGAGGGCTGGACGCAGATGCTTTGCAGCATGAAGGCCTTCGTCGAATACGGCATCAATCTGCGCGAGGGCATGTTCCTCAGCGAAATGAAGGGAGAGCCGGCCAGCGCGCCGGATGCCTAACCAGCAAGTCAGGCATCAAGGAGATCGGCGGCGCAATCGTCGCATGTGTCGATGGGGACGAGACTTCGCTTGCCTGTCACACTGCGGGTGCTAATTTCCGGATTCGATACTTCATCTCGGATTTCAGGAGATTTCGTTATGCAGCTTGGCATGGTCGGTTTGGGCCGCATGGGCAATTATATGGTCCAGCGCTTGATGCGGGGTGGTCATGAGTGCGTCGTCTACGACACCAGGCCGGAAAGCGTTGCCGAACTCGCCGGCCTCGGCGCGACCGGCAGTGCTTCGCTCGAAGAATTCGTCTCGAAGCTCAGCCATCCCAGAGCCATCTGGTTGATGCTGCCGGCGGCAATCGTCGACAAGGTGCTGGCGAGCCTGGTGCCGCTGCTTGAAAACGGCGATATCGTCATCGACGGCGGCAACTCCTATTACCACGACGATATCCGCCGCGGCGCAGAACTGATCACCAAGGGCATTCATTATGTCGATGTCGGCACCAGCGGCGGGGTCTTCGGCCTGGAGCGCGGCTACTGCCTGATGATCGGCGGCGAGAAGGGCACTGTCCAGCACCTTTCGCCGATTTTCGCGGCGCTGGCGCCCGGCGTCGGCACGACGGAAGCTTCGCCGAACCGCAGCGCGGAAGCCGCTGCGGCGAGCACCGCCGAACAGGGTTACCTGCATTGCGGTCCACATGGTGCCGGCCATTTCGTCAAGATGGTGCACAACGGTATCGAATACGGCCTGATGGCCGCCTATGCCGAAGGTCTCAATATCCTGAAACACGCCAATATCGGGGCTGCTTCGCATGTGGCCGATGCGGAAACCGCGCCGCTCGCCCATCCCGAACATTTCCAATACGACTTCAATCTGCAGGACGTCTCCGAAGTCTGGCGCCGCGGCAGCGTCATCACCTCCTGGCTGCTCGATCTCACGGCTGATGCGCTGCATGCCGATCCGGCACTGTCGAAATATGCCGGCCGCGTCTCCGACAGCGGCGAAGGCCGTTGGACGATCATGGCGGCGATCGACGAAAGCGTGCCGACGCCGGTGCTGAGTGCTGCGCTCTACGGCCGCTTCTCCTCGCGCGACAATGACGAATTCGCCAATAAGGTCCTGTCGGCGATGCGCGCGGGCTTCGGCGGCCACGTGGAAAAGCCGGCTGCCAAATCCTGACGGGCAGAGGCTTTCGGCGCCTTCCATACAGGGAGGCGCCTCAACCTTCCTAGCCCTCGGTATGGGGTTGCTACCGCTTGCTGGCGGCAGCGGTCGCGAGTATCCATTGCCGAACGGGAAATGTCAGGGCTGCTTCGTCCAAGTGGCCGACACTCCATTGGAGGGCGGTGATGGAGCGTAGCGGGACAGGGGTGTTGAAGGCCGCCATGTCAGGAATACTGGCACTGGTCGTGCTGCTTGGGGTGGCCTCGCCAAGCATTGCACAGACATCGCCGGCGCAGTTGCCGACCGCGGCCGCCCCGCCGGCGCAGGTGCGTGAGATGATGCAACTCATGCAGACGCCCGAAGTCAAACAGTGGATGGCGACGCAGATGGCGACGACACCTGCCGGCGCTTCTGCCGGTGCGGACCAGATGTCGGTCCTGTCAGGTCTGCTGCAGCATGCCCGCCGACATGTCTCGATGGTTTCCGATGCGGCGATGACTTTACCCTCTCAGGTCGGCAACGCGTCATCGCTGTTCTTCGGCGAAATCGCCGCCAATGGCTGGCCGCGCATGGTGGCGCAATTCCTGGCGATCTTCCTGGTCGGCGCGATTGTCGAGAGCATTGCCCGCTATGCCTTCCGCCGCCGCCGTCGTCGGCTGGCTGCGATGGCCGGCATGCATCTGGCGCCGCGGGTCATCCCGGCTTTGATCTTCGCGGCGGCAACCGTGCTTGCGCTGCTCAGCCTCGGCTGGCCACCGCTCAGCCAGAGCATAGCGATCGTCTGCGTCGTCGCGCTCGTCGTTCAACGCTTCACGATCTGTCTCGGCGGTGTGCTGGTCGATCTCATCGGCTTGGCGCGGACCGAGGAAGAACGGCAGGGCATAACCGCTCCCACCATGCCGGGGCGTGCCGTTGCGCTCTTCTGGTACCGTCGCTGCGCGACCTTCGTCATCTATTTCATGCTTGGCTGGGCGGCGATCCAATCGATGGAGCCGCTCGCCTATTCCCCGAGTGCGCGGCTCCTCGTCGGCTACATCCTCGGTATCGGCTTGCTGCTGATCGCGATCGAAGCGGTCTGGTCGCGGCCGCACAAGGATGAGAAGCGCGGTCACGGGATCTCCTGGGCACTCACCGTTTATTTCCTGCTGCTCTGGAGCCTTTGGGTCGCAGGCTTCAACTGGCTTCTCTGGCTCGGCATCTATGTGCTGCTCCTGCCGCGCGTGCTTGCCGTTTCGACGCTGGCGGTGAAATCACTGCAGCAGACCGAAGCGAGCTTCCTGGCGACGCGCCGCATTGCGACCGTTCTGCTCGACCGGGGCGTGCGGGCGTTGATCATTGCCGTTGCCGCCGTCTGGCTCGGGCGTATGCTCGGCGTCGGCGCCGATACGATGGCTGCCGGCGACACGATGGTCGACAAGATCGCTCGCGGCGTCATCGGTGGCATCGTCATCCTGCTTGCTGCAGATCTGCTTTGGCACGTCGTCAGAGCCTTTATCGACGGAAAGCTGCTCGACTCGCCGCTCGATGGGGGCGCGACGGATGAGGAGAAGGCGAAACGCGCCCGGATACAGACGCTGCTTCCGATCTTCCGGAATATCCTGGCCGTCGTCATCGCCGTCATCGCGGTTTTGATGGTGCTCTCCGGCCTCGGCATCGAGATCGGGCCGCTGATCGCCGGCGCCGGTGTCGTCGGCGTCGCGGTCGGCTTCGGCGCGCAGACGATCGTCAAGGACGTCATCAGCGGCATGTTCTATCTCTGGGATGATGCTTTCCGCATCGGCGAATATATCGAAAGCGGCAGCCACAAGGGTGTGGTCGAGGCTTTCAGCCTGCGCTCGGTGAAGCTCAGGCATCATCGCGGGCCGCTGACGACGGTGCCGTTCGGCGAACTCGGCGCGGTGAAGAACCTCAACCGCGACTGGACGATCGACAAGATCAGCCTCAACGTCAAATACGACACCGATCTCGTCAAGGCGAAGAAGGTGATCAAGCAGATCGGCCAGACGCTGCTCGATAATCCGGAATTCGGCCCTCATATCATCGAGACGCTGAAGATGAAGGGTGTCGAGCAGTTCGGCGAATTCGCCATCGAAATCCGGCTGTCGATGATGACGAAGCCCGGCGAACAATTCGTCATCCGCCGCAATGCGCTGGCGATGATCCGCAATGCCTTCAAGGAAAATGGCATCGAATTCGCTGTGCCGACGGTGCAGGTGGCGGGTGATCGCGACGCGGAGGTCGAAGCGGCCGTGGCGCGCTACGCCGCCCATGCGCGGGCGAATGGCGAACCGGCGGCATAGGCGGGTCACATCGGGCCGGCGGCTGTTATCAGCAGGCCGCCGATAATCGCCATGTTGGTTTTCCAGGTATTGATCGCGCTTTCGCGGGCCGTTCCCTGCATATCCCAGAAATTCAGCAGCATGACCGTAGCGGCAAGGGTGAAGACGATGAGACCGAATGCCGCTGCCGTGACGAAGAGCCCCAGCATCAGCAGCGTGCCGGCAAGGATCTGGAACAGGCTGCCGGAGAGCAGCACCCATTTCGCCAACGGGATCCCGCGGGCCTCGATTGCGTCGGTCAGTGGCACGATGACGAAAAAATGATGAAAGCCGCCAGCGACATAGAGACCGCCCAGCAAAAGACGGCCGAGGACGATCATCATCAGGCCGGGACCATCCTGCATATCCAACCACTCTCCTGCGTCTCAGAATCGCCGTCGCGGACAAAGCTCGTCCGAAGCTTACGAAAATGCAATGCGCCGTGACGCTCGCCTGCGCAAATTCGCCCCAATTGAGGGTGATGGAGGCCCAAGCGGCGGGCTGGGGTTGCGGCGGCATGTCTTCATAGAGCTTGCATGCCTCTCATGTTACGTCTTTCAAAAATGATTCCCGCCGAGCTGGCAATTGCAGCAGGATAAGAGATGTCGGGCCACGACAATTTGAAAGAAATGGAAGACGCGGACGGATTTTCGTTTCGCGGGTTATTCAGACGTTACAGAACACCGCTGACAGCCGCGGTGACACTCGTCATCTTCTGCCTCGTCGGTTATGCGATTATGCAGCTCACCAACGAAGTGCGCTATGACGATGTTGTCGATGCGCTGGCGGCGACCAGGCCGAGCGCCATCCTGCTTGCGCTGTTCTTCACCGCACTCAGTTTCCTCTCGCTGGTCTTCTACGATCTCAACGCCATAGAATATATCGGCAAGAAGCTGCCCTTTCCGCATGTGGCGCTGACGGCGTTCAGCGCCTATGCTGTCGGCAATACCGCCGGCTTCGGGGCGCTTTCGGGCGGTGCGATCCGCTACCGCGCCTATACGCGCCTCGGGCTCTCGCCGGAAGATATTGGCCGCATCATCGCCTTCGTCACACTATCCTTCGGTCTCGGGCTTGCGGGAGTTGGGGCAATCGCCCTCATCATCATCGCCGACGAGATCGGCCCGCTGATCGGCGTCAGCGCCTTCCTGCTGCGGTTGATCGCCGGTTCAATCGTCGCCATTCTGGGTGCGGTGATGATCATCGGCCGTGACGGGCGCGTGCTCGATCTCGGCCCCGTGGCAATCCGCCTGCCAGATTCGCGCACGTGGTCGCGGCAGTTCCTCGTCACCGCCTTCGATATCGCCGCCTCGGCGTCCGTGCTCTACGTGCTGCTGCCGCAGACGGCAATCGGCTGGCCGGTCTTCCTTGCCGTCTATGCGATCGCCGTCGGTCTCGGCGTGCTCAGCCACGTTCCGGCCGGGCTCGGCGTGTTCGAGACCGTGATCATCGCCTCGCTCGGCAGCGCGGTGAACATCGATGCCGTGCTCGGATCACTGGTGCTCTACCGGCTGATCTACCATGTGCTGCCGCTGCTGCTCGCCGTGCTCGCCGTCTCGGCGACGGAGCTGCGCCGTTTCGTCGACCATCCGGCCGCCTCCAGCGTGCGGCGCATCGGCGGAAGGCTGATGCCGCAGCTGCTGTCGGCTCTCGCCCTGCTGCTCGGCGTCATGCTGATCTTTTCGAGCGTCACGCCGACACCGGACCAGAACCTCGAATTCCTCTCCAACTACCTGCCGCTGCCGATGGTCGAAGGGGCGCATTTCCTTTCCAGCCTGCTTGGGCTCGCGCTGGTTGTCGCTGCGCGCGGCCTCGGCCAGCGGCTCGACGGCGCCTGGTGGGTGGCGGTGTTCTCGGCCGTCGCGGCGCTGACCTTGTCGCTGTTGAAGGCGATCGCGCTCGTCGAAGCCGCCTTTCTCGCCTTCCTCATCTTCGGGCTCTTCGTCAGCCGGCGGCTCTTTACCCGCCATGCCTCGCTGCTCAATCAGGCGCTGACGGCGTCCTGGCTGATGGCGATCGCTGTCATCGTCGTCGGCGCCGTCGTCATCCTGCTCTTCGTCTATCGCGATGTCGAATACAGCAACCAACTCTGGTGGCAGTTCGAGTTCACCGCCGAAGCGCCGCGAGGCTTACGCGCCGTGCTCGGAATTACCATCATCTCGTCGGCGATTGCCGTCTTCAGTCTGCTGCGGCCGGCCGCCTTCCGGCCGGAACCGGCAACGGAGGAGGCGCTGGCGCGTGCCGTCGAGATCGTCGGCAAGCAGGGCAATGCCGACGCCAATCTGGTGCGCATGGGCGACAAAAGCATCATGTTCTCGGAAAAGGGTGACGCCTTCATCATGTACGGCCGGCAGGGCCGGTCCTGGATCGCACTGTTCGACCCGGTCGGCGAACATCGCGCCGTGCAGGAGCTCGTCTGGCGTTTCGTCGAAGCGGCGCGGGCTGCCGGCTGCCGGGCCGTGTTCTATCAGATCTCGCCGTCGCTGCTTTCCCATTGCGCCGATGCCGGCCTCCGCGCCTTCAAGCTGGGCGAACTGGCGGTGACCGATCTTAGAACCTTCGAAATGAAGGGCGGCAAATGGGCGAACCTTCGCCAGACCGCGAGCCGCGCCCAGCGCGACGGGCTGGAATTTGCCGTCGTCGAACCGGAGCAAGTGCCCTCGGTCATCGATGATCTCGCCGCCGTTTCCACGGCCTGGCTCGAGCATCACAACGCCAAGGAAAAGGGCTTTTCGCTCGGCGCCTTCGATGCCGATTACGTCTGCTCCCAGCCGGTCGGCATCCTGAAAAAGGATGGCAGAATCGTCGCTTTCGCCAATATCCTGGTCACGGAGTCCAGGGAGGAGGGCACGATCGATCTCATGCGCTTCTCGCCGGAGGCGCCGAAAGGCTCGATGGACTTTCTCTTCGTGCAGATCATGGAGTATCTGCGCGGTCAGGGCTTCACCCACTTCAATCTCGGCATGGCGCCTCTCTCCGGCATGTCGAAACGCGAGGCGGCTCCCGTCTGGGACCGCATCGGCAGCACCGTCTTCGAACACGGCGAGCGCTTCTACAACTTCAAAGGCCTTCGGGCATTCAAATCCAAGTTTCATCCGCACTGGCAACCGCGTTATCTTGCGGTCTCCGGAGGGGGCAATCCGATGATCGCGTTGATGGACGCGACATTTCTGATCGGGGGCGGATTGAAAGGGGTAGTGAGAAAATGATCAAGACAATCCTTCTTGCCACGGCATGCGCCTGCATGCTTGCGGTCGCACCGGCTAATGCCGCCGAGGAAACCATCCAGACCTTCGAAAGCGGGCTTATCCCGTCGCCGCACATCTTCCTGCCGGAAGGGGAGGTGAAGGGCACCGTGATGCTGATCTCGGATGCGGCCGGCTGGGGTGACTTTGAGAAAGCCGAAGCCGACAGGCTGGTCGCCGAAGGCGCCGTCGTCATCGGCGTCGACTTTCCCTCCTATATCCAGGCGCTCAGCCGCTACGATGTCAGCCTCAATGACGGCTGCGTCTATATGGTTTCGGACATCGAATCGCTGAGCCAGCAGGTGCAGCGCGCGACCGGCAACAATGCCTATCACCTGCCGATCGTTGCCGGCATCGGCGAGGGCGGAGCCCTGGCACTGGCGATCGCCGCCCAGACGCCGGATGCGACGATCGGCCAGACGCTTGCCGTCGATCCGGTCGCCGGCATTCCGCTTGCGCAGGAGCTTTGCACGCCGGCGGCCAAAAAGGTGGTCGGTCAACGCATCATGTACGGCCTCAGCGACGGCGCTTTGCCGGATCCGATCGTCACCGTCTTCACGCCCAAGGCCGACAAGGATGGCAGGGCGCATGCCGAAGCGCTAAAGAAGATCCATTCTACGATCGAGATCCGCGATTCCACCGACGATGCGCAAACGGTGTTTGGCGACACGCTCGATGATCTCGTCACCGCCTCCGGCGCCTTCGGCAATCCGCTCGGCCTGCCGCTGGCGATCCTGGAGGCGACCCCCGCCCTCGATACGATGGCGGTGATCTATTCCGGCGATGGCGGCTGGCGCGACATCGACAAGGAGGTCGGTGCCACGTTGCAGAAGGAAGGCATTCCGGTCGTCGGCGTTGATTCGCTTCACTATTTCTGGTCGGAGCGCAAGCCGGATGAGACCGCCGCCGATCTTTCGAAGATCATCGATTTCTACCGCAAGCAGTGGAAGGTGAAGCATGTGCTGCTCGTCGGATATTCCTTCGGCGCCGACGTCGTGCCCGCCACCTATCAGCTCCTCAAGCCGGCCGAAAAGTCGGCGGTGGCGCAATTGTCGCTACTGTCGCTCTCGCACCAGGTCGATTACGTCATCTCCGTTCTCGGCTGGCTTGGCCAGAAGACGGAAGGGGCTGGAGGCGATCCCGTCGCCGATCTGAAGAATATCGATCCGAAACTCGTGCAATGCATCTACGGCAAGGACGACGATGACGATGTTGCCTGTCCGGCGGTGAAGGATAGCGGCGCCGAGGTCGTCCAACTGCCCGGCGACCATCACTTCGACGAGAATTATGATCTGCTCACCAAGACGATCATCGACGGGCTGAAAAGGCGGCTGCAGGATTAATGCATCAGGGTTTCTTCGCTCCAGCCGAGATCGGCGAGTTCGCTGCCGCGAAACCGGCCATCGTCCGCAACGATGAATTCGTCCAGCTGCGGCGGGGCGACGCTGGTGCCGGCGAGCATTGCATGCACCTGGCCGCGATGGTGGGTCTGGTGCTGGAAGAGGTGGGCAAGGACGTCGTCCATTCGCTCCTGCTGGATGCGAGCACCGCGATGGAGGCTGACAGTCGAGGTGAGTTTCTCCGGCGTCAGCGCCTCGCAAAGCGCCGTCAGGCGCCGATCGACGTTGGCCTGCGCTTGCGCCAGCGATAAAACATCGTCGAACGGTTCATCGATCTCGAAGGCCTGGAAGCCGAGCGTGCCACCTTCCAGGCCGTCGACATAGAACCAGTCGACCGTGATGATGTGGTTCAAGGTTTCCTTGATCGAGGGGAAGAAGCTTGTTCGCGGCGCTTCGAATTCGCCGGGCTTTAATGCCGCGCAAGCCTGAAGCAGACGGTGGTTGGCAAGAGCGTTGTTATAAGCGAGCTTCCGGAATGGCCGGGCGGGATCGAAGGTCGGCATCGGCGTATCTCCTCTTCGCGCGCTGCTGGAATGGTTGCGTCAGTCCTGGTCGTCGAGATTGCCGTCCCGCCAGACGAGATGACGGGGTGCTGCGGGCAGGGTCTCGATCTCCCCGGCGATGAAATAGGGCGGGATGTCGAGGTCGGTCAGGGCCTCGCGCGTCGCGAGCACCCATTTGAATTCGAGATGGTTGTCGCCGTCTTCGACGCGGTGGATGATTTCGCCCGGCTCGAAGGGGAATTCCGGCGGGATTTCCATCAGGTAATACAGGCCGAGTTCATGCCAGTCGCGCTGTTCGTAATGGAAAAAGTTCTCGACGATCCAGAGCAGGCGGGAGACGGTGACCTCGACGCCCAGTTCCTCGGCCATCTCTCGTCTCAGCGTCTCCTCCGAAGTTTCGCCGATTTCCGCCCTGCCGCCCGGAAAGGTCCAGAAGGGCTCATGCACGGCGCGATGAACGAGCACGTGGCCATCACGAAAGCCGAGGCCGGCGATGCGATAGTTGAAACGCTCAGCGCCCGCAGTCAGGCGGATGAGAGTGCGCTTGCTCATGTCATTCTATCCAAGATCGATCACGACGATTTCCGGCGGGACGCCGAAGCGCACCGGGGCGATGGAGCAGCCGAGCCCGCCGGACACGATGATGTTACGCCCCTCCTCGACAATATGGCCATAGGCGTAGCGATTGCCGTAACGCGAGGGGACGATCGGCGAACGGCCGAGGAAACGGATCTGTCCGCCATGGGTGTGGCCCGACAGCGTCAGCGAGACGCGCTCGGGCACGCGCGGAAAGATATCGGGTTCATGGGCAAGCAGGATGACGGGTGCATCGTCGGTCACCTGAGCCAGCGTTCCATCGAGATCGTCGAGGCCGAGCATGCGGGTGCGGCCCCACTTCCTGCCGGGCAGCAGCGCCAGCTGATCTTCGAGGCCTGCGAGCCAGAAGCCGTGGCCATCCTTTTCGAGCCGAACGGCGCGGTTGCCATAGACCGGGATTCCGACGTCGGCGAGCGCCCGGTGTCCGAAGGTTTCCATTCCGCCGTTCTTCTGGGCAGTCCTGTCTTCCCACCAGTCGTGGTTGCCCATGATCGCATGGACGCCGAGCGGGGCCTGCAGGGTGGCCAGCGCCTTCGACCATTGGCTCGAATGCACATATTGCGTCACCATGTTCATGCCGGCGGCGTAATCGCCAAGCAGGACGGTGACATCGCCTTCGAGTTCATTGGCCCTGTGGCAGATCGAGGCAATGCGGCTGGCCGACATCCAGGGTTCGCAGGCATGGATATCGGCGAGTGCGACGATGCGGAGCTTTAACCCTGGTGTCCATCCCGGCGGCGTCAGCCGGTATCGGGCGATACCGAGCCGCGCCAGCGGTTCATAGGCGAAGGCGTAACCGCCGAGCGCCATGACACCTGCGATACCGCCGCCAAGAACCTTGAAAAATCCGCGGCGGGTGATCACTCAGTCGTCCTCCTGGAACAGCCGGAACTGCGCCGCCTCCATCTCCTTGGGCGGTTGCATTCCGAGATGTTTCCACGCGATTGCGGTCAGAACGCGGCCGCGCGGCGTGCGCTGAATGAAACCCTGCTGGATCATGTAAGGCTCGATAATGTCCTCGATCGCGTCGCGCGGCTCGGACAGGCCGGCGGCGATGGTTTCGATGCCGACCGGGCCGCCGCCGAAATTGACGGCGATCATGTTGAGATAACGTTTGTCGAGCTGGTCGAAGCCGACATTGTCGACCAGCAAGCGGGTCAGCGCCTCGTCGGCGATCTCGCGGGTGACGGCCTCGGCCCTTGCCACCTCGGCGAAATCGCGCACGCGCCGCAACAGCCGGCCGGCGATGCGCGGAGTGCCGCGGGCGCGTCTTGCGATCTCGCGGGCGCCCTCCTCGGTTATCGGCAGGTTCATCAGCCGGGCGCCGCGGCGCACGATCAGTTCCAGCTCCCCGACGGTATAGAAGCTCAGACGCACCGGGATGCCGAAGCGGTCACGCAGCGGCGTCGTCAGCAGGCCGAGGCGGGTGGTGGCCGCCACCAGGGTGAATTTCGACAGATCGATTTTCACCGAGCGCGCGGCAGGGCCTTCGCCGATGATCAGGTCGAGCTGGAAATCTTCCATGGCCGGATAGAGGATTTCCTCGACGGCCGGATTGAGGCGGTGGATCTCGTCGATGAAGAGCACGTCGCGCTCCTCGAGATTGGTGAGCAGCGCGGCGAGATCGCCGGCCTTGGCGATCACAGGGCCCGACGTCGAGCGGAAGTTGACGCCAAGTTCCTTCGCCATGATCTGTGCCAGCGTCGTCTTGCCGAGGCCGGGCGGCCCAACGAAGAGCACATGGTCCAGCGCCTCGCCGCGGTTTTTCGCCGCCTCGATGAAGACCTTGAGATTGGCGCGCGCTTCCGCCTGGCCGGTGAACTCGTCCAGCGACTGCGGGCGCAGCGTGATGTCGAGATCTTCGCCCCGCTTTTCCGGCGATATCAGGCGGGCGGGTTCGCTCATGCTCTCATTCCGTTTTGAAACCTGTTACAGCAATACACCAAAAGTCGGCTGCCTCGACATCCATACATTGGTTTCCGGCGTTCACCGCGCCAGCTCCTTCAATCCCAAGCGGATCAGCTTGGCGCTATCGGCACCGTCACCGGCTGTTTTCATCGCAGCGGCAACGGCATTTGCCGCCTGATCTCTGCTATAGCCGAGGTTGGTCAGAGCGGACACCGCATCGGCAACCGGTGCAGCGGCGACACCTTCGCCGAGCTCCTGCTTGAGGGCGATATTGATCGCTTCCCCGGCAAAGGCCGGCGCCCGGTTCTTCAGTTCCGTGACCAGGCGCATTGCCACTTTCGGGCCGACGCCCGGCGCGCGGGAGACGGCGGTGCGGTCCTGCAGGGCGATCGCATTGGCGAGTTCGCCCGGCGTCAATGTCGAGAGCACGGCAAGCGCCACCTTGGCGCCGACGCCCTGGACGCTTTGCAACAGGTTGAACCATTCCCGCTCGAGTGCGGTCATGAAGCCGAAGAGCTTCAGCTGGTCCTCGCGCACATAGGTCTCGATGAACAGCACGCAGGCCTCCCCGGCCGAGCCGAGCTTGGACAGGGTGCGGGCCGAGCAATGGGCGACGTAGCAGACGCCGTGCACATCGACGAGCACATAGTCTTCGCCGATCTCATCTATGGTGCCTTTCAGCTTGCCGATCATGGGGCGCGGTCTCTCAAGGGTGGGTTTCGGGCGTGATAAGTTCAACGGCGGGAAAATAAGAGCGGTAGCCGCTGGGGTCGCGGGTCAAAATTTTGTAGCCCCTGATCGCCGCATGGGCGCCGATGAGGAAGTCGGGCAATATCCGTTCGCGTCCTCCGCCGGCGCGACGATAAATCCGGAAGGCTTGAGCGGCGGCAAAGGCGGCCGGCCAAGGCAGGTTCTCGCGGCGGAATTCATCCTGCGGAAGCAGTTGGTCAACTTCGTCCATATCGTCGTAGCGAACGGAAAATTCGGAATAGATGATCGGGTTTATCAGCACTGGCCCATCTCTGAAGACGTCGAGCATTTTCCGACGCGACCACCCATGCCAGTCCGAACCAGTCACAGCTAGATCGACGAGTATGTTTGTATCGACAAGCGTCGCCATCAGCGGTCACGGGTCATCGACATGAGGTCTTCGGCATCGATCGCCTGATCGCCGGTTCCTTCGAGACGACGGATCGTCTGTAGGAAGCGGTCCAGCCGGCCCCGATCCTCGATCTCCTGCTTGCCGTTCTTCGGCGAGAGAACGAGCTTGCCGTTCTCGATCGAGAAGATGACCTCGCTGTTGGCCTCGATGCCGGCAAGCTCTCTGAGATCGCGAGGAATGGTGACCTGGCCTTTGGACGTGACGCGCATTTGCTGCTCCTTCGAAGTAAGAATTATCCTTACTATCGGAACAAGTCAAGAACAGATTAGCCGGCCAGCGCCTCTCGCATCCGGTTGCTGCCGCGATTATGCGCATGGCAAATGGCGATCGCCAGGGCGTCGGCGGCGTCGTCGCCTTTGAATTCAACCTTCGGCATCAGGATTTTCAACATCATGTGGATCTGGTGTTTTTCGCCGTGGCCGACGCCGATGACGGCCTTTTTTACGGCGTTCGGGGCATATTCGGAGACCCGCAGTCCGGCGCGCGCCGGCACCAGCATGGCGATGCCGCGGGCCTGGCCAAGCTTCAGGGTCGCGACTGCGTCCTTGTTGACGAAGGTCTGTTCGACGGCGGCTTCATCCGGCTTGTAAGCGTGGACGACCTCCGCCAGGCCATCATGCAGTTGGCAGAGGCGGGAGGCAAGGTCCATGTCTCCATCGGAGGTGACGGTGCCGGAGGCGACAAACCGCAGGGAATTGCCAAGTGTGTCGATGACTCCCCAGCCGGTGCGGCGAAGTCCGGGATCGATGCCGACGATGCGAATCGTATTTTGCATGGTTCAACCTATAGCGATTGCGAAATAACTGCCATCGATATGTGAACAAAACAAAAACACTCCTGGTTTTAGGTCGCGCCATTTACCGCGAATTAAAACAGATGCTTGAATTCTAGTGTCAAATACGAAGGGGGTCTCGTGTCGTAAGGAGATAAGCCCCCGATGTTCTGTTTAAAATCGGTCGATCAGGCATGCGCTGCGTGCCCACGCCGGCAGGCGTGTTCAGAAGGGGTTAGTCGTACATGGCACAGAGATTTCAATCCCTGTCCTTCAAGGTCATTGCCACTTTCATTCTGCTGACTGTGCTGTCGATCGCGGTGATCGACGTGCTTGCCTATTTCGCCAGCAGCCGGATTTCCGACGAGCAGGCGCTGAAAGCCAAGGAGAGCGTGCTGATTTTTCGCGGCGACATGCTGCAGGATCAGCTGACGCAGCTTGAAAACCAGGCGACGTCGATTGCGCGCATAGAGGCGCTGCAGATGTCGATCACCAGCCTGAAAAGCGGTTGGAAGACGATCGAGAAGACCTCCGGCGATGCCCGCGCCGAGTTGAAGAAGGTATTCATCTCCGGCAATCCCAACCCGGCCGATCAGCGCGAGAAGCTGATGAAGCCGGAAGGGCCGAGCGGCTTTTATTATTCGAACCACGAGAAGACGCAGGGGGAAGTCGCCCGCGATCTCGCGGATACCGCCTTCAGCGATCTGCTGATCGCCGATCTCGACGGCACCGTCCTCTATTCCTACAAGAAGCAGGACGACTTCGCCGAGAATCTAAAGACGGACACCTGGAAGGCAACCGGCGCCGGTATCGCTTTCGCCAAAGCGGTCGAGAATACCGCCAAGGCGACGGATGACGCCGCACCGACAGGTTTCTCCGGCCTTCGCGTCGATGCCACCAGCGGCAAGTCGGCGATCTTCTATGCGGTGCCGATCGTCAAGCTCGGCGCAGCCAAGGGCATCTTTCTCTTCAAGGTGCGCGACGACATCGTCACCAGCATCCTTGCGAAAGGCATCGTCCAGGGCAGCACGGCGCGGGCGGCGATTGTTTCCGGCGATGGGTCGGCTGTCGGGCTCGACGCGAACGGCAGGCTTGCGACGCTCGATGCGACTCCTTTCGCCTTCATCAAGGACGCGCTGGCCAGTTCGGCGATGACGGTTGCCGATTTCGGCAGGGCGGATGGGCAGGCGCGCGCCTATGTCCGTGGCATCGACTATCGTGGCGACCGTTTCCTCGTGGTCGAGAGCGTGCTCTTGAGCGAACTCAATGCCGGCTCGATCGAGATCGCCACTTTGCTGACGATGATCGGCATCGGCGTGCTCGTCGTCATGGCGGTCGCCACCGGCCTCGTCACCAATCTCCTGTTCTCGCCGCTGGCGCGGCTCGCCGGGGTCACCCGCGACGTCGCCGGCGGCAAGCTCGACAGCGAGATCGGCAGCCTGAACCGCAAGGACGAGATCGGCACGATGGCGAATGCGCTTGCCCGCTTCAAGCAGTCGCTGATCGAAAGCCGCGAACTGGAAGCCGTCAGCGAAGAGACGCGCCTGCAGGCCGAGCAGGATCGCCAGCAGAATCTGGCCGAGCGCGAGGCCGAGGCGAAGACATTGCAGCAGGTGGTCGAGGCGATCGATGAGGGCCTGCATCATCTGGCGAGCGGCGATCTCGCCTACCAGATCGATAGGCGCTTCCCGAACGAGCTGGAAAGCCTGCGCATCAATTTCAACGAGGCGCTGGCGACGCTGAGCGAAACGATGACGGCCATCGGCGGCAACTCGATGGCGGTGCGGGCCGGATCCGAGGAGATGCGCACCGGCGCAGACGAGCTTGCCGGCCGCACCGAGCGTCAGGCCGGCTCGATCACCGAGACGGCGAATGCGATCAGCGCCATCACCCAGTCCGTCCGCCGGCAGATCGAGCGGGCCGAACAGGCCGAGCGCATCGCCCGCGACGCCAAGAAGGAGACGACCGGGTCCGGCCAGATCATGCGCGAGACGATCGCAGCGATGGAGGCGATCCAGACCTCTTCGCGCCAGATCAACACGATCATCTCTGTTATCGACGACATCGCCTTCCAGACCAACCTCCTGGCACTCAATGCCGGCGTCGAGGCGGCGCGCGCCGGTGAATCGGGCAAGGGCTTCGCCGTCGTCGCGATGGAAGTGCGCGAACTCGCTCAGCGCTCGTCGAGCGCGGCCAAGGAGATCTCCAGCCTGCTGCAGAAATCGACGCATGAGGTCGAAAGCGGCGTGTCGCTTGTGGAAAGGGCCGGCGTTGCGCTGACCGGCATCGGCGCCCATGTCGAGGCGATCAACGGACAGATCAACGACATCATGGGTGCGACCCGTGAGGAAGCCAATACACTGCGCGAAATCAACAGCGCCGTCGCCGAGCTCGACGCGATGACGCAGCAGAATGCCTCGATGGTCGAGGAGACAACGGCGGCGATCCACCGGCTGGCGACGGAAGCCCTGGAAATGGACCGCCAGCTCGGCAATTTCACGCTGCCCCCCGGCCACCACCAGCCGAGCGCCGAGGTGCATGTGATGCGCCGTCACCGGTAGCCACCGCCCGTAGCATTGCAAGGGGTCGCGTTCGCGCGGCCCTTTTTCTTTGCGCGCTCGGTTTGGAATGGTGCGAGCGCGAACCTACATAGGCTGCATCTTTCACTGGCCGGCAGGTTTCCCATGGTTCCCTTCTCCATACTCGACCTTTCCCCCGTTGCCGAAGGCAGCAGCGTGCGCCAGTCGCTCGAGAGTTCGGCGCGAATGGCCAAGAAGGCCGAGGAATTCGGTTACAAGCGCTTCTGGCTCGCCGAACATCACGGCATGCCGGGGATCGCCAGTGCCGCCACATCAGTCGTCATCGGCCATGTCGGGGCCGCGACAACGCGCATCCGCATCGGCTCCGGGGGTATCATGCTGCCCAATCATTCGCCGCTCGTCATCGCCGAGCAGTTCGGCACGCTGGAGGCGCTCTTCCCCGGCCGTGTCGATCTCGGCCTCGGGCGGGCGCCGGGAACGGACATGCGCACGGCACAGGCGCTGCGGCGCAATCTCGAGGCTGGTGCAAACAGCTTTCCGAACGACGTAGTGGAATTGCAGCAACTGCTCGATACGCCGGTCGAAAACCAGGCAATCCTCGCGGTTCCCGGCAATTCATCGCATATCCCGATCTGGCTGCTCGGCTCCAGCCTCTACAGTGCCCAGCTCGCCGCCATGCTTGGGCTTCCCTATGCCTTCGCCTCACATTTCGCGCCCGACATGCTGCTCGATGCGATTGCGATCTACCGCGACCGCTTCCAGCCCTCGGCGACACTCGACAAGCCCTATGTGATGGTCGGGGTCATGGGCGCGGTGGCGGCGACGGATGATGACGCGCGCTATCATTTCACCTCCGCCGAGCAGCAGTTCGTCAACTTGCGCCGCAATGTCCGCGGCCCGTTCCCGCGCCCGGTGGCCGATATGGAAAATTTCTGGTCGCCGATGGAAAAGATGAACGTCGAACATACGCTGCGTTACGCCGTGGTCGGGTCGCCGCAGACGGCGGAGGCGAAACTGACTGCGTTTCTCGAGGAAACGCAGGCCGACGAGGTGATCATCTCGATGCCGATCCATGATATCGAGGTACGACTGAGGTCGGTGGAACTGTTTGCCGGGTTGGGAAGCTTCATGCGGGCGGCGGCATAGGTCGAAAAGCCACGGCTCGACACAAAAAACCCGGCGTCACGGCCGGGTTTCCATTGGCGATCGTTTAAAGAGAATCAAGCCGAGAGCTTGGCCAGCACTTCTTCCGAGACCTCGAAGTTCGAATAGACGTTCTGCACGTCGTCATCGTCTTCCAGGCTGTCAATGAGCTTCATCAGCGACTGGGCCTTTTCCTCGTCCACCGGCACATTGTTCTGGGCGCGCCAGACGGCCTTGACGGTTTCGGCTTCGCCGAGGCTCGATTCCAGGGCTTTCGATACTTCGCCGAGAGCCTCAAAGCCGCAGGTGATGTAATGGCCCTCTTCGTCGGTCTCAACATCGTCGGCGCCGGCTTCGATCGCGGCTTCCATCACCTTGTCGGCGTCGCCAACGGAAAGCTTGTAGGTGATTTCGCCGACATGGTCGAAGGAGAAGGAAACGGAACCGGTTTCGCCGAGAGCGCCGCCGGCCTTGGTGAAGATCGAGCGGACGTTGGAGGCGGTGCGGTTGCGGTTGTCGGTCAGAGCTTCAACGATGATCGCCGTGCCGCCGGGGCCGTAACCCTCGTAGCGGACTTCGTCGTAGTTTTCGCCATCGGCGCCGGCTGCCTTCTTGATAGCGCGGTCGATGTTGTCCTTCGGCATGGACTGGGCCTTGGCGTTCTGGATCGCCAGGCGAAGACGGGCATTCATCATCGGGTCGGGCAAGCCGGCCTTGGCGGCTACGGTAATTTCGCGCGCAAGCTTGGAGAACATTTTCGACCGCACCGCGTCCTGACGGCCTTTGCGGTGCATGATGTTTTTAAACTGTGAATGGCCAGCCATGGCATCCCTGTCCACGTCTCATTGTTCGGAATGGGCCGCCTTATAAGAGCGAAACGGCACCCGTTCAAGGAAAAAGCGGTGGATTTGCTTGATGATGCACGGGTTCTGCCGCCTGTCTCAATCAACCGTCAGCCGCTTGCGGCTAGCGAAGAAACCATGTCCGTCCTGGCGTCGGCACCGCATCCCTTCCGTGCCGGAGGTGCAGGAATAAGGCCCGCCCTTCCAGCTCTCGCCATAGTCGAGCACATGCTCGTCGCTGCAGCAGGCGGTGTCGCCGACCATCTTGAAGATATAGGCCTTGCCGCTCGCCGGCAGGATGAGGCGGACGTAGAGCGGTTCGATACGATCACAGGCAAGCTCTGGCCCGCCGTCTTCGGGAACATACATTTCGACGCCGCCCTTTGGCGTATAGACGCAGCCTATATTTCTTGTGGGCGCGACGAAGACGACCTGGCCGTTTTCGTCGGGCTTGAAGGTCTTTTCCGCCGCAAGGCCTCTGGGCGCAAAGGCTGCGCAAAATATCAAAGCAAGAATCGAATGTCGCGTTCGCATCGTGATCCTCTCCGGTCGGGCGCACTATCGCATATTCCTCTGCTGTGAAAAGCGGGCGTGGCTCTACGGAACAAAGGCAGGAGGATGACGTTTCAACGGAACTCCACCCAACGGAAAGGAACGGTCATGGCAAGTCTCAGCGAGGCGCAGGAACAGCCAGCACGTCAGCTCTGGGATCAGGTCAACGATGTTCATGCCGGCATGCTCGGAATTTCCGGGATGGACATGCACATGCAGCCGATGGCGCCGCATGCCGACCCCACAACCAATACGATCTGGTTCTATACCAAGACCGATGCAGAGATCGTGCGGGCCATAAAGCCCGGCAGCCGCGCGCATTTCTGCCTCGTCGGCAAGGATCATGACTATCACGCCTGCCTTGCCGGTGTGATCGAAGTGCGCCCTGACCCTTCCAAGATCGAGGAATATTGGAATTCGATCGTGGCTGCCTGGTATGACGGCGGCAAGAAGGATCCCAGACTTACCATGCTTTCCCTGCATGTCGACGATGCCGAGATCTGGGTCTCCACCGGCAACAGCCTGAAATTCGGGTGGGAGATCGCCAAGGCCAATCTCGATGATGACAAGACGCCGGATATCGGCATCAGGCGTCATCTGCAGTTTGCCTGATGCGCAAGGCCCTGATGTAACCGGGCCTTTTTACTGCACACCCTTCAGTACGTAGATCAACGGCTTTTTCGGCAGCGTGCGCATCGAGACGGTGATGCTATCATCGGGTGCGTTGGCGACGTCGAAATCCTTGCCGAACATCGAGACGAAGGCCTCGACCGGCGCGCCGCGCCGGTGCATCGGCAGAATCAACGACGAGCGCAGCCGCTTGATGACGCGGCTCATGCTGTCGGCGCCCATGGTCAGGCCGCCATCGACCGGGACCATGACGACGTCGAGGCGGCCGATCTCGGTATAGTGGGCATCTGTCAGTTCATAATGCAGATGGCCGAGATGGCCGATGCAGAGGCCGGCGATTTCGAAAATGAAGATGGAATTGCCGTTCTCCCGCGAGCCGCCGAGGCCATAACTGAAGCGGATATCCGTCGCGACATTGCGGATATAGGCGTCGCCGATGACGAGTTTGATTTCGGCCTTCTCGCCCGGAACATCGCTCCAGCCATGCAGCACATGCTTGATTTCAGGATCGGGCGCCAAGGTAAAATGGCTCGTGTGCGCCTTGTTCATGGTCACGACGTCGGGCATCGTCGCCGGCCTGTACCAGCCGTTATAGTCTGTCGCGATGACGATGCCGCCAGGAGTTTCGATCTCGAAGGTGGAATGGCCGCGGAAGGTCAATTTGACGTCCCCGCCCTCGGAGACGGCGTGCGTCAAGGTGGCGGCGCCGGAAAAGCTTGCGAAGGTTGCCTTGGGGATATTCTGCGCGATTGCCTGGCACGGGCTGACGGGCGTTCGCTGTTCCTGGGCTCCGGCGGGAACTGGCGCAGCGAAGGCCGCAAGACATGCGATAGCGAGGACAAGATATTGCGGCTTCATGCCACCCTCCGGCGCTCCATCACTTTGAATTGGCGGCGCGAGGATGCGGCATGAGGTCGCAGCGGTCCAGACTAGGGATGCTCACGATCGCGTGTTGCGCGGGATGGGGCTGAAGCGCGCCGCATCAAACTTGATTCATGCAACGCTTCAGCTCTTTGTTTTTACGCATGTCGTCATCCCGGAACCGCTGCGCCCTTCCGGGCGACATGGAATTAGCGCCAGAAATCCGGCACCGTCTCGGCCAGCCGCGGTCCGAGCCGGAGCGGCGCGATCTTTTCGGCCAGTCCCGTCGCATCGGAAATCTCCACGCCGACGCCGCAGATCGTCGCGGGCCCGTTTGCTGCTTCCATGCGGCCCTTTGGCATCTTGGAGATGAAGCGGTTGAGCGGCTCCTCCTTGTCCATGCCGAGGGAGGAATCGTAATCGCCGCACATGCCGGCATCCGACATATAGGCGGTTCCGCCGTTCAGGATCTGCGTGTCGGCCGTCGGCACATGCGTGTGGGTGCCCACGACGAAACTGGCGCGGCCGTCGACGAAATGGCCGAAGCACTGCTTTTCGCTGGTCGCTTCAGCGTGGAAATCAAAAATGATCGCATCGGCCTGCTCCTTCAGCGGGCAGGCGTCCAGGATCACCTCGGCCGATTTGAAGGGATCGTCGAGCTCCGGGTGCATGAAGACCCGGCCCATGACGTTGGCAACGAGTACACGCGCACCGTTCCTGGCATAGAACAGGCCGGAGCCGCGGCCGGGCGTGCCTTGCGGATAGTTGGCCGGCCGCAGGAATTGATCGTGGCGCCCGGCAAAAGCCACGGCTTCCTTCTGGTCCCAGACGTGATTGCCCGTCGTCACCACATCGGCGCCGGCATTGATCGTTTCCAGAAAGATGTCTTCGGTGATGCCGAAGCCGCCGGCGGCATTCTCGCCGTTGACGACGACGAAATCGAGCTTGAGGTCGGAGATCAGGCCCGGAAGGCGGTCCCAGACCGCTGTGCGTCCCGTCTTGCCGACCATGTCACCCAGAAAAAGCAGCCGCATTCCCTATCCAATCCAAGAGGCAAAAAAGCGAAGGCCGCTTTCTGTCAGGATGGCATCCAGGCTTATGTCGTGCGGCTCGTCGGGCACATGTGCCACTTCCTGGCAGTCGAATGCAATGCCGATCAGCTTCGGATGCAGGCCTTTTTGCCTTAGTCGGTCGATGGCGCGGTCGTAATGGCCGGCGCCGTAGCCGATGCGGTGGCCTCTGATATCGAAGGCTGAAAGCGGCACCAGCATGATTTCCGGATCGAGAATGGCGGCATCCGCCCCAGGGCCGACCGTGCCGAAACCGGTATCGACAAGCGGCGCACCCTCGGCCAGTTCGCGAAAGACGATGGTCTGCCGATCGAGGATCGCCGGCACGCAGAGCCGTGCACCGCGCACGGCAAATCGCGCCATCAGCGGCCTGAGATCAGCTTCCGAACGGATCGGCAGGAAGCCGGAGACAATCGTGCCCAGCGCAAAGCCCACGGCCTCGCCGGCATGATCGGCCATTGCGAGACTTTTGGAGGCGCGGTTCTCGGGAGAAATGGCGTCGCGTGCCGACAGTCGTTCGTTGCGCAGCTGCGCTTTCAGTTCTTTCACGGTCATTCGATCCGCCGGATATGGAAAGGTTCGAGCGAGCATAGACGGCTGGGTGCCCGATGCAAATGCCGGATGCGACGGCGCTGCGCCCATTTCACGCCCTGTCGCGGGATGCGGCCGAAGATCAGACGACGATGCTTGTCGGTCTTGTCGCGGTGTCGGTGGAGAAAGCTGCCATATCAGGAACGGCATTCGCCCCGGTCTGCCGGTTGTGCTGCCGCAGATCGTGCATCGCCTTTTCGAGCAATTGCTTGAGTTCGCCCACCACCGCCTTGAACTCTTCCATCGTTTCTCGATCATCGGCGGAAATGGTCGAGAATTTCGGGGCATCCTCGGCGACGCTCTGATAGGCCTTGCGGGCGCTGGTGGCGGCGTCCGGTTCCTCGGAGCCGGTCGCGGTTTCGGTTTCTCCCGAGGCATCTGTCAGCGCAGCGTCGGCGCCGCTCGTTGCGGCCGCCGCTGCATCCGGGGTCGCATCTACCGCGACGGCGGCCGAGCTGCCGGTCGCGACTGATGATGCGAATTCGGAGGCGGCGGTGCCGAGCTTGCGCGCCAGTTCGGCGGCCAGACGGGCGACCACTTCGGGCGGCATATTGGAGCTGCGCAGCATCTCCAATTGCTGCTTTGCCTCTTCGAGCTTGCGTTGCGCCTTCGTCTTGGCTTCATCCCCGGAATTCGCCAAAGTCTGCCGCATCTGCTGCAGCGTCTGGGTACTGCGCTGCAGCTTCAGCACCCCCTGATCAGTCTCGTTTCCCGCGGCAGATATGACCGCTGCTGAAGACGTGGCGCGCAAGATGACGGAGGCAGACGTGGTTGCGACCTGCATGGACAATCCCCGACAGTTCGGGGCCTCGATTGCTTTTCGGCGCATCTTGCAACGTCAGACTTGCGTGGACCTGTGTTGTGGGGCAGCCGGCAGCGCGGCGGCGAGCTGTTGCATCGTCTCCTCAAACAACGGCGCCCCGCCCGGCATCCAGCCGAGCGCACGGATTTTTGCGGTGCTCATGGGATTGAGCGCCCCCTTGTCGGCGGGGGGCGGCAGCAGGTGCCGACAGCCGGTCTCGCGCCGGATGGGTGAAAGGATATCGCGCGTGTCGACCGATATGTCCGAGACGTTGAACACCTCGCCGGAGATACGGCTGCTCTCTGTCTCCAGCATCAGCCGCACCGCACGCCCGAGGTCGCGGCCGTGAAGCTCCGTTCCCACACGTGAA
The DNA here is from genome assembly GCF_005862185.2 of Rhizobium hidalgonense. Taxonomy (NCBI): domain Bacteria; kingdom Pseudomonadati; phylum Pseudomonadota; class Alphaproteobacteria; order Hyphomicrobiales; family Rhizobiaceae; genus Rhizobium; species Rhizobium hidalgonense. The sequence continues at coordinate 771,898 of NZ_CP054027.1, forward strand.
TCAACCGGTCGGCCGCCGAGGTAATCGGCGATGACACCGTCCCATTTGTTCGGCGAGAGATCGCCGTAGATGCCGGTCGCCCTCAGGCTTACGCCGGCAAAACCTGGGGTGGAGAGGTGGGCAAGTGCGCGTTCGGCATCGAGCTTGACCTGGCCGTAGAGGGTTTCTGGCTTGGCCAGCATCGTTTCCCAGAGCTCGGTTCCTTCAGGATGTTGACCATAGGCGGCGCGGCTGGAGAGGAAGATGCAACGGCGCGTGCCTGCGCGTTTGGCAGCTTCGAAAAGACGGACGGTGCCATCGAGATTGAGCCTGTGAAAGGTCTTCGGATCGTCGCCCTCGCCGCCGCGGTATTTGCCCGGAACATGGCTGAAGGCGGCGTGGACGAAGAAATAGGCATCGTCGAAGACGTCGATCTGGTCCTTGTCGGGATCGAGCGAAAGGGCTGCAAACTCGACCGGGCGCGAGAAGAGGCGCGGGTGGGGCGCACGGCGTCCGCCGACGATCACCTGATAGCCGGCGGTCAGTAGCTCCTCGACGACATAGCGGCCGACGAGACCCGTTCCGCCGGATACCAGTACCTTCATATTGCCCCTTCCGGATTGTCCAGCGCCGTAATCTCGGGCACATCGCTGTTATGGTGGAAATGGTGCCACAAATCGATCAAAGGTTGTAGCTGCGCTGCCTTGAGATGATCTTTTTCCCACGGTTTTTCATACTGGTAGTGCAGGATCGAAATGCTCTTCCAGTCCCAAAGCTCCGGCATGGTGAACCATACATATTGCAGCATGTTGAAATAAACCGGCAGGCCGTGCCAATCCGGGAAGAAGGTCTCCAGAAAGGTCTGGTCGGTGCGGCGCCAGAAGGTGTCTGGCCTGTCGAGCCTTTCGAGCATGTGCCGGAATGTGTCATGCGAGGGCGTGGCGACGAAGACGCCGGAATTCATGCGGCGGAAGTCGGCGAGGCTTTCATAGACATTGGGGGCGGCGGAAAATTCCGGGTAGAGGAAGAGCTTGTCGACGTTCTTCAGCACCAGGGCGTCGGCATCGATGAAGACGCAGCGCTCATATTCGACGAGCTGCCACAGCCTGAGCTTGCAGAAATTGTCGAGCGGCGAATGGAAATCCGGCTTGCGGCCCTTGGTGAAGGGGGCCGCGGAATGGAGCTGGCCGCGCGCATGGCGTTCGTTGAAGGCGGCAGACAGCGGCAGATGCTCGACCTCGATCAGGCGACAGCCGAGGGTCTTGAGCGGGGCGAGGGCGGCCGCATCGACGCCGGCGGTGTGGAGGACGACGATGTCGGCGCTGATGGCGGTGCGCCTCAGTGAGTGGACGAGGGCGGTCGCGCCCAGGGCGTAGTCGGCATTGGTGACGAGGGTGACGTAGGCAAAGTTTGAGGTAGATGTCATTGGCGCCGGCCGCTTCCACCCACGCCCTCATTCCTGTGCTGGTCAAAGGAATCCAGCCACGGCGCGTCCGCGCCGTGAATGACTCTCCTGCGGCCAATGACTTGGGCGCGCTGGATTCCTGTGACATCCCTCGGGCTAAACCCGAGGACGGGAATGAGGGGGAGACTATTGGACTGGCCGGGCTTCAACACATCAGGCCTTCGCTCACGACACCGACTTCAGCCGCTTGCCTTCCGGATCGTGATTGATCGTCGCGGCGATGTCCTTGGTCCAGGCGGAAACAGCAGGCACGCGCGAGCGGTCGACGCGATAGGCGAATTTCTTGGCGACGTCGACGATCTCGCCGAGCAGGCCGGCTTCCAGCGTGATCGGTTCGAGGCCGAGAGTTCGGAATTTCTCGTTTTGAACGATCAGCTCGTTTTCGGCGGCTTCCTTGCGCGGGTTGGGCAGCCAGGCGATGTCGGCGCCGCTTATCCCCGCGATCATCTGCGCGAGGTCGCGCACCCGGTGGGTTTCAGTCATCTGGTTGAAGATCTCGACACGCGCGCCGCGGGCCGGTGGATTCTCAAGCGCCAGCTCGATGCAGCGCACCGAATCCTGGATATGGATGAAGGCGCGGGTCTGGCCGCCGGTGCCGTGCACGGTCAGCGGATAGCCGATCGCCGCCTGGATGAGGAAGCGGTTCAGCACGGTGCCGTAATCGCCGTCGTAATCGAAACGGTTGATCAGCTGCGCATGGCGGCGCGTCTGCGCGGTATGCGTGCCCCAGACGATGCCCTGGTGCAGGTCGGTGATCCTCAATCCGTCGTTCTTGGCGTAGAACTGGAAGAGAAGCTGATCCAGGCACTTGGTCATGTGGTAGATCGAGCCGGGATTGGAGGGATAGAGGATCTCCTGGCTGACCGTCTCGCCGGCTGGAGTTTCGATGCCGACCGGCAGGTAGCCCTCGGGGATCGCTGCGCCGACCGTCGAATAGCCGTAGACCCCCATGGTGCCGAGGTGGATGAGATGGGCGTCGAGATTGAGTTCGGTCAGCGCGTTCAAGAGGTTGTGCGTGGCGCTGACATTGTTGTTGACGGTGTAATTCTTGTGGCGGTCGCTCTTCATCGAATAGGGTGCGGCCCGCTGTTCGGCGAAGTGGATGATCGCATCTGGGCGATGCTCGGAAAGCCATTTCTTCAGGAGTTCGTAGTCCTTGGCGAGATCGATCAGATTGAAGTGGATGCGGCGTCCGGTTTCGGTATGCCAGATGCGGGTCCGCTCCTGGATCGAATCCATCGGTGTCAGCGATTGAACGCCGAGTTCGGTGTCGATCCAGCGGCGTGAGAGATTGTCGAGGATATGGACGTCGTGACCGGCATCGGAGAGATGCAGCGATGTCGGCCAGCCAATGAAACCATCTCCGCCCATAACCGCAATCTTCATCGCATCGTCTCCTGATCGGTTCGTTCGCTATCGGGAATAGTTAGGAATTATGACAATCATTCAACGCCTACCGGCTGGGCATTCAATGCCTGCCGGTCGGACATTCAATGCTTGCCTGGCGGAAAGCGTTGCGCCAAAGAGGGCACCGAAGTTTGGAGAAAATTATGACAGAACGCCCTTTTTCCATTTCGGGAGAGCTGACGGAGGCCGGACATCGCCTCGTTCAGCGGGTCTATTATGAAGACACGGATTTCTCCGGCCTGGTCTATCACGCCCGCTACCTGCATTTCCTGGAGCGCGGCCGCACCGATTATCTGCGCTGCCTCGGTGTCGAACAGCGCGAGCTCGTCAGTGCCGATGAGGAGGGCCTCGTCTTCGTCGTCCACCGCATGGAGATCGACTTCAAGAGCCCGGCGCGCATGGACGATGTGCTGACGATCCTGACTCATACGGAAAAAGCCGGCGGCGCCAAGATGGTGCTCAATCAGCAGATTCGTTCGGGCGAGACGCTGCTGATCGCCGCCAAGGTGATCATCGCCGTCATTAACGCCAGGGGACGGCCGCGGCGGCTGCCGGAAACATTGGCGGCGAAATTCCTGGAAGGCAGCACGCCGCTTTGAGCATGATGCCGAAAAGTGTGAGCGGTTTTCGGACGACATCATGCTCTGTTTTTGATTTAGATGCAGATGACTTTAGGCCGGGCGGCCTAAAGTCATCTGCATCGGGCTGCGAATCGTCCGGAATTCAGGCTTGTCAAAACTTGAATTTTATGTGAAGGAATTCCCGTGCCGCAGGATGAGTGCTTTTTCGGCAGCCGGATCTTGCTCCGGTCAAGTAAACCGTGGAACGAAATCTTCCAGATGCAGGCTTACTGTCACAGTCCGGCACTAACGATCTATTAACCATAATAGTGTCTTACTGGGAAAGTCGGAGTTTGTGCGGTGCACGCCTTCCTTTGACCAAATTTGACGGCAAGAAGGCGGAAGATGAGCTTGGAAGTTTGACCAGGGCTTTGGGCGGCGGTCGCCGGACACTTCTTGCGAGATCAGTTTGTGCCGCCCGGTCTAGCGCCGGGCGTTTGGATTCGGGGATTTTGGACCAATGGAACAAATAGGATTGGCAGCAGCAACGACGGACGTCAGCCTCTGGTCGCTTTTCATGCAGGCCGGCATCGTCGTCAAGCTCGTCATGCTCGGGCTCATCGCAGCCTCGGTGTGGACCTGGGCGATCGTCATCGACAAATACCTGGCCTATGGCCGCGCACGGCGCCAGTTCGACAAGTTCGAGCAGGTGTTCTGGTCGGGTCAGTCGCTGGAAGAACTCTACCGCTCACTGTCGGAACGCAGCAATACCGGACTGGCGGCGATCTTCGTGGCCGCCATGCGCGAATGGAAAAAATCTTTCGAGCGCGGCGCCCGTTCGCCGATCGGCCTGCAGATGCGTATCGACCGGGCGATGGACGTGACGCTGTCACGCGAATCGGAATTTCTCGGCGCCCGTCTCGGATCACTGGCAACGATCGGTTCAGCCGGTCCGTTCATCGGTCTCTTCGGCACGGTCGTCGGCATCATGACCTCGTTCCAGGCGATTGCCGGCTCGAAGTCGACCAACCTTGCGGTCGTCGCGCCCGGTATCGCCGAAGCGCTGCTTGCGACCGCGATTGGCCTCGTCGCCGCTATCCCGGCGGTTATCGCCTACAACAAGTTCTCTGCCGATGCCGGCAAGCTCTCGGGTCGCATGGAAGGTTTCGCGGATGAATTCTCCGCCATACTTTCGCGCCAGATCGACGAGAAACTGCAGCCGCGCGCTGCCGCTCAGTAACCAACGGAGTATACTAACATGGGTATGGCTGTTGGAGGCAATGGCGGCGGGGGCGGCGGACGCCGCCGTCGCGGCGGTCGGAACAAGGCCGTGATCTCCGAAATCAACGTGACGCCGCTGGTCGACGTCATGCTCGTGCTTTTGATCATCTTCATGGTCGCAGCACCGATGATGACTGTCGGCGTGCCGATCGACCTGCCGGAAACGCAGGCCAAGGCGCTGAATTCCGAGACGCAGCCGATCACCATCTCCGTCAAGAACGACGGCGAAGTGTTTCTGCAGGAGACCCCGATCCCGGCTGCCGAGATCGCAGCCAAGCTCGAGGCGATCGCTACCACCGGCTATAACGAACGTATCTTCGTGCGCGGCGACGCGACAGCGCCCTACGGCGTCATCGCCGACGTCATGGCCCGTATCCAGGGCGCCGGCTTCAAGAATATCGGTCTCGTGACGCAGCAGAAGAAGGACCAGTAACGTTCAAGATGAAGACCAGCGTCGTCACATCTGCTGTTCTGCACTGTCTGGTGCTTACCTGGGCGATGGTGTCGCTCAGCGCGCCTGAATCCTTCAAGGTGGAGGATTTCGAGGCGATGCCGGTCGATCTGGTGCCGGTGGAATCCATCACCCAGATGCAGCAGGGCGACAAGAAGGCTCCGAAGAAGGAGACGTCTGCGCCGGTGCCGACGACACGGCCGCCGATCGCCCAGCCCGCGGAGAATGCCGGCGACAACAATGTCGACCTGAAGACGCCGCCTGTGCCGAACGCCAAGCCGAGCAATAGCGAGGCTGCCGCGGCGAATTCGAGCGAAAAGCCGATGCCGAAGACCGATCCGAAGCCGAATGATGTCAAGGACATCGTCAAGGAGGAAACGGAGGTCGAGCAGCCGAAGGAGGTCGCTTCCATTCCGCCGCCGAAGCCCGTCGAAGTGACGCCGCCGAAGCCGGAGGAAAAGCCGCCGGAAGAGCAGGCCAAGCCCGAGGAACCGCCGAAGCCGGACGCGGAAGCATTGCCGGACAATGTGCCGACCCCTGTCGCCAAGCCGCAAGTAAAACCGCCGGAGCCACAGAAGCCTGCCGAGAAGCCGCCGGAAAAGACCCCGGACCAGCCGAAGACCGCCGATACGCCGACCGACAAGAAGAAGGCGGACAAGAAGCAGGAAACGGCGAAATCGGCCTCGACGATGAAGAGCGATTTCAATGCCGACGAGATTTCGGCCTTGCTGAACAAGACCGATCCTTCCGCAGGGGGCGCCAAGCGCTCGACGCAGGAGGCATCGCTCGGTGCGAAAAAGAGCAATGGTGGCTCGAAACTCAGCCAGAGCGAAGAAGATGCGATGCGCAGCTTGATCGAAGGCAACTGGCTTGTCACACCCGGAATGGAAGGCCTTTCCGGCCTAGTGATCACGGTGCATTTCAAGTTGGGCAGAGACGGCGCCATTATCGGTCAGCCGGACATCGAATCGTCTGGTGGAAGCAGCAGCGATTCGACGCGTCGTGCGCTGGAAAGCGCTGCTTACCGTGCCGTGATGAAATCCGCTCCTTCCTTTTCCTCGACCCTTCCGATGGACAAATATGATGCTTGGAATGAGGTCGTTCTCAACTTCGATGCGAGCAGCTTGGGAATCTAGATGTCGAGGAGTCTAGCTTCGAAAGATAAGTACGATGCTTGGAAGCAAGTTGTCTTGAACGCCGCTGCCGGCAAATTGAATTCATGAAGTGCTGAAAGGCTTATTTGATATGGTCAAGTGTTCCCTCATTCGCGCTCTGATGGTCATTGTAGGCCTGATTGGGGTTGCAGCCTTTACGACTCCGGCGAACGCGGTGCTCACCCTTGATCTTCGAAAGGGTAACGTCCAACCGCTTCCGATCGCGGTGACCGACTTCCAGGGCGACATGGGCGCGCAGGTTTCGCAAGTCATCGCTGCCGACTTGCAGCGCTCCGGTCTCTTTGCACCCATCAACAAGACAGCCTTCATCGAGAAGATTTCTAATCCCGACGCTTCGCCGCGTTTCGAGGACTGGAAGGTCATCAATGCACAGGCGCTGGTCACCGGCCGGGTTACCAAGGAAGCAGATGGCCGTCTTCGCGCCGAATTCCGGCTCTGGGACCCGTTCGCCGGGCAGCAGATGACCGGTCAGCAGTTCTATACGCAGCCGGAGAACTGGCGCCGTGTGGCTCACATCATCGCCGATGCGATCTACAAGCAGATCACCGGTGAGGAAGGCTATTTCGACACCCGCGTGGTCTTCGTCTCCGAATCCGGCACCAAGCAGCAGCGCAAGCGCCAGCTGGCGATCATGGACCAGGACGGCTTCAACGTGCGCATGCTGACTGATGGCAGCGATCTCGTGCTGACGCCGCGCTTCTCGCCGAGCCGGCAGGAGGTCACCTACATGTCCTTTGCCAACCAGCAACCGCGTGTCTATCTGCTGCAGCTCGAAACCGGGCAGCGCGAAGTCGTCGGCAATTTCCCGGGCATGACATTCTCGCCGCGCTTTTCGCCGGATGGTCAGAAGGTGATCATGAGCCTGCAGCAGGACGCCAATTCCAACATCTATACGATGGACCTGCGTTCGCGCACGACGACGCGACTGACCTCGACGGCTGCGATCGACACCTCGCCCTCCTATGCGCCTGACGGCAACCGCATCGCCTTCGAAAGTGACCGCGGCGGACAGTCACAGATTTATGTTATGAATGCCGACGGGTCCGGGCAGACCCGCATCTCCTTCGGCGATGGCCGTTACTCTACGCCGGTCTGGTCGCCACGCGGCGATCTCATCGCCTTCACCAAGCAGTCAGGCGGCAAGTTCTCGATCGGCGTGATGAAGCCGGATGGTTCGGGCGAGCGTATCCTCACGACTGGTTTCCACAACGAGGGCCCGACCTGGGCGCCGAATGGCCGTGTCATCATGTTCTTCCGTCAGGCGGCGGGCTCGGGCGGTCCGCAGCTCTATTCGATCGATCTGACCGGCTACAATGAACAGGCCATCAAGACACCGTCCTACGGTTCAGACCCGGCTTGGTCGCCGCTTATGGAGTAGGGCTGCCTTCATGTCGCCTCAGAATCATGAAAACCGGGCGACCACGGGACAAATCAGTAAATCGTTAACCATAATCTTTGAGGGGCGGTTAACCGAGTGCGGTTACTGTCCGGAAACCCTGATGAACTCGCAAGGAGACCGGCCATGAGCCGAATTCATACCCCGGCAATGAGCCGCATGCAGAATTTCGCCCGCAACCCCGTCATGATCGCGCTGGTCGCCGGTCTCGCGCTCGCAAGCTGCGCCAAGAAGAACGGCGGCATGCCGAACAGCGCCGGCGATATCGGCCTCGGCGCCGGTGCGGCAACGCCGGGCTCGGCCCAGGACTTCACGGTCAATGTCGGCGACCGCATCTTCTTCGATACCGACTCCTCGTCGATCCGCGCCGATGCTTCGCAGACGCTCGACCGTCAGGCCCAGTGGCTTGGCCGCTACCCGAACTACCAGATCACCGTGGAAGGCCATGCCGACGAACGCGGCACGCGCGAGTACAACCTCGCGCTCGGCGCCCGCCGTGCGGCTGCCGCCAAGGATTATCTCGCTTCTCGCGGCGTCCCGGCGCAGCGCCTGAAGACGATTTCTTACGGCAAGGAACGTCCGGTCGCCGTCTGCGACGATATTTCCTGCTGGTCGCAGAACCGCCGCGCGGTCACGGTTCTCGGCGGCGCCGGCATGTAATGTGCCGATTTCAGTTCGCTTTCGAAGGGCGGTCCCATCAGGGGCCGCCTTTTCTTTTTGACCACACTTTGGCCAGACTCCGTTGCTTTTTGAAAGCAATTGGAAAAATCTCCTGTTCGTGCCATCGAGGTGCGAAGAATCACTGGGACAGGACGATACATATGAAGAAACTTGTCGTGGCAGGCATGCTGTGCCTCGCGGCTGTGACCGGGAGCGAACGGGCGGCCTATTCCGCCTCGTTCTTTGGGCTGCATCTCGGCGGCCGATCCGCGGAAAACCAAGCGGCGCCGCCTGTTGTCAAGGTGCAGAGCGGCGACGCCGAGATTCGCGTGCAGCAGCTCGAGGAGCAATTGCGGCAGCTGAACGGCCGGATCGAGGAAATGAGCTTCCAGCTGCTGCAGATGCAGGAGACAATCCGCAAGCAGCAGGAAGACAATGAATTCCGCTTCCAGCAGTTGGAAAAGACGGGTGCCGGTGGTGGCGGCGCCAAAGCCCCCGTCAAGAAGAGCGAGACCGATGCCGCTCCGGCAGCGTCCGGCGGCGATGACGTTGCCAGGGTGATCCAGGCACCACAGGGAGCCGAAACGGCTCCCTCCACCAACGTGCCCAGCAATAGTGGCCTCGGCCAACCGCCGAAGGAGCTCGGCTCGATCGATTTCGATCAGAACGGCAATGCGGTCGGCGGGACAGTCGACGACAACGCCACTGTCGGCTCCGGCCCTATCCCTGATGCCAATCCCGGCGCGCCGCAGCAAACCGCCTCGCTCGGCGGTGAGGCTGACCAATACAAGGCGGCCTATGGTCATGTCTTGTCCGGCGATTACAGCACGGCCGAACAGGAGTTTACCCAATACATCACCCGCTACCCGAGCAGCGCGCGGGCGGCGGACGCCAATTTCTGGCTTGGCGAGGCGCTCTATTCGCAGGGCAAGTACAATGAGGCGGCCAAAACCTTCCTCAATGCGCACCAGAAATACGGCACATCAGAAAAGGCGCCGGAGATGCTGTTGAAGCTCGGCATGTCGCTTGCCGCCCTCGACAATAAGGAGACGGCCTGTGCGACGCTGCGCGAAGTCTCGAAGCGTTACCCGAAGGCTTCGCGTGCCGTCATAAGCAAGGTTGGAAGCGAACAGAAGCGCCTCGCCTGCTAAGGTCTTCCGGCATGTCTCCGGAAGCCCCTTCGCCTCGAGAGGCGATCCTCCAGTTTCTTAACTCGCTCCAAAGCCCCGCACGCATTCTCGTCGCGATCTCGGGCGGCAGCGATTCCACCGGCCTGCTTCTCCTTCTCGATGAAGTCGTGAAGGCCGCGCCGCATCTCGAGATTTCCCTATGCGCTGCGACCGTCGATCATGCGTTGCGCGCCGACTCCGCAGACGAGGCGCGTGAAGTCGCAGCCCTCTGCACATCGCTCGGCATTGCCCACACCATCATGACCTGGCAAGGCGACAAGCCGAAGACCGGTATCATGGCCGCAGCCCGCGAGGCGCGTTACGGCCTGCTCGCCAATGCCGCAGAAAGCGTCGCAGCCGATCTCATTGTCACCGGCCATACATTCGACGATCAGCGCGAAACGCTTGCCATGCGCGGCATGCGAACGGCGCAGATCTCGACCGGTATTGCCGATGCGGTGCTTTTCGACCGGCGTTTCTGGATTTTGCGGCCGCTTCTCTTTTCCACCCGGGCGGATATCCGGGCCTTCCTGAGGGAGCGAGGTACGCGCTGGATCGACGATCCCAGCAACGAGGATATGAGGTACGAGCGCGTGCGGACGCGCCAGCGGCTTTCGGCCGATGCATCTGCGGAGCAGGACATTCGTGCCGCCTGGGAGGAGCGGCTGGCTCTTTCGTCCAGAGGCGCCGAATGGCTGGATCGTCATTTCAGGCTTCACGGCGGTTTGCTCGGGCAGGTGATGCCAGACGGGTTGAGGCAGGATCGGGCAGTACTCGACTATGCACTGGGCCGCCTGACGGCCGTTTTCGGCGGGCAGCCGTTTGTGCCGGGCAGGGCGCAGATGGAGCGCCTTCTCCGGTTTGCCGGCGGCGGCGACCCAGGCCGGATGACGGTCGGCCGGGTGGTGTTCGATCTCAGGCGTGACGGGCTTTATTTTTCCCGCGAGACCCGGGGGACAACGCCGCTGGTATTGCAGCCGGGAGAGGCAGGGGTGTGGGATGGGAGGTTTCGTGTGCGCAATGGGTCGGCAATAGCCACAAGAATAGAAGGGCAAGCCGGCCGCTCCTCCCTCATTCCTCTCCTCGGGCTTGATCCTCGGGTCAAGCCCGAGGAGAGGAATGAGGAAGGGTGGGGTAGGGGGCTTCCCAAGGCAGCATGGAGACGCGCCATGGCCTCGGCACCGGTCTTGTCCGCCGACAAAGCCCCATTATCTCCGGAAACCGCCGGGGCAATCGGCCTCACGCCCTATTTCGCACCCTTCGACCGCTTTTTGACACGATTTGATTTCATCTTTGCCAACAGGCTTTCGGCGGTTTTCGCGACGGCGCCCTATGCGAGGCCGCCTTTAAGAAGTATTGACGGAAAAACCATCTGACCTGGGGGATCGCCTTGGCAATCGCACGGCGCAACCCTATGTTAGAAACGAATAAGACGGTCGCCATGAGGCGGCTGTTCCAGTGCTGGGGAGTTCAATGAACCCTAACTTACGTAATTTCGCCTTGTGGGCGATCATAGCGCTTCTGCTGATCGCCCTTTTCAGTATGTTCCAGACGGCGCCGGCGCAGACGGGCTCCCGGGAGATCCCTTATTCGCAGTTTCTGCGTGAGGTCGATGCGGGCCGCGTGAAGGATGTCGTGGTCACCGGCAATCGGCTGAGCGGAACATATCTGGAGAATAACAATAACTTCCAGACCTATTCGCCCGTCATCGACGACAGCTTGCTCGACCGCCTGCAGGCCAAAAACGTTGCCGTCACCGCGCGTCCGGAGACCGATGGTTCCTCCGGCTTTCTGAGCTACCTCGGGACGCTGCTGCCGATGCTGCTCATCCTCGGCGTCTGGCTGTTCTTCATGCGGCAAATGCAGGGCGGCTCGCGCGGCGCGATGGGCTTCGGCAAGTCGAAGGCCAAGCTGCTCACCGAAGCGCATGGCCGTGTCACCTTCGAAGACGTCGCCGGTGTCGACGAAGCCAAGCAGGATCTCGAAGAAATCGTCGAATTCCTGCGGGATCCGCAGAAGTTCCAGCGTCTCGGCGGCAAGATCCCGCGCGGCGTGCTGCTCGTCGGCCCTCCGGGCACCGGCAAGACGCTGCTTGCCCGCTCGGTTGCCGGCGAAGCCAACGTGCCCTTCTTCACCATTTCCGGGTCTGACTTCGTCGAAATGTTCGTCGGCGTCGGCGCCAGCCGCGTGCGCGATATGTTCGAGCAGGCGAAGAAGAATGCGCCCTGCATCATCTTCATCGACGAAATCGATGCCGTCGGTCGTCATCGCGGCGCCGGTCTCGGCGGCGGTAATGACGAACGCGAACAGACGCTGAACCAGCTGCTTGTGGAAATGGATGGCTTCGAGGCGAATGAAGGCGTAATCCTGATTGCCGCCACCAACCGCCCCGACGTGCTTGACCCGGCGCTGCTGCGTCCCGGCCGTTTCGACCGTCAGGTCGTGGTGCCGAACCCGGATATCGTCGGCCGCGAGCGCATTCTCAAGGTGCATGCGCGCAACGTTCCGCTGGCGCCGAATGTCGATCTCAAGGTTCTCGCCCGCGGCACGCCCGGCTTCTCCGGCGCCGATCTGATGAACCTCGTCAACGAAGCCGCTCTCATGGCCGCCCGCCGCAACAAGCGCGTCGTCACCATGCAGGAATTCGAAGACGCCAAGGACAAGATCATGATGGGCGCCGAGCGCCGTTCCTCGGCCATGACCGAGGCGGAAAAGAAGCTCACCGCTTACCATGAGGCCGGTCACGCCATCACCGCGCTTAACGTCGCCGTCGCCGATCCGCTGCACAAGGCGACGATCATTCCGCGCGGCCGTGCGCTCGGCATGGTCATGCAGCTTCCTGAGGGCGACCGCTACTCGATGAGCTACAAGTGGATGGTGTCGCGCCTGTGCATCATGATGGGTGGCCGCGTCGCCGAAGAGCTCACCTTTGGCAAGGAGAACATCACTTCGGGTGCCTCCTCCGACATCGAGCAGGCCACCAAACTTGCCCGCGCCATGGTCACGCAATGGGGCTTCTCCGACGAGCTCGGTCAGGTCGCCTATGGCGAGAACCAGCAGGAAGTCTTCCTCGGGCATTCGGTTTCGCAGTCGAAGAACGTTTCGGAAGCAACCGCGCAGAAGATCGACAATGAAGTGCGCCGCCTGATCGACGAAGCCTATACGCAGGCCCGCACGATCCTGACGGATAAGCACGACGAATTCGTCGCCCTTGCCGAGGGTCTGCTCGAATACGAGACGCTGACCGGTGAAGAGATCAAGGCGCTGATCCGCGGTGAGAAGCCGTCGCGCGATCTCGGCGATGATTCGCCGCCAAGCCGCGGCTCGGCGGTTCCGAAAGCCGGCGCAAGGCCCGCCGCCAAGGGTGATGAGCCCGAAGCCGGCCTCGAACCGCAGCCGCATTGAGCGGTTGGCACGATCTTGAACAAAGGCCGAATTTTCCCCAGCGGAAGGTCCGGCCTTTTCTATTGGTAACGGGATATAATCATTTTTCTTGCTAATTTACGTGCCGATCGCCGCATTTTGTGGCATTCCGCTGAATTGAGGCAAGCATGATTCACGCTCCTGGATCGACGACATTCCATGGAAGCCGGACTAGCTTGGAATGGTGCGCTGCCTTGAATGGCGCGCGGAAAGCGCAGGAGTGCAGATGAAGAGACGCTATTTCGGTACGGACGGCATACGCGGCCAATCCAACGTCTTCCCGATGACGCCGGATCTCGCCATGCGGGTCGGCATTGCTGCCGGTACGATCTTCCGCCGCGGCAATCACCGCCACCGCGTCGTCATCGGCAAGGATACGCGCCTCTCCGGTTATATGCTTGAGAACGCCATGGTCGCAGGCTTCACCGCTGCCGGTCTGGATGCCTTTATTCTCGGCCCGATTCCGACGCCTGCCGTCGCCATGCTGACGCGCTCGCTGCGCTGCGATATCGGCGTGATGATCTCGGCTTCGCACAATCCTTATGAGGATAACGGCATCAAGCTCTTCGGCCCTGATGGTTACAAGCTTTCCGACGATCTCGAAGCCGAGATCGAGGATCTGCTCGAAAAGGACCTGAACGCGCAGCTTGCCAAATCCGACGATATCGGGCGCGCCAAGCGCGTCGATGGCGTGCATGACCGCTATATCGAACATGCCAAACGGACTTTGCCGCGCGACGTGACGCTGCAGGGGCTGAGGATTGCGATCGACTGCGCCAATGGTGCTGCCTACAAAGTGGCGCCTGCCGTGCTCTGGGAACTCGGCGCCGAAGTCGTCACCATCGGCAATGAGCCGAATGGCACCAACATCAATCTTAATTGCGGCTCCACCAGCCCGGTGGCGCTGCAGAAGAAGGTCGACGAGGTGCGTGCCGATATCGGCATTGCGCTCGATGGCGATGCGGACCGTGTCATCATCGTCGACGAAAACGGCTCGATCGTCGACGGCGACCAGCTGATGGCCGTCATCGCCGAGAGCTGGGCCGAGAACCAGCAGCTGCGCGGCAACGGCATTGTCGCCACCGTGATGTCCAATCTCGGCCTGGAGCGCTTCCTCGACGAGCGCGGCATGGCGCTTGCCCGAACGCGGGTCGGCGACCGCTACGTCGTCGAGCATATGCGCCAGCACAACTACAATGTCGGCGGCGAGCAATCGGGCCACATCGTGCTTTCTGACTACGGTACGACCGGCGACGGTCTGGTCGCCGCGCTGCAGATCCTGGCTGCGGTGAAGCGGACCGGGCGGACCGTCAGCGAGGTCTGCCGCCGCTTCGAGCCGGTGCCGCAGCTCCTGCGCAATGTCCGCATCAGCGGCGGCAAGCCGCTGGAGGATCTCCAGGTGCAGAAGGCGATCGCCGATGCCGAAACCGAGCTCGCCAAGAACGGCCGCCTCGTCATCCGCCCCTCAGGCACCGAGCCGCTGATCCGCGTCATGGCCGAGGGTGACGACCGCGCCCAGATCGAGCGCATCGTTAACGAGCTGATCGGCACGATCTCGAACGTGCGCACCGCCGCCTGATCCTGTGACAATAGATTACTGAAGAAGCCGGTGCGCATGCGCCGGCTTTTTCGTCATGCGAGTTCGATTCAGCCAGATTCTATAGTCGCTGAAGGCCGAATTCTTATCGCTGCGATCGCTGTTTTCTTTCAGGAGTATCTGCAAAATACGGTAAATAATCGTGGTTAAGCAGCTTTTAACGTTTCCCCTTCATTATCCATCCGAAGCGTATCAGTTTGGCAGCGACTTCAGCCTGCCGACCCAACGGATTTTGGAGTGGGATCCATGAAAAGAAGCTTGTCCGGCATCTTCGCCGCATTGTTGATCGCGACAAACGCCTATTCCGCGGACCTCGCCCCTGCCGAGCCGATCCCGGAGCAGCCGCCCGAGGTGACGGTCACTGAAGCGACCGGCTGGTATCTGCGCGGCGATGTCGGTTATGCCTTCACCGATCTGCGCGGAGCGCGTTATTTCCAGGGCAGCAACGCCACCGAAGTCGATTTTGACGATGCAGACCTCGACGACGCATGGACGATCGGCGGCGGTGTCGGTTATCAGATCAACAGCTATCTGCGCACCGATCTGACCTTCGACTATTTGACGCAGGCTGATTTCAAAGGCTCGACGGTCGGACAGTGCGGCTTCCCCCTGGTGGATTGCACGTCGAGCGACCGCTCTTCGCTGACCGCCTATACGCTGCTTGCCAACGCCTACGTCGATCTCGGCACCTACGGCTATGTCACGCCCTACGTCGGCGCCGGTATCGGTGGTTCCTACGTCAAGTGGAAGAACCTGCGAAACGTCGCCTGCGCCGATGACGGCAGCTTCTGCGATGACCAGGTCACCCATGGCGGCAAGGGCAACTGGCGCTTTACTTACGCCCTCATGGCCGGCGCCTCGATCGACGTCACCTGCAACGTCAAGGCCGATGTCGGCTACCGCTATCTACATATCGACGGCGGCAACATGTTCGGATACGCCGAAAACGGCGGCCCTGGCCGCGACAAGGGTCTCAGCGTCCACGAAGCCCGCGTCGGCGCCCGCTATCTGTTCGGCGGCTGCGCCCAGGCGAGCTACGAACCGCCGCCGGAAATCCCGCTGCAGCCGGCGGTCTACAAGTAAGCTCAATTCTTCTCCATCAGAAAGCCGCCCGCCCGGGCGGCTTTTTGCTGCGTCAATCGTGCCTGCGTCAAAATATCCTCTCTCTGCGACACTTCGATCTTGACTATGGCGTCTGCTATCCATACACACGGCGGCGGGACACCCTTCCCCAACGAAGGGCTTTCTATCTGAGAGGATAGCATCATGGCGAAGACCGCAAAGCCGGACATCCGTCCGCACAATACTCATTTTTCTTCTGGCCCCTGCTCGAAGCGCCCCGGTTGGTCGCTCGATGCCCTTTCCGACGCGGCCCTTGGCCGTTCGCACCGCGCGAAGGTCGGCAAGACCAAGCTCAAGCAGGCCATCGACCTTACCCGTGAAATTCTCGACGTGCCGGCGGATTACCGCATCGGTATCGTTCCGGCGTCCGATACCGGCGCCGTCGAAATGGCGCTCTGGTCGCTGCTCGGCGAACGTGGCGTCGACATGCTCGCCTGGGAAAGCTTCGGCGCCGGCTGGGTCACCGATGTCGTCAAGCAGCTGAAGCTCAAGGATGTGCGCAGGCTCGAAGCCGGTTACGGCGAGCTTCCCGATCTCGCCGCCGTCGATTTCGATCGCGATGTCGTCTTCACCTGGAACGGCACCACGTCGGGCGTGCGCGTGCCGAACGCCGATTTCATCCCTGCCGACCGCAAGGGCCTGACGATCTGCGATGCCACCTCGGCTGCTTTCGCGCAGGAACTCGATTTCGCCAAGCTCGATGTCGTCACCTTCTCCTGGCAGAAGGTTCTGGGCGGCGAGGGCGCGCATGGCGTCATCATCCTCTCGCCGCGCGCCGTCGAGCGTCTCACCACCTATACGCCCGCCTGGCCGCTGCCGAAGATCTTCCGCATGACCTCGGGCGGCAAGTTGACGGAAGGCATCTTCCAGGGCGAGACGATCAATACGCCGTCGATGCTCTGCGTCGAGGACTATATCGATGCGCTGGTCTGGGCCAAGGGCCTCGGCGGCCTTAAGGCGCTGATTGCCCGCGCCGATGCCAATGCCAAGGTCATCCACGATTTCGTCGCGGCCAACGACTGGATCGCCAATCTCGCCGTCAAGGCGGAAACGGCCTCCAACACCTCCGTCTGCCTGAAGATCGTCGACAAGGACATCACGGCGCTTGACGACGACGGCCAGGCCGCTTTCGCCAAGGGGCTGGTCGGCCTCCTGGAAAAGGAAGGTGTGGCCTATGACGTCGGCCACTACCGCGACGCGCCATCGGGCCTGCGCATCTGGGCCGGCGCCACGATCGAGGCATCCGACATGCAGAAGCTGATGCCCTGGCTTTCCTGGGCCTTCGAAACGCAGAAGGCGCAGCTCGCTCAGGCGGCCGCCTGACGTGATCGCATCCGGCTCCGCCGCAGGGCGGAGTCGATTCAAAGAATTAGAGCATGATGTCGTCCGAAAACCGCTCACACTTTTCGGCATCATGCTCTGGCATCCCTGATTCATTCATCGCTGAACACTTTTGAAGGAGGCCACAATGGCACCTCGCGTTCTCGTATCCGACGAATTGTCGGAAACCGCCGTCCAGATCTTCCGCGACCGCGGCGTCGAAGTTGATTTCGAACCGCAGCTCGGCAAGGATAAGGACCGTCTGCTCGACGTCATCGGTAAGTATGATGGTCTGGCCATCCGCTCTGCCACCAAGGTGACGGAAAAGATCATTCAAGGGGCGACGAACCTCAAGGTTGTCGGCCGCGCCGGCATCGGTGTCGACAATGTCGATATCCCGGCCGCCTCGCGCCGCGGCATCATCGTCATGAACACGCCCTTCGGCAATTCGATCACCACGGCCGAACATGCGATCGCGCTGATGTTCGCCGTCGCCCGCCAGCTTCCGGCAGCCGATACCTCGACGCAGGCCGGCAAATGGGAGAAGTCGAAATTCATGGGCGTCGAAATCACCGGCAAGACGCTCGGCGTCATCGGCGCCGGCAATATCGGCTCGATCGTCTGCGCCCGCGCTATCGGCTTGAAGATGCACGTCGTCGCTTATGATCCGTTCCTCTCCAAGGAGCGCGCCGAGGAGATGGGCGTCACCAAGGTCGAGCTCGACGAGCTTTTCGCCCGGGCCGACTTCATCACGCTGCACGTGCCGATGACCGACAAGACGCGTGGCATCCTCAACAAGGAAGCGCTGGCGAAGACCAAGCCGGGCGTGCGGATCATCAACTGCGCCCGTGGCGGCCTGGTCGATGAGGCAGCCCTTGCTGAAGCCATCAAGTCCGGCCATGTCGCCGGTGCCGCCTTCGACGTTTTCGAGGTCGAGCCGGCCAAGGAAAGCCCGCTCTTCGGCCTGCCGAATGTTGTCTGCACGCCGCATCTCGGCGCCTCGACGACTGAGGCCCAGGAAAACGTCGCCCTCCAGGTGGCCGAACAGATGGCGGATTACCTCGTCAAGGGTGCGGTCTCCAACGCCATCAACATGCCGTCGATCACCGCGGAGGAAGCGCCGATCCTGAAGCCCTTCATCCGCCTTGCCGATGTGCTCGGCGCCTTCGTCGGCCAGGTCACCGAGGAGCCGATCAAGGAAATCGAAATCCTCTATGACGGCATCACCGCCAACATGAACACGCGGGCGCTGACGAGTGCCGTGCTCGCCGGTCTCATCCGCCCGCAGGTCGCCGACGTCAACATGGTTTCGGCGCCGATCATGGTCAAGGAAAAGGGCGTCGTGCTTTCCGAGGTCAAGCGCGACAAGACAGGTGTGTTCGATGGTTATATCAAGCTGACGGTGACGACCGAGAGCATGACGCGTTCCGTCGCCGGCACGGTGTTTTCGGATGGCAAGCCGCGCTTCATCCAGATCAAGGGCATCAATCTCGATGCCGACGTCGGATCGCACATGATCTACATCACCAATACCGACGTTCCCGGCATGATCGGCTTCATCGGCATGACGCTTGGTACTGCGGGCGTCAATATCGCCAACTTCCAGCTCGGCCGCGACAAGCAGGGCGGCGACGCCATCGCGCTGCTCTATGTCGACGGCGAGGTGGATGACGCCGTGCTCGGTCAGCTGACAGCCCACCCGGCAATCCGCCAGGCAAAGCTGCTCACCTTTAACATCGACTGAGTTTCGCCCTCCCAAGGCAAGACACGGAAAACCCGGCGCGGAAGGGCGCCGGGTTTTTGCTGCATCGGGAATGGCAGAAGTCAGTGGTGCTTGCGTCGGCGGACCATCCGGCCGAGACGTGCGGCATCGTCCTCTGCCTTCGTGCGATGAAGAAAAGCGAGCCGGCTGTCGTCAAAACCTTGGAAGAATTCGTCCCAGGAAATTTCCTCCATCGGTTCCGAGGAGAAGTCGATGCCGACGGTTTCGCTGTCCCGGGCGTCCTTGATACGGGCGGGATGCCCACCGCGTTTCTCGATCCAGTGTCTGATCCTGCTGTAATCCGCTGCCGTTCCGAACCTGGCCATGCAACCCTCCGCAGAAATTCGATTGCGACATTGATCACCTGCAACGCATGATGGAGGGAAATGTTCCATGGCGGTTGAATTATTGTGTCGATCGATTTTCGGTTCAGCCGTCCTGCTCAAGCATTCGTTATTTTGAGAATTGGGGCCGAACCGGCATAATTCCTACGGGCTGGAAAAGGAGGATGTTTATGAAGCGCTATTCATTCTCGATCATCGGACTGGCGCTCTTGACCGCTATCATCGCCAATCCGGGCATCGCATTCGCCTGCAACAAGCTGATCGGCACCTGAGCCGCACCCCCCGCTTCCAAGGCGTGGCTTAGGCCGCGCCTTGCTTTCGCCGGGTATTCCAAATCCGCGATCCGAGGCCGCCCCTTGCGTCCCGATGCAATCCTTTCTATATCGGTTCCTCATCGAGAAATGGCGGCCGATCCCGCCTGATATCGGCAAATCCGCCGCAATTGCAGCGCAAGGGCGGATCGTGACCCACGCAGAATTTGGCACCACCGTTGAACACACTGGATTTTGACAAGCAGCCGGAAGAGACCCGTGTCGTCGTCGCCATGTCGGGCGGCGTCGATTCATCTGTCGTCGCCGGCCTTCTCAAACAGCAGGGTTACGATGTGCTCGGCATCACGCTGCAGTTGTACGACCATGGGGCTGCCGTTCACCGTGCAGGCTCTTGTTGCGCCGGCCAGGATATCGACGATGCGCGCCGCGTCTGCGAAACGCTCGGCATTCCGCACTACGTTCTGGACTACGAGAAGCGCTTTCGCGAGACGGTGATCAATCCCTTCGCCGAAAGCTATGTGGCCGGCGAAACGCCGATCCCTTGTGTGTCCTGTAACCAGACCGTCAAGTTTGCCGATCTGCTGGCGACCGCCAAGGAGCTTGGCGCCGATGCGCTGGCGACCGGCCACTATATCCGCTCGCGGCCGAACCCGTCGCCGGAGCATCCCGGCCGCCGCGCGCTTTACCGGCCGGCCGATGCCGATCGCGACCAAAGCTATTTCCTGTTCGCCACGACGCAGGAACAGATCGATTATCTCCGCTTTCCCTTGGGCGGTCTGCCGAAGGCCGAGACGCGCAGACTTGCCGAAGAGATGGGCCTCGTCGTCGCCAAGAAGGCCGACAGCCAGGACATCTGCTTCGTGCCGCAGGGCAAATATTCCGACGTCATCACCAAGCTGAAGCCGAATGCGGCGCTCGCCGGCGAGATCGTCCATCTCGACGGCCGGGTGCTCGGCACCCATGAAGGCATTCTGCATTTCACGATCGGCCAGCGCCGCGGCATCGGTATTGCCACCGGCGAGCCGCTCTATGTCGTCTTTCTCGATGCCCGCTCGCGCCGCGTCATCGTCGGCCCGAAAGAAGCGCTGGAAACGCACCGCGTCTACCTGCGTGATGTCAACTGGCTGGGCGACGAGACGCTGGCGGAAGCCGCCTCCGGCAAAGGCTTTGCCTGCTACGCCAAGGTCCGCTCGACACGGGCGCCGGCGCCCGCCGTGCTGCACGTCGATGCCACCGGCACCTATGTCGACCTTACGGTTGGCGAGGCGGGTATCGCCCCCGGTCAGGCCTGCGCGCTTTATTCGGCACCCGGCGACAACGCCCGCGTCTTCGGCGGCGGCTTCATCGAGCGTTCGGAGCGGGAACCTTCAGCCGAAGCCTCGTTGAAGGCTCTTTTGTCCAGCCCCGTCGCCGCCTGAAATCAACAGGAGAGGGCAGGCATCAAAGCCCAGCGTTTTTCTCCATCATGCGCTTGACACAAAGCCGAGGCGCACCTTATAAGCCGCTCATCCCACGGGCCGGCACGCTTCGCGAGCAGGCATCGTTTGACCAGTGGCGGAGTAGCTCAGTAGGTCAGAGCAGAGGAATCATAATCCTTGTGTCGGGGGTTCAAATCCCTCCTCCGCTACCATCTCCTCAAATGCAGAATTAGCGATATTTGCGGCTCGATTTTGAGCCGGTTCCGGCCGCCGCCGTAGCACATTGACCGCAGCGCCAAGTGCGGCGGCGAGGGGACAAACGGTTCAGCTCTGATCTGCAGGATGTCCGCCAATGCGCGTCGCATTGAACTGGATTCATGCGGCGCGCTTTAGCTCTTTGTTTTATGCATGCCGCCTGGTACCGCGACACACTTCCGGGCGGCATGCATTAACGCCGAGGACAGTTCTATCTGTAGAGCGCCAAAAGCAAGACAGGTATCTTCGTCGACCAAAGATGCGATGCGGCAGCGATGATAATAGCCCATACGGCGAGCGAGAACATGACCGCCGCTAACCTGATCCCGACTGACTCCATCATTTCCTCCATCCCAGCAAAATCGTCCCTCCTCGGACGATCCAATGATAGCAAGGTGCAGGTCGCTCAGCTATCGCAAGAAATTGGTACCCGATAGAAGTTGCTAACCATGCGCTCGGAAAAGATGCAGAGTTTTCGGCGTTACGGCGCCCTTTTCACTCCCTCGGTCAAACGAGGAAGTGAAAATTGTCGTATTGCGCGCCGAAATAATCAGGGCCGCTATCTTCCGTGACGATCGGTTCGCTATCGAGCAGGAGGTAATCGATCGGGCCGTAAGCGCTGAGATCGATCAGCTGGGGATCGTGGATGCTGTCGGCGGTTATGGTCACTGTTGTGGAGAAGACAATATTGCCGTTCAGCTGACCTTCGATCGTCAGCACATTGTCATAGTTCGACGTTCCGTTGGCCACTTCGAATTGCTTGATCTGAAATGGGCCGCCATCCGCTGAATAGATGGGTGTCCAGAAGACGCCGCCTCCCAGATAGTGGTTGCCGTCGGCCTCCTCCCGCACCGTCGCATCGTCTCCGTCCCGCCAGGCGCCCCAGTCGAAGCCTTTATAGCCTGTGGGGAAGTCGCTATGGCCGACGTCTTCAAAATTGACGAACACATCGCCACGTTCCGGCAGGTCAATTGCGATGCTGAGCGCGCCGACGTCGGTGGCGCCTTTGCCGTCTGATATTTTGAAGGTGAATTTTTCGACCAGCGCATCCCCCGGTCCGAGTGCTGCGACCTCCGGCTTCGAGTGATCGAGTGCGTAGGTGTAGCTGCCGTCGGAATAAACGGTGAGCGTGCCGTACTCCCCCTGGATTGCCGTGCTCGTGGGCGGCGAGCCTGCATTGGCCGGTTGCGGAATGCGTTGTCCGTTGACGAAGTTGAGGCGTACCGTATCTCCATCGACATCCGTAGAACTGGTATTTTCGAGAATGTCGCCGGTAATCGCGTCGTCGATGCTGAAAACAGGCAAGTATACGTCGCCTGCGACTGGCTTGTGATTTGCCATTTCTACCTCCCGTGTGATTTTCGTTCCGACTATGCAATCCTATCGGGTAATCTGGCAACGGAAATTGACGATGCTTCGGACTAATTCGTCTGCGCTGGCCGACGGATTTCGAATGGTCGTGCACCGACCTCCAAGTAGAGGGCGGCGTTTGAGCCGAATCTGCTTGTGATTCAGAGCTTCTATGCTCTGTTACCGTGCCGCTGCCGTTCCATCGTGCGTGGAAAGACGTTCCAGGCAGCATGATAATGGCTGGCCGACGATGACGTCGTCATGACGATATACCGGTTATATTGCTGTCCGTGCCGAGCGCGGCAGAATGCAGGACGACTCGACGGCATCCAGCTGTCAATGCAGGCCACCGACCCCGAGCAGGCTCTCGACCGTCTGGTGATCCCGGGCGAGGCTCTCCGGCGTTCCCGTCCAGGCCAGTCGGCCTCGCTCCAGGATGACCACCTGATCGGCGAAATCGAGTGCACTCTGGATGCGCTGTTCGACGAGCAGGATGGTCATATCGCCTGACTGGGCGAGTGCGGCGAAGGCGGCCATCAGTTCCTCGCAGATGACAGGTGCCAGGCCTTCCAGCGGTTCGTCGAGCAGCAGGACGGAGGGGCGGCCGAGAATGGTGCGGGCGGTTGAGAGCATCTGCTGCTCGCCGCCGGAGAGCTGGCTGCCGAGGTTGCGGCGGCGCTCCTTCAGGCGCGGGAACATGGCATAGGCTTCCTCCAGCGCTGTTTTCGGCCGTGCCTTCAGGCCGACGAAGAGATTTTCCTCGACCGTCAGAGTCGGGAAGACACAGCGCGTCTGCGGCACATATCCGAGCCCCTTATGTGCCCGTGTCGCGCTCGGTGCGGTGGTGACATCCGCACCGCCAAGGCGGATATGGCCCTGATATCGCCTGGTCTGGCCGGCAAGGGTCGCCAGCAAGGTGGTTTTGCCCATGCCGTTGCGGCCGAGCACGGCAAGCCGGGCGCCTGCCGGCACGGCGAAGGAAATGTCTTCGAGCACGCGCGTCGGTCCATATCCGGCCGACAGATTTTCGACCTCAAGCGATATGGCTGGCATTGGCATAGCTCCCGAGATAGGCCTCGCGCACACGCGCATCCTGGGTGACGTCTTCAGGCCGGCCGTCGAAGATGATTGTGCCAGCGGCCAGTACGATGACGCGTTTGGCAAAACGGAAGACAAGGTCCATATCGTGTTCGATCATCAGGACGGCGAGACCGGCGGGCAGATCGGCGAGCGCCTGTTCGATGCGGCCGGTATCGCTTTGGGGCACGCCGGCTGCCGGCTCGTCGAGCAACAGCACTTTCGGCTTCAGCGCCAGCGCCACGGCGATCTCAAGAAGCCGCTGCTGGCCATAGGCGATCTCGCTGACCTTGCGATGCATCAGCGGCGCCAGTCCGAGCTTTCCAAGGAGATCGTCGACCTCCGCCATGACATCGGGCATATGCAGGAAACTCCCGAACATGCGTCCGGTCCTCCCGTCCCGCTGAAGCACGGCGAGGCCGACATGTTCGGCCGGTGTCATATCCTGGAAAAGCCGTGTCACCTGAAAGGATCTGACGAGACCGCGTTTGACCCTGCCGATGGCACCGACTTTCGTGACCACCTCGCCGCCGAGCCGCACCTCGCCGGAATCGGGCGAGAGATTGCCGGTCACCAGGTTGACGAAGGTGGTCTTGCCGGCGCCGTTCGGGCCGATCAGCGCCACACGATCGCCCGGTGACATCATAAGCGAGACATCATTGGTAACGGTAAGGCCGCCGAAAGCTTTCCTGAGATTGGCGACCTGAAAAACCGGGCTCATGAGCGCTGCTCCCTGCGGCGGTCAATGAAGGCCGCAGCGGTTCCGTAGAGACCCTTCGGCGCGAAAAGCACGACGGCGATCAGCAGCGCACCGACCATGGTCAGCCAATGGAAGGGATTGGCTGCCGAGACATAATCTTCAAAGAGCATGAAGATGACGGTGCCGGAGAGCGCGCCGAAGAGGGAGCCGGTGCCGCCGAGCACCAGCATGACAAGCGCCTCGGCCGATTGCGTGAAAGACAGGCTGTCGAGGCCGACGACCTGCGTCGAGATCGCATTCAAGGCGCCGCCGACACCGGCCACGGCGCCCGATATCCCATACATCCTGATGAGAGCCGCCTTCGGCGAAGCACCCATGGCGCGGACACGCAGCGGGTCTTGCTTGATGGCGCGGCAGAGCATGCCGAAGGGAGAGCGGACCAGCAATCGCAGCAGCACGAAGACAACAAGCAGCAGCGCCATTCCGAAGAAGAAAGCGGTTTGACCGTAGAGATCAAATTCGAAAATGCCGAAGATCGGGTCCGGCGCGATGCCGGAAAGCCCGTCGCTGCCGCCTGTCCATGACGATGCCTTGTTGGCGAATTCATGGAAGAGATTGATCAGGGCGATCGACAGCACGAGCTGCGGCAATCCGTGCGCCCGCAGGATGACGATGCCGCAGAGCAGCCCGGCGACAGCGCCGCCTGCAATGCCGGCCAGCATCATCAGCAACGGATCATTGATGCCGTAATGCGCCGACACTATGCCGGCGGCATAGGCGCCGGAGCCGAACAGCGCGGCATGGCCGAGCGTGGCGACGCCGCAATAACCGGTGACGAGATCGAGCGAGAGGACGAACAGCGCGATCGTCGCCATGCGGGTCAGGAGCGCCAGATTGTCTGGGAAGGCGAAATAACCGATCGTCGCGACAGCGATGATCACGCCTATTCCGGCGAGATCGCGGCCGATGGTTCCGCGCCGCCGATGCTGAACGCGTTCGTTTTCGTTGTTTATGACAAGCGCCATTCTATTTCGCCCTTCCGGCAAGGCCGCGCGGGAAGACGCAGATGATGGCGATCACGGCGAGATAGAAGAAGAATTCGCCGAATTCAGGCATCAAATAGCGTCCCGTCGTATCGATCGCTCCGAGCAGCAGGCAGGCGATCAGCGCTCCCGGAATGGAGCCGGCACCGCCGACGGAGACGACGACCAGGAAGGTGACCATGTAGCGCAGCGCATAATAGGGTTCGACCGGCAGGAGTTCGGCGCCGACCACGCCGCCGAAAGCGGCAAGTCCGACCGCAACGGCAAAGCTCACGGCATAGATGATCTCGGTGCGCACGCCGAGCGCTGCCGCCATCGCCGCATCGTCGACGGAGGCGCGCAGCTTCACACCGAAGCTGGTCCTGTCGATCGCAAACCAGAGCGCAAGGGCAACCACGAGACCGCAAAAGATGACGAAAAGCCGATGAACGGGAATCGTGCGGAAGCCGAGATCGGCCGATCCCTGCAGCGTAGCGGGAAGCGGAATGGTTTTCAGCGTCGGCCCCATCGCGTAGTTCGCGAGGCCGATAACGCAGAAGGTGATGCCGATGGTCATCAGCACCTGGGTCAGCTCCGGAGCACCGTAGATCCGGCGATAGAGAAAACGCTCGAGCGGGATGGCGACGACGATGGTGATGGCAACGGCGGCCACGACCGCCGCTGCATAACCGAGGCCGAGATCACGGGCGGCATAGGAGGCGATATAGCCGCCGATCATGGCGAAGGCGCCGTGCGCCAGGTTGACGACGCGCATCAGCCCCATGGTCACTGAAAGGCCGATCGATATGACGAAGAGCACCATGCCATAGGCAAAGGCGTCGACGGCGATGCTGAAGACTGTCTGCATGGAAATACCCTGCTTCGATGCGACGGGCTTGATGTGTAAGCCCGTCGCCTGTCGGGATGCCGGACCTTACTTGGTGGCGGCCAGGCCCGGATCGCCCTGCTTCTCGAAGGTCTGGATCTCCTTGTTGATGTAGGTCCCGTCATCGGCTTTGGCGACTTCGCGCAGATAGATATTCTGGGTGATGTGCCGGCTTTCCGGGTCGATCGAAACCGGGCCGCGTGGGCTCACCCAGGCAAGGCCTTTTACCGCATCGACAGCCTTCTCGGCATCCTGCTTGCCGCCCGTCGCCTCGATCATTTTGTAGATGACATACATGCCGTCATAGGCGCTGACCGCAGGGAAGGAGAGCTCGGCCTTGTTGCCGATCGCCTTGGTCGCCGCCTCGACGAAAGCCTTGTTCTCGGGCGAGTCGTGCGACACGGCATAGTGGAAGGTCGTCTGGATGCCGAGCGCGGCGTCGCCAAGCGCCGGCAGGTCGGATTCCTGCGTCAGATCACCCGGCGCGAAGAACTTGATGCCGGCCGCCTTCAGGCCGTTTTCATTATAGGCCTTGACGAAGCCGAGCGTCGTCGGACCGGATGGCAGGAAGGCGAAGACACCCTCAGCGCCGGAATCCTTGATGCGCTGCATGATCGGGCTGAAGTCGTTGGTCGCAAGCGGCATGCGGATCGCCTCGACCACCTGGCCGCCGGCCTTCTCGAAGCCGGTCTTGAAGGCGTTCTCGGCGTCGATGCCGGGGCCGTAATCGCTGACGACCGAAATCACCTTCTTGACGCCGGCGTCGAAGGCGACCTTGGCGATCGGCGTCGAGGTCTGCCAGGTGGTAAACGAGGTACGCACGACAAGCGGGCTCTTGGTGACGATCGCCGAGGTCGCGGCGTTCATGATGACCATCGGCACGTTGCCCTGCTTCAGGATCGGGGTCACCGCCATGGCATCCGGGGTGAAATAGAATCCGGCGAGATACTGGACCTTTTCCTTGACGATCAGTTCCTGCGCCAGCGCCTTGGATTGGGCCGGATCGGCCTGCGGCACGTCGCGATAGACGATTTCGACCGTGTCGTTGCCGACCTTGCTGCCATTGACCGCCATATAGGCATCGATGCCGGCCTTGAAGTTCTTGCCCTGAAGGGCGAACGGACCGGAGAACGGCCCGATGACGCCGACCTTGATCGTGTCGGCATAGGCAGCGCTGCCGAGCACGATTGCCGCAACGGCGGCGAAAACGAACTTCTTCATGGTTTTGGTTCCTCCCTTTCAAAATGCGGACCTCGATGGTTCGCACCAGTCTCAAATCATCCTGTCAGAATGGCAATCCCACATAGTTTTCCGCGAGCACCGTCGAGGCCGCGCGGGAATGGGTGAGATAATCGAGTTCCGCCTCCTGGATCTTCTGGTCGAAATCACCCGTATCTGGAAAACGATGCATCATCGTCGTCATCCACCAGGAAAACCGTACGGCCTTCCACACGCGGGCGAGTGCTGTCTGCGAATAGGCATCGAGGCCGCGGTCTGAGCGTTCGCGGTAATGCTCAATCAGCCCGGAGAAAAGGTAATGGACGTCGCTGGCTGCCAGGTTGAGCCCCTTGGCGCCGGTCGGCGGCACGATATGGGCGGCGTCGCCGACCAGGAAAAGCCGGCCGAAACGCATCGACTCGGCGACGAAGGAGCGTAGCGGCGCGATTGATTTCTCGAAGGACGGTGCGGTCACCAATGCCTCGGCATGATGCGTCGGCAGGCGCCGTCTCAACTCGTCCCAGAAGCGATCGTCGCTCCAGGCCTCGACCTTTTCGTCAAGCGCACACTGGATGTAATAGCGGCTGCGCGTCGCCGAGCGCATCGAACAGAGTGCAAAACCCCTCGGATGGTTGGCGTAGATCAGTTCATGGCTGACCGGCGCCACGTCAGCAAGCAGGCCCAGCCAGCCAAAGGGATAGATCTTTTCGAAATGCCTGATCGCCTTTTCGGGGATGGCTTTGCGGCTTGCTCCATGAAAGCCGTCGCAGCCGGCGATGAAATCGCAATCGATGCGCTGGGGGACGTGGTCTTTCATATAGGTGACAAAAGGCGAATGCCCATCGAAGTCATGCGGTGTGGCATCGGCGGCATCGTAGATCGACAGGGCGCCGCGTGCTTCGCGCCGCTCCATCAGGTCGCGCGTCACCTCCGTCTGGCCGTAAACGGTGACGCGCCTGCCGCCGGTCAGATCATGCAGGTCGATGCGATGATCGCGTCCGTCGAAGGCCAGCGAGAAACCGTCATGCGGCAGGCCTTCGGCATGCAGCCGCGCTGCCGATTTGGCCTGATCCAGCAGCCCGACGGTGCCTTCCTCCAGAACGCCGGCGCGCACCCGTCCGAGGATGTAATCCTTGTTGACGCGGTCGAGAACGACATTGTCGATGCCCGCCTCGGTCAGAAGCTGACCGAGCAGCAGGCCGGATGGCCCCGAACCGATGATGGCGACCTGGGTTCGCAAATGCGTCCTCCCTCACATTTTTGCATTTTGCCGGATTCTGCCGTGTCGCCCCGGTCGCAGCAATGGACATCCCGGCCAAAAAATTGCACTAATCGAACATTGGTGCGGGAGCAGACCGATGCGCAGACATGTGCCGACCTACGAGCTCTACGGCGAGAATACCGGGCGAGGACCGGATTTTTGGTTGCATTGCGAAACAATTCGCTCCCGCAGCAGCTTGCATCAATGGGAGATCCGTCTGCATCGGCACGAGAGTTTCTTTCAGATATTGTACATCGAAAGCGGTTCGGGCGATGCGATTTTCGGCGATGAGAGCCATGCCATTCGTCCGCCGGCCATCATCACCGTGCCGCCGGGCCTCAATCACGGCTTTCGATTTTCGCGCGATATCGACGGCCTCGTCATCACCATATTGAGGTCCCATCTCAGCCATCCGCTGGGCGACCGAAGCCAGTTGGGCGAATGGCTGACGACGCCGCATCTGACGTCACTCGATCCTGGCAATGCCGCGGCTGCCTACGTCATGCAGACGTTGCGGCGGCTGGGCGACGAATTCGAAAATCGCCGCAGCGGCCGCAATGAGATGCTGGGCGCTTACGTTGCGCTGGCGCTGCGGCTGACGGCGAGGATTTCCCATCAGGGAAACAGCGATGAGCTTGCGTCGAACGAGAACGACCGGCGCTTGGAAATGCTGGACGAGCTACTGCAGCAGCATTTCCGATCACACAAGCCCGCTTCCTTTTACGCTAGGGAACTTGGGATTTCGCCGACACATCTCACCCGCATCGTCCGGACGATGACCGGCAGCACGCCGCACGAATTGATCGCCGGTAAACTCATCGAAGAGGCAAAACGCCAGCTCGTTTTTACGCTCGGCAGCGTTCAGGAGATCGGATTTCGGCTTGGTTTTGCCGACCCCGCCTATTTCTCGCGCTTCTTCCTCAAATATACCGGAGAAACGCCGCGGGTCTGGCGCATGAAGGAGAAGATTCGGCTGGAGGGTGCGTAACTTTTCCGACGTCCAGCGGCGGCGCATTCGCAGGCGCGAGCCGCCGATGCCGGGACGCTGTTGATCTGGATCAGCCACTGCCAAGAAGGGACAGCGCCTCGTCGGCGATGATCTGCTCCTCATCGGTGGCGATGACATGGGCGGCGATGCGGCTTTCCCCTGTACTGATCATGAACTCATTGGCGGAATTGGCCTTTTCGTCGATCGCAAGGCCAAGCCAGGAGAGCCGCTTGGCCACGCCGGCACGGATCTCCGATTGATGCTCGCCGATGCCGGCAGTGAAGACGACGGCGTCAAGGCCGCGAAGCGTTACCGCCATACGGCCGATTTCGCCGGCAATGCGCAGTGTGAAGAAATCGATCGCCTGGCGCGCCTCCGGCCGTCCGTCCTTCAAAAGGTCGCGTGTATCGGCACTGATGCCCGATAGGCCGAGCAGGCCGGAGCGGTGATAGAGCAGGTCTTCGATTTCCGTGAAGGATTGCTTCCTCTCTCCCGCCAGATGCAGAATGACGCCGGGATCGAGCCAGCCCGGGCGCGTCGCCATCGGGATGCCGTCGAGCGTCGAAAAGCCCATGCTGCAATCGCGGCTGACGCCTTGGTCGAGCGCGCAGAGGCTGGCGCCGCTGCCGAGGTGGGCAACCACCGCCTTTGCCGCGCGCGGCGCCTTGCGGGCGAGCTCACCGGCGATGAATTTATAGGAAAGGCCATGAAAGCCGTAGCGCTTGACGCCTTCCTCATGCAGTGCACGGGGAATGGCGAAGCGGCGAACGAGATCGTCCTGGGTGGCATGGAAGGCTGTGTCGAAGGAGGCGGTCTGGGCAAGACGCGGTTTCAGATGGCGCAGCGCGCGGATGAAACGCAACGCCTGCGGCTGATGCAGGGGCGCAAGTGGCGTCAGCGCGTCGACGGCATCGATCGCGGCATCGTCGAGGGCGATCGCGCTGGTGAAACGATCGCCGCCATGGACGACGCGGTGACCGGCTGCGCGCGTGGCGGCGACGTCGAAATGATCGGCAAGAAGCGCTAAGCTCTCGTCGATCACGCTGCGCAGATCTTCCGTTATGCTGGTTTTCAAAGGTACGTCGAATGCCTGCGATCCCCGGCTCAGACAGAGCGAGAGCGGTTCGGCGCGCAAATCGATCACGCCCTTGCCGATGCGCCGCGCCTTGCCGCCATCGATGGCGAAGATGCCGATCTTGACGGTCGAGGAGCCGGCGTTGAAAGTCAGCAGGAGGTCGGTCGATGACATGATCTTCAGAGGCTCCGCGCAGATATGATGATCGAACTTAGTGTCGGCGCTGCGGACGGAAAGGCGTCTATCGGCTCGCTGCGCATTATGTTCCTGCGCATCCAATCATCTCGATCGGAGAGGGCCGCCGCGATTCGCCGCGAGGCCTGTGACAGCCAAAATCGCCTGATGTCAGTGTTTTAGGGGACGGACCAGGCAGGCGTCATGAGAGTTCACGCGCGGAATTATTGACAAAAAAGGCAAATTTGCCTTGGATTTGTCGCCTATGCACTCGGACGCGACTGGCCTTGCGCTGCTGATCGCGCACGGCTTCGAATTCGTCAACGGTTTCCACGATCGGCCACTGCCGTCGCCACCGTCATCTACATCCGTTCCATGCCGGTGGCCTTCGGCATTCTGGCGCTGCTGCCGGTAGAACTGATCCACCATGGCGGCGAACGGTTCCGGCCTGCAATGGTCGACCGTGCGTAACATGCTGATGGCCTGGGTGCTGACGCCGCCGGCCTCGATCGCGATCGCCTTCTTGCTCTTCGTGATCCTGCGCCAGGTGTTTTAAAGGGTTCCGTCAGGCCGTGGAAGCCAGACTGGCATTGCGATCGCTGATGAAGATACCCGCTTCGGCGGCGGGCATCGCCTTGCCGAAAAGATAGCCCTGGCCGATGTCGCAGCCGAGCTGCAGGAGGAAGGCGAGCTGCCCGTGCTCCTCGACGCCCTCCGCTGTCGTTTTGATGTTGAGGCTCCGGCCGAGGCCGAGCATGGCGCGGACGATCTTTTCCTGACGCTCATCGCCGCGATAGGTGGCGATGAAGCTTTTGTCGATCTTGATCTTGTCGAAACGATAGCGGGCGAGCTGGGCCAGACTTGAATAACCCGTGCCGAAATCGTCGAGGGCGATCTGGATGCCGGCCGCGTGCAGTTCATCAAGGATGACGGCGGCGATGGCGGGATCCTGGATCAAGGCGTTTTCGGTGATCTCCACTTCCAGGCGTTGCGGCGGCAGCCGGCTTGCCGAAAGAACCTTGAGAATGCGTGATGTCAGCAGCCTGTCTTCCATCTGTACCGGTGAGACGTTGAAGGACAGCATCACATGGTCCGGCCAGGTGAGTGCGTCGCTGCAGGCCTGGGCGAGAAGATCCTCGAACAAGGCGGTGATCATCCCGTTTTCCTCGGCGATATCGATGAAAACAGGCGGCGGAATGTTGACGCCGTCCTCGCCGATCCAGCGCGCCAGCGCCTCGAAGCCGCAGAGCTGACCGGTCTTCAGGTCGATCAGCGGCTGATAGAAGGGTTTGATCGCCTTGTTGGCGATAGCGGCGCGCAGCCTGGTTTCCAGCGCCGCGCGTTCCGCTACCTTGTCCTGCATGGCCGGTTCGAAAACGAAATAATGGTTGGGGCCGCGTGATTTCGCTTCGTACATGGCGAGGTCGGCACGATGAGCGGCATCTTCCAGCGGCTCGACGCCCTCCGCCCAGCGGTCGTAACCGACGCTGGCACCGACTTCGACGGCAAAACCATCGATATGGATAGGCCGGGTGACAGCCTGGATCAGCAGCCTGGCAAAACGCTCCTCGCGCTGCGCCGTCAGGGCAAAGGCGACAATGATGAATTCGTCGCCGCCGAAGCGATAGACGCAATCGGCATCGCCGAGCGCGCAGATCCGTCTGGCAACGTCGATCAACAGAATGTCCCCGCCCTTGTGGCCGACGAGATCGTTGACTTTCTTGAAGCCGTCGAGGTCGACGGAGAAGATGGTGACGTTTCGCTCCCACTCCTCGATCTCGGCCTCGTCGCTCCTGGTCGGCCGTGAGAGAATCTTGCGCTCGAAGGCATAGCGGTTCGGCAGTTTGGTCAGATGGTCGTGGGTTGCGGTCCAATCGGCCTTCGCCTGAGCGGCGTCGCGCAAGTCCATTTCCTTGCGCAGGTCGGCGATGCGCAGCACCGAATAGATGAAACTCATGGCGCCGGCGATGCCGAGCGCCAGAACGAGTTTGTCGGCGCCGTATTCGCCGAAACCGGTCATGAAGAAGACAAGGCTGTCGTCAAGCTGCAACAGCACGCCGAGGAGCCAGAGAGTTATCCCGAGCCCGACGATCGACACGCATTGCCTTCCGGCCCTGCTCTGGAAAAACACCGGCATATGGCCTTCTCCATCTCCACCCTGTGCCGAACTATCATGAAAGTCTGAAATGTTCGTTGAAACCAGAAGGCGAATTATTGGAGACGACAGCTTTTTGCTGCACCGTCGAGAGACGGACGGCGCTTGTCGTGAAGCGGAGACGGGAAACAACGAAGGCGAGCGTGCTGGTGCATCGCTCGCCCTTTCTCGTGTTTCAGGCGGTAACGATCAGCAGCGGAACGCTGACGATGAGGCCGACCAGAACCGTGATTGTGGCGAAACGCATCAAACGCAAGCGACGCGTGCGCTCCCCACTCCAGTCATATGTCATGTCTTCCATCTCCTTGGGACAAGGAAGTAGTCCCGGCGAAACCGGGTTCAATAGAGATGACGCGATTTGCTTGTGTAAGGCTGGATAAGATGAGGGATCGCTAATGCTGAAAACGCAGGGACCAGCGCCGGCCGTTGCGGGTCATGCGAATGACGGCGAGCGGTTCGACATCGACGAGCCAGAAGGAGGAGGGGGGCGCCTGAAGCGCATGCGTGATCGCCGCCCGGATGATCGCGGCGTGGGTGATGGCGATCACATGGCCGTCGAAGGTCGATTGGCTCTCCATCCAGCCGGCGACGCGTTTCCCGAGATCAAGAAGGCTCTCGCCGCCGTGCGGGGCCGCTTCCGGCTTCGTCATCCAGGCCAGGAGGTTCTCCGGTTCCTCGTCCTCTAGCGCCGCAATCGACTTGCCGGCCCAGCGGCCATGATCGCAGTCGCCAAGTGCCGGATCTATCCGGGCTTGAAGGCGAAGCGCGTCGGCCGTCTGGCGCGCGCGCAAAGCGGGGCTCGTGGCGATATGGTCGGCGCGAGGCAGGGCGGCCATCCTGCCGGCTTCCTCCCTTGCCTTGGCTTCCAGCGGTTCGTCGACCGGAAACAGGGCCTTGCGGCTCGCCGCCGTTGCACCATGGCAGATCCAGGTAAGGCGCGTGTTCACGGTCTTCTGATCTCCTGGGAATACAGTGGGACAGCCCTCTGCCGGCACGTGAAGTTTCGTTGACAGTCTCTTCGGCGTGCAGATATAACCGGGCTGTTGCGGGTTTGGAAGCCGGTGGAAATCCGGCGCGGTCGCGCCACTGTGACCAGCGTGTCGAAGGTTCTTCGCGCTGGAAGTCAGACCTTACCGCACAAACACTCTTTCGACTGAACGCGTCATTCCGGAGGAATACATGTCTGACACCACTTTCACGCCCGTCGCAGTACCGGCCCCGATCCCCGTAGGAGAAATCCTGCCCTGGGCGATCTTCGGCGGCCTGCTGATGCTCATCGTCCTCTATTTCGTCGGCACCGAGGAAGGCGCGATGGCGCTGTTCAACGGCATGTACGTGCACGAATTCGTGCATGACGCCCGCCATCTCCTTGGCTTTCCCTGCCACTAAGGGGATACCGACATGGTTGGAAACCTTCTGCTTCGCGGCATGCTCGCGGGCCTGATTGCTGGCATCCTGGTTTTTGCCTTCGCCCATACCTTCGGCGAGCCGCTGGTCGATGCGGCGATCGCCTTCGAGGAGGCGAGCGCAAAGGTTGCCGGCGAAGCTGCCGAACCTGAAATCGTCAGCCGCGCCACGCAGGCCGGTCCCGGCCTTTTCATCGGCGTCATGGCCTATAGCGTCGCCGTCGGCGGGCTTTTTTCGCTCGCCTTCGCTTTCCTGCACGGTCGCCTCGGCAGCCTTTCGCCGCGCGGCACCTCTGCCGTCATCGCCATTGCCGCCTTCGTGGCGATCGTTCTCGTTCCCGGCATCAAGTATCCGGCCAACCCGCCGGCGGTCGGCAATCCCGATACGATCGGCGTCAGGACGGAACTGTTCTTCCTGATGATCGTCGTTTCGCTTGCCTCGCTGATTGCGGCGGTTGCGCTTTCTCGCCGCCTTGCCGGCCGCTTCGGCCTCTGGAACGGCGCGATCATCGCCGGCTTCGCCTATCTCGTCTTCATCGGCGCCGTCCTCTATCTGCTGCCGCCGATCAACGAGGTGCCGGAGAATTTTTCGGCGATGGTGCTCTGGCGGTTCCGCACGACCACGCTCGGAATGCATGCGATCCTTTGGGCCGCGATCGGTCTTGTTTTCGGAGCGCTGGCCGAACGGCGGCTTGCCGTGAAGGGTGGGCGACGAGGTCGGCCGGCAAAGGCATTTCACTGAAAGCATCGAGGGCGCCGCTCTTTTGTGGGCGCCCTGAACTTTTCGGGCGATCATGAAAAGCGATAGAACCAGACCATTTCCGCTGGCGGCATTTGCCGTCGCCGCATTCTGTGTCCTTGCCGGGAACGCCTTTGCCCATGGCAGCAGCGCCGGCGGCAGCCGTGCCGGCCTCGATATCCCGGAAATTTCTCATGGCGAGATGGCTGTCATATCCGACTATCGCAGTCGTATCATCGAGCTTGCATCCCGCGCAGTCGATACGAACGAACCGTTCCGGCGGGTGCTGAACTATGCCGAAATCCAGTATTCCTACTGCCTTTGGGGCAGGGTGCCGGGCAGCGTGATGGACGAGGAAAGTCCGTTCAACGAATGCGCTCATGCTTATCTTGCGGCGGCGAAAGCCGTGCTGATGGCGATGCGGGAGATGCCGCGCGAGGCTGTTGCTGCGGGTGAAATCTTTTCCGCCGTCGATGCCGATATGGTGCGGCGCGGGCTTGCGCTCGTCACCTGCCAATTCAGCGGCCAGGCCTTCAACACTGCCGATGTCGTCAAGCCGCAATGGAGCGGGATACCGTTTCATGCCGCCAGCATGGCGTCGCTGACGGCGTTTGCCTCTTTGCTCGGATTTGCAGTCTTCGGGCTTTGCCGCTTCCTGCGGCCGAAGGCTCAGTCGTCGGAATAGCGCTGCTCGCGCCACGGATCACCAAGCATGTGGTAGCCGTTCTTTTCCCAGAAGCCGGCTTCGTCGTCCGGCATCAACTCGATGCGGCGCAGCCATTTGGCGCTTTTCCAGAAATAGAGATGCGGCACGACGAGGCGCATCGGGCCGCCATGGTCCGGCGTCAGGGGCAGGCCTTCCCAGGAGGTCGCAAGGATCGCGTCCTCGGCGGCGAAATCGGCAAGCGGCAGATTGGTCGTGTAGCCGTCGTAGCTCGTCAGCATGACGTAAGCTGCCTCCGGTTTCGGCATGACGCGGTCAAGCAGATCGCGCGTCGAAACGCCGCTCCATTTGTTATCGTAGCGAGACCATGTGGTGACGCAGTGAATGTCGCTGACCCCAGTGCTCTGCTCGATCGCCTGGAAATCGCCCCAGGTGAGGGTGAGTGTCGTTTCGATCAGTCCGCGCACTTCGAGTCGCCAGCTTTCGGTGGCGATGACCGGCTGCTGGCCAAGATCGAGCACCGGCCAATTCTTGACGAGGTGCTGGCCGGGCGGCAGGCGCTCGGCTTCAGGACGGCTGATACGGCCGGTCAGGAACTTGCCCTCCGCCGCCCAGCGACGCTTGGAGCTGGTGAGCTTGCTGTCGGCGGGCGTGTTGTCGTCGCTCATGATGGGTTCCCTTGCGATGCCGCAATAGGATATCGGCCCTTGACGGGTGTCAAGTTTCGACGGCCCTTGGAAATCACTGTCGGTGTTATTAGACTTGGACCGTCGGGTATGCCTCGCTGGGGAGTGGAGGCGGAAAGGGGAGGAGCCGGATCTGTCTTTGCGATATCGTGCGATAGCTGCGTTGCTGGTGGTACCGCTGATCATCTTCGCCTTCTTCACCTATGGAAGCGCGATCGCGACGCGCGCCTATATGGGGGAGGCCTCGGCCCAGGCGGGAACGGCGCTGCGCCTTGCCGTCTCGGCGCTCAGCGGTCACCTCAATCGCTACGAGGCGCTGCCGGCGCTGATTGCCGATCACGAGAATATCAAGGAACTGGTGAGCGCGCCCGACGACTCAGCCTTGCGCGATGCAGCCAATCTCTATCTCAAAGAGATCAACGGGCTGCTGAAATCCTCCGATATTTATGTGGTCAAGCCGGACGGCGAGACGATCGCGGCCAGCAATTACGACGGACCGGGAAGCTTCGTCGGACAGAATTTCAGCTACCGGCCCTATTTCCAGGACGCGATCGAAGGCCGGCAGGCGCGGTTCTATGCGCTCGGCACCACCTCGCTGAAGCGCGGCTATTACTTCGCAGCTCCGATCCGGACCGGCACGGATATTGGCGGCGTCATTGTCTTCAAGGTCGATATCGACATGATCGAATCCTCCTGGGGTGGCGGCGAATACAAAATCTTCGTCTCCGATCCGGAGGGCATCATCTTCATGTCCGGCAGCCCGGAATGGCTTTACGGCGCAATCCTGCCGCTGACGGCCGATCGCATCGCGCGCACGCAAGCTTCGCGGCGTTATGCCAATGCCAGGCTGACGGCGTTGCCGGTGACCCGCCAGCGCTTTGAGCCGCACGAGTTGATGACGCTCGCCGGCGAGCGCGGTTCCAGCGAATATCTGGTGCTTTCGCACTACATGCCGGCCGAGGACTGGACGGTGAACGTGCTGATGGAGACAAGTTCCATTCGCGCCCAGGCGCGCACGGCGCTTGCGGCCATCTTTCTCATCCTCTGCATTGCGGGGCTCGCGGTTGCGGTTCTGCGCCAGCGGCGGGCGCGGCTTGCCGAGCGCATGCAACTGCAAACGGAAGCTCGCAACGAGCTGGAGCGGCGCGTCGACGAACGCACGGCCGATCTTGCCCGCGTCAACAGCCGGATCGAGGAGGAGATATCGGAACGGCGTTTGACCGAGCAGCAGCTCCGTCAGACGCAGGCCGATCTCATCCAGGCGGGCAAACTTGCCGGCCTCGGGCAGATGTCGGCTGCTCTTTCGCATGAGTTCAATCAGCCGCTCGCCGCCGCCAAGACCTATACGGATAGCGCCTCCGTTCTCATCGATCGCGGCCGGACGGAGGAGGCGCGGGACAATATAAGGCGTATCGGCGGGCTGATCGACCGCATGGCCGCGATTAGCCGGCACCTGCGCAACTTCGCCCGTAAACCGAACGAGAAGCTGGGGTCTGTTTCTCTCGATGAAGCGATGCATGACACGCTCGAAATCATCGCCTGGCGGCTGAAGGCGGCAGACGCCGAGCTCCGGCTCGACCTCGGCACACGGCCGCCGGTGGTGCGCGCCGGTTCGGTGCGTCTGCAGCAGGTGCTGGTCAATGTGATTTCCAATGCCGCCGATGCGGTGGAAGGGCTGGACGACAGACGCATTGAGATTTCGGCCTTCGAGGAGGCCGGCAAGGCGGTGCTGACAGTGCGCGACCATGGGCCGGGTGTGCCTGCCGCGATCGCCGAGCGTATCTTTGATCCCTTCTTCACGACCAAGGGTGTCGGCAAGGGGCTCGGTCTCGGCCTGTCGATCTCCTACAATATCATCAAGGATTTCGGCGGCAGCCTTACTACTGCCAATCATTCCGAAGGGGGCGCGGTGTTCCGCATCGAGCTGCAATCGGCGGCAGGGCTGATGCCGGAGGCAGCGGAATGAACGATGCGAAGATCCTGCTGGTTGACGACGAGGAGGAACTGCGCCGCTCGACGGCGCAGGCGTTGGAGCTTTCCGGCTTCAGTGTCGAGACCTATTCGAACGGCGACCACGTGCTGGAGCTGATCGGCTACAGTTTTCCTGGCGTCGTCGTCAGCGATATCCGCATGCCCGGCATGGACGGCATGACGCTGATGCAGAAGATCCGCGAACTCGACCCGGAGGTGCCGGTCATTCTCGTCACCGGCCACGGCGACGTTCAGCTTGCGGTGAAGGCGATGCGCGAAGGCGCCTATGATTTCATCGAGAAGCCGTTCACGCCGGAGATGCTTGCCGGCGTCATCCGCCGGGCGATGGAGCGGCGCGGCCTCGTGCTCGAAAACCGGCTGCTGAAGGCGGTCGCCGGCAAACGCGACGATATCGAAGCGCGGCTGCCGGGGCGCACACAGGTGATGGTGGATCTGCGCTACCGTATCCGGGCGATCGGCGCGAGCGATGCCGATACGCTGATTGTCGGCGAGACCGGGGCCGGTAAGGAAGTGGTGGCGCGGGCGCTGCACGATATCAGCGCCCGGGCGAGCCGGCCGTTCATCGCGATCAATTGCGCAGCACTTCCGGCAAACCTGATCGAGAGCGAGCTCTTCGGCCATGAGGTGGGCGCCTTTCCTGGCGCGGTGCGGCCGCGCTACGGAAAGTTTGAGCACGGGCGCGGCGGCACCATCCTGCTCGACGAAATTGGCTCCATGCCCTTCGACCTGCAGGCGAAGTTCCTGCGGGTGCTGCAGGAGCGGGTGATCTCCCGGTTGGGATCGAATGAGACGGTGGCGCTCGACGTGCGCTTTATCGCCACGAGCAAGGTGGATCTGGAGGCGGAGGTGGCGGCGGGGCGCTTCCGCGCCGATCTCTTCTATCGGCTGAACGTCGCGACACTTCATGTGCCGTCGCTGTCGCAGCGCCGGGCGGATGTTCCGCTGCTCTTTCTGCAGCTGGTGCGGGAAGCGGCGGCCCGCTACGGCCGCGACGAGGTCGTCGTGGCGCCCGAGGTGATCTCTGACATCGCCCAGCGCGACTGGCCGGGCAACGTGCGCGAACTCCGGAATGCCGCCGACCGTCTGGTCCTCGGTCTCGATGATGGCGGGCCACAGGCCGAGGAAGCGACCGGGCTTGCGGAGCGTGTCGCCGAATTCGAACGGGGCGTCATTGCCAGTGCTCTGGTAGCGCATGGCGGCAGCCTCAAGCCGGTTTATGAGACGCTCGGCATTTCCCGCAAGACCCTCTACGAAAAGATGCAGAAATACGGCCTCGACAAGCGGATGCTGACCACCGAAGGCTAATTGCCGGCCATCGAGTTCGCGTTGGGTGGAAAT
Source organism: Rhizobium hidalgonense (assembly GCF_005862185.2). Classification (NCBI taxonomy): domain Bacteria; kingdom Pseudomonadati; phylum Pseudomonadota; class Alphaproteobacteria; order Hyphomicrobiales; family Rhizobiaceae; genus Rhizobium; species Rhizobium hidalgonense. The sequence goes on from NZ_CP054027.1 coordinate 811,685, forward strand.
CCACCCAACGCGAAAGCCGTTTGTTTCCAAATCGACCCATGCTGCATTGCACTGTCGCAAAATCGTCTCTCGAAAGTGGCTGCAGTGATTGCCGGTCGGTTTTTCCCGGCGGCAAATAGGTCATGCCCGGCGCGGAGGATGTGTCGGCGGACTTGCTTGTTTCATCAGGGAGGAAACGATGAAAATTCTGAAGGCCATGCTCGGCCTGACCGCGGCTGCCGCAGTCTCTCTTCTCGCCGGCGCCGCTTCGGCGCAGACCTATCCCGAACGCACCATCACCATGGTGGTGCCCTTTGCAGCCGGCGGCCCGACCGACACCGTCGCGCGCCTCGTCGCCGAATCCATGTCGAAGGATCTCGGTCAGCAGATCGTCGTCGAAAATGTCGGCGGCGCCGGCGGCACGCTCGGCGCCGGCCGCGTGGCGAGCTCCGATCCCGACGGCTACACGATCCTGCTGCACCATATCGGCATGGCGACCAGCGCCACGCTCTACCGCAAACTCGCCTATGACACGCTCGGCGCCTTCGATTATGTCGGCCTCGTCACCGAGGTGCCGATGACGATCGTCGCACGCAAGGACATGGAGCCGACCGACCTCAAGGGGTTGATCGACTATATCAAGGCCAACAAGGACAAGGTGACGGTTGCCAATGCCGGCATCGGCGCGGCCTCGCATCTTTGCGGCATGATGTTCATGAGCGCCATCCAGACGCCGCTCACCACCGTTCCCTACAAGGGGACCGGCCCTGCCATGACCGATCTGCTCGGCGGCCAGGTCGATGTCATGTGCGACCAGACGACCAACACGACGAAGCAGATCCAGGGCGGCACGATCAAGGCCTATGCCGTGACCTCGCCCAAGCGCCTCGACGTGATGAAGGACATTCCGACGGCTGTCGAAGCCGGCCTGCCGGGCTTCGAAGTCGGCATCTGGCACGGCATCTACACGCCGAAGGGCACGCCGGCTGCGATCAACGAACGGCTGTCGAAGTCGCTGCAGGTCGCGCTCAAGGATCCGAACGTCGGCGCCCGCTTCGCCGAGCTCGGCACGGCGCCATCCTCCGACGCCGATGCGACGCCCGCCGCATTGAAGGCCAAGCTCGAAAGCGAGATCGCCCGCTGGAAGCCGGTGATCGAGGCTGCCGGCGAATATGCGGACTAGTGAAGGTGGTGCCAGGAACAGCCCTTCACCCGAACCCTCTCCCCGTAAACGGGGAGAGGGGACTTGCCCTAGGGCCAGCGGCAGAGACAGAGGCCGGCGGCATATGCCTTCGCCCCGCAGGCGGGGAGAAGGTGGCTAAGCCGGATGAGGGGCAATCGCTTCAGTAACGACGCTCCATCTCCAACTCCAGGAGACATCATGAAATCCATCAGTTTCGATACCACCAATGCGATCTGCGGCGGGCTTTTCGTCGCGACCGGCGCATTCTTTGCCATCCAGTCGCTGGGGCTCGACCTCGGCACGGCGGTGCGCATGGGGCCCGGTTATTTTCCGCTGGTGCTGGCCTGTGTGCTCGTGCTTCTCGGTGCGATCATCTTCATTCAGGCGCTGCGCGTCGAGGGGGAGCCGATCGGTCCCTTCGCCTGGCGCGGCATGCTGTTCATCCTGCCGGCGCCCGTCTTTTTCGGGCTGACGGTGCGCGGGCTCGGATTTGCGCCGGCGCTGTTCTTCACCGCCTTCATCGCCTGCTTCGCATCGCAAAAGATGAACCTGTTCTTCGCGATCATTCTTTCGCTGCTGCTGACGGTCTTTTCCGTGGCGGTCTTCAGTTATGGGCTCGGCCTGCCGTTCGAGCGCTTCGGCCCCTGGGTCCGGTTCTAGGAGGCGATGATGGATCTTTTCAGCAATCTCGCGCTCGGTTTTGCGACAGCCGGCACACTTGACAACCTGCTCTTCTGCCTGATCGGCGTGCTGCTCGGCACGCTGATCGGCGTGCTGCCAGGCATCGGCGCCACGGCGACGATCGCCATGCTCCTGCCGATCACCTTCCAGCTCGAACCGGTCTCCTCGCTGATCATGCTCGCCGGCATCTATTACGGCGCGCAATATGGCGGTTCGACGACGGCGATCCTCATCAACATGCCGGGCGAATCCTCGTCCGCCGTCACCGCGATCGACGGCTACCAGATGGCGCGCAAGGGCAGGGCTGGGGCAGCTCTGGCGATCGCCGCGCTCGGCTCATTCTTCGCCGGCACGGTCTCGACCTTTCTCGTTGCGATCTTCGCGCCGCCGCTCACCGCCATCGCGCTGCAATTCGGTTCGGCCGAATATTTCTCGCTGATGATCGTCGGCCTTGTCTCGTCGATTGCCCTCGCGCACGGCTCCGTCGTCAAGGCGCTGGCGATGGTGGCGCTCGGGTTGCTGCTCGGTCTCGTCGGCACGGATATCTACACCGGCACGCCGCGCTTCACGCTCGGCATCCGCGAATATGCCGATGGGCTGAATTTCGTGGCGCTGGCGGTCGGCGTCTTCGGGGTGGCGGAAATCCTGCGCAACCTCGAAGGCGAGTCGACCCGCACGGTGCTGATGGCCAAGGTGTCCGGCCTTTTGCCCTCGCGCCAGGAATTCAAGGAGATGATCGCGCCCGTCATTCGCGGCACGGCGATCGGTTCGGCGCTCGGCATCCTGCCCGGCGGCGGCGCGATCCTTGCCTCCTTCGCCTCCTATACGGTGGAGAAACGCCTGTCGAAGACACCGGGGGAATTCGGCAAGGGTGCCGTCGCAGGCGTCGCCGGTCCGGAATCGGCCAACAATGCCGGCGCGCAGACCTCGTTCATCCCGCTCCTGACGCTCGGCATTCCGGCCAATCCGGTCATGGCGCTGATGGTCGGCGCGATGATCATCCAGGGCATCGTGCCGGGACCGAACGTCGCCACCGAGCAGCCAGCGCTGTTCTGGGGCATCATCGCCTCGATGTGGATCGGCAACCTGATGCTGGTCATCCTCAACCTGCCGCTGATCGGGCTCTGGGTGAAGCTCCTGACCGTGCCCTACTACGTGCTCTTCCCGGTTATCATGGCCTTCTGCTCGATCGGGGTCTACAGCGTCAACGCCAACGTCTACGACCTCTATGCCGTCGCCTTCTTCGGGCTCATCGGCTACGTGCTGGCAAAACTTCGCTGTGAGCCGGCGCCGCTGCTGCTCGGTTTCGTGCTCGGGCCACTGCTCGAAGAAAACCTGAGGCGCGCGATGATCCTGTCGCGCGGCGATCCGACCACCTTCGTCACCCGGCCGATCAGCGCCACGCTTCTGGCGATCGCGGTCGCCGTGCTCATCGTCGTCTTCCTGCCGAGCGTAAAGAAGAAGCGCGAAGAGGTGTTTGTCGAAGAGGCGTAGGGGTTGAACTCGTCACTTGTTTGATCAACAAGGAATGATCTGAGGCGGGCGCCGGCTGGGCGCCCGTTTCGCTTGACAGGATATCCAGGCCCATGAGCATTCCTGCCCGGATCAAGGACGATCTGCCGTTTCTTACTTCCTTGCGCCGTGATCTGCATGCCCATCCCGAGCTCGGCTTCGAGGAGGAGCGGACCAGCGGCATCGTCGCGAGACTTCTCGAAGAGGCAGGCATTACGGTGCATCGCGGCCTCGGCGGCACCGGCGTGGTCGCCACGCTGCAGGTCGGCAATGGCACGCGCAGCATTGGGCTGCGCGCCGATATGGATGCGCTCGCCATGCCTGAAACGGCGGATCGCCCCTATAAATCGACTGTGCCGGGGAAGATGCATGCCTGCGGCCATGACGGCCATACCACAATGCTTCTCGGCGCCGCACGATATCTTGCGGCGACGCGGGATTTTTCCGGCACGGTGCATTTCATCTTCCAACCGGCCGAAGAGGGCCGCGGCGGGGCGAAGCGCATGGTGGAGGAGGGGCTGTTCAAGCTTTTCCCCTGCGACGCCGTCTACGGGCTGCACAACATGCCTGGACTTGCGGTCGACGAAATCGCCGTGGTCGAGGGGCCGCAGCTTGCATCGTCCGACAGTTGGCGCATCACCTTTCGCGGCATCGGCACGCATGGCGCCAAGCCACATCTCGGCCGCGATCCGATCACGGCCGGCGCCACCTTCCTGTCATCGCTGCAGACGATCGTCGGGCGGGTGGTCGACCCGCTGCAGCCGGCCGTCGTCAGCGCCTGTTTCCTGCAGGCGGGTAATCCCAAGGCGCTGAACGTCATTCCTGATACTGTCGAGATCGGCGGCACGGCGCGGGCCTATTCACCTGAGGTGCGCGATCAGCTGGAGACCGAGATCGGTCGGTTGGCTAAGGGAACGGCAGCGATGTACGGCATTGAGGCCGATTACGACTTCGAGCGCCGGATTCCGCCTGTCGTCAACGACGCGGATGTCAGCGCTCGAGCGCTTGCTGCCGCGGCGACGGTCTTCGGCGAGAAGGTGCGGACAAGCTTCCCGCCGTCGACGGCCGGCGATGATTTCGCCTTTTTCGCGCAGAATGCGCCGGGTTGTTATGTCTGGCTTGGCAACGGGCCGGCGGTTGATGGAGCGCTGCACCACAACACCGCCTATGATTTCAACGATGACGCGCTTGACTATGGCGCGGCCTATTGGGTGGCGTTGGTGGAGCGGGAGTTGAAGGTTTGAGGTCGCGTTTGCGGCCCCTTCCCTGGTTTGTGCTTTGTGCGTCCCGACTTACAAAACCTCCAGCACCGGACTTTCCAGCACCTTGCCCGTCACCACGTCGGCAATTCCCCGGTCCGTCTGGTGCGGGCCGGCGTTGCAGGCGAGCGTTGCGCCGAAGCAGGCCTTGAAGACCCGATAGGGCGGCTTCCAATCGACGATTTTTTCCATCGCCTTGCGGATGCCGGCGAAGGCCGAGGCGGTGTCCTTCAGCGATGCATCGGTTACCAGGCCGGAGAGCGGCAGCGGCAGGATCGCTTCGATCTTTCCGTCCTTGGCGACTGCCATGCCGCCGCCGGCCGATATGACGACGTTGGCGGCGAGCGCCATGTCGCATGCATTGCCGCCGAAGACGGTGAGGTTGTGGCTGTCATGCGAGACGGTCGTGCAGAAGGCGCCGCGCCATTCGCCCCAGCCGGTGAGGAAGCCGATGCGCTGGGTGGCGTCGGCTTTGCCGTGGCGGTGAGCGACGGCGATCATCGCGCTTCCGGCCGGCGGCACGACGAAGCCGTCTTTGACCTCTGTCTCCACCTCGCCCCATTGCGTGAAACGCGGGCGGTCGATGGTGGCGACGCGGACGCGTTCGCCTCTCGAGGGAATGCGGAAATCATTCTCGCCGAATTGCGGAAGCTTCACCGAATTTTCCAACGGGGCCGGATCGAGCTGCCGGACGCCAACCTGCATGCTGCCGTTGCGGGCGGCGATGCGGCCGCCCGATATGACCAGCCGCGCCCGGAATTCCGTGAGGTCCTCGAAGAGCACGATGTCGGCGCGGCGGCCAGCGGCGAGGAGGCCGAGATCGGAGCGCTTCAGCCGCTGCGTGGCGTTGAAGGTCGCGGCACGCAGCGCCCATTCCGGTTTCAGGCCGTAGCGCACCAGACGGCGGATGACGTCGTCGAGGCCGCCGCTTTGATAGAGTTCATCGGGAAAGACATCGTCGGTGCAGAGTGTCACGGTCGGGGGCAGGTGGCCGAGACCATTCAGCACCTCGACGAATTCCTTGAGCAGATGGTCGTGGGAGCCGCGCAGCTCGATCGTCAGACCGGCGGAAAGCTTGGCGGCGAGGTCGGTGCCGGAGGTGAGTTCGTGGTCGGAGGTAACGCCTGCTGCCAAGAAGGCATTGAGATCGGCGCCTTCAAGGCCGCGGGCATGGCCGCAGACGAGTTTGCCGGAGGCGAGGCCGGCATTGACGACAGCAGTCATACGCGGATCGCCGTCGATGACGCCGCGCATGTTCATGACTTCGGCGACGCCGCCGACGGCGGAGGAGCGCAGCATCTCGGCAATCACGGCGGCATCGAAATCGGCGCCGGCACGTTCCAGGCCCGGTGCCGATGGCACGCAGGAAGGGGCAAGCAGGATCATGCGCAACGGCAGTGAGCGCGCCGCCTCGATCGCCCAGTGCACGCCGTCTAGCCCGTGGACGTTGCCGAATTCATGCGGGTCCCAGACGACCGTCGTGACACCGCGTGGCAACACGGCGCTCGCATATTCGGCCGGCGTCACCATGGAACTTTCGACATGCATGTGGGTGTCGATCAGGCCGGGCGTCAGGATGCCGCCCGCCGCATCGATGATCTCGACCGCATCCGTGCGGCTCTCCGGGGCATGGACGCTTGATATCAGGGCGCCGACGAGACCGATATCGACTTTCCGGACTAGGCCGGTCACCACGTCGAGCAGCCGGCCGCCGGTAATCAGCACATCGAAGGGGGCGTCGCCACGCGCAGCCGCGACGGCGCGGGCACGCAAGGCGGGATCGTTGAGATCGGCGGGTTCCCGGCTAGGGATGGCGTTCATTTGCGGGCCTCGTTGAGCAGGGCGGCGAGAATGACCGCGCGCGCCTTATCGGCATCGATATCGGCGGCGAATTCTGCATTGAAGGTCGCATGCGTGGCGCGGGTCTCGACGACGGTGCGGCCACGGGTCAGACTGCCCTGCAGCTCGACGTCGATGCGCGCCGGGCGGAAGCTGACGATATCGGGAGCGACGAAGGCGACGGCGGCGCAGGGGTCGTAGATGGCCATGCCAGGGCGGCCGCGGCTGGTGCCGATGCTTATATAACCGGACAACATGTCGGCGATCAGCTCGGCATTGGCGCCGCCGGCATTGCGTACCGGTTCGGCATCCTCGGGCATTGCCAGCACCTTGCGGCACAGGTCGAGATCGACCATGCGCAACGGCAGGCCATGGGCGATGACGATCGCAAGGGCCTCGGGATCGGCCAGCGCGTTGAACTCGGCAGAGGCCGTGTGGTTGCCTGATGTAACGCCGCCGCCCATCCAGACGAGTTCGCCGATGCGGGCGGCGAGATCGGGACGGGCGAGCGCCACGGCGGCGATATTGGTGAGCGGCCCGAGCGCCAGGATGCGGTGCTGGCCATCACGCTCCAGCCAGCGGCAGAGTGCGGTGAAGGCATCGCTCTCGGCAAGGGCGGGCGCCTCCGGCAGGCTCTTGCCAGATGTCGGAATTCCGGTTGCGCCGAGGATCGCCTGGGCGGTTTCGAGCTTGCCGAGAACCGGCAGGGCGCGGCCGGTTTGGATGGGGAATGTCCAGCCGAAGGCGCTGGCGGCGCCGGCGGCGTTTTTTCTCACCTGCGGCAGCGGCGCATTGCCGAAGACCAGCGAGACGCCGTCGATTTCGAATTCCGACTGCGCCACCACCAGAATGGCAGCGATGTCGTCGAAGCCCATGTCGGTGTCGATCCAGACGCCCATGATTTCACCCGAACCGTTTGAGGTTGGCCGCGCCGGCAACCGGCAGGTCGAAGGCAAGCGCGCTGCCGATCTCGTGCGGCGGCAGGCTTGCGTCGATTTCGGCCTTGATGGGCCCAAGCGGCGTATCGAGAAGATATTCGCGGGTGTTGCCGGCGAAAGATGTGCCGCGCACGGTGCCCTGAAAAGGACCGGAACCGAGGGTCACCATGCGCGGGCGCCAGGCGAGGCCGGCCGCAGCTTTCGGCGCCGGGCCGGAAAGTGCTACCGGGCCATTCGGCGTCGCGAGCTTTCCATCACTCAGCGCAAAGACATTCTCGAAGCCGACGAAATCGGCGACGAAGGCGGAGGTGGGGTTGTTGTAGATCTCTTCCGGCGTGCCGATCTGTTCGATGCCGCCATTCAGCATGACGACGATGCGGTCGGCGAGCGCCAGGGCCTCGACCTGGTCGTGGGTGACGAAGATCATGGTGACGCCAGTCTCCTTCTGGACACGCTGCAGCTCTGCGCGCATCTCGAGGCGCAGGCGGGCGTCGAGATTGGAGAGCGGCTCGTCGAGCAGCAGCAGTTTCGGCTCCATCACCATCGAGCGGGCAAGGGCCACGCGTTGCTGCTGGCCGCCGGAGAGTTCGGCGGGTTTGCGGCCGGCGAAAGTGGTGAGCCCGACGGATTTCAGGCCGCAGCCGACGCGGGCATCGAGATCGGCGCCCGAGATGCCCTTGAGACGCAGGCCGAAGGCGACGTTCTCGTAGACCGTCAGATGCGGAAAGAGTGCATAGGATTGGAAGACCAGGCCGATGGCGCGTTTGTTGGCGGAGACGCGGGTGATATCGGCGCCGTCGAGCCGGATGCGGCCGGAAGCGGGGGTCAGCAGACCGGCGATGGCGCGCATCGTGGTCGTCTTGCCGCAGCCGGAGGGGCCGAGAAGGGCGACGAGTTCGCCTTTGCCGATTGCGAGGTCGAGATTTCCGACCGCGACCGTATCGCCATAGGCGAGCGTCAGCTTGTCAAGTTGAAGATAGGCGTCAGACATAACGCGAGAATCCAAGGAAGCGTTCGGCGAGGAAGACGATGCCGATCGACAGGAAGGCGAGAAGGGCGGAGAGCGCTGCAATGGAGGGATCGTAGGTGGTTTCCATGTAACCCAGCATGTCGATCGGCAGGGTCCGCACGCCCGGGCCGGAGAGGAAGAGCGAGACCGGCACCTGATTGAAGCTGGTGACGAAGCCGAGGATGAAGGCGGCGAGAATGCCGCCGCGGATATTCGGCACCACCACGCGGAAAAAGGCGCCGAACCTGGAAGAGCCGAGCAGAACGGCTGCCTCCTCGATATCCGAGCGCAGATTATCGAGGCTCGCCGAAACGACGCGCACGGCATAGGGCAGCACCAGGGCTGTATGGGCAAAGAACAGCGCCAGCGTGATATTGAAGCCGAAGGGCACGACGAGATAGCGCAGCAGAGCCAGACCGACGATGATGCCGGGGACGATGATCGGCAGCGAGACGATCGTGCGAACAGTTTCGGCCGCGGGCAGCCGGTACCGCGACAAGGCATAGGCGGCTGGGATGCCGAGCACGAGGGCTGCGAGCGTTCCGAAGACGGCAAGGAATATTGACATGGCAAAGCTGTCGCGGAAGCTGTCGATGGTGAAGACCTTCATGACCCAGCGCAGCGATAGTCCCTGCGGCGGAAAGGCCAGCGTATCGCCTGATGATAACGAAGCGGCGATGATGATCAGGAACGGGCCGATCAGGAAGACCAGCAGCAGCAAGAGCACAATGGGCGAAAACAGGCGCAGGGTCATCGGCGGTTCCTCGCCGTTGCAAGACGTTTCAGCAGGATGTTGGCGGCAAAGCTCATGACGATCAGGATGAAGGCGATGACGCTGGCCGAGACGAAATTATTGGCGACGGAAACCTGCTGATACAGCAGCGTTTCCAGCATCAGCACCTTGGAGCCGCCAAGCACGGCAGGGGTGATATAGGCGGTCAGCGAACCGGTGAAGACAAGCGTGCCGCCGACGACGAGGCCTTCCCTGGTCAGCGGCAGGATGACCTTCCAGAAGACCTGGAACCAGTTGGCGCCGAGCACACGGGCAGCCGGGATCGCGTCCTTCGGCATGTTTTCGAGGGCGCTGATCAGCGACAGGATCATCAGCGGCAGGAAGAGCTGCAGGAGGCCGATGAAGACGGCGGTCTCGGTAAACAGCAGCCGTAGCGGCTCGGCGCTGAGACCCATACCGGTTATCGCCTGGTTGACGATGCCGGTGCGGCCGAGAATGACGATCCAGGCATAGGTGCGCGCCACCGGCGAGATCATCAGCGGTAGGGTGATGAGGCCGATCATCCGGCCCTTGCCCTTCGGCGGCAGGTTGACGATGGCAAAGGCTGCGGCATAGCCGATAACCGCCGAGACGGCGGTGACTTCGAGGCCGAGACGGAAGCTGCGCAGGAAAACTGTGCGGTTCAGCGTCTCGGAGAAGAAACCGGCATAGGCCGACAGTGTCCAGCCGCCGCCGGCACGGAAGCCCTCCGACAGCAGGATCGCGACGGGCAGCAGGAAGACCACGGTCGCAAAGATGGCCGCCGGCAAGGCAAGCGCCAGGGCTTCTGCGCGGTTCTGGAACATGAGGCGCCTTTCCAGGACAGGAGGGCGGTCCCGACAGTGGCGCCGGGACCAGTTTTGATACGGACCTTACTGGCCGACCTTCTCGTTCCAGGTCTTCAGCCAGCCGGCGCGATTGTCGAGGGCGACGGCGGAAGGAATCAACTTGAGGCTCTTGGCTGTCGCCTCGCCATAGGTGAGGTTGTTGGCCGCAGCCTCGGACAGTTTGACCTCGTTGTTTGCCGGGCTGTCGACCAGCTTTTCGGCGAGCTTGGTTTGGGTGTCGGTCGAGAGCCAGAAATCCATGAACTGCAAGGCGAGATCCTGGTTTTTTGAACCCTTGGTCAGCACCAGCACATTCATGCCACCGGTCTGGCCCTCTTTCGGCGTCGCCCAGGCGACCGGGACGTCGAGTTTGGTAAAGCCTGCCCAGGAGAAGCGGCCGATCGGCGCTGCCCAGATTTCCTCCTGCTGCATCAACTGGACGAGCTGGGAGGACTTTTCGTAGAAGGTAACGATCTCGTCCTTCTTCACGCCCAGCGCCTCGATCGGTCCCTTCAAATCGGGCGTGTCCTTGCCGAGCGCTTGGCCGAGCATGTAAAGCGCCGGTGGCCCCTGATTGGTGGTCACGTTCGGAAAGGCGACGTGGCCGACATATTCCGGCTTCAAGAGATCGGCCCAGGAGTCGATCTTCATCTTGTCGGGTCGATAGGCGATCGAGGTGGCGTAGAAGGTATAACCAACGCTCATGCCGTCGTCGTTCGGATCCTTGGCGATGTCGTACAGCTTGGCGAAATTCGAAAGTTTCGCGGTATCGACCTTGTCGATCAGCCCGGCGCGGGCGGCGGCGAGCGCATCGGCCATCGAAACGGCGGCGAGATCGACGACGGGATTGGCCTTGTTGGCTTCCATCTTGGCCAGTCGTTCGACGCTGTTGCCGGTTTCGACAACGAGCTTGCAGCCGCATTTGGCTTCGAATGGATCGTAGACCAGCGTCTTGAAATCGTCCTGGGCAAAGGCATAGACGGAAATGGTCAGCGTCCGTTCCGCCGCAGATGCGGCAAGCGGCGACAGGGCGGAGAGCGCCACCGAAGCAATGAGAGCTTTTTTCATCCTACATTTTCTCCATCTCTGAGGTTTTTGGTGCCGGGTCCGCAAGGCCCGGATGATTGGCGGACGATCAGCTGCATGGCGACACGGTCGACATCCGCGGTAACGAGCATGCCCTCCCGGGTGCTGCTTGTTTTTATGGCATCCGTCAGTGCCGACACGGCAATCTCGGCAATCCTATCCATGTCCATCCGCACGGTTGTCAGCGACGGCGTCACGACAGGCGACCAGATGAGGTCGTCGAAGCCGGTGACGCTGACATCGGCGGGAATGTTGACGCCGGCTTGCTGCAACTCCGTCAGCGCTCGCAGGGCCTGCAGGTCGGACAGGGCTGCGAAGGCGGTGAAGCCCTGCCTGACTTTTTCGGCAAGGCCAAGCGAGCAGCCGCTGCCGCGATCCTGCTCGAGTCTGTCGATCCACAACGTGTCCGCATGCATGTCCGGGCGCATGCCGGAGCGGATGCCATCGGCGCGGTCGTTCTGGACGCTGGATTCCTGATTGTTGCCGATGATGAGGATGCGGCGATGGCCGAGGCCGGCAAGATGGCCGGCGATTTCGCAGCCGCCTTGCCAATGGTCGGCAGCAACGGTGTTGCCTGAAGTCGATGGGGTATCGATGACGGCGACGGGGCAGGCAGCGGAAGAGATGCGGGTGGCGCGGCGGGGAATGACGACCATACCGTCGACGCCGCGCTCGACCAGCCGATTGATTGCCTCGGTCTGTGCGGTGACAACGCCCCGGGAATCGGCGATCAGCACACCGTAGCCCGCGGTGGAGGCGGCAAATTCGATCGCCTGGGCGATCTTCGGAAACAGCGGATTGGCGATATCGGGCAGGACCAGGCCGAGAACGCCGCTGCGTCCGGTGCGCAACGCCCGGCCGGCCTGGCTCGGGATATAGCCAAGTTCGGCTGCATGCTCGCGGATTTTTTCGATCAACTGGCCGGAGACCCGGCCCTTGCCGGAAAGCGCATTGGAGACGGTGGCGACAGAGACGCCGAGTGACGTCGCTATCCTGCTGAGGTTTGGTCCCGGGCGCGATTGAGCCATGATCTAAAGCGTTCTGGTTAATCGTTTAATCAGAGCTTTACCTCAGCTTTTTTTGCTTGTCGAATCCAAACTCACCTTATGCCCAATTATCCGCGAAGCGAATTCGTCAGATATGAAAAAACCCCGCGAGGCGATCGCGGGGTTCCGAATTTCCGACAGGCAGACCGCCAATCAGCTCTTGGCCGGCTTCGCCGTCGGCACCGGCTTCACCGGTGCCGTGGTCTTGCCGCCGGGTGCATAGCCGCCGCCGACTGCAATATTCAGCGAGACGTAGTCCTTGGCCATCTGCTGGACGGACTGGGCAAGGCTTGCCTGAGCCAGCGAAACCTGACGCTGCGCGTCGAGAACGTCGAGCAGCGAAGAGGCGCCATCCTTGTAGGATGCGGTGGAAAGTTCGAGCGTTTCCTGGGTTGTCTTGACCTGGGCCTGAAGTGCGGCGACCGTGCGGGCGTCGCGCCGGACAGCCGCAAGCGCGTTTTCGACCTGTTCGACCGCGGTCAGCACCGTCGACTTCCAGTTGAGGTAGGCCGTGGCGGCATCGGACTGCGCCGACTTGACGTTGGCGCGCAGGCGGCCACCGTCGAAGATCGGCAGGTTGAGGGTGGGGCCGAAGGACCAAGGCGTCAGGCCGCCATGGATACCACGCTGGTTGATGTAGGACGGTGAGATCGAACCGCTGAGCGAGATGCTCGGATAGAGTTGCGCCTGGGCGACGCCGATATTGGCGGTTGCGGCAGCGAGATCACGTTCCGCCACACGAATGTCGGGACGATTGCGGATCAGGTCCGCCGGGATGCCGGAGGTGATGCCGCCGCGGAATACCGGCTGACCGTAGCCCTTCAGCAGTTCATCGACGAGGGCCGAGGCCGGCAGGCCGAGCAGTGTAGCGATGTGATGAGCTGATATGCGGATGTTGGTTTCGAGGCCGGGAATTTCGGCGAGCGTCGACTGCACCAGGCCTTCGGCCTGAACAACGTCGAGACGCGAAGCGGCACCAGCTTCGAGCTGGAACTTGGTCAGTTCGTAGGTTTCCTGGCGGGACTTCAGGTTAGCCTTCGAAAGAGACAGGCGCTGCTGGTAGTAGCGAACGTCGATATAGCTCGAGACGAGATCCTGGATCAGCGTCAGCCTGGCAACATCGGCCGATGAGTAAGCGGAATCGAGCGAGGCGAGAGCGCTTTCGGTGCTGCGCTTGTAGAGGCCGAAGAGATCGAGCAGCCAGCTCAACTGAACGTCGCCGGCGCTGGTATTGCGCGTGTCGAACTGCGTGCGCAGTTCGCCCCTCTGGCCGCTCACCGTGTGCGAGCCGCCGACGGTGAGGTTCGGCAGGGCGCCGGCTCCGGCGGTGGTGACGGCGGCGGAGGCCGCATTGATGCGTTCGATCGCCTGCTGGACTGTCAGGTTCTGCTCGAGGCCGGCGTTGACGTAGCCGTTCAGTCTCGAATCGTTGAAGGCGGTCCACCAGGCTGCGGTAGCAACATCACCATCACTCTTCGTTCCGCCTTCTCCGAATTTGGCGGGCAGCGGCATTTCAGGAGGAACATGATCCGGGCCAACAACGCAGCCCGACAGTAATAACAATAATGCCGGGGTGGCAAAACGAAGAGATACCATTCATTTCATCCTGTACTCGAGCAAGTCAATTCTTGTCCGAAGCTTCATGCTTCATTAACGCGGCCGCGCCTCGTTCTGCCAAAAACACACACACCGAAGCAGTCGGGCGCAATGTAGCAACGAGAACAGCATTATCACAGTGCATTTTTATCACAGTCCTGCCGCATTTTTGCTGCGTGTGGCAAAGATGCGTCGAATGACGACGAAGAATGACGGAACGAAGAAGATTCCGAGCATTGTCGCCGCCAGCATGCCGCCGAGGACGCCGATGCCGATGGCGTTCTGTGCCGCCGAGCCCGCGCCTGTCGCGATCGCCAGCGGCACGACGCCGAGAATGAAGGCAAGCGAGGTCATGATGATCGGCCGCAGGCGCAATCTCGCCGCCTCCAGCGTCGCTTCGTAGAGGCCCATGCCGTTTTCCATGCGGTCCTTGGCGAATTCGACGATCAGGATCGCGTTTTTTGCCGCCAACCCGATGGTGGTGAGCAAGCCGACCTTGAAATAAACGTCGTTCGCCTGGCCGAAAAGTGTGGCGGCCGTCAGCGCTCCGAGAATGCCGACCGGCACCGCCATGATCACCGAGAAGGGGATCGACCAGCTTTCGTAAAGTGCCGCCAGGCAGAGGAAGACCACAAGAACCGAGATCGCATAGAGCATCGGCGCCTGCGAACCGGAAAGGCGCTCCTGATAGGAGATGCCTTGCCAGGCGACCGTATAACCGCCGCCGAGCTGTTCGGTCAGGGCTTCCATTTCGTTCATCGCGTCGCCGGAGGAAACGCCGGGTGCAGACGCACCGTCGAGCGGAATGGCGCTGACGGCGTTGAAGCGGGCAAGCGAGGGCGCACCCTTCACCCATTCCGTCTTGGTAAAGGCAGAGAACGGCACCATTTCACCGGCAGTGTTGCGGGCGTACCAATGGTCGAGATCATCCGGCTGCATGCGGAAGGGCGCATCGCCCTGGACATAGACGGGCTTGATCTCGCCGTTCAACGTGAAGTCGTTGACGTCGCGGCCGGTGAAGATGATCGACAGCATCGAATTGACCGAGGCGATGTCGACGCCCATGGCGCCGATCTTCTCCTGATCGAGCACGATGCGCATCTGTGGCTCGACTTCCTTGCTGCTACTGCGCAGCGCCACGATCTTGCCCGAGGTGTTGCCCATCTGGATCAGCCGCTTGGAGGCGGCCGTCAGCGCGTCGTTGCCGTGGCCGCCGGTATCGACGAGATACATGGAGAAGCCGCTCGATACACCGAGACCCTGGATCGCCGGGGGCAGGAGCGCGAAGACCTGCGCCTCGCGGATGGCAAAGAAGCTGCGCAGCGCGCGGTTGACGACCGACTGAGCGCTTAGATTAGGATCGGTGCGCTTGGAGAAATCCTTGAGCTTGGTGAAGACGATGGCGCTGTTCTGGCCGGAGCCGTTGAAGCCGAAGCCCAACGCACCGAAGACGGACTCGACCGCATCCTTCTCGTTCTCACGGTAGTAGTTTTCGACCTTCTCGACGACAGCCTGGGTCTGCTGTGTGGTCGAACCCGGCGGCGTGGTGACGATGGTCAGCAGCACGCCCTGGTCTTCCTGCGGCAGGAAGGAGCTCGGCAGGCGAGTGAAGAGATAGGCGCAGCCGGCGCCGACAAGCAGGAAGACCAGCATGACGCGGATCGGCCGCTTCAGGAGATAGCCGATGGTCCTGACATAACCATTGGTCGAGCGCGTGAAAATGCGGTTGAACCAGTCGCCGACACGGTGTCTTCTGTGCTCGCCGACCGGCTTCAGCATCGTGGCGCAAAGGGCGGGCGTCAGCACGAGGGCGACGAGGGCCGACAGCAGCATGGCCGAGACGATGGTGATCGAGAACTGCCGATAGATGATGCCTGTGGAGCCGCCGAAGAAGGCCATCGGGATAAAGACGGCGGTGAGAACGAGCGCGATGCCGACAATGGCGCCGGTGATCTCGCCCATCGATTTTTCCGTCGCCTCCAGCGGCGACAGCTTCTCCTCAGACATGATGCGTTCGACGTTTTCGACCACGACGATCGCGTCGTCGACGAGAAGGCCGATCGCCAGCACCATGGCAAACATCGTCAAGGTATTGATCGAGTAGCCGGTGACCGCCAGCACCCCGAAGGTGCCGAGCAGCACGACGGGAACGGCAATCGTCGGGATCAGCGTTGCCCGCAGGTTCTGCAGGAACACGAGCAATACGACAAAGACGAGCACGATCGCTTCGATCAGCGTGTGCACGACCTTCTCGATCGACAGTTCCACGAAGGGCGTCGTGTCATAGGGATAGGTGATCTCCACGCCTGCCGGCAGGCCACGGCCGATGACCTCGAGGGCGGATCGGACGCGGGCAGCGGTATCGATGGCATTGGCGCCGATCGCCAGATTGACGGCAAAACCGGTCGACGGCTGGCCATTATACCGCGAACCGCCGCCGTAGCTTTCCTGACCGATCTCGATGCGCGAGACGTCGCTCAGGCGGACCGTCGCGCCGTCCTTTTCGACCTTCAGGATGATGTGCTCGAAATCGGCGACGGTGGTCAGCTGGCTTTGGGCGGTGATGGTGACGTTGAGCTGCTGGCCCGGGGTCGCCGGTTGGGCGCCGAGCGAACCGACGGAGACCTGGGTGTTCTGCGCCTGGATGGCCGACGTGACGTCGCTCGGCGTCAACTGGTATTTCAACAGCTTGAACGGATCGAGCCAGACGCGCATGGCGTAACCCGAACCGAAGACGTTGATGCTGCCGACGCCTTCCAGGCGCTGGATCTGATCCTCGATCGAGGTCGACATGATGTTGCCGAGGTCGACCGAGTTGCGCTTGCCGTCGGTCGAAACAAGCGATCCGACGAGAAGAATGCTCGAAGTCGAGCGGGTGACGCTGATGCCGGCATCGATGACGTCGCCCGGGAGCTGCGACTGAACCAGTTGCAGCTTGTTCTGCACCTGCACCTGCGCGATGTCGGGGTCGGCGCTCGTTCCGAAGGTCAGCTGGATGCTGGCCGAACCGGTCGACGAGGTCGAGGTCATGTAGGTCAGATCGTCGAGGCCGGTCATGCCATCCTCGATGATCGTCGTTACCGATTTCTCGACTGTCTCGGCGCTGGCGCCCCGATAGGTGGCATTGATGCGGACCGTCGTCGGGGCGATGTCGGGATATTGCGAGATCGACAGCGTGAAGATCGCCAGCAGGCCGGCGAGCATGATGGTGATCGCAATGACCCAGGCGAAAATCGGACGTCGGATGAAAAACTTGGCCATCGATTGTTCCTGTGCGACTGAGACGGTGACGATGCCGGGCTGCAGCGACTAATTCGCTGCGGGCTTCTGCGTATCACCGGCCAAGGGCTGCTCGGCAGCCACGACCACGCCATTGTCATTGATCTTCATCGGGACCGGCTTCACCGGCATGCCTGCGGTGATCGACTGCAGGCCGCTGACGATCAGCTGATCGCCATCCTTGATGCCTTCGGTCACCAGCCAGGAATTGTTGGAAGGCGAGCTGTTTTCGAAGGCGCGGGTTTCGACCTTGCCGTCGGCGGAAACAAACTGCGCCGTCAGCCGGCCATTGGCATCGCGGCTCGTTGCCAGCTGCGGCAGCGCATAACCGGCCTCGGCGCCGAGCTCGACGGTTGCCCGGACATACATGCCGGGCAGGACGATACGGTCCGGATTGGGAAAGAGCACGCGGATGATGAAGGTGCCTGTGGTCTCGCTGACCACCTGCTTCGACATGTCGAGCTTGCCTTGCTGGTTATATTCCTTGCCGTCTTCGAGGATCAGGTGGAAGGCGACGTTGTCTGCGCCCTTGATGTCGCCGGCGGCCATCGCATCGCGCAGCTTCAAGAGGTTGGTGCTCGATTCCGTCAGCGAGATGTAGATCGGATCGAGCTGGCGGATCGTCGTCAGCGCCGTTGTCTGGTTGGCAGAGACGACGTTGCCGACATTATAGGCCGTCTGGTCGATGACGCCGTCGAAGGGGGCGACGATCCTGGTATGGTCGAGATCGATCTGCGAGGCGGAAAGTGCTGCCTTTGCCGACTCCACTTCGGCCTTGGCCTGGAGCAGCGTCGTCTTGGCCGTTTCGAATTCGATCTGGGTGGCGCCGCTGCCGACGAGGCGCTGGTAGCGGTCGAGATTGCTTTCGGCGCTCGGCACGCTGGCTTGCGCCTTGGAGATTGCCGCCTTGGCCTGCTCGACGGCGGCGATATAGGGGGCATCTTCGATCTGGTAAAGAAGGTCGCCCTTCTTGATCTCGCCGCCTTCCTTGAAGGCGATCTCGCGGATGAGGCCGCTTACCTGCGGCCGGATATCGGCCGTCTGGAAGGTCTCGGCGCGGCCGGGAAGGATCGTCGTGATCGGGAACGTGCCTTTCGTCATCGTGACCGCGCCGACCGGCGAGGCCTGCTGTGCGGTACCTGCGCCGGCGTTGCCGGCGGGTTTGCCGGCATTGTCGCTGCAGCCGGCGAGCAACGTGCCGAACGCCAGAGCCGAGGAGATGAGGAGGGCGCGCCGTATCATTCTGAATTCCCTGTGCGATGGCAATTGCCGTTCGATCCACGGGCTCGTCTCAGCCGAGCGCAGGCTTATATAAGCGTCAGGATTGATTTGGCTTCAAATGCCATCCGGATTTAACAAATGCTTTACGAAGTGACGTAAGTCAGCAACCGTCACTTAGCAAGAGTTATTTTGCAATGCGGCATCGACGAAGCCGACGATGTCCTCGGCACGGTGGACGAGGGTTTCCTTATCGTCGCGGGCAATCAGGATCGGATGCAATACGCAGGTCAGCACGTCTGCGACGGTGCGTGCCGCGCTCTCGGGATCGCAGCAATGATACCGTCCCTCCACTATCCCCTGGCGGATGATTTCGCCGAGCTTCTGTTCTATCCGGGCGCGATAGCGGTTGCCGGCCTCGAGTTTGGCCTCGATCGTCGAAAGCACCATTTCGAAGATGTAAGGGTTCTTCTGGATGTCCTGCAGATGGCCCTCCAGCAGGCGCAGGACAAAGCGGAGCAATTGCTCCTTCGGCGGCAGGTCCTGCTCGAAGGCGGCGAAACGCTCGGTGGCATGGTCGAGATGGCGTCCGGCGATCGCATCGACCAGCGCGACCTTGGAACGGAAATGCTTGAAGACATTGGCGGGCGACATATGCAATGCGCCTGATATATCGGCGATCGACACCGCGACGTAGCCACGGTCGCGAAAAAGCGTCTCAGCCATGGAGAGAATGTCCTCCCGCGTTTCCTCGGCCTTGCGTCGCGGCCTTCTCGTCATCCGTCCCCCGTCGGGCCGAGCCCGATACCCCTTGCTAATGCTAGCGCGTTTGGGCGAAAATCCGCAAGCCGATGCTTGGCCTGTCGGCTTGCCCGTCATCTCTTCAGGGGAAATAGGGGGCGAGGTTGTTTCGGACACGGGCAAGCGGCGTCTCATCGCTGTCGTCGGGGACAAAACGCTCGCCGGTGATGGCCTCGTAAGCCTTGATATAGACGGCCGAGGTCTGCTCGATCAGTTCGACGGGGATTTCGGGGATCTCATCCTTATAGGGATCGCAGCGCTCGGCCACCCATGCGCGGACAAAATCCTTGTCGAAACTTTCCGGGCGTTTCCCGGCGGCAAAACTCGCCGGATAGCTTTCGGCAAGCCAGTAGCGGCTGCTGTCGGGCGTATGAATCTCGTCGGCGAGGATGATGTTGCCGTCGCCGTCGGTGCCGAATTCATATTTGGTGTCGACGAGGATCAGGCCGCGTCTGGCCGCCATCTCCTGGCCGCGTGCAAAGAGGGCGAGCGCATATCCCGACAGGGTCTCCCACTGCTGCCTGGTCAGAAGGCCGCGGGTGACGATTTCCTCAGGCGTCAGCGGTTCGTCATGGCCGCCGTCGAATTCCTTGCTGGTCGGGGTGATGACGGGTTCGGGCAAGATCTGGTTGTCGCGCATGCCGTCAGGCAGGCGCATGCCGTACATCTCGCGCTCACCCTTCTTATAGAGTGTCAGGATCGAGGTGCCGGTGGTGCCGGCAAGATAACCGCGCACGACGATCTCGACCGGCAGGATATCGAGCCGCTTGCCGATGACGACATTGGCATCCGGATAATCGAGAACGTGGTTGGGGCAGATGTCCTTCGTCGCCTCGAACCAGTAGCGCGCCGTCTGCGTCAGCACCTGGCCCTTATAGGGAATGCAGGTGAGGATGCGGTCGAAAGCGCTCAGCCGGTCGGTGCTGATGATAATCCGGCGTCCGTCCGGAAGGTCGTAATTCTCGCGCACCTTACCGCGATAATAGTTCGGCAGTTCCGGAAAAGGGGCTTCGGAGAGGATTCGCACGGCGCTCGACTGTCCTTGTGATTGGGTGAAGGCTTCCTGTCTTTTCATTACCGGGAAGTCAAGGCGACCCCCAAAGTATGGCATCACAGAGTATCGCATCAGAGCCAGAACAGAGCCAGGAGAAACAAGGCGAGGCCGTAACTCGTAACGGCAAGCGGCCAGCCGGCGCGCAGGAAGTCACTAAAGCGGTAGCCACCGATGCCCATGGCCAGCGTGTTGTTGTGATGGCCGAAGGGCGTCAGGAAATCGAGCGAGGCGCCGGCGGCGACCGCGATCAGATAGGCGTGCGGCGCATGCTGGCCGTCTCTCGCAAATTCCAGGGCGACCGGGCTCAGAACGATGGCGACCGTCGCGTTGTTCACGAAAGGCGTCAGCGCCATGGCGAGGAAGAGGATGAGCGCGACGCCGATGAGTGGATGGGCGATCGGCACGACGAGGCGCAGCCAGAAGGCGATGGTTTCGGCCGCCCCGGTGGTCGCCACCGCCTGACCGATCGGGATCATCGCCGCCAGCATGATAATGATCGGCCAGTTGAGATCGGCCATTGCGTGGCGGATATTCAGATGATTGAGCAAGGCGAGCACGAGCACGACGCCGGCAAAGGCGACGTCGGGGCGCAAGCCGGCCACACACGCGGCGATGCCACAGGCAAACAGCGCCAGGGGCCGCCAGGGGTGCGAGGCTGGTTCGCTCGAGGCAGTCGGGGCGAGCGGCAGGCACTCGCTTTCTTCGAGCGCTTCGGCGATTGCCGTTCGCGGCCCCTCCAGTGTCAATATATCGCCGATCGACAGTTGCAGGTCGATGAAACGGCCCTCGATGCGCGGCGCGCGCATGGAAAGCGCGGTGACCGCGACGCCGCGGCTGTGAAAGATTTCGAGCGAGCGGATCCGCGAACCGACCAGCGTGCTTTCCGGCATGACGACGCTTTCGACACGGGAAAAATCCGGTTGCAGGCCGTGCGGACTGATGTCGGCGATCAGCGCCTGTGTAGCGGCAAGACCGGCAAAGACCGCATCGGCCCCCTCGGCAAGCAGCACGTCGCCGGCTTCGATCACCGACTGATCGAGCGGTCCAAAGACGAAATTGTCGCCGCGGATCAGCGCGTGCGGCTTGATGCCGAAGCGCATTGGACAATCGGACAGCGTTACACCGACCAGCGGCGAAACCTCAGGGACGCAACGTTCGACGACGATGCGGCGCGTGGTCGGGGAGATTGTCGCGGGATCTTCGTCGGGCTCCGGAAACAGCCGTTGCACGCGAAAGGCGATGAGCAGAATGCCGGCGATTGCGACGGGCAGGCCGACATAGGCGAAATCGAAGAAGTGAAAGCCGGCTCCGGTCGCCTTGCCGAGCGCATCGCTGACGAGCAGGTTGGCCGGCGTGCCGATCAGCGAAACGAGACCGCCGAGCAGGGCTGCGAACGAGACCGGCATGACGAACTGCCGGCGGGGGATCGCCAGAGCCGTGCCGAGCCGCAGCGCCACCGGCAGAGTGATCGCAAAGGCACCGATATTGTTCATAAAGATGGAGATGAAGCCGGCAAGCGAAGATGTGCCTGATATGACCTGGAAATTCGAGGGTCCTGCGGCGGCGAAACGGGCGGCGAGACTGTCGAAGAGCTTGGCGCGCGCCAGCACCTGGACGATCAGCAGGACCTCGACGACGGTGACGACGACAGGACTGCCGAAGCCCACGAAGATCTGGTCGGCCGGATAGAGGCCGAGCGCGTAGCCGGCAAGCAGGCCGGCGATCGAGACCACCTCGATGCGGAAGCGATCGAGTGAGAAGAGAACGAGCATCGCCAGCAGAAGGATCAGCAGGGATGCTTGCTCGAATGACATAGGCAGATCCGGTGTTTCATCGACGGGGCGGACTGTAATCGTTCTTCATGCGCTGTACAGAGGCGCCTTCAGGCAAAGATTGGACAATTCGCATATCTCGCGTCAAGCCGGCGGAGCCTTCCACCGGCCAGCTGCGGTTCGCTCCAGAATGGGCGTTGAGAAAACGCCGACGGTGCGTGCAATCCACTGCGGCCCGGCGGCTTCCAGCCTTTCGCGCCATCGGTCCGATTGCAGCATAGCGGCACCGATGACGACGGGTTCGATGCCGCAGGCCGCCAGCAGATCGAGCCCGGCAACGATCGAGGCGCCGCTGGAAATGACGTCGTCGATGAGGGCGACGCGCCGTCCCTCAAGCAGCGGCAGCATGCGCGGATCGATATAGAGGCGTTTCTGTTGCGTCGGTGTGGTGATCGAGGACAGCGCAACGGAGAGTTCGTCGCGGTACCAAAATTTGCGTGAGGTACCGAGCGGAACATACCTGTTATGGCCGAGCTTCTGCGCCACGGCGGCGGCAAGCGTCAGGCCGAGTGTCGGCAGACCAGCGACGACATCGATGCGCATGGGCCTGATCTTTTCGGCGAGGCCTTCGGCGAGTGTGTCGAGCACGGCGAAGCTTGTCTGGTTGACGATCAGCGAGGCGAGGGCGTGACTGCCATCCGCCAAAACGCGGATCGGCAGGCGAAGCTGGCGGCCGTCTTCCAGCACGGCGACATAGAAGGAGGCGAATTCGCCGCCGACGGCAAAGGTGCCGGGCGGATCAATCTCCTGCCAGAAATCGTGCGGCGCCATTTCCATCGCATTAGTCAATTGCGTCTTGCCTTTTCGATGCCGGTTTTCCGCCGCAGCGACTGCAATTCCGCCTCGGTCAGCGCACGCACCGCGCCTTTCGGCAATTCGCCGAGCTCGAGCTCGCCGATTGCGACGCGCACGAGGCGAAGGCATTCGGTCCCGAGCGCCTCCAGCATGCGGCGGATCTGGCGGTTGCGGCCCTCGTCGAGCTCGACCTCGATCCAGGAGTTCCTGTCGCCCTGGCGAAGCCGGCGCGCGGCGGTTGCCGTCAGCAACTCGCCGTCATGGCGAATTCCGGATGTCATGGCGTCGATCGCTTCGTCATCCATGATGCGATCGATCTGGACATGATAGGTCTTGGTTACATGCGTAACTGGATCGAGCAGTATCTGGGCAAATTCGGTATCGTTGGTGAAAAGCAGCAGGCCCTCGCTTGCCTTGTCGAGCCGGCCGACGGGGGAGAGATGCGGAATGTCGAAATCCCTGAGGCAATCATAGACCGTCGGCCGGCCTTCGGGATCATGGCGGGTGGTGACGAGCCCGCGAGGCTTATTGAGCATCAGATAGATTTTCGCCTCGGCGGCGATAACCAGGCCGTCGACGCTGATCTTCGCCGTTGCAAGATCGACCCATG